>NZ_JMCC02000008.1 GCF_000737335.2 Enhygromyxa salina | reverse complement strand
GGACACGGCGGACATTGTCTGGTTCGAGCCGCGCACCGCGACGACGGACACGTGGATCTTCAGGCCGATGGTTCCAGTCAAGAAGTCGGGGCCGAAGTCCGTGGCACAATTGGGTGTCGCTCCCGGTTCCGAGTACCTGCCTATCGTGGGCAACTTTGACGGGGATGGCCGGACGGACTTGTTTTGGTATGCGCCGGGGTCGGCGGCCGATTGGCTGTGGCTAGCAGACGGCAACCTGGCCGACATCCAGTTCATTAGCTACCTCTTTGCGGTCGATGGCGAGTATCACCCGATCGTCGGCGATTTTGACGGCGATGCAGACGACGACATCCTCTGGTATCGACCCGCGGCCGAGTTCGCCGGTGGAGTAAGTTGGATGTGGTACTTCGACGGCCCGGCCGTAGAGGTGCGCGCGTTGGAGGTCGCTGGGGACTACGTGCCCTACGCCGAGGATTTCGACGGCGATGGCTGCACGGACATCCTCTGGTACGATGCAGTCGCACCCGACAATCCGAGCCCAGTGTGGCGCTGCGTGCCGGAGGAAAGGACGTTTTCGTGCGAGGATCCGCTGCCGACACCCAAGGCCGCATACCCGGTCGGTCTCAACGCGAGGGGCTACTGATGCGGTCGTCCACTGCGCTCGTCGTGACCACTGTGCTATTGCTCGGCTGCGGTGTCCGCCAGGTCAGCGACGGCGACGGCGATGAAATTCCATCGGCGACGCCCGAGTGGGCGCCCTGCGTAATGGACGACGTCGACTGGCAAAACTGCGACGAGGTCTGCGCCGCCGAAGGCTTGGTGTGTGTGGCGAACGCGTGTCCCGCTGACCCCAAATACTGCAACCCCAAGCCGTGCGACATGGCCACCCAGGCGTTCGCCCTCGACGACGAAGCGCTCTGCGCCGACGCTTTGGCTGGCGGCTCCGTCGCCACTTCCTGCGAGGCTCCAATCGATTGGCTGTTCTCCAACACCCTGAGGTGCTGCTGTGCCGAACCTGACTGAGACATTCATCAGCTCGCGCGAGGACGTCTCGCCCGCACGCGGCGAGGATTGCGATGCTGGTGTGCTTGATTGCAAACATGACAACACCATAGGCAGCGCGGGGGCACGACCATCGGCGGTGGGCAGCATGTATGGCCGTTCGTCGCCCGATAGCGCCCCCAGTTTGCGCCAGACGTGAGGCCGGGGTGATCGAGCTGCGCGAGGAGCTGGCCCTCCCGCGTCGCCAGATCGCTGGCTTCGAGCCCGCTCGAGGTTCAGTTCAACAGCTATCTGTTTGCCGTCGATGGCGAGTATCACCCGATCGTCGGTGACTTCGACGGCGACGCGGATGACGACATCCTGTGGTACCGACCCGCAGCCGAGCTCGCCGGTGGACTGAGTTGGATGTGGTACTTCGACGGTCCGGCCGTCGAAGTGCGCGCGTTGGAGGTCGCTGGCGACTATGTGCCGTACGCCGAGGACTTCGACGGCGATGGCTGCACGGACATCCTCTGGTACGATGCAGTCGCACCCGACAATCCGAGCCCAGTGTGGCGCTGCGTGCCGGAGGAAAGGACGTTTTCATGCGAGGATCCGCTGCCGACACCCAAGGCCGCGTACCCGGTCGGTCTCAACGCAAGGGGCTACTGATGCGGTGGTCCACGGCGCTCGTTGTGGTCACTGCACTCATGGTCGGCTGCGGTGTCCGCCAGGCCAGCGACGGTGATGGCGATGAAGTTCCGTCGGCGACGCCCGAGTGGGCGCCCTGCGTCACGGACGACGTCGACTGGCAAAGCTGCGACGAGGTCTGCGCCGCCGAAGGCTTGGAGTGTGTGGCGAACGCGTGCCCCGCTGACCCCAAGTACTGCAACCCCAAGACCTGCGACATGGCGACCCAAGTGTTCGCGCTCGGCGGCACCGAACTCTGCGCCGACGCATACACGGGCGGCGCCGTCGCTACCACCTGCGACGCTCCAATCGATTGGCTGTTCTCCAACACGCTGAGGTGCTGCTGTGCCGAACCAGACTGAGACATTCATCAGCTCGCGCGAGGAAGTCTCGACCGCTCGCGGACGCCTTGACACGCGGGAGCGTTCGCCGGCCACCAAACTTCTCCTCGCCGCCCTGCTCGCCCTCACCACCGGTTGCGCGACGGAGCCCGTTGACGATCCGCCCGACCAAGAAGCCCCCGAGCCGATTGGCGACGAGCTGATCAGCCACTCTGGAACCTGGGCCTACTACACATGCGCGGCCTCGCATTTTTACCGGCAGGGACGGCATGTCCAACAGCTCTGCTTCTTCAGTGACGGGGTATTCTCCTTCGAGAACCGCGGCACCCTCACGCCCGAGGCGTCGGCAGCCCTCGATGTCGAGTTGGCAACCGCCGACTTCGACGACCGAACACCCGTCAACTACATGGGGTCCTGCGGAGCCCCTGACGCGGGCGGGACCGTGACCCTTTGGGCGGGCGAGCGCAGCATCGAGCTTGCGCTCTTTTGCCTGTTCGAGGGCATCGTCCCACTCTACGAAGCGATCACCGCGGTCCAAAACGAACTGTGGGGCTGTGGAGAGGGCTGGCCCGACAAGCTCGAGTCGATCGAGCCGGGGTGCCGATCGTACTGAGCGCTGGCCGCGAACACCCAGGCGCCCGCGGGGGCTTAATCAGCGCAAGTGACAACGCCGTCTTGGATCACGTAGACGCCGGGGCACGGGTGCTCACCGACGCACGCGACCGTGTCGCCCTGCCTCGTCCACCGCTCCGCGCAGTAGAGGACCCGCTCACACGCGTTGATCGACTCCACGCCGATGGCCATGCAGTCGGTACCCGTGAGGCTCTCGCGCTCGACGTGGGCGCAACAGAAGTGCTGGTCGTTGCCGCCCTCGGGGTGCTGCCTGTGGGCGGGCGTCGGGGCGGGCGTGGCCGGGGCCGGCTGCACGCAGGGCTGTGGGCCGGGCTGGGCGCAGCCGGCGAGGATGGCGAGCGTGAGTGTTGCGGCGCGCATGACATCGCTCAGTCGTGGCAGACCACGGTGCCGTTGTCCTTGCCCCACGAGTCCGCGCAGTAGAGGACGCTCAGATAGGTGTTGATCCGCTGCGCCGCGTGCCGGAGGACAAGACGTTCTCATGCTGGGAGTGATGATCACTTTCCGCACGCGGCCTTCCCATCGTGCAGCGTCCAAACGTCGCCACATGCGAGGATGGTCTGGCACAGCAAAATGTGTTCTTTGGGGAGGATCTTGCAACCCTCGCCGCTCGCGGTCTTGGGGTCGACCGTCTCACAGCAGAACAGCTGCTCCTTGGGGTCGTCGCCCGGCGGCCGGATGTCGGGCTCATCGGGCGCCGCGCTCTGAATGTTCTCAGCGTGGGCAGGGGTGACGCCGCACGTCGCGGCAAGGATGGCGAACAGGATCGTCTTGGTCAGCATGGGTCCAGGGTGGGCAGGGGGCGCGGCTGGTGAAACCACCCAGGCTCGGCATCTCTTGCGGCACCGGACGCCGCCGTGGTTAGTCCGAGCAGGCCACGATCCCGTCATATTGCAGCGCCACGTCCCCAACCGCGGCCATAGCTGGGCGAGCGGCGTGTCGGTGCGTCGCCGGATAACCCGCCCACGTAATCCTAGCCGGCGCTCGATCGGGCTCCTGCGTGGCCCCACCGCACGACGCCGAGCCTCACCGAGCCCCGGCGCAGATCAGAGTAAGCTCGGGCCCCATGCACCGGACCGTATTCACACTGCTCACGCTGGCCTTGATCGCCGTGCCACTGACCGCGGACGCCGAGTATCGCTACCTGTGTACGTCGGTGCCGGGGGCGTGCGAGTACACGCCTGCGAACGTGCCCAAGCTGCTCGCTGACGTCTGCTACAGCCCAAGCAACAACGCGATCAGGATGAAGGGCACTGCGCCGTGTTTAGTGGGTACCAAGGCGTTCACGGTTATCTACGGCGAGATCGTGAACCCTCAAACCGGGGAGGTCGCCGCCTATGCGCCGCTCGATGACGCGTGCGCGGCTGGGCTGTGTGCCGACTTCGCGCCACATGACAACCCGCAAGCGTACGGAATCTGCTGCGAGAACGGCGGCCCATGCTGGCCGGGGGCTGGCTGTGGCGGAGTGCTCTACTGGTGTAACGACGGGGTCTGCAACGAGGATGGCACCGTGACCTGCTTCAACGCAGACGAGTTGTAGATGGCGCTGCCGAGCGCGTAGCCCCGCTCGCGGGCGAAATCTTGGAGATCGACATCGCCAACACGTCGAGCATAGAAAGCCGCCAAGTGCCACGCGTCGGCTGCATCCGGATACAAGGCGACGCTTCGCTCGAACTCCAGCGCAACGTGCCCGCTGGTGATGGCCAGTCCGCGAGACGTCTCAACGCTCACGTTGATCGGCTTCGCCCACTCTAACCGCATCAACGCCGCATCCGCCCTGCCCTCGCGCGCCATCACCAGCGCGACCGACCCCAAGCAACTCACGTGCGCGTTGGCGACGAACTCGGACGAGGCCCCCCCGGCCGGCGACGGCATCAACTGCGTCATCACAGCCGCGACGAACACAGCCGGGACCGCAGCGAGCAGCAGATCCCGCCGCGTCCACCTGCGCGCGGGGGCGAGCTCGGCCAGAAGACCCGCCATGTCGGGATACCGATCCGCGGGCTCGAGCGACAGCCCGCGACGCAGCGCCTCTTCCACCCGCCAGCCCCCGCCTGGCGTCCCCACGATGTCTGCCCCAAACGCCAGGATCCGCTGTTCACAAGTCGTGGACCCGCTGCACGGCCACGGACTGACGCCGCTGAGCGCCTCCCACAGGGCGACACAAAACGAGAACTGATCAGACCGGTGGTCGCCGGGATACCCCAGCAGCCGCTCGGGTGGCGCATAGTCGATTGTGCCCACGAACACCCCGAGCTCCCGCGGGTCGGCTTCGAGCGTGTCGAGGTGCCGGGCGAGGCCAAAGTCAACGACGACAGCCTGCCCGAGCGGGCCGATGCGAACATTGCTGGGCTTGAAGTCCCGATGGACCAGCCCCCTCGCGTGGATCGCCGCGAGCCCGCGACCGGCCTCGACATACTTGGCGATCGTCTGCGCGGGCGACATGCCAGCACACGCGCGACGCAGCCCCGGCCCCTCCAATAGCTGCATCGCCAAGTACCGGTAATCGGGCCCAACCCCATGATCGAAGATCGTCACGACGTTGGCGTGATCGAGCTGCGCGAGGAGCTGGCCCTCGCGCGTCGCCAGATCGCTGCCTTCGAGCTCGAGCACCTTCAGCGCCACGCGCCGACGCAGCTGGCGATCCTCGGCCTCGTACACCGTCCCGTACCCGCCGGCCCCGATCTTGCGCTGCAGCTCGTAGCGCGCCGCCACCACGACCGGCTCCGCGTCGTCGTGCCGCTTGCCCAACAGCTGCGCCACCAAGAACGCGCGGTCGATCGAGCGGCCCTTCTCGACCTCCGACGTGCAGCCACCCTGTGATAGAGTCGACGCCGTGGAGCGAACCGACGCTGAACTGTTGGCACTCATTCTCGGGGGGGATCGTGAGGCGGAGAAGGTGTTCGTTGATCGACACCTGGACTGGGCCTCAGCTTACGCCAGGCGGTGCCACGCGGGCGATCTGAGCGAGGACGTCGCCCAAGAAGCGATCATGAAGCTGCTCGCACGGCCACCGTTTGATCCCCGGTACAGCTCGATCAGACCATATCTACGCGTGGTCATCCGAAAGAAGAGCCTGAGTGCTCGGTTCCGCAAGCGCCTCGAGCCCCTCTCTCGCGAGGCCCGCTTGGTGGACCCACGAACCAGCCCCAGCCAGGCCGTGGCCAGGGCCAAACAATTGAGCGCCGCCAACAAAGCCATCGCCCGCTTGCCAACACCGCAGCGCCTCGTCGTGCGGCGGCGCGCCGAAGGGCTGTCGTATGGTGAGATCGCCCGGCTCACCGGGCGCACGGAGGCGAGCGAGCGCGCGTTACATCAGCGGGCGCTCACCAAGCTTCGCCGACAGCTACGTCGATTCTTGCCGCCATGAACCGGTCCGTTCGGCTTGACCTGTCAACCGCCCTCAGTGCACTGAGGGCGGGCGGGCCCGGGGGAGTGCAGGCGAGCAAGAGGGCGAAGAGGGCGAAGACGGGGCCCGCGTGCGGACCGGCCGCACGTATGGCGCAAACTCGGCGCGTGGGCAGCAGGTGAACGGCGATACATGCAGACCGCAGCCCGTGGCCTCCGCGCTCGCGCGGCCTACGGTTCTGCCATGTACGCAATCAAGCTCACCATCATGGCAATCCTCGCCGCGTGTGGCATCACCACCAACCCGCCGGACGCGCCCGACGAGATCGAGCCCCCGGACGACGAACAGGTCGAGCAGCACTTCTGCTGCTCGTCCGTCGACCTCAAAAACATGACCGGCGAGAACTGCGTAGCGATCAACAAGGAGCAGATCAATACCTGCCTGAGCGTCCTCTACTGCGGAAACACGTGGGGCAAGGACAACGGCACCATCGCATGCCACGACTGAGGCCCGCGTCAGGACCAATCCCCAGACATCGGAGTCGACCGGATGACTTCGGCCCGCAACGTTCGCGCCGATACCTCTTAATCTTGACGCCCAATCGGGTGCGCTGATAGCGTGAAACAAATGCACATTGAGCACACATCCAAGCCGAGAAGCGGGACTCGCCGAAGGGCTATCCCGGCATACCTGGTCGCCGCGATCTTGTCGTTCAGCTTCGCTGCGTGCAGGGGCGGCGGCGGTTGCAACGAAGGCATACCGTGTGCAGAGTGTCCCCAGGGCGGTGGCGCGGTCAGGTGCTGTACGGGTCCGTTCGGCTTGAACTGTCAACCCAAGTGCGGCCCCGATGAGAACCTCGCCGCGATCCAGTGCACCGAGGGCGGCGGAACCTGGTCGCCCCTCGCGCTGTGTGCCCCGCCGCCGCTGGAAGGGACTGCGGGCGACGACGGCACAGGCGACGGCACGGGAAATTGAGATCGGACGGGCGTGACTCTTCAGACAAAGCCGACCCCGACCACATGTGCCGCGGCCGCGGCCGTGGTCTGCATCCTGGGGTGCGACGATCTACCGAAACTGCGGTATGAGACCGAGCACCTGCGGGTCGGGACAGCCTCGGGTGGCCTCCTGTGCCAGGGCAACCTCGACCACTACGAACATATGGTCACGGACCTCGAGGAGCTATTGGCGACCACTATCCCAAATCCGATCGACGTGTACCTCTGGGATAATTCGCAGCCCTTCGCCGAGTCAGAGTGGTGCCCTGAGGGAATCGACCTCGGCTGCTACCGTCGTGGGGCCGTCTACGCCGATTCCCTCTCGATTGAGCACGAGCTCGTGCACGCGGTAGTCGACACGTTCGCCGATCCCAAGCCGTTTTGGAGTGAGGGGGCCGCGGAGGCGCTCAAAGGCGATCGAACCATCCTCGGCAACACGGCCCCGGTCGACAATCTCGACCTCGATCCGCCCTGGCTACGCTACAGCACCGCAGGCCACTTTTCTCGCTGGTTACTCGAGACTCACGGACTCGAGCTCTATCGAGAGCTCCTGCGCGCACGCGGGAGCTCGCGCGAGGCGTTCGAGCAGACCTACGACATGACAATAGAAGAAGCGCAGGCGCTCTACTTCGCCGAGGCGCCCCACGCCTACGGAGCCTTCAATACCTGCGACCACCCCGACTTGCCTCAAACCGGCGACTTGCAATGGTCGGAGACAATCGAGATCGACTGCGCGGCCCCCGACGTGTGGGGTACTTCCCGGGGGATAGGAGCGTTTCGGGTGCTCACAATCACCGAGCGTGGCTTCTACGAGCTCACGACCACGGAGCAGGAGGGGGGGATCGCACCGTGCTTTGACGAGGATCTCGAGACGCCGGTCCTGGTTGGGGACCCGGCCTACGGCGACGTGCCTCCAGCCTCCGGGGGATTCCTGCTCGTCTTCACCGGCGACCGAGGCAAGTCAGTGCTCGACCTCGTGCCGGGTCGCTACGAACTATTTGTGGGACATGGGGGGCACGAGATCCAGACCGCCGAGCTCACGGTGCGGGCCGCCCCGGGACCGATCCCCCAGACACCGGAGCCGACGGAATGAGGCGCCGCCTGGCGACGCTGCTCATCCTCGCGTGCTGTGCCTGCGCGCCCGATGACGGGTACCCGCCGCTCCTCGATCAGGCCGGCGATCCATGCCGCTCCCCCTACCCCAGCTGTCTCGACGACGAAACGGTCCGCGAATGTGTCGACAACGTCTGGGTCGACCGCAGCTGCGAGGAGAGCTGCGCCGACCTCGGCCCCGCGATGTTGTCCATGGGCTGCGTCGTAGATGGCCCGCTCGAGAGTTGTGCGTGCGTGCCCGAGCCGGGCGCCTGCGCACCAGCGACGACGGCCTGCGAGTCCGACACCGAGCTTGGCTATTGCGACACCGGCCAAGTCTGGGTTGTGTATGACTGCGATAGCTTGTGCGCGTCGAGCTTGGCGACCCCGATCTCGACCGGGTGCATGGCCGACGAAGATGGCGTCGCGGCCTGTTGGTGCGTCGCCGGGTAGCTCTCGACGACGCGGACCCTGCGTCCACGCGCTGGCGGTCAGGGCCCGTGTCGCGTGGTGACCTTCAACCCTCGTTGTTGGGGTTGGCGTCAATCTGCAGTTCGGCTGGTGGCTCCGGCTCTGCCTCGGCTTGAACGTCGGCCCCGTCTTGGTCTTCGTCTTCGAGCGGTTCGCCGGAGTCTGGGTTGATGTCGACCGGTCGTCGCCGCTGCCGACGGTATGCCTGGATCTGTTCGTTCTGGGCCCAGATCGGCTGCATCATGGCGCTGCGTTGGTCGGGATCGTCGATGAAGCTCGCGAGGATCTGCACGACAACCTTCAGATAGAGATCCTGGCCGATCTCGCGCGCAGCTTTGACGTCGTCCCAGCTCGGCGCGGTCTGGGCGTCGCGGAACCGGAGCGCCGCCGCGAACTCCTCATGTTTCGCGCGCAGCTGCTTGGTCAACGGGGTGATGCCGTGCGCGTCCAACCACGCTTTGTGGGTGGGCCCCTCGAGCACCGACAGCACTCGCTCGTTGGCCGCGGACTGCTCGACGAACGGCAATTGGGTGTGGTGGGAGACGCTAACTGGAAACAGGGTCGCCAGGATCGATGCAGCGGTCGAGGGCTCGACCTCGGATTGCGCATAGTGTGATAGTAGAGCGGCGAGAGTCACGAGCGTGTTGTCGACGGCCTGATCCTTGTCGCGCACCGGCGGCGCTTTCGTGGTCCTGGCGCGGCGGCGCGCCGCGTCCATCTCGAGCGCGTTGCGATCATGGGCTATGGCGACGTCGATCGACTCGACCAACTCGGGCAGGTTTGCAGCCTCGGCGAGCTTGCGGACGCCCCCAAGTGCATAGATTCGGCGGCCCGGTGTGGCGATGTAAAGAGCGAACAATGAACTGAGAGATAGCAGCATTACGAACGCTTCTACCGAGCGAGGCCCAGGATGACAAACGCGAGACGACCTGGGTCGAAACGGGACAAGGGCAGCTGGATTGCTAGGCGATCGGCGTGCTCGGAGCGTGCGGGGCAAATGTCAACATTGTCGACTCGCTCGCCGGCCGGAGTGTGGGCAATTTCGCCGTGGTCGCTCGACACGGACGGTGGGTGTGGGGCAAAAATCGCCACGGTCGAGTCACTCGCGGGGCGGCTGGCGAGCGCGAGTCAGCCCGGTCGGGTGGCGTCGAGGACGGGTCGGGGGCGGAATTCGACGTGGTCGTGTTGCTCGATCATCGCGGCGAGGGCGGTTTTGTCGGTGGTCGAGCGGCCTCGGCGCTGGCCCAGGGGCGTTTTTTGGGGCGGTCGCGTCGGTCCAGCGTTGGGTCGGAGGTGATCTGAGGGGGGTCGCGTCGCGGACGGGTCGGGTCCTGGGGGGTTTGGGGGGTGGTCGACCCCCTCCGGTGCTGGGCCAGGGGCATTTTTGGGGGTGGTCGCGTTGCTCCCGCGTTGGGTCGGAGGTGATCTGAGGGGGGATCGCGTCGCGGACGGGTCGGGTCCTGGGGGGCTGGGGGGGTGGTCGACCCCCTCCGGTGCTGGGCCAGGGGCGCTCTCGGGGTGGTCGGTCCATCCCCGCGTGTGCGGGGGAGCCGCGATCGGGTCCATCCCGCGTGTGCGGGGGAGCCGACGGGGCACTAGTTTAGGCATTTCACGTCGCCGTCGCTGTTCTTCGTCCAGTTGCTAGCGCAGTACAAGATCTCAGCACAGGTGTTGATGTTCTCTTTGTTGATGGCGACGCAACCTTGCCCGCTGCCGTGCCCCGTGCTGTTGACGCTGTTGCAGCAGAAGTGTTGGTCAATCTGTGGCGGGTCGGGCGGCTCGCGATCGTCAGGCGCGGGCGCGTTGGAGTGGGTGCCGCAGGCGGCGAGAAGGATGACAAACATGGTTTTCGTGAACATGCCCTCAACGTAGGCCCTCAACGTAAGCCCGCAGCTTGCTTTTGCCCCCGTGCGCAAGCAACTTCTGCAGCTCTCGCTCCCCCGCACACGCGGGGATGGACCCGGCGAGCTCGCCGCTGGGACTCGGCCGCCACCGGCCGACGCCGTGAGGGGTCCATCCCCGCGTGTGCGGGGGAGCCAGGCTGTACAGCGTTGGAACTGGAAACCTGGACGGTCCATCCCCGCGTGTGCGGGGGAGCCCAGGCGTCACGGGGTGGCCACTTCCGGGGTGGGGTTCATCCCCGCGTGTACGGGGGAGCCGTGGAGCGCTGGCAAGCATCCCCCCACACGCGGTCGTACGCACAGCCCTGAGCTGCAACCACCGCAGTGGTACAAGTGCCAACGATGGCCGGAGCGGTGGACGAACGACTGACACCCGCAACCCGCAACTACGTGATATTCGGATTGCTGCTAGTGGTCGCGCTCGCGCTCGCAGCCCGAGATCGCTTTGGCCCCCACCGCGGCCGCGGCGAGTCTGACAGCGCGCTGCGTTTGATGCTCGTCGACGCCTCGGTCGCGACCGCGGCGGCGCTCGAGGAGGTCGACGGGTTCTCGGTCACGCGGATCGGCCGGGCCAACGCGATCGCGCTCGGTCGCGACCTCCTCGATGAAGACACGCCCGCCTATCTCGCGGCGATCACCTACGCCGACCAGCAGGGCTACGGCTTCATCGCGCTCCCGCTCGGTGACCTCGATCCTGGCGACGAAGCCTGGGCGCTGGATCTCGACGATCCGGGGATCGACGCGCTGCCCCCAGCCGGAGTCCACTTCGCCGTGTTCAGCGTGGGCGACCTCGCCCCACAGGGTCCGCGCATGCGCTTCGCCGAGATCGCGGAGCTCGACTACGAAGGCTCGGGCGCGCAGATCGAGAGCCTGCGCCTGGCGCTCTACGAGCACCCCGACTTGCAGGCGCTGTGGCAGACCGAGGGCCACGGCGCGCAGCTGCAGGCGCGCCAAGTGTTGACCAACCGCGGCTTGCTCGAGCGCCGCCGGGCGTACATGGAGGACCAACTACGCTGGCGCGAGCTGCCGCAGCTGTGGCCTGCACCGGGCGTGGTCCCGGGCAGCCTCGCGGGCGCGTGGGAGCAGGTCCGGGCCGCGCCGATCCGCGGCGGTGTCCTGGTTGAAGCCCGCGCCGCGCGGCCGCGCGTCGGCGAGTCCCGGCGCGCCTCCCTGGTGCTCGCAGACTCGGTCTCGCTGTGGTTCGTGCCGTTCGCGGCGCTGACTGATGACCAGCCCGACCCGTCGCGCACACGCTCGCGCTGTGTGGGCCTGCCCGGCTCGCTCAGCGCCGACAGCAGCGAGATCTCGGTCGCGCCAGACGGCGCCTCGCTGGTCCTGCGCGAGACGCCAAGCAGCCCCACGCAGCTGTTCGTGTTTGACGAGCAGGCCGCGCTCGAGGGCCACTGCCTGGCCCAGGCTCGCGCGACCTTGCCCGCCAGGGAGCGGGCGATCGGCCGACCCAACACCGCGCGGCGGATGGCGTGGCACGACGGCGATGATTGGCTGCACTGGTTCGAGCCAGGCTCGCAACCGCGCGAGCGCGTCGATCAGATCGCCGCGTTCTCGGGTCCGTGGTGGGTCGATGACACGCTGCTGGCGATGGTCGCCGCCCGGCCGATCGGGGGGCCCGAGCAGGGACTCGAGCAGGGATTCGAGCAGATCGTGACCTTGCTGAACACTGACCCGCGAACGCAGGGGGACGAGGGCCACTTCCCGCGGCTGGAGCTTGGCGCGAACGAGCTGTTTCCCGCGCTCGATCCCGACTCGGGGGCCGCCGCGCTCCTCGATCTCCGCCCCGCAGGCGCGCACGAGCTGCTGTTGCTGACCGAGCGCTGTGAATCCGAGGCCTCCGCGCGCGACCAACCGTGTCTGCACCGGCTGCGCAGCAGCGCGCCGCTGGTCGAGCTGGCGAACGGGTCCGCCGGCCGGGCTCAGTCAGGCCAGCCCGCGTTCAGCGTCGAGACCCTTGGCCCGATCGGACCCTACGTGGCGATGGCGATCGCGGCGGACGGCAGCCGGGCGGTCTGGATCGCCGCCGAGGCCGACGGTGAGACCCGGTTGCTGAGCGCCGACCTACACGGCGCGCCCCTCGAGCCTCGACGCATCGACGACGACCCCTTGAATGACGCGACGCCTCGGATCAGCGCGGATGGTCGGATCGTCCTGAGCGAGGTGTCGGTGCCCCTCGACGAGCTGGGCTCGGTGTCGATCGCTCGCGCGTTCGTGGTTCCGAGTACCGCGCCGCCAGCCAGCACGAACCGGTAGGTTTTCGAGGGCGTGCGTGCCACCATGGGCAGCGCATGGCTGCCGTGATCGATCCCGCGGACTCGCTCGTCGCTCGGACCAAGACCTCGCCGCTCGTGAGCGTGGGCGCGGTCGTGGCCGTCGTCGGGGTTGCGAGCGCGGCGTGGTTCATGTTTGGCCGCGGCAAGGGCGAGGCCGAGGATCCGGCGCGGGTGCTGATCGTGGGGCCAACGCCCGAGCTCGCGGGGTTTCTCGAGCGCGAGGGCTTTGACGTCAATCACCTCAGCGTCGGCGAGGCGATCGGCCAGGGCCAGAAATTTGACGCGAGCCTGAACGATCTAGAGGCGATGGTGGAGTACGCCGATCAACACGGGATCGGCTACCTCGCGCTCAACATGGCCCATGGCGAGCAGTATGACCTTGCCAGCGTCAACCCCGACGCCGGGCCAATCCCGCTGGGCACGACCTTCGCTGTGGTCGCCGTTGGCGATCTTGGCAACACCGTCAGCTATGGCGGCGTGGTCCCGGAGGTCAACTACGACAAGCCGGCCGGCGAACAAGTCGGGCTGCTGCTCGCGCTGTTTGGCCAGCCCGAGATCGCCAAGGCCCGTGACCTTCAGGCCGACAACGATCTCATGATCCGGTTCGGATCCGCCGGAACGGTCGAGGACGTGGTCGAGTACGAGAAGGCTCTAGAGACCATGCGGCGGCAGGTCGCCGCGTGGACCGAGCTCGCCGAGGCAGAAAAGGGCGAGCAACCGCCGCGCGAGATCGCTGGCGCCTACGAGCAGCTGCGTGGCTGGCCGCTGGCCAATGGCGCGGTGTTGCTCGCAAGCGGCCGCGGGGGCTGGCGCAGCAAGACCGGCCGCGAGAGCGCGTGGGAGAGCGCCGAGCTCTCGCCCAGCTTCGACGCCGCGCTCGCGGTCGTGGCCGTTGACGCGCTCGACCAGCGCCTCGCCTGCACCGGGCTGCCCGACACCGTCACGATCCCGGCGGGCATGGCCGTCGCGCCAGCCGGCGACGCCCTGTTGATCCCCACCGATCGCTGGGTCGCAGATCTGTGGGTGCTGTCTGGGCCCGCGTGCGGGTTCGAGAAGCGCGATCAGATCCGTCGGCTCGGGCGCGGCGAGCTTGGGGTCCCGCGCGCGAGCGGCCGCACGGCCCAAGCCTTGGATGGCCACCTGATGTGGGCCGACGCAAAAATGCGGGCGTATCGGCAGGTCCGCATCGACGGCGTCGAGCTGCGCGAGCACGAGCTGCGCTGGGCCAACGACGAGATCGTGGTCGTGCCCGCTTCGCTCAATTACGCAGACGCAGCCGGGGCCCGATCCCAGCGCTTGGCGGCCGCGGCCGCGCGCGAGGGCGGCCCCACGCTCGACAGCGACCCGGCCTCGCCTGGCGATCTCGCCGCGCTCCCGCCCAACGGCGACGCCTTGGTGTTCGTGCGGATCCCTGCCCCCAACCAAGACAACGAGCTGCAGACCCTGGTCGTGCCAGTTGGGCGCTTGCTCCCAAGCGCAGACGCTTCGTCGCTGGCGATCCGCGAGGTATTTGCGCTGCCGTCGACCAACCCGCAGCTGTCCGCGATCGCGGTGGTCGACACCCCCGAGGCCGCGCGCCTGGTCAGGCTCACGGTCACGGCCAATGACCCGTCGTGGCAAGACGCGCTGACCGACAGCTACGATCTCGCCGCCGCGACCCAGATCGACGCGAGCACGGTCCAGGCCCAGGTGGTAGCGGGCGAGCTCCCCCGCAAGGTCCATGAGCTAGCGATCTCGCCAACGGGTAGCCACGCGGCCTGGTCGGCGCCGGTCGGTGAGGTCAACCCCGACAAACCCCTCGCCCACTTCGAGATCATGTTGCTCGCGCTGGGTCTGAACACGCCGGCGCCGGTGGTGCGGATGACGGACAACGATCGCGGTGATCTGCGGCCGCGCTTTGCTGGGCCAGATGGCGAGCTGTTGATCTTCGACAGCGCCTACGCTGGGGCGTCGACGCTGCCCGAGCTCGAAGCCGTGCGGGCGCTGCCTGTCCCGCGCTGACGGACAGCTTGGCTGGCTGGCCGAGCGCGCCCCGACGCTCCCGCGTGGGGCCGCGATATGCTTGGCGCATGGGCTCCCCTGCGACGCAACTCGATCGTGCGCTGCTGCTCACCGCGGCGCATCACCTGCGGCCGATCGCAGGCCTGATCGCCGCCGCCGATCCAGACGCCAGCGTCAGCCCCCGCAGCCGCATGCTGTGTGCCGGCCTCGCCTGCCTCGCGCGTGCTTGTTACGCCGCGCTCGGCGGCCAGCTGCACGCCGAGGCCGTCGGCGAGGCCGCGGCGATGCTCTCGCTGCTCACGAAGATCGACGACCAAGTGATCGACGCGCTCGAGTTTCACGGCGGACCGCTGGCGCGCGACCGCGATCCGATCGCGCTCGACCGCCGGACCCGGGCCTACTTGGCGCCCACGCTGGCCTCCCTGCGAGCCGCGGCGCCGGCCACCGCCGAGCCCCGCTGTGCGCTCGCGGCCGCGCTCGGCCAACGCCTGCGCGCGCTGGCGTGCTCGCGCGAGCGCCTCGATCACCTGCTCGACACGATCGCGCTCGGCTGGGAGGTCCAGGTTCGCGCCGTTCGCTTGCTGTCTAGCGATCCAACCCGGGTCGACCCGGCCGCGATCGAGGCCGTGACCGCCGACATCAGCGGCGCGTGGCTGCTCATGGTCACGATGATCGGCGGCCTCCCCGAAGACGCGGCGCGCCCCGTCAATGCCCGCGAGGCTGCTGCGTTCTATCGTTGGGGCCTGCACATTCAGAGCGCCGACGCGCTCGCGGATCTCCACAAAGACACCGCCGACGGCCTGGTCGCTAGTCGGCCTGGCGTGCGGCTGGCGAGCGTCGAGCCCAGGCTGTGGCGAGGCGCGCTCGTGGACGCCGAGCTTGGCCCGCTGTACCGGGGCGTGTGCGCGGCCGGGATCGATCTGGCCATGCTGCCCGGCGCGGGCGAGCTCGACGGCCTCACGGACGCGCTCGCACAGCTGGGCATGGTCCCGACTTGGTTGCGCTGGATCCACGGGTTCCTGGCGTGGCGCTGGCTGATGCACCCCGCGTGTCCGCGCGAGCTCGACGAGGCGCAGCTCGACGCGTTGTTTCCCGACCGCCTGGGCCGCGAGCTGGGTCGCGGCTGGGCTGGCGGCTGGGCGCGCTGGCAACGGGCGATGACCTTGGCGGACCAGGACACCAAACAACCGGAGATCGCGGCATGTTCGGGACGCTGAGGCCCAGCCGCGCCGCGTTGAACTGCGCTGGACGCAGCGACTGGCAGCACTTTTACTGCGGGACCTGCCAGAGCATCGGCGACCAGTTTGGCTTGGGCTACCGCGCGCTGCTCAGCCACGACGCCGTGTTTCTCGGGTTGCTCGTCGACGGCCTGCAGCAGGTCGAGGCGGCCCCCGATCGGACCCGCTGTCCGATGCTGCCGGTCGTGCACCGGCCAACCGTGAGCCCCGACTCGGTCGCGATGCGCTACGCGGCCGCGATCCAGCTGTTGCTCGCGGATCAGTGGCTGGCGGATCGAGCGATCGATGGCCGCAGCTTCGCCCGGATCGCCCGCCCGCTGCTGGACAGGCCAGCCACCCGCGCGCGCGAGACCCTGGCTGCGCTCGGCTCCGATCTCGCCGACCTGATCGGCGTCGAGCACCGCCAGGCCGCGACCGAGCGGATCGGCGTGACCGATCCCGAGCAGGCCGCCGAGCCGACCGCAGCCGCGCTCGAGCTGGTGTTCGAGCGCATCGTCGCGCTGCCCGGATCCGTGACCAGCTCCGTGACCGGCTCCAGCGGCCAAGCGGCCAGCAGCGCCGCGCTGGTCCGCTGCGATCTCGACCCGCGGGCGCTGCTGGCCAAGCTCGGTCGCGGCGTCGGCACCCTGATCTACCTGATCGACGCCCTCGAGGATCTCCAACAAGACCAGCGCGCCGGCGACTTCAACCCCTGCTTGGTCCACGACTACCGCGGCCGCCCGCAGCCCGACCGCGCCCGGATCCGCGACGCCACCCGAGCGCTCGAGCGCGCCCGCGCCAACGTGACCGCGGCCCTCAACGCCCTGCCGCTGGTCCGCCACCGCCCCGTGCTCGTCAACATCCTGGTCACCCAGCTCGGCGCGCGAGCCCAGCTCGCAGCCGCCAGCGCCCAGCAGTTGCTGGCCACCTCGGGCCAGCGACCCCGCCCGATTCAGACCCACGCCGTCGCCCGCTTCGCCCAAGCGATCGCCGCCCTCGTGATCGCCACCTTCACCACGACGTGGTCACGCCTGGTCCAAGCCGCGACCACCGGCAGCACCGACACCGACGGAACAGAGACGGACGGCACAGACACGGGCGGCACAGACACGGGCGGCACCGAGACCGGCGGCACCGAGACTGGCGAGCCCCTCGACATCCCCCCCGATCTCCCCGACGCCACCACCGGCCTCGAGCCAACGGGAGAAGGCGGCGGCCTCGGCTGCAACTGCTTGGGCGAGCTGATCCAAGCGCTCTGCGGCGGTATCGGCGACGCATGCTCCGGCTGCGGCGACTCCCTGGGAGCCTGCGGCGGCTGCTTCAACGGCTGCACGGGGTTCTGCAGCGGATGCGGCCAAGACTGCGGCGGAGCCTGCTCGAGCTTGGGATCCGGCTGCGGCCAGTGCAATGAGGGCTGCGAAGGCTGCAACGGCTGCGGCAACGCATGCTCCGACTGCGGCGGCGCCTGCAACGGCTGCGGCAATGCCTGCAACGGCTGCAACGGCTGCAACGGCTGCGGAAACGCATGCAACGGCTGCGGCAACGGGTGCAGCGGCTGTGGCAACTGCGGCAACGGCTGCGGAGGTGGTGGATGCGGAGGAGGAGGCGGCGGCTGCAACTGCTAGCCAGCCTCCTCCGTTTGTTTCTTGCCGCCAGCGGGGCGGCACTCCATTTGTTTCTTGCCGCCGCGGGGGGGCGCCTCCGTTGGGGCCACACGAGGCTGCTGCCCCGCAGGCGGCAAGAACCCAGTGGAGCGCCGCCCCAATGGCAGCAAGAACCCAGTGGAACGCCGCCCCAATGGCAGCAAGAACCCAGTGGAGCGCCGCCCCAATAGCGGCAAGAAACAGATGGAGCGCCGCCCCGCCGGCCGTTAGCGCCCAGACGAGAGCCCCCTTCTAGGGGGCCAATCACACCCCCGCCAACAAATTGCCAACGGGAGCGAGCGAAGCGAGTGACCCGAAGTGCGAAACCCTCCGGGGGGGTCAAAGCTAAACCAGCAGCTGTTCGAACAGCGCCAGCGTCTCTGCCTCTTGCGGATCGATCCGATCATCCGCCGCGACCAGCCGCCGCACCGCGTCGAGGAACAGCTCACGATGCTCGCGCGGCACGTCGGTGGGGTCGACCTCTTCGGGTGGTGGCGGATGCTTCAGCCAGCCTTCGATCTGTTTGCGATCGTCCTGAAGGTTGAGGGTCTCGATCATCGAGCCAACAAAGTCGCGCTCCTCGTCCTGGACCTCGAGGTCAGCCCAGGCGAACGAGCAAACGAACTTCATGAGGCGCAGGCGATCCTCGCGGGGGAGCGAAGCAGGCATGAACGGACCCTACCCGAAAACCAACCCGCCCGTGCAGCAGAGTTCGCCGGAACCACCGGTTCTTGGGCCCCTCTGGGGTCTAGAGCGCCAATCAGTTTGAATTCACGACGCCAGGCACATCTGGGACCGCCCCTGCCGTTGTCGGTCGGCGCTCGCAGTATGCCGGATACAGCTTCGGCCTCCCTCCTAGGCAGGAACGGCCCCAGACGCACCTGACGCCGCGACTCCAAACTGATCGGCGCTCTAGACCCTTGTGCGTACGGTCTTGTGGCTGGGCGCGTTCATGACCCCATCGGCGAGATCCAGCCCGCGCAAGCCCCGGGGCAGGCGCTGGGCCGCGGCCAGGTAGTCCGGGTGGTCCGCCAGCGCTGACACTCGGGTCCCTTCGCTGGCAGAGCGGGTCACCAGCGTGACTTCGTGCGGGCTGAGCTCCGCGACCACCAAGGGGCTGCGCGTGGAGATCAACACCTGCACGGGCTGCTCGGGGTCGACCGTCAGCTCACGCAGGATCTGCATGACCAAGCTGATCAGCGCGGGACTGAGCCCGGCCTCGGGCTCCTCGACCAACAGCACCCGCGGCCGCTCCGAGTAGCGCAGCGACTCCCACGCGAGCATGCGCAGCAGCCCAACCCCCACGTGCTTGGCGGGGATCCGCTGGCCGTCGAGGCTGCGCACGAACAGGTTCTTGGTGACCTGTGAGACGGTCGTGACCTCGATGCCACCGACCCAAGGGAACAGGCTGCGGATCCGCTGGGTGATCACATCAAAGGCATCGTCACCGCGCGCCATGATCCGATCGTAGACCCCCGCCAGCCCGTGGCCCTCTTCCTCGAGCATGACGGGCATGTACTCGGTGATCAGCGGGCTGTCGCGATGCAGCGCGGCGTTTTGCAAGTGCACGAAGCGGCAGCGCAGCTGCTCGCGGATCTGGTTGGCGAAGTCGATCGCGGCCGGCGGCTCGTCGGACGCCCAGCGAAAGTCGGGCGTGACGTGGCGATAGCCCAGCCACTCACCTTGCATCGACTCGCGCACGTAGGTCTCGAGGGTCTGCGAGCGCGGGGCAAACCCAACGTTGAAGCCCAGGCTGCCGGCAAACTCCACGGTCAGCGTGATCGTGTTGCGAGCCTTGAGTGGGATCAGCGGCGGCGCTTCGTCGCGGTGATCTTCCACTCGCATGAACCGCGACAAGGTGTCGATGGCCTTGAGCACCGTCGACTTGCCAACGTCGCTGGGCCCAACAAAGGCGTGCAGCGGCGTCGGCTTGACCTCGACGTGGCGAATGCAGCCGTAGTTCTCGATCTCGAGGCGCTTAATCAAGCTGAGCTCCCTACGCGAAGTGTCGCCGGTTCCCGCGGTCGCGTCCAGGACAAGCCCTCGCCCGAGCTGAGTTCGCTGCCCGGGGTGAACCAGTCCAACCGCCAGGGAGGGTGTCCCAGGTCGGCTCCGGCTCAGCCCGCCAACAGCGCGCCCGCCACACAGGCCGTCATGAAGTTGGCCAGGGTCGCTGCGATCAGCGCTCGGACACCGAGGTTGGCGATGTCCCCTCGCCGGCTGGGCGCGAGCGCCCCGAGCCCGCCGATCTGGATCCCGATGCTGGACACGTTGGCAAACCCGCACACCGCGAAGGTTGCGATCTGGTGCGAGCGGGTGCTGAGCGAGCCCATGACCTCGGACAATTGAATGAACGCGACGATCTCGTTGACGACCGTGCGGGTCCCAAGCACCCCACCCACGGTGATGCACTCGGACCAGGGCACGCCCATCAAGAACGCGACCGGGGCCATGATCCAGCCCAGCATGCGCTGCAAGGTCAGCGGCTCGCCGCCGATCTCGATCAACCCAAACCCGGCGTTGATCAGCGAGACCAACGCGATGAACGCGATCAGCATGGCGCCAACGTTGACGGCGAGCTTGAGCCCGTCGGTGGTCCCGTTGGCGGCGGCCAGCAACAGGTTGGAGTCCTCGTCCTTGGGCAGGTCGAAATTGCTCTGGCCCAGGGTCACCGGCTTGTCGTCCTCGGGGATCATCAGCTTGGCCGTGACCACGCAGGCCGGGGCCGTCATCGCCACCGCCGCGAGCAGGAACTTCATCTCGACGTTGCCGATCATCACGTAGGCGGCCAAGATCGCGCCCGATACCGTTGCCATGCCGCTGACCATGACCAAGAACAGCTCGCTCTTGGTCAGCCCCTCGAGGAACGGACGGATCGTCAGGGGCGCCTCGGTCTGGCCCATGAACACCGCGGCGCCAACCGACAGCGACTCGGCCCCGCTCGTGCCCATCGTCGCGACCATGACCTTGGCGAGCACGCCAACGATCAGCTGCATGACCCCGAGGTGGTAGAGCACCGCGAACAGGGCCGCCACGAACACGATCGTGGGCAGGATCTGAAACGCGAACACGACCCCGAAGCCGCTCTCGCCCCCACTCTTTGCGCCCAGCGAGCCAAACAAGAATTCCGAGCCCGCGTAGGAGTGCGCGAGCACGCCGGTCACGAACCCAGCCAGCGCCTCGAGCCCGACCTTGCCAGCCGGCACCCACAACAACAGCGCCGCGAAGGCCCACTGCAGGCCGACCCCCCACAAGACCACGCGCAGGCTGACCCGCTTGCGATCGCTCGAGAGCGCGTACGCGATCGCGAGCATGGTCAGGGCGCCGAAGATCGAGACGATGCGCGAGAGTCCCAAGGCCGGGCCATGCTACGGGATTGGCTGGGGGATCGGGGGTCCGACCACCAGGCGGATCCATCAACGAAGCGCCTCATGCGCGATTCCGTCTGACCGTCACCCTGTACCAACGACCAAACGTCACCCAGCTTGGCAGGCCTGCACCGGCATCTGATAGGTTTCGGCATGGCCCAGACCGAAGGGGACGACGCCACCTCCGTCGTCCGCACGGGCGTCAAGATCGGTGACGTGTTCGCCGAGCGCTACGAGATCCAGCAGCTGCTTGGGCGCGGCGGCATGGGGTCGGTGTTTCGTGTCCACGACCGGGAGGTCGCGGAGGTGGTCGCCCTCAAGCTGCTCGACGGCTCGATCGCCAGCCCCGAGGCGGTCGAGCGGTTCCGCCGGGAGGTCCGGCTGGCGCGACGCGTCACCCACCGCAACGCCGCGCGAACCTACGATCTGGGCGAGCACGAGTCCTGGCGGTTCTTGACGATGGAGTACGTCGACGGCGAGAGCCTGCGGACCTTCCTGGGTCGGCAGCAGCTCAGCTGCGCGCGCGCGGTCGGGTTCGCCCAGCAGATCGCGGAGGGCCTGGCCGCGGCCCACGAAGCCGGGGTGATCCACAGGGATCTCAAGCCCGCCAACGTGCTGGTCGAGCGAACGGGCCGGATCGTTCTGACTGACTTTGGGATCGCGCGGGCCATGCAAGGCAACGACGCCACCTTGCAGACCGGCGGCCTGCTTGGCACCCCGGCGTACATGGCACCCGAGCAAGTCTCGGGCGAGCGGGTCGGCGAGCGGGCCGATCTCTACGCGCTCGGGCTGATCCTCCACGAGATGCTGACCGGCCGGCTGCCGTTCACGGGCGGATCTCCAATGGCGATCGCGCTCGCCCGGCTCCACCAACCGCTGCCCGACTTCGCCGCCGATCCCAAGATCCCGCCGCCCCTCGTCAACGTGCTCACGCGCTGTCTCGCCCGCGAGATCGGCGATCGCATCGAGTCGGCCAGCGCGCTCGCGGAGCTGCTTGGCGGGGTCTGCAGCGAGGTGGGTCCCGACGATCGCACGCTGGGCATGCCGGCCGCGCGCGACAGCTCCCGCGCTGGGGGTTCCGCCCAGGCCCTCGCCATGTCCGTTGCCGTGACCTCGGCGATGCCCGGCAGCCGGCCCAACCCCACCCCGTCTGCGCTCGGCACCCCCACCCCAACCGGCGGGCGCGCCCTCGCGGTGCTGCCGTTTCGGTTCCGCGGCCCCGAGGACGAGCGCTACATCGCGGAGGCGCTCAGCGACGAGCTGATCGATGTGCTCTCGACCATGCGGGGGCTGCGGGTCTCGGGCAGCGGCGCCACGGCCCGGTTCGCCGACGCCGGTGATCGGGACCCTCGCATGATCGGCAGCGATCTTGGCGTCGACGTGATCGTTGACGGCACCGTGCAGCTCGCGGGCAAGCGCGTGCGGATCTCGGCCCGGCTGCTCGACGTGAACAGCGGCTTTCAGCTGTGGAGCGAGCGCTACGATGGCGCGCTCGAGGACGTGTTCGAGCTGCAAGACAAGATGGGCCGGCGGATCGCAGAGGCGCTGCGGCTCGAGCTCGAAGACATCGCCCACCGCGGTGACGCGCCGCTCGAGGCGATCGAGTTCTACCTGCGCGCGCGGCAGCTGGCCCGCACCTGGGACTGGAAGGGCCCGTCCGGCGCGCTGGCCCAGTACGAGAAGTGCCGCGAGCTCGCCCCGCAGTTCAAGCCAGCCATGGCCGGTCACGCGATCGCCTGCTTGCGCGCGTGGTTCTTGCCAAGCTGGAAGCCCGACGAGCCAGACTGGGAGACGCTGGCCTGCGACGCCGTCGCGCTGGCTGTGTCCGGCGCCCCCGAGCTCGCCGAGACCCACCTCGCCGCGGCGATCCACGCCGTCCAGCACGGCCACTACAAGCCCGCCGCGGAGTCCCTGCGTCAGGCCCTGCGGATCGCCCCGACCTACGCCGCCGCCCACGAGTACCTGGGTCGGCTGCAGATCGAAGCCGGCCGACCCGAGCAGGGCGTCGACCACCTCGAGCTCGCCTTCGAGCTCGACCCGGGCCTGATCCGATCGATCCAGGACATCGCCCGCTACCGAGCGCTCGACGGCGATCTCGACGGCTACCGGGAACAGCTCGCGCGATTTTACGCCGCGACCGGCCGCGACAACGATCTTCCGATCACGACCCTCCAGATCCGCGTGGCGGGGTGGTACGGCGACCACGAACAGCTCGCCGAGGCCCGCGCCCGGCTCGGTGACAGCATCCCCAACACCTTCGCGCTGGTGTCCTACGCGAGGGTCATGACGCTCCCCAAGGCGAGCGCCGATGACCTGCGCGCGGCCTTCGAGGGTGTGTTCGAGGTGACCCGAAACCCCCGCTTCGCCTCGCTGGTGCGCCAGCTCGGGGCGGAAGCCGCCATGTTTCACGGTCTCGAAGATCTGGCCATGGAGTACATCCAGCTGGCCGCCGCGGGGGTGCTCGTCGACTTTCACTGGCTCGAGCACTGCCCGTTGTTCTCGCCGCTGCGGCACCGGCCGGAGTTCGAGGCCGTGCGAACAATCGTGCGAGGCCGGGCGGAAGCTGTGTGGGCGGCTCCGAGCGTGAGCGCGACCCAGACCAGCCGCTGAGCTTCGCGGGGCCCGTTTTCGCGCGGCCACGTGACCATCCCCGGTCGGCGATCCGTCTGGTAGCGTGAGCATGTGGCCGACACGGTGGCCGAGGACCAACCAACCGATCGCCTGCAGTCGGGGATCGTGATCGGTCAGTGTTTCGCCGAGCGCTACCTGCTCGAGGCGCTGCTGGGGCGCGGGGGTATGGGCGCGGTCTATCGCGTCCGCGACCTCGAGCTCAACGAGGTCGTCGCGCTCAAGCTGCTCGATCTCACCAGCGAGACCCCCGACGGCATCGAGCGATTTCGCCGCGAGGTTCGGCTCGCGCGACGGGTCACCCATCGCAACGCCGCGCGCACCTACGACCTTGGCGAGCAAGACGGACGCCGGTTCCTGACCATGGAGTACGTCGATGGCCAGGGCCTCGACGCGCTCACCCGCGGGCGTCGACTCGAGCGCGCGACGGTGCTCGACATCACGGTTCAGATCGCCGAGGGCCTCGCGGCCGCCCACGCGGCCCAGGTCGTGCACAGGGATCTCAAGCCCAGCAACGTGCTGGTCGAGGGCACCAACGCCGACACGGGTCGCGCCGGTGGCCGGGTGATCATCACGGACTTTGGCGTCGCCCGCGGCCTGCATGGATCCGACGCCACCCTCAACACCAACGGGACCGTGGGCACGCCGGCCTACATGGCGCCCGAGCAGCTCGCTGGTGAGCCGCTCAGCTCGGCCACCGACGTGTACGCGCTTGGGCTCATGCTTCACGAGCTGCTCACGGGCGAGCTGCCGTTCTCGCGGACCGGCGCCGAGCCGGGGTCGGCGGTCAACCTCATGCAGGCCGCGCTCGCGCGGCTCCACGAGCCCCCGCCAGATCTAGCGGCCACCCACAACCTGGATCCTGGGCTCGCGCAGCTGCTCTCGCTGATGCTCGCGCGCGAACCAAGCGAGCGCCCAAGCGCCGATCGGGTGGCCGCAGCGGTCGCCGAGCTGCTCGCCGAGTTGGTGGCAGCGCAGGCGAGTGACAACGCCGACAACACCCCCGCGCTGGTCCGACAGCTCGCGCTCGCGGTGTTGCCCTTCTCGCACCGCGGACCCGCTGACAGCGCCTATATCGGCGAGGCCCTTGGCGACGAGCTGATCGATCTGCTGGCGCAGACCAACGGCCTGCGGGTCTCGGGCGGCGGCGCCACGGCCCGCTACGCCAACCGCCGCGATCGCGACCCGCGAGAGATCGGCCGCGAGCTGGGCGTCGACGCGCTCGTCGACGGCACGGTCCAGGTGGTCGGGGAGCGGGTCCGCATCTCGGCCCGCCTGCTCGATGGGGCGACCGGTTTCCAGCGCTGGAGCGAGCGCTTCGAGGGATCGATCGGCGACGTGTTCGAGCTGCAAGACAAGCTTGGCAAGCGCATCGCCGAGGCGCTGCGGCTCGAGGTCGAGCACTCGGTCCACCGCGGCGACGCCACCCCGGAGGCCGTCGAGCACTACCTGCGCGCGCGCCAGCTCGCCCGGCTGTGGAAGTTCAAGGAGCCCGACGGCGCGATCGAACATCTGCAGCGCAGCCTGACGCTGGCGCCAAGCTTCAAGCCCGCGCTGGCGGCCTACGCCAACGCGTGCATGCATGCGTGGTTCTTGCCGCGAACGGACGAAGAGCCCGACTACCAGAGCATGGCCGAGCAGGCGATCGAGGTCGCGCTCGGGTGGGCGCCGGAGGTGGCGGAGACCCACCTGGCCGCGGCCCGCTGGCACACCCAAGCCGGCGACTACCGCAGCGGCGCGCGCTCGCTCTCGTACGCCCTCACGATCGCCCCGACCTACGCGTCTGCGCTGGCCTACCTCGGCCAGCTGCAGGTCGAAGGCGGGCGCCCGCTCGCGGGGATCGACAACCTCGAGCTGGCGTTCGAGCTCGAACCCAGCTTGGCGTTTTGCCTGCCCCCGATCGCGCGGTACCACGTGCTGCGCGGTGAGGTCCCTTCCTACGACGGCTGGCTTGGCCGCTACTACGCGGTCGAGCCTCGGCCCACGGACTTCCCGGTCGTGCTGCTGCAGCTGCGGGCCGCGAATTGGCTTGGCGATCCGGCTCGCCTCGCTGGCCCTGCCGCTGCCATGGCGGATCTGCTCGCGCCCGGGTCGCCGATCTACGAGTTCGCCGCGACGCTGTGGCTCGATCCGCTCACGGCGGACGAGCTCGTCGCGCGGGTCGAGCAGGCGCTGCCGTTGGTGCCCAACCCTCGGTTTCGCACGACCGTTTTGCAGGTCGCGTGCGAGGCCGCGATGCGCCACGGTCACCCGCAGCTGGGGCTGCGCTGGCTCGCGCTCGCGGGAGAGGGACCGCTCGCAGACGCCGATTGGTTGGAGCACTGCGCCGCGTTGGAGCCGCTGCGATCGGAGCTGCTGTTTCGCCAGATCAAAGCAACGGCGCGCGCGCGAGCCGACGCGATCTGGTGGCGCTGAGCGGGTGGCGCTGGCGGGGATCGTCGCTACACTGCGCGCGCCATGGAGAACCTGACGGTGACCAGCGACATCGAGATCCCCGCGCGCGAGCTGTCGTGGACAGCGGTCGCAAGCGGCGGTCCGGGCGGGCAGAACGTCAACAAGGTCGCGACGAAGGTGCAGCTGCGCTGGGCGTTGGCGAGCTCGTCGGTGCTGCCGGCTTGGGCGCGGGAGCGACTGGTCGCGCTCGCAGGCAGAAGGGTCGATGGCGACGGCAACGTGTTGATCTCGAGCTCCAGCGCGCGGAGCCAAGATCGAAATTTGGAGCTGGCGCGCGAGCGACTGGCCGGGTTGGTTCAGGCGGCGCTGGACCGGCCAAAGTCGCGTCGGGCGACGCGCCCGAGCAAGGCGGCGAAGCGGCGGCGATTGGATGAGAAGCGTCGAGTGAGCCAAAAGAAGGCTGGGCGCCGCGCTGGCGGCGAGGATTAACCGCGTATAGTGCTCGGCATGCGCTCTGCTGCTGCTTGGGCCCGTCCCGCGTTCGGCGTCATCCTGTTCCTGTGCGCGTGGGTCCTGGCGTGCCACCAACCCACGGCCAACATCACCCCATCCACGCCATCCACGCCGCCCGCGGCCGAGCCAAGTGGCTTCGCAGACGCCCCCAGCGTGATCGTAGAGGCCCCGGTGCGCGCCCCGGTCGGGCCGGTCCTCGACTGGCGCTTAGTCGGCTCCGACCTCGCGCATCTCATTGAAGGTGAGCGCTATCGCGTCGACTACGACGGCGATCACCCATGGGCTGGCGCGAGCACGCCCTTGGTCACGATCGTCATGTTCTATGATTATCAGTGCCCCTACTCGCAGCGGCTCAATGGGGTCATGCTCGATCTGCTGCAGCGCTATCCGCAGCGGCTGCGCGTGGTCTGGCGGCAGTTCCCGCTCGACATGCACGCGCAGGCCAAATTCGCGTCTGCGGTGGCGCTCGCGGCTCATGGCCAGGGTCAGTTCGCGTTCATGCACGAGTGGCTGTTCGCCAACAACCGCGCGCTGAGCCCCGAGACGATCGCGCAACAGATCGTGGGCGCGGGGATCGACACCCAGCGGCTGCTCGCCGAGGTCTCCAACAATTTCCACGCCGAGCGGGTCGAGGCCGACATCGCGTTTGGCCAGGCCTTCGCGGTCCGCTCGACCCCCAGCTTCTTCGTGAATGGTCGTCCGTTTCGTGGGGCCCGGTCGCTCGAGGAGGTCGACGCGATCGTCCGCGAGGAGCTGCTCGTCGCCGAGCGCCTGCTGCAAGCCGGCGCCCCACCCGACCAAGTCTGGGCCCGGATCCTGGCCGCGAGCGCCGCGGAGCGAGCCGCCGACGTCCGGCCAACGACCACGCCAGCGCCACCCCCGATCCCAACCCAGCGGTTTGCGACCCAGCTCAGCGGCCTGCCCGAGCGCGGCGCGAACAAGCCAAAGATCCAGATCCTGATGTGCGGCGACTTCGACTGCCCGTTCTGCCAGCGCAGCACCGCGACGCTGCAGCAGCTGCTCCAAGATCACAAGGGCGACCTCGCCGTCTACTTTCGCCACCACCCGCTGGCGTTTCACACCACCGCTCGCGCCGCCCACCGAGCCGCGGTCGCGGCCGAGAACCAGGGCCAGTTCTGGCCGATGTTCGACGCGCTCTATGCCAACCAAAAGCAGCGCAGCGACGCCGAGCTCGAGGACATGGCCAAGCAGCTCGGGCTCGACATCAAGCGCTTTCGTCGCGACATCGCGGACCCCAAGACCGACGAGCGCATCGACGAGCAGGCCGCGTTCTGCGAGCAAGACCTCGACGCCAAGGGCACGCCCACGTTCTTCATCAATGGCTTGGTGCTGACGGGCGCCCAGCCGATCGCGGCGTTCGAGCAGATCATCCAGCAAGAGCTGTCGCCCTGAACCACCGTGTTCCTGGGCTGTCTTCAGATCCGGCCAACGAAGTGGGTGCCGGCCCGGCCGTCGAGCGCGTCGACAAGGCTGTGGGCGTCGGTGATCAGCCCGCGTCGGCCCCCGCGCTGCAAGAACCCGTAGATCGCCTCGACCTTGGGCCCCATCGAGCCAGCGGGAAAGTGGCCTTCGTCAATGTAGCGTCGGCACTCGGCCATGGTCACCGCGCCCAGTCGGGTCTCGTCGTCGGTGCCCCAGTTGATGTACACGCCGTCGACGGCGGTCAGGATCACCAACAGATCCGCGCGCACGTCGGTCGCCAGCACGCTCGAGGTCAGGTCCTTGTCGATCACCGCCTCGATCCCAACATAGTCGTTGGACGTCGCGTCCTTGGTGACCGGGATCCCCCCGCCGCCGGCCGCGATCACGATGTGGCCCCGGTACGCGGCCTCGCGGATCATGTGGCGCTGGATCACCTTCTTGGGCCGCGGCGAGGCGACCACGCGTCGCCAGCCGCGCTTGCCGTCGAGCTTGATCGCCCACCCGTGTTCAGCCTCGCGCTGCTTGGCGACCGCCTCGGTCATTGACGGACCGACCGGCTTGGTCGGGTTTGCAAACGCGGGGTCGCCCTCGTCAACCAGCACCTGCGTGATCACGGTGACGACATAACGACGAACGTCGCGCTGGCGCAGCTCGTTGAGCATGGCCCGCTGCAGGAGGTAGCCCAGGCTGCCCTCGGTCTCGGCGACCAATACATCGAGCGGGCGCGTGGGAATGTGGTCGCGGGTCCGCTCGACCTGATCGAGCAGGTCGCCCACCTGCGGCCCGTTGCCGTGGGTCAAGACCAGGTTGTAGCCAGCCTCGATGAACACCATCAGCGCGCTACAGATCGCGCGCGCGTTCTGGGTGGCCTGCTCGTGGGTGCCCCGCTCGCCCGGCAACATGAACGCGTGACCGCCCATGGCGACGACGACCGTCGGTGTAGGGGAGGCAGGAGCCGCTCGCGAAGCCTGAATGTCGTCCACTTGCGTCAATGCTAGCAGGATCGGACGTCGCGGCGCAGCGGCATGGTCAAGCACCGTCCCCCACCCCGCCCGCGGGACAGCTCGCTGCCCGAGAATCCAAACACGGTGCGCTGGGCGGCCATGCCTGCGCGGACCAGCTCGCGCCGATGATCGGGCTCTTGCACGACGCTGACCCGCGCGTGCTCGAAGCCGAGCTCCGCCAGCGCCTCGATCGTGCGAACGTTGCGGCTGTACAAGATGATCTTGCCAGGCGCGAGACAGATCGCGTTGGCGCCGTCGGTCCACTGCTCGCGCTCTTGGTGCAGCGGGTCCTCGCCGCCACAGGGCACCAGCTTGGTGTCATTGCCAAACGACTCGCGCAGCACATCGAGCACGCTCTGCTGCTCGCGCAGCTGCGGCGCGCGACCCGGGGCCAGACACACGACCCCGGCCCCGCCCGCGGCCAGCGAGCGGCGCAGCAGCGGCGCGTGACCCAAGAACAGCCCGACGTCGACCTGGGTCAGCACGGTGTCGAGGTGCATCATCGAGCGCTGCTGCGGCAGCATGACCACGTACACCCGCTCGAGCTTGGGGAAGCTGGGGAACAGCACGTCGCGGGCCAGGAACTCGATGGTCTGGGGCTGGCTGCGCTCGGAGCAGCCGATCATGATGACCTCGGGGGACAAGACCAGCACGTCGCCCCCTTCGAGCCCGCTGTGTGACTCGGGCATCGTGTGGGCGTCGGCGAACGACAGCTCGCCCGCGATCCCATGCTCGGACCACTCGAGCGCGAACCCGGCCAGCAGCGCCTCGCGGGCGCGGGCCGGCGTCGCCATTCGCGAGACGACCAGGCGATCGTAGATCGCAATGCAGGGGTCGCGCATGAACATCAGGTTGGGCAGAGGATTGAGCGCCATGTCGCGCGGATCGAAGATCCCCGCGCGGATCCGGGCCAAGCTGGGCGGGACCTCGGGGACGTCGGCCCAATTGATCCCGCAGACCAAGCCACGGGCCAGCGCGTCGCTTGGCCAGCGCGCCAGCTTGGCGCTGAGCTCCCCGACCCCGGCCAGATCACAGATCCGATGGACCAGCTGCTCGAGCGCGGCGACCGGCGCCCGCGTGATCGCGTCGGCCAAGAGCGTCGTGATCTCCACGACCTCGGCCCCGGCGTCGCTGAGGATCTGGGTCATCAGCTCGTGCTCGCGCGCGGTCTCGGCCGGCGACAGCAGATCGTCGAACAACAGGCGCTCGAGGTCCCAATGGGTCATCCGCACGATCTCGTCGCCCGGCTGGTGGACAACGACCTTGCGCAGCGGGCTGATCTCGTCGTTGAGTTGAACGGGGGTGCGCATGGCGTCCAATCGAGGGTTCACGTTGCGTTGGTGGCGACTCCGCTGTCAAGCCCAGGTTAGAATCCACCGCCCATGACTCGTCACCTCCGAAGCCTCCTCGATCTGAGCCCCGCGGACACCATGCGCGTCGTCGATCTCGCGATCGAGATCAAGACCGACCCCAGCAGCTGCGTGACCGCGCTGGCCGGCAAGTCGATCGCCATGATCTTCGCCAAGCAGTCCACGCGCACGCGCATCTCGTTCGAGGTCGGCATCTCGCAGCTCGGCGCGCAGTCGCTGGCGCTGAGCACCAGCGGCGGCGCGGGCATGCAGATGGGCCGCGGCGAGTCGATCCACGACACGGCCAAGGTGCTCTCGCGCTACGTCCACGCCATCGTGATCCGCACCTTTGGCCAGGACCACGTCGACGGCCTCGCCGAGCACGGCTCGATCCCGATCATCAATGCCCTGACAGACATGTATCACCCGTGTCAGGCGCTCGCCGACCTGCAGACGATCCGCGAGCACCACGGCACGACCAAGGGCAAGCGTCTGGTCTGGGTTGGCGCGGGCAACAACGTCGCGCACTCGCTGATGCTGGCCGGACCGCGCGCGGGCATGGACGTGGTCTGCTGCTGCCCGCGCTCGCTCCCACCCAACGCCTTCGTGCTCGATCAGGCCCGGGCCGACGCGGCCGCCGCCGGCACCAAGATCGAGCTCTCGCACGACCCCCACGCCGCGGTCGTCGGCGCCGACGTGATCTACTCGGACACCTGGGTGAGCATGGGCGAAGAGGCCGAGGCCACGCGCCTGCTGCAGCTGCTCGCCGACTTCGAGGTCGACGAAGACCTCATGACCCGCGCCGGCCCGCAGGCGATCTTCATGCACTGCCTGCCTGCCCACCGCGGCGAAGAGGTCACCGACGAGGTCATGGACGGTCCGCAGTCGGTCGTGTTCGACCAGGCCGAGAATCGCCTGCACGCCCAGAAGGCCCTGCTGATGTTGCTGCTTGGGGCGCGCGCTTGGAGCTGAGCCTGCGCTGGCTTGGCCTGATCGGCTTGCTCGGCTTGCTCGCGCTGGTGACTCCAGCGTGTGAGGCGAAGACGCCCGAGGTCCAGCCCACACCCACACCCACGCCCGCGCCTGCGCCCACGCCCCTGACACCCAAGCCGGGGCGATTGGTCGACGCCAAGGGCCAAGTGTCCGTGCTGATCCCCGAGCAGCCGGGCTGGGAGTGTCTCGAAGAGGCCCACGGCCAGCAACAGGCGACCGCCGTCGCGCTCCGCTGCCGGCGCCAGGATCGCCACGAATTCTTGTTCCTCTCGGCCAAGGCCAGCCGCCAACCCCCCGAACAGCGGACGGATGCACAGACCGTGTTGATGTCGCTGTATCGAGCGGACAACGAGGCGTTCTTCCAGCGCGTCGAGTACCTCGATGACCACGCCGCGACCGTCGCTGGCGCCCAGGGCTGGGAGGCGGAGCTCGTCGCCGAGCACGCGCGGCTTGGCTCGATCCGCAAGCGCGAGCGCCTGGCGATCATCGGGGATCGGCTGTTCGCGATCTCGGCCGAGGGCGCCCCCGAGCAGTGGGCAGCCCACGAGGCCGAGATCGAGCGGTGGTTCGCCACCGTCGAATTTGCCCACTGAGACGGGCTGGCCCAAGAGCTCCGAGAGTCACCGTTCGCGTGCGACGCCGCGGTGGCGCTCGCGTCCCTTACGGTCGGCGACCCCGGCTCCAACGTGGGTTTGTGAACGAAGCCAAGCCCGCCCCCAGCAAGCCCGAGGTCCACATTCACGTCGTCGCCGACGACGACGCCAGCCGCATCAGCGCGGTGCTCGAGGCGCTCGGCTTCGAGGTCGTGCGCCAGCTCGACGAGGGCCACGGCAGCGCCCGGCTGGAGTGGGCGGTGCAGCGGCTCACGCAGCGCCATCGGCTGACAAGTCGCGAGTCCGAGGTGCTCGCGGGCGTGCTCGATGGGTTTGACAACCGCGTGCTCGCCAAGCACTTGAGCATCACCCGCGCGACCGTCAAGTGGCACGTTCACAACGTCTTCGCCAAGGTCGGCGTCGGCAGCCGCGAGGCCCTGCTCCGGGCCGCCCTGCAGCTCGGGCGGCTCGACGAGCACTGGGCCGGGCCGCACGAAGTGACGACCAAGATCGAGTGACACGCGCCCGAGCGCGAGCCTGCGATCCAAGCGCGGGTCGTAGGCGGGATGGACAATGCCCATCCCGCCCCCGATCCCGATCCCGATCCCCGATCCCGATCCCGATTTCGATCCCGATCCCGATCCCGATCCCGATCCCGATCCCGATCCCGATCCCGATCCCGCCCGTGGGAAGCCCGTCACCGAGCCGCCCACGAGCGGGCGAGATGCCTGCGCCCGAGCTTAGACCCGCTCCGAACACCCTACGCGGACTGTTTGGAGCGACGCCGGCCACGACCCACGCACAGCAAGACCAGCAGCCCAAGCGCGGCTGGCAGCGGCCGACTTGGCGTGCTGCTGCTGCTGCAGCTGCAGCCCGCGTCGTCGTCGCCAAAGTTGAAGTCGGGCCCCCAGTCCATGCCGCCGGTCTCTCCGTCGGACCCGGTGCCATCGTCACCGGCCTCGTCGCCGCCGCCGGTCACGTCGCCGTCTCCGTCACCGCCGGTCGTGTCGCCGTCGCCGTCTCCGGTCATGCCGTCGCCGCCCGCGTCTGCCGTGTCGCCGGTGTCGCCGTCGCCGGTGTCACCGTCACCAGTGTCTCCATCACCGTCGCCATCACCGCTGCCGCTACCGCCTTCGCGAATGATGTCGTACTCGTCGATGATCTCGCCCGCGATGTTCTTGTAGTACCCGTGCGCCTTATAGGGATCGCCGTCGACGTTGAAGTCGATGAACAGCACCCCGCCCGACTCGGGGTTGAAGTCGTCGATGACCATCTCGTTCTTCACATACAGATCAGAGGTGTAGATGCTTGCCCACCAGGTGTCGTCGTCGTGCTTGTCCGCGTCAAAGTCCCGCATCCCGCGGCCGCCAAGACCGGTCACGCTGACGAAGGTGCTGCCCTCGCCAACGATCACCTCGGCCGCGTCCCCGGTCGCGCCGTGGCCCTTGGGCTCGCTGCCTAGCTCGGTCAGCGACAAGGTCCGCGAGTAGGCGTGCTCGTGACCCGTGATGATGATGGCGCCTTCGTCCTGGCAAGCTTGGTACACACCCCAGCCGGTGTCATTGGTCTTCGAGCCGGTCTGCATGTCGGTCATGTTCTTGTGCCAGATGCACACCGACCAGATCGCGTCATTCGCCTCGAGCTGCTCGCGCAGGTAGTCCGCGCTCTCGTCCTTGCCGTCCATGACGCCAACGCCAGACATGGCCATGAACAGCCCCTTGTAGGTGCACACGCTGTTGCGACCCGGCTCGCCTTCACAGATCGCGCCGTCGTCGATCGCGTTCTGCATGCGATCGAGCAGCTTGGCCTGATAGCCACTTCCGCCGTCCCACTTGTCCTCGTCGTGGTTGCCCACCACCGCGAAGATCGGGTAGTCCTCGCCAAGCCGATCGACGTTGTTGTTGTCCCAGGTCGAGGGGCTGTCGCCGTAGTCGAAGTCACCTGCGATCACCAAGAACGCCGCGCCCTCGTCCTTGACCAGATCGAGCACTGCGAGTGTATCGCTGCTGTCCCCTTGGTCACCAAAGAACGCGACCCGAAGCCCCTCTGGGGTCGCGGTTGGCCCGTCAGACTGGCCTGGCTCCCGGTCGGCGACCGTAGGGTACGCACGCGGCGTGTCGTTGCCATCATCATCGCACGCGATGAGACCAACGAGAGCGAGTGGAAACATGAGAGTGGGAATGCGTGGATTGCGTGGCATATCTCAATATGAACATTGAACCTCGGTGCCACATTGATACAATGCGCAGATCGCAACTATCGACAGGGCGAGATCGCGCCCAGCTCGACATACGCGTGGCAGCCTCCTGCCATTGTCTCTGCCATGAGTGTATGATTAAATCAATGACCGAATTGAGCGTTGATTCACCACAGTGAAGCGTGGCATTTGGATCAATGTTCACGACATCCTGAAAAGACAGCACTTTGACTCCGTGTGCCAATAAAGCGATGCCGCGCGCGCGGACCAAATCGCCACAGCTGGACGGGAGCGCAGCGGCGATACGCGACACCTCGTTGCCGCATCACGAGCGCCCGCGCCCGTGGAGCGAAGTCCGCGCATCGCGCAATTCATCGACTAACGGCGCCCCACGGCGAATTCAGGCGCTCGCGGGCCCCCTGCTTCTCGTTGGCCCGGGTCTACGGCATACATGGGCCCATGCGCTTTCGCGACCGCACCATCATCATCACCGGCGCGTCACTCGGGGTCGGCCGCGCGACGGCCGAGCTGTTTCACCGCGAGGGCGCCAACGTGGTCATGGTCGCGCGTCGGCTCGAGCCGCTCGAGCAGGCCGCCGCCGCGCTCGGGGACGGCGACCGAACGCTCACGATCGCCGCCGACGTGGCCGACAACGAGGCCCTCGCCCACTTGGTGCGCGCGACCGTCGAGCGCTTTGGTGGCATCGGGGGCCTGGTCAACAACGCCGGGGCGCACTTTCGTGGTCCGGTCGCCACGCGCGAACCCGACGAGCTGTCGCTGATGGTCGACGTCAACCTCCGCGCCCCGATCGCGCTCTCGTCCATGGTCCTGCCCCACCTGCGGGCCAGCGGCGGATTCATCGTCAACGTCGCCAGCCTCGCGGGCAAGGTCCCCCTCGACGGCGCAGCGACCTACTCGGCCACGAAATTCGGCCTGCGGGCGTTCAGCTACGCGATGGCCGAGGAGCTGCGTGGGACCAACGTGAGCGTGTCCGTGGTCAGCCCGGGGCCGATCGACACCGGCTTCATCATGGACGAGCTCGACGAGGTCGAAGACATCGTGCTCTCGCAGGAGATCTGCAGCGCCGAAGATGTCGCCCAGATGATCCTCGCGTGCGCGAGCGATCAACGCGTCGAGCGGGAGTTTCCGGTGTCAGGGGCCAAGCTGGCGACCCTGGCCTATCTGGTCCCCGGTCTGCGTCGCTGGCTCAAGCCCAGGCTCGTCGCCAAGGGCGCGGCGCAAAAGGCACGCCTGCGCCGCGACCGGGGTGGCGGCTGAATCCAAGGATCGTATTCGCGACGAAATGCGTGGGCGGTATCTCGCCCGATTTTCAGCGAATGGATCCAGGCCGGGGTTCAATGTGCAGTCATGGAGTGTACATTGCTGTCCTAAAGCACTCAGTCCGGCCCCTCGTGCCATTCACGAGTGTACGCAAAAGAGCGCCAACAGATGGGACGCCCCCACCCATTGACGCTGGCTTGACCGCGCCCGCGAAGACCCGCGACTAACGCGGCTTGCGAGGGCCCTTGTTGCGCGGGCGAAACGCGGGGCGCTTACCTTCGCGATTACCCCGATCGTTGGGACCACCGTGGTCACCCCTGGCCTGATTGCCATGGTCCGCATGGTCCCCACGCCCGTTCATGACCTCGATGTGCAGGCCCGGGTCGCGCGAGTCCGGCACCCGGGCGCGCGACTCGAACTGCGTGGCCACGCTCTGCGCGACCTCGAAGGTGCTGCTGCGGACTTCGATCCGCAGGGCCCCGATCGCTTGGCTGGAGATGTCCCCGCGTCGGCAAATGTGGGCGAGCAGCCGGGCCGGCGTCGCGCCAGCGCGGTGGCCCCAGTTGATCGAGTAGCGCTGGTACGGCCCCTCGTAGGATCCGCGTGGACCCGAGCGCGACCCGTCGGACCGACCGCGCGAGCGAGGCCCAGCGTCCGAGCGATCGTTCGAGCCCCCGCGAGCGCCGCGGGCCTCGACCGGCGCGATCTCCATGGGCTCGCGCGGGAGCGGCGGGTCGGCGATCTCGAGCAGGCGCGAGACCAGCAGCTCGGGGGAGAACCGGGCCAGCAAGGTCTGGGCGTACTCGAGCTGCTCTTCGCTGGGTGACTCGTCAGCCGAGAGCTGATCATGCAGCTGCTTGCGCAGCTTCTTGCGCAAGGTCTTGCGGACCTTGGCCGGGGTCATTGGCGCGACCCAGCTGCCCTCGATCTTGGCGAGCGACCACAGCCTTCGGATCCGCCCCTCGGCCTGCGGAGCGACCAACAGCAGGCTCTTGCCCTGCTGCCCGGCGCGACCCGTGCGACCGCTGCGGTGGGTGTAGGCCGATGGATCTTCGGGCAGGTCGTAGTGCACGACCATTGAGATGTCGGCGACGTCGATCCCCCGCGAGGCCACGTCGGTTGCGACCAGCGTCTTGACCAGGCCGTTGCGAAACGCGTTGAGGGTGCGGGAGCGCTGGGCCTGCGGCAGGTCGCCGCTGAGCGGCAGCGCCGAGAAGCCATCCGCGGCCAGGTTCTCTGCGAGCTCGGCCGCGTCGGCGCGACGCCGGACAAACACCAAGCAGCGCTCGTCTTGGGTCAAGATCAGCTCGTTGATCAGGGCGGCGTAGCGATCGTTGGGGCGGACCCGGAACGCGACGTGCTGGATGTCTTCGTTGGCCTCGCCGAGCTTGGTGCCCTGGATGTGGAGGTACTGGCCCTGGAAGTTGTCGGCGAAGGTCCGGACCTGACGCGGGAAGGTTGCCGAGACCAGGTGGCTCAGGCGCTCGCTGGGGAGCTGCTCGATGATCGCCTCGAGCTCGTCGCGAAAGCCCATGTCGAACATCTGATCAGCCTCGTCGAGGACCACGTGCTTGACCGCGCTGCAGTCGAGCGCGCCGCTGCGCATGTGATCGAGCATGCGGCCCGGCGTGCCCACGACCAACCGGGGCCGCCGCTCGAGCGCTCGCCGCTCGCGACTGATGTCGGTGCCGCCAGTGACAACGGTGACGTACATGCCGCTCAAGTTGGCGTACAGCCACGAGAGCTCCTCGCGGACTTGGTTGGCGAGCTCCCGCGTGGGGGTGATCAAGATCGCGCTGGGGCTGTTGCCGGGCTCGCGCTCGGTGTTGGCCAGCTCGTCGTGGAGCGCGATGCCGATCGCAACCGTCTTGCCCGACCCGGTCTGGGACGAGATCCGCAGGTTCTTGCCGACCGCTTCTTGCTCGACCACCGCTCGCTGCACGGCGGTCAAGGCCTTGAAGCCCTTGAGCTCCATCGCAGCACGAAGCGCAGGCGGTACACCCGTGAATGACTCATCCTCAATCATGACGAACTGGGCGTCTACTAGCTGCGTTCGTCAGCGAACGCAAATGTGTCGGGCGCACGGTGCTAAACCGAGACACGCGCGCGACTGGATGACGGCGTCGCCACCGGGATGACGGCGTCGCCACCGGGATTGCGTGGGCGGCGCTGAATTCTACCGATAGTCGGGCATCTGCCCGTATTCGTCGGTCTCGAACCGGTCGCCTGCGCGGTTCTTGATGCGCAGCCGGGGCACCCGCGCGTGGCTGAGAAAGCGCAGCTCGGCGGCGGGCTTAGTTCGCAGGACCTGCGGGGTCTGGCTGGCGATCACGAAGTCTGCCCAATTGTCGTCGTCGCCGCCGTCGACATCTGCCGCGGCGTCTAGATTGGCGAGCATCGGGTGCAACCATGCAAACGAGGCCTCGACGGCGGCGCAGATCGGCCAAAAGCCCGCCGGATCCAGGCTGACCTGGATCGAGACGACGCTGTGTGCGTGGGTGATCGCCGCGAGCTGGCGAAAGAACGCGGGCGCGAACAGGCGCGAGAGCTCGGGGCTGGTCACCGCCGGGAAGTCGCAGATGACGACGTCATAGCGCACGTCCGCGGTCTCGACGAAGGCCAGCGCGTCGGCGGCGATGACCTGCGCGCGCGGATCCGCCAGGCTGTTTTCGCTGAGCGCGACCAGCTCCGGGACCGTGCGCGTCATGGTCAACACGCACGGATCTAGCTCACACAGCGTGACCTGACGGACCGCGGGATAGCGCAGCACGTTGCGCAAGGCCAAGCCGTCACCGCCGCCGAGGATCAACACGCTCGCCGGCGACGCAGCCATCATGATCGGCGTGTCCGCGAGCACCTCGTGAAACACGTGCTCGTCCTGCGAGCGAAACTGCCAGACGTCGTCGAGGGTGAGGTTGATGTGTCCGCTGGGCTCCTGCGCCAGCACGATGTCCTGGAACGGCGATCGCTGGCTGAACAGCACCCGCTCGGACTCGTGCCCGGACTCATGCCCGGACTCATGTTGGTCTGCTTCGCTCATCACCTTCGCGCCCTGCCTATACTCCGCCCAGCGTCAGCGCGCGAGCGCGGGCTTGTCGCTCACAGCACGAAGGGGATCACGGCTTTTCGCTGATCGGGGTAGTCCGGGAAGGTCTCGCGATACCAGCGATGATTGACCAGCGCCCGCGGCCCAATGTTGGCGATCGTGAACAGCATGAACGCCAGCCCGGGAGCCGACCACGTTGCGACCGCCCAGCCGGTCCACTCCAGCATCTCACCCAAGTAGTTGGGACACGAGATGTACTCGTAGAGCCACCCGCGCGGGACCTTGTAGCCTTGCTCGCCGGGCTTGCGCAGCGCGATCAAGATCGCGTCGGCCTTGACGTTGATCAGCCACCCACCCAAGAACAGCGCCGCGCCAATCCACAGGCGCGGGTCGCTGAGCCAGGCGACGTCGTAGCTGCCAAATTCGGAGATCCAGCGGGCGTTGACGTAGACGTTGAGCACCTGAAACCCAAACGCCATCGCGCAGACCACCACCGGCATGGTCTTGCCCTCGTTGCGCATGCGAAACGGGTAGACGAAGGTCCGCTGGACGTAGTGAAACTGCCACATGCCCAGCAACAGCAAGGGCACCAGCTCGAACCGGTGCTCACCCTGAAAATAGATCCACGCGAACAGCAGCACCGCCGGCGACTCCATCACGATCCAGCCAAGCCGCGCTGGCATGCTTGGACCCCAGCTGGACTTGGTGTGGCGTCCGTAGGGTGCGGTGATCCGCGAGACCGCGACGAAGGTGACCAGGGCCAGACCGATCATCACCCAGGTGAGGGTCCGGTGAAACTCGGGGCTGTCCAGCATGGCCGCGATCGATAGCATGATCGGACAGGCCGGCTCGGTGGACCAATCCACGAAGGCGTCCGCGAGCGGGCGAGACGCCCTCGCCCGAGTGCCCGAGCTGAGACCAGCCGCGGATCAGCGCGCGAAGTAGGCCAGCGAGTCTGCGACCGTGTCGGCCAGCGGGCGCGGGGCGTGGCCGAGCTCTGCGCGCGCCTTGGCGCTGGAGATCGAGCGGTTCGAGACCAGGACGTCGAGCGACTCGCGCGTGACGCTTGGCTCGCGCCCGGCCACCCGCGAGGCGAGCCGGGCAAAGGGGACGCCCAGCCGCGCCGCCCAGACCGGACTTGCCCATCGTGGGGCGCGCGCGCCCCCTGCCCGCTCGACCAGCTTGGCCAGCTCGCGCAGGGAGTACCAGGCGTTGCCCAAGATGTAGTTCTCACCGCGCCGACCCTGCTCACCTGCCGCGATGACCCCAAGCGCCACGTCGCGCACGTCGACGAAGTCGAAGCCCCCGTCGAGCACGGCCGGGAGCTTGCCGGCGCTCAGATCCACCAGCAGCTGGCCCAGCCGCGAAGGCCCAAAGTCGACCGGACCCATGATCCCGGTTGGATTGAGGATCACCGCGTCGAGGCCCGCGTCGATGTGCTCGTGCACGACCCGCTCGCCGAGCGCCTTGCTGCGATCGTAGGCGCTGTGCTCGGACGAGTCCGCGACCTGTCCGCGGCGTTCATCGAGGATCTCGTCGCGCGGATCCATGTCGTAGGCGTGGACCGAGCTGACGTGGACCAGGCGGTCAACGCCGCGCTCGACGCAGGCGCGGGCGACGTTGCGGGTGCCCTCGACGTTGACCCGATGCACGTTCCCTTTGGGATCGCCGTCGAGCGAGATGACCCCGGCCAGGTGATAGACCCGGCGGGCCCCCTCGAACGCGGGGCCAAGGCTGGCGGGCTCGCACACGCTGCCCTCGACCCGCTCGAGCGGACCCTGAAGGCCGTCGAGCGCGGCGGCGCTGCGGTGAACGAGGGCCCGGACCGACTCCCCGCGCTCGAGCAGCGCGCGGACTACATTGGCGCCGAGGTGGCCCGACGCGCCCGTGACGACGACCGTCATACCAGGCTACCCGAGCATGCCTTCGCAGGCGGCCAAGGCCGAGCGCAGGAATTTGATGAAGCGCTCTGCCTGGGGGTTGCGCAGCGCCGTCGAGGTCAGCACCGCGCCAACCCAGCCGTCCTTGTGCCAGATCCCGCCGCCTTCGAGCGGCGGGAGCTCGGGCGCGGCGGGATACGGCCAAGGGGTGACGTACCAGTAGGCGTCGGCGTAGCTGCCGTCGCCGGGCGTCATGCCCACGCCCAGGCTGCGGGTGACCTCGCTGTGGGGATCGTTGGCGTGCTCGCGCTCGACCACCAGCAGCGTTGCGATGTCGAAGTGGTGCGGCCAGCAGCGGACCTCGGTCGCGCGCGCGTCGTGGCTGCGGAGCTCTCGCAGCGCCCGATCGCCGTTGGAGAACCACCGGGTCAGCTCCCGCAGCGCGTGGGGTTGCCAGCCGCCAAACGGCTCGCCTGCGCCGTTTGGATCGACGCGGTGCGCCGGCAAGGCGTGGCGGGGCCGCGCGAGCTCGAGCTGCGGCTGGCCGATCGCGGTGGCGACCGCGGCGGTCAGCCAGTCCAGGGCCTCGCTGAACCGGCGGCCTTCGAGCGGGAGCGTTGCGACCGTCTGCTGCCCGCTCAACAGCTCGATGCTCACGTCTGGGAACCGCAGCAGCGCGCGCACGGATGGATCGGTGTCGCTGGGCTTGCTCAGCAACCCCTGGCGAGTCTCGGACCACTCGAGGTTGGTGTGCGAGTCGTCGCTGCGAGCGGCACACAGCGTGTTGCCGATCGCAGAGACCAGCTGCGCGGCCCAGTGCAGCTGCAGGCGCGTGTCCTCGAGATCGCTCGAGCGCGGTCGCGTGAGCGCCTGCCAATTGGCGACGGTGTCTGGAAAGTCGAAGCTATCAGCCATGATGGTGGTGAGCGCTGCGGTGGACTCTAGCCGACGCCGCCGTAGGAAACCCCGCTCAGCGCGGCCATCTCGCGATCCCAGGTGGTGAGATCATGCAGCGAGAATTCGCGCAGGTGCGAGTGACCGCACGCCCGCGCCATGATCTTCATGAGGTCGACCGTTGCGGTGAAGAAGCGGTGCAGCTGGCGCGCAGACTGGTCGATCTCGAGGCGCGCGCGCAAGTGCGGCTTTTGAGTGGCGATGCCGACCGGACAGTTGTTGGTGTGGCAAGCCCGCATGCCCAGGCAGCCGATCGCCTGCAGCGCCGCGTTGGACACGGCGATCGCGTCAGCCCCGAGCGCGAGCGCCTTGCAGAAGTCGCCCTCGGTCCGCAGGCCGCCGGTGATCACGAGCGTGATCTGCCCCCCACCCGCGCCGCCAGCCCGCTCGCCGCGGCGTCGATCCAGGTGCCGTCGCGCGCGCGCCAGCGCGGGGATCGTGGGCACCGAGATGTTGCCCTTGAACAGCTCGGGCGCGGCCCCAGTGCCGCCGCCGCGACCGTCGAGGATCAGGTACTCGCAGCCGATCTCCAGGGCGAAGTCGATGTCCGCTTCGATGTGCTGGGCCGACAACTTGAAGCCGATCGGGATCCCACCGCTGACCTCGCGGACCTGGTCGGCGACCCGGCGAAAGTCGGCGACGGTGTGGAGGTCGGGGAACGTGGCCGGGCTGATCGCGGGCTGGCCCTCGGGCAGCCCGCGAACCTGGGCGATCTTGCCGATGACCTTGGTGCCGGGCAGGTGCCCGCCGGTGCCAGTCTTGGCCCCCTGCCCGCCCTTGAAGTGAAACGCTTGGCAGCGGGCGACCTTGTCGAGCCTCCAGCCAAACCGCGCCGAAGCCAGCTCGTAGAAGTAGCGCGAGTTGGACTGCTGCTCCTCGGGCAGCATCCCACCTTCGCCCGAGCAGATGCCCGTGCCCGCGAGCTCGGCGCCGCGGGCGAGGGCGATCTTGGCCTCCTCGCTGAGCGCTCCGAAGCTCATGTCGCTGACGAACAAGGGGATCTCGAGGCGCAGCGGCTTTTTGGCGGTTGGGCCAATGATGACCTCGGTGCCGACCGGGGCGTCGTCGAGCAGCGGCTGGCGAGCCAGCTGGGCCGTGAGGACCTGAATGCTGGTCCAGCGCGGCAGCTCGGTCAGCGGCACGCCCATCGCCGACGTGGGACCGTGGTGGCCGGTCTTGCTCAGGCCGTCGCGCGCGAGCGCCCGGATCCGCTTGTTGAAGGGCTCTTCGGCGGCCGGGTGGGTGTCGGCGTAGTTGCCCTGGTACGCGCTGCGATCGAAGGGCTGGGGGTGCTCGAGCGCGAAGCGTTCGACCTCGTGCCGATCGACGCTGACGCTGTCTGCCTGGCGATCGATCGTCGCGGTGAATTTGTGCAGGACCTCGTGGTTTGCGTAGGCGCTGACCCCCGTGTCGAGCCGGTAGTCCCAGTCATGGACGCCGCAGATCAGGTTGGGCCCGTCGACGTGGCCATCTGACAGCAGCGCGCCGCGATGCAAGCAGCGACCGTAGAGGACCGAGACCTGGTCGTCGTAGCGGACCACGACCAGATCGATGTCGGCGACCAGGGCGTGGGCTGGCGCCCGGTCCTGGAGCTCGCTCCACTTGGCGACCACAACTGGATCGAGGGCAGGCTTGGGTGGATTTGCGTGGGGATCCGGCATGACCGAGGAGGCTGCGGGCGCGCGCGGGTCTACGCCCGAGGGGAGGTTGGGTTACGAGACCAGCGCCGCTGGCGGGCGGCGACTTGATACCACGTCGACGCAGCCATTGCGTGCGCGCTCATGCTAACTATTGGCCAATGCCAACCATGCCGCTGCTCGCATGTTTGTTGACCTCGCCGCCCGCGGCGAGCGAGGACCAGGCGCCGAGCGAGCGAGTCGACGTGGCTCCGCCAGTCACCCACGCGGGCGACAACTCGAACGCCGACGGTCCAACCAAGAGCGCGAGCACGAGCGCCCCCGCGGATGACAGCCACCCCACGCCAGAGGCCGACGAAGCCAAGCGCAAGGGCGGCTGGCAGGCCGAGGTGTTCGTCGACGTCGCGTGGGGCTTCAACTCCAACTCACCCAACAACCATGTCTACCGCGGCATGTTCACGAACCCGCGGACCAACGAGCTGGCGGTCAACAACGTCGGCGCGTTCATTCGCCACCCCGCGCGCGAGGGCCAGCCGTGGATCTTCGAGCTGGGCTTTCACGCGGGCGCGGCCGTCGACGCGCTGACCTCGGGCGAGCCGATCCCGGGCGGCGACGACGGCAAGTTCGCGGGCTCCGAGGTGTTCAAGCACATCGCGCTCGGCAACGTTGGGATCGCGCTGCCCAAGGCCAAGACCGTGTTCGCGGCCGGCGTGTTCGAGGGCCCGATGGGCATTGGCTCGTTCTGGACCCGCCACAACTGGAACTACACGACCACCTGGGAGAGCAACCTGGTCCCCTACTATCTCGCGGGCGCCAAGATCGCGCAGCCCCTGCCCGCCGGATTCGAGCTGTCCGGCTGGGTCGTCAATGGGTTCCAGAGCTACGCAGATCTCAACTCGGCGCCGAGCGGGCTGGTTGGCCTGACGTGGACCCGCGGGCCCACGCCGGTGAGCTCCCCTCGCAGCGGCGAGACTGCGCTCTCGCTCGCAACCTACGTCTACTTTGGGCCCGAGGGCACCAGCCTCGAGGCCAAGGACTGGCTGGTCTACTGGGACACCTGGGCGATCTACGACTTTGACGATCACTTCTCGCTGGCCGCGGTCTGGGATCTTGGCGTCGACCGGGCCGGGCGCGCCAACGAGCTGCAGTCGCTGTACACGGGCGGGGCCCTGTTCGCGCGCGGCACCGTGTTCGAGGGCAAGCACGCGAAGGTCGATCTGGCCGTGCGACCCGAGGCTTCGCTCGATCGAGACGGGCGCTTCTTTGGGGTCGATCAGTGGCTGATCAGCGGGACCGGCACGGCGAGCTTGCAGCTCTACGATCACCTGCTGGTCCGCGCCGAGTATCGCTACGACCACTCGACGGCGACCAATGGGTTCTTCTACCAGCACGAGCTTGGTGGCGACGATGACGTTGGGCTCGCTACGGATCAGCACACCGTGTTCTTGTCGCTGACTGGGTGGTGGGACTTTTTCTTTTGATCGGCCGAGCGCGGGCGAGTGCCGCACACCCTAAAACGCGCTGATGATCGCCTGCTTGACGTTGTCGTAGCCCTCGGCCGTCGACAAGTTGGTGCTCAGCTCGCCGTTGACGGGCAGCTCGAGCGCGAGGGTGCCGTCGGCCGCGTAGATGTACATGTCATCTTTGCCGCCGCCGTGGGCCGAGACCGCGCCCGCTTCTGCCGTGTCCTGAAACAGCGGAAACGCGCAGCGATCGATCAGGTTTTGCTGATACTCCTCGGTGTCTGCGCTGATTAGGTTGATTGCGACGAGCTGCGCATCGTAGCCCTCTGCGCGCAGTTCGAGGCGCAACTGCTCCATCTTGATTGCCTGGGCCTGACAGTAGGAACACCAGCCGGCGAGGAGCGCCACCAACGTCACGTGGTTCTCGAACGAGTCGAGGCCGTAGTACTGGGTGAACCCGCAGCTTTGCGGCTGGAAGTCGTACAGGCGCCAATGCGGAGCGCAGTTGTCACACGGCGGCTCGCCGGTGTCGCCATCCCCGTCCCCGTCCCCGTCCCCGTCTCCGTCGCCATCTCCGTCTCCGTCGCCATCGCCGTCGCCGTCGCCATCGCCGTCACCGTCGCCGTCCCCAGGAGGCTCATTGGCCAATGGCGTGACGCCGACGCAGACCTCCTCGTCGCCGTCTCCATCGCCGTCGCCGGGGTCGCCATCTCCGTCCCCGTCCCCATCGCCGTCGCCTGGATCTCCGTCGCCCGGATCGCCATCGCCCGGTCCGCCCGTCGTCGCGTCGCCGTCGCCATCGCCGTCTCCGCTGGTGCTCGCCGCGTCGTCGCTCGTACAGGCGAGCGGCGCGGTGACCAAACCCAGGGCCAACGAGAGCCCCAAGAGTCCGTGCACGACACCCAAGCGATAGTTCGAAGCCAAAGACCGCATGATGGGTCCACTCTATGATGGGGTCGCGGCAAGCACAACGCGCCTCCACACCCGGCTGTCAACCCGGCCACCTCGATGCTATGAGGCGCCGTGGCGAACGAGCCCATCGACGTGCTGGTGATCGGCGCGGGTCCAGCGGGATGTGCCGCAGCGATCACCGCCGCGCGAGCGGGTGCCCGTGTGCTCGTGCTCGACCGCGCTCGGTTTCCCCGGCCCAAGACCTGCGGCGATGCGATCTCCAACCGCGGCGCGCGGGTCGTAGACGCGCTGGTCGGGGTCACGGATGCCCTGCTCACGGTCCCCCACGCGGTCGTTCACGCCGCCGCCGCGCTGTTGCCCGACGGGACCCGGGTCGGTCGCAGCTTTGGCCATGAGCCGGGCTACATCGTGCCGCGCCTGCACCTCGATGATCTGCTGCGGCGGGCGCTCGAGGCATCCAGCGCCCAGCTGCGACAAGGCGTCAAGGTCCGGCGGCTGCTCGTGGAAGCGGGCCAGATCGTCGGGGCCGAAGCCGATGCGGACCAGTGGCGGGCCCCGATCACGATCGCCGCCGACGGCCCTGGTTCGCTGGCCTGGGCCGCCCTCGGGCGCCGCTACGAGCGCGGCGTCGGGCTGGGCGTGGCGATCACGGGGTACTACGAACTCGAGCCAAGCGCCGAAGATCAGGTCTCGGCCCACTACTTCGAGGATGACCTGCCCTGCGGATACGGCTGGGTGTTCCCGGCCGTGGACGGGCTCGCCAACGTGGGCGTGTACCAGCGCGCGGATCACTTCGCGCGTGGCGACGCCAAGCTGGCCGCGCTGCTCGATCGCTTCATCGCGCGGCACCCCGATCGCTTCGCCAACGCCCGCCTGCGCGGGCGCACCCGGGTGTGGTCGCTGCCCTTGGCCTCGCGTGTGAGCCGGCCACCCGCGGGGCCCGGCGTGCTCGCGTGCGGCGACGCCGGCAGCTTCATCGATCCGCTCTCGGGCGAGGGAATCTGGCAGGCGCTGCACACGGGGGTGCTCGCGGGTCGCTGCGCCGCCGATGCGCTGCGCACGAACGGCCTGGATCCGCGGGCGATCCGGGCCTACCAGCGGGCGTGTGAGCGGGCGATCGTGTGGCCCTCGCAGCTGCGCCTGGGCGTGCAAGAGGCGATGCGCGTGCTGGTCTCGACCCGCGCGTATCGGCGGCCGCTGATCAAGCGGGCCCTGGCATGGGGCTACGGCGGCGACGCGCTCGAGATCACCAAGCGAACGTCCTAGTACCGAACCCGAAAGTCCGCTCCGGGCCATGCACGGCACTGAGGTCCAATGGCAGTGTCGCAGCTCCCAGCAGGGTCGCTGGGCCGGCGTCGTGCTAGCCTGGGGTCGCCCTGCGAGCCGCTGTGCGACCTCGATACACCTTCGCCGAGTACCTCGAGCTCGAAGCCCGCAGCCGCGAGGTCAAGCACGAGTATGTGGCCGGCGAGATCTTCGCCATGGCTGGCGGCACGGTCGAGCACGCGGCGCTCGCTACGGCGCTCGCAAGCTTGTTGTTCGCCCACTTGCGTGGGGGTCCGTGCCGCCCCTACGGATCGGATCTCCAGATCAGCATTCGCGCCGCCGAGGTCGCTACCTACCCGGACGTGGCGGTCGTGTGTGACCCAGTGCAGCGCGACGCCGAGTCGCCCTCACACGTGACGAATCCACGGATCATCGTCGAGGTGCTCAGCCCCGCGACCGAGCGCTACGATCGCGAACAAAAGCGGCTCTACTATCAACAGCTCGAGTCGCTGTGCGAGTATGTCTTGGTCGCGCAGGACCGTCGGCGCGTCGAGGTCTGGACCCGCACCGACGAAGGATGGATCCACTCCGCGCACGACGCGGGCGCCCACGCGCCGCTGCGCTCGATCGATTACTCGCTCGACGTCGACGATCTCTACGTCGCAGCCGGGGTCGCAGCCGCGAGCTGATCGCGGGCGGCCCAGGTTCGGCTGCGCGCTCGGCCCAAGTCGCGGTCGCTTGTTCTCACGGGCGCGCGAGTGTGTGACCATCCGCGGGCCCGCCATGCCGCCCGCGCTCAAGATCCTGCTCGACGTGGCGAGCTTCCGCCTGCGTCGTCTGGAGATGGCCAACATCGCGGGCGCGCTGGCGATCGCCATCGCCTGTCACCTGAGCTGGCCCGAGGTTGGGTATCGCGGCGCGTTCGCGTTCTTGCTCAACCTGCTCGTGTACCTCAACAACGACTGGTACGACCTCGACGACGATCTGGCGGCGGCCGGCAAGGATCAGACCAAGAACGCGTACTTGGCCACCCACCTGCGCGCTGGCCTGACCGCGCAGCTGGGCTTGGTCGTCGTGCTGATCGCCATGGCGCTGTGGTGGGGCGGCGGGCTGCTGCTCGCGCTCGCGGCCGGCGGCGGCGTGTGTTGGGCCTACTCGGCCGGGCTCAAGCGGCTGCCCGGCTTGGATGTGCTGGCCATGATCGCGTGGGGTGTGGCGATGCCCCTGGTCGGGCTGGCGCCGGGGCACCCAGAGGGCTGGCTGTTGCTCGGTCAGCTCGGGTTGTTCTCGGGGGTGTTCGAGTCGATCCAGGTCATGCGGGATCACGACACAGACAAGTCCGCCGGCGTGCGGACCACCGCGGTGGTGTTGGGCCGCCCGCGCGCGCACCTGCTCGCCCGCGCGCTGATGCTCGCCGCGGGGCTCTACGCTGGGGTCTGCTTTAGCTGGTGGATCGCCGCGCTGCCGCTGCTGGCCGCGCTGATCCCCCTGCGACTGGCGCCGACCCAGCCGGACCAAGCGGGTCGGGACCAAGCGCGGGCGATCGATCGCTACTGGAACCAGGTGCGGATCACCCTGGGCCTGGCCATGCTCGCGGAGGCGGCGTTCGTGTACTTTGGGGGCGGTCAGTGAGCGAGCCTGGGCGCGGGCGCGTCAGCCTGGTGTTCGTCATCGCGCTCATGCTGGTCTTCGGTGCCCACCTGGCGCTGGTGACCTACTTCTTCGCTACCGCGCTGCCGCTGCCCGAGCACCCGTTCACGCGCGGCGACTTTGCGACCCACGCCAACCAAGTCCGGCACGTCATCGAGGGGCTCGAGGGCTACGGCCAGCACTGGGTCTACGACGTGCAGCTGCTCGCAGGGGCCCCCAACGGCGTGCTGTTCGACGCCGACGTCAAGGGCTGGGAGCTGTGGACGTACGCCCTGACCAAGCTCGGCGTTGGGCAGGGCCGGGCCTACAACGCCTACGTGTTGTTGGTGCACCTGGGCATGCCGGTGGTCGTGTACGCGGCCGCGCGGACCTTTGGTTTCAATCGCTGGGCGGCGCTCGCCAGCACGACCCTGTGCGTGCTGCTGTGGTCGTTTGATTCGTTCACGCACTGGATGTGGTTCATCGGCACGGTCACCTACGTGCAGGTGTCCTACTTTGCGCTGTTGCCCCTCGCGCTGTGCTACCGCTGGCTCGAGGATCGGCGGCCCGTGTTCGCCCTGGCTTGTGGGCTGTGCATGGCGCTGGGCCACCTCCTGCACCCCTACATGTTCTTCATCCTCGTGGCCCCGATGCTGGCCATGTACGCCCGCGCGGCGTGGATCGAGCGGGATCTGAGCCCGGCCGATCACGCGATCACCTGGGGCATCGCCGGGCTCACCGTGGCCGGCAATTTTTGGTGGCTGCGGACCGCCCAGCGATTTTTTCACTACATCTTGGACTCGGCGTTCTACGAGCAGGGAGGGATCGAGTTCGTTGCCTACGACGCGCTCGGCCTGCTCCACGACCCCAGCACCCAGGGCATGATCGGCCCGCACACGGGCGTGCGCTTGTTGGCCGCGGGCGCCACCGTGTTCGCGCTGCGAAGCTGGCGGCGCCAAGCCGATCGGCGCTGGCTGCCGCTGATCGTGCTGATCGGGTGCATGGCTGCGCTGACGTACCTGGGCGGCTACACCCCGGCCGCGCAGATCCAGCCCTACCGCCACGCGCTGCCGCTCGGGTTTGCGCTGACGATCCCGGCTGGGTGGTGGTTGGCGCAGACGATCGCGGCCCGTCCCTGGCGAGACGGGGGGCGAGACGGGGGGCGAGACGGGGGCCGCGCGCTGATGGCGATCTTGGCCACGCTGGCCGCCGCGCTGCTGGTCCGCGACGCTGCGTACTTTTTCGTCCCTTCGATGCGCGCCACCCAAGCGTCCGATGACGGCGTCGAGATCCTGATGAACACCCTCGGCCACGCCTACACCCCCAGCTATCGGTATGACCAGCAAGACGACTGGGAGCAGCTGATCGCGTGGATCGACGAACATGACGACGGACAGTCGCGCTGGCTCGTGACCGACCAAGTCCAGGGCGAGTACCTGATGGCGCGCACCAACGCGCAGATCATTGGCGGGTTCCGGGTCCGCAACATCCAGCACAGCGACGCGAATTGGTTTCGCCACGCCGGCGCGCCGCCGTATTCACCCGACGCGTTCCAGCGCTATTTGCAGACCTACGCGGTGGGTTGGGTGGTCGTGCCCAAGTCGGAACTGCATCCGTGGTGGGAGAAACACCCGCGCCTGCTCACCCGCGAGGGCTTCGTCAACGGCATGATCGTGTACCGGGTCAACGTGAAGATCGCCCTGCTCGACGGGCCCGGTCGCGTCGACGCGAGCGTCAACCGGATCGCGGTGTCTGGGACCGATCCGGACCGTGACGTGGTGCTGCGCTACCACTGGATGCAGACGCTGCGCTGCGAGCCCGACTGCCGGATCGTGCCCGAGCCGCTGGACGGCGACCGGGTCGGGTTCATGCGGGTGCCCGCCCCCCACCCGCGCGACTTCGTGATTGAGAACCAATACGTCTGGGACGACTGAGCGGGGTGTTGTGCGCGCGGGCGAGGGCTGCTCGCCCGCTTGCGACGACATTCGCTAGACTCGTTCTCGCGTCGCTGCCGCTCTGGTACACTGGCGCGATGATCCCTTGCTCTGGCTGCCATCGCCACGTCCGCACTGACGCGCTCGCCTGTCCATTTTGCGCGGTCCCGCTGGCTGTCACGCCGGCACCGACCTCGGCCCGGATCTCCTCGGTCGCGCTCGCGGCTGGCTTGATGTTGCTGGCGTGCAAGCCCGAGCCGGACGACGCGGGCGAGACCACCGCCACCACCGGCACCGACACCGACACGACCACCAGCGAGAGCGGCACGACCACCGACCCGACGACCACCGAGAGCGGCACGACCCTCGGCGACGGCGACGGCGACACCGAGACCGACACCGAATCGAGCGGGGCCGACTACGGCGGGCCGCCCGTGTGCCCCGAGGCCGTCGAAGCGCTGCCGCTCACCTTCGGCAGCAACGCGGTCGACATCACCGATGCATCCAACACCTTCACGTCCAGCTGCGGCTCGCTAGACGGCACCGGCCCCGACCAAGTCTACCAATTCGTCGCGCCGTCGACGGGCACCTACGTGTTCACCTTGCTCTCGAATGGCTTGGACGGCTGGCTGCTGGAGTTCAGCGAGTACGACTGCTTCCCGATCCTCTCGGACGAATGCATGCCCCAGCAGGACCTGATCATCCCAATGTCCGAGGGCGAGATCCTGCTCATCAACCTCGACAGCAGCGCTGGCGGGACCGGCTCAATCGAGATCAATCAGGGCTGAGCCGCCCCCCCCAAGCTGCTAAGCTGCGGTCGTGAACTCCCTGCTCAAGGTGCTCGGGTCGCTGCTGCTCGTTCCGGGCGGCCTGTTCGTGCTGTGCATCCCCTTCGCCGCGATCGATGGCAACGGGGGCGCCGTGATGGGGTTGGTGATCCTCGGGGGCCTGTTCGGGGTCCCGGGCGGGCTGCTGCTCCGCAACGGCCTGCTGGGCCAACGACGCACCGCGACGGAGGAACAGATGGTCGGGTTCGTCCGCTCGCACGACGCGTTCTCGATCACCGAGCTGGGCGCGCACATCGGCAAGCCCCCCGCAGAGGCGCAGGCCATGCTCAACCGCGACATCGCCAAGTACCAGCTGCCGCTGGTCATGCACCGTCCAAGCGGTCGCTACTTGCGGCTCGATCGGCTGTCTCGCGGGGGCCAGATCGCGGAGCGCTGCCAGAGCTGCGGGGGCTCGCTCGGCAGCCAGATCGTGTTCGAGGGCGAGCAGCTCACCTGCCCGTACTGCAACGCGCGCGTGCAGACCCACGCTCCCGTCCAGGCCAACTGGCAGCAGGCCCAAGGCGCGTGGGGCCAGCAAGCGTGGGGTCAGCAACAGCCTCAGCAACAGCCTCAGTACGCGCAGCAGCCCCACTACGCACAGCAGCAGCAGCAGCAGCAGCAGCAGCAGCAGCAGCAGCAGCCCCACTACGCGCAGCAGCCCCACTACGCGCAGCAGCCCCAGCCCCACCACGCGCAGCAGCCCCACTACGCGCCCCCGCAACACCACCATCCACACGCCCAGCAGCCACCGCACGCCCAGCCTGGCAGCTTTGGCGGTGGTCATGCTGGTCATGCTGGTCATGCTGGTCATGCCGGTCATGGTCAGGGCGGGTGGGGTCAGCAATGAGCGTCGTCGGTGAGGTCGACAGCGTCGCGCGGGTGCGCGAGATCTTGACCCAAGCGCGCACGATCGCGGTGCTTGGTGCCTCGCTCAAACCGGAGCGTCCAGCCTTCTACGTGCCGGACTACCTCCACGCGGTCGGCTACCAGATCATCCCGGTCAACCCCCTGCACGTCGGCGAGTCCCGCTGGGGCGCGCCCTTCGAACCCAACCTGGCTGGGCTTCAGCGGCCGATCGACATCGTCGATGTGTTTCGCCACCCGCGCGCCCTGCCCCAGCACCTCGCCGATCTCCTTGGCATGCAGCCGCGACCGCGCGTCGTGTGGTTTCAGCTGGGGATCCGCAACGACGAGGTCGCCGCCCAGCTGATCGCGGCCGGGATCGAGGTCGTTCAGGATCGCTGCACGCTCGCCGAGCACCGTCAGATGTAGCCCCCTGGCCCAAAATCGGCCGGACTCGTGCAATCATCCCGGCCACGCGCATGGGAACCTACGCCATCGACTGGCTCGAGCTCGTGGTCCGCTGGGCCCACCTGATCTTCGGCGCGGCCTGGATCGGGACCTCGTTTTACTTCAACTGGCTCAACAACCACATCCGCCCGCCCGAGCACCCGGACGGGGTCGGCGGCGAGGGGGTCGACGGCGAGCTGTGGTCGATCCACGGCGGGCACTTTTACCGAGTGCTCAAGTACAAGGTCGCGCCCGCGCAGCTGCCCAAGGTCCTGCACTGGTTCAAGTGGGAGGCGTACCTGACCTGGATCACGGGCGCGCTGTTGTTGACCTTCGTCTATTACCTCGACAGCGATCAGTTCTTGGTCGACGCCGCCGTCCGCGAGCTGTCCCCGGCCGTCGCGGTTGGGATCGGCGTGGGCTCGCTGATCGTCGGTTGGGTCGTGTATGACCTCGCCTGCCGATCGCCGCTTGGGCGCATGGCGGGGGTGTTCGCGCTGGTTGGGTTCGCGGCGATGACCGGCGTGGCCTATGGCCTGTTCATGACCTTTGGCAGCCGCGCCGCCTACATCCACGTTGGCGCGATGCTCGGGACCATGATGGCGGCCAACGTGTTCTTCGTCATCATCCCCAACCAGCGCAAGACCGTCGCGGCGATGGTCGCCGGCACCCAGCCCGATCCCAAGTGGAACCACGACGCGGGCCAGCGCTCGCTGCACAACAACTACATGACGCTGCCGGTGCTGTTCATCATGATCAGCAACCACTTCCCGTTCACCTACGGCCACGGGTGGAGCTGGGCGATCCTCGCGGCGCTGTCGTTGATCGGCGGCGGCACCCGACACTGGTTCAACCTGCGCGGGCGCGGGATCTCCAACGTCTGGCTGCTCCCCGCCGCGGCCGTGGCGATGCTCGCGCTGGCGTTCGTGACCAAGCCCAAGAGCTACGCAGACTACCGCACGGTCACGTTTGAAGAGGTGCGCACGATCGTCGGTGATCGCTGCGTGACCTGTCACTCGGCCTCGCCAACCCACGCGGCCTACAAAGCGGCGCCGCAGGGGGTCATGTTCGACGATCCCAAGCACATCGTGCGCCTGGCCCCACGCATCAACAGCGTGGTCGTGATCGCCAAGACCATGCCACTGGCGAATCAAACCGGGATGACCGACGAAGAGCGCGACATCATCGCGGCTTGGATCGCCCAGGGCGCCGACGTCAACGCGGTCGCTGACGCGCCCTGAAAGACGCACCCTGAAAGATGGGCCCCAAACAGATGAGCGACATGCCAATCGAAGCGAGCGATCGCCACGTCATCACCAGCGAGCGGGTCTACACCCCCGAAGGCGTCGGCCCGGCGGCGGTCATCATCGAGGGTGAGCGGATCCTCGACGTCGTCGAGATCACGGCCGTCCCGGCCGGCTTGGCCCGCGTAGATCTGGGCGAGCTCGCGCTGCTGCCCGGCTTGGTCGACTGCCACGTGCACGTCAACCAACCGGGCCGCACGCACTGGGAAGGGTTTGACACCGCGACCGCTGCGGCCGCCGCTGGCGGGGTCACGACCCTCGTCGACATGCCGCTCAACTGTCTGCCGGTCACGACCACGGTCGCGGGCCTCGAGGCCAAGCTCGCGGACTGTCGCAGCTGCCTGTGGATCGACGCGGGGTTCTGGGGTGGCGTCGTCCCGGGCAACGCGGGCGAGCTCCCGGGCCTGGCCGCCCGCGGGATCCTGGGGGCCAAGGCGTTCTTGTGCGACTCGGGCATCGACGAGTTCCCGGCCAGCGACGAGGCGACCTTGCGCGAGGCGATGGTCGCCCTGGCCAAGGCTGGGATCCCGCTGCTGGCCCACGCCGAGCTCGAGGGCCCAGTCCACGCCGACCCGTCGCAGGCCCCCAACGAAGATCCATCCCGCTACGAGTGCTGGCTGCACGCGCGCCCCGCCGCGTGGGAAGAGGCCGCGATCGCCCTGCTGATCCGCCTGTGCCGCGAGACCGGGTGCGCGGTCCACATCGTGCACCTCTCGGCCGCCAGCGCGATCCCATCGCTGCGCGCAGCCAGGGCCGAAGGCCTGCCGATCACCGTCGAGACCTGCCCGCACTACCTGTGCCTGTGCGCCGAAGAGGTCCCCCCCGACGCGACCCTGTTCAAGTGCGCGCCGCCCGTGCGCGAGGCCGCCAACCGCGAGGGGCTGTGGTCCGCGCTGCGCGAGGGGGTCATCGATCTGGTCGTCACGGATCACTCGCCGTGCACGCCCGACCTCAAGGCCGGCGGGTTCATGGAGGCGTGGGGCGGCATCGCCTCGCTCTCGCTCGGGCTGTCCAGCGTGTGGGCCGAGGCGTCGCGGCGCGGCGTCGCGCTCGAGTCTCTGGTCGAGTGGATGAGCGCAGCCCCGGCGCGCATGACCGGGCTCGCCGGTCACAAGGGCGCGATCGCCAAAGGCCACGACGCGGATCTGTTCGCGTTTGATCCCGACCAAGAGTTCACCGTTGGCGCCGAGCACCTGCACTTTCGCCACAAGGTCTCGCCGTGGCTCGGCCGACGCGTGCGCGGCCGGATCCACCGGACGTGGTTGCGCGGCCAGCTGATCTACGCCATCGATCGCACCCCCCACTTCGCCGCCGCCCCCCGCGGCCGTCCGCTGCTACGCACCCCATGATCACCGCCCCTCCCGCCCCCAGCTTCCCTGCCCTCGTCGATCTCGCCAGCGCCAGCTTTGGCGCCGAGGTGCTCGGCTGCAGCAACGAATTCTTCGCCGAGGCCTCGAACCTGCTCACGACGACCCCGGCGATCTTCGATCCCGATCGCTACACCGAGCGCGGCAAGTGGATGGACGGCTGGGAGAGCCGCCGCCGGCGATCGGTCGGCGAAGATTGGTGCGTGATTCAGCTTGGCGTGCGCGGGCAGCTGCACGCGCTGAACCTGGACACCAGCCACTTCCTTGGCAACCACGCCCCGCTCGCGCGGGTCGACGCGTGCCACTGCCCCGGCGCCCGCACCGTTGACAAGCTGCCCGCGGCCGACAGCCCAGAGTGGTTCCCCGTGCTCGAGCAGTCGGCGCTCGCGCCTGGCAGCCACAACCTGTTCACGGTCACGCAGTCGCGCCCGATCACCCACCTGCGCCTGACGATCACCCCAGACGGCGGCGTCGCGCGGCTGCGCGCGATGGGCCGGGTGATCCCCAATTGGGATCGCCAGCCCGACCAAGCCACGCACCCAACGATCTCCCCCGGCGACGTCGACCTGGCCGCGCTGCGCAACGGCGGCCGGGCGCTGGCTTGCAGCGACATGTTCTTCTCGCCCATGAACAACCTGATCGCGCCGGGCCGGTCCACGTACATGGGCGGCGGCTGGGAGACCCGGCGCAAGCGCGGCCCCGGCCACGACTGGATCCTGCTCGAGCTCGGCGCGGCCGGCAGCCTCAGCGTGATCGAGGTCGACACCGGCCACTTTCACGGCAACAACGCCCAGCGCTGCTCGGTGTGGGGCGTGCACGCGCCCGGGGCGAGCTTGGCCGATCTGCTGGGCCAAGATCGGTCCCACGGCGGCTGGCACGAGGTGCTGCCGCCCTCGTCGATCGCCGCGGATCGCTGGGAGCGGATCGTTGCCGAGCACGCGCTGGGTCCCGATCGCCGCGAGTTCATCAGCGAGCTCGAGGCCCGCGGCCCGTTCACGCACGTGCGGCTCGAGACCTTTCCCGACGGCGGCGTCGCGCGGCTGCGCGTGTATGGCCAGCCCGCGCCCAAGCCCCGCGCCGCGGCTGGTGACGCAGACGGAGACCCCTCGTGAGCGTGGCCAGCACGCTCGACGCGATGTCCGAAGCCGAGGCCCGGGCGGCACTCACTGGCTGCTGCGGCGCCTCGGCCTGGGTCGCTGGCATGCTCGCGGCGCGCCCGTTTGGTCACGATGACGCGGTCCATGCCCACGCCGCGCAGATCTGGGCCGGCATGAGCCGCGCCGACATCCTCGAGGCCTTCGATCACCACCCCCGGATCGGCGCCAGCATCGAGGCGCTGCGCGAAAAATTCTCGAGCACCGCAGCCCTGGCCGCGAGCGAGCAAGCCGGGGCCCAGCGCGCGACCGAGCCCGAGCTTGCGCGCCTGCGCGACGGCAACCTGGCCTACGAGGCTTGCTACGGACACATCTTCATCGTGTGTGCGACCGGCAAGAGCGCCGCCGCGATGGCCGAGATCCTCGAGTCTCGGCTCCACAACGACCCCGAGCAGGAGCTGCGGATCGCCGCCGCCGAGCAGGCCAAGATCACCCGCTTGCGACTTCAAGCCCTGTCCACCGACAAGACCTCGCCATGACCGATCTGCGCAGCCCAATCACCACGCACGTGCTGGACACCGCCCTTGGGCGCCCGGCCGCTGGCGTGCCTGTCACCCTCTACAGCGTGTCGGGGGTCGACTTGGACGCGGGCGAGCCAACCTGGGAGCTGCTCGGCAAGGGCACGACCAACGCCGACGGGCGCGTGACGGACCTGCTCGCGGCGGGCAGCCTCAGCGAAGGCGTGCACAGGATCCGCTTCGACACCGCCGTCTACTTCGAGCAGCTCGAGACCCCGGAGTTTTTCTACCCGTGGGCCGAGATCGTGTTCTTGGTCAGCGATCCCAGCGCCCACTACCACGTACCGCTGCTGCTCAACCCCTTTGGCTACTCGACCTATCGCGGGAGCTGAACCGCCGTGCCCATGATCAAATACCAAAGCGACCTCGCCAGCGAGCTCACCACGACTCTGTCCACGCTCGAGGCGGCGAGCGAGCGCTTCGCCGCGCGCCACCCAGGTGAGCCGGCCTCGCGCCAGCCCGTGCACGTGGTCTACGGCGGCGCCCACCTGTTCTCCCGCAACTCCGCCGCCAAGCTGGGCGAGCTGGCCCTGCGAAGCCTCGACAGCTACGCGCCCGATCCCTTCACCTTCGCGCGGGCGCTTGGCCTGCCTGGATCCAGCGAGCTGACGAGCGACGAAGCCGCCGCCAAGTCGCTCTACATCACGGATCCCGACGCGCTGCGCCGCGATGATCCCAACACCTGGCTGGCGATCGCCGTCTACGATCGGGTGCGTGGCAAGCTCGAGACCGAGCCCGTCGAGGACTTTCGGCTCGACTTCGAAGACGGCTACGGCAACCGCCCCGACGACGAAGAAGACGCCACCGCCGTCGGCGCCGCGCAAGAGGTCGCCGCGGGCATGAGCGCGGGCACCCTGCCGCCGTTTTGCGGGATCCGAATCAAGCCGCTCGAGGGCGCGCTGCTGGTTCGCTCGCTTCGCACCTTGGATCTGTTCGTCAGCACGGTCGTGCGCGCGACCGGGGCGCTGCCCAACAACTTCGTGGTCACGCTGCCCAAGATCTCCGTGCCCGAGCAGGTCACGACGCTGGTCCGCGCCTTCGAGGTGCTCGAGCGCCGACACGGCCTCGCGCCTGGGAGCATGAAGCTCGAGCTGATGATCGAGCTGGCCCACGGGCTCTACGACGAGCGCGGCCAGCTGCTGCTGCCGCAGCTGTTGACCGCCGCCGAGGGCCGCTGCGTCGCCGCCCACTTTGGCACCTACGACTTCACCGCCAGCTACGGGGTCACGGCCGCCCACCAGCGCATGGACCACCCCGCCTGCGACTTCGCGCTGGACCTCATGAAGGCCGCGTTCGCGGAGACCGGCGTGTTCTTGTCGGACGGCGCCACCAACGTGATGCCGGTCCCGCTGCACCGCGGCGGGGATCTGACATCGGAGCAGACCCGCGACAACCGGGCGGCCGTGCACGCGGCCTGGCACCTGTGTCATCGCCACATTCGCCGCTCGCTCACGCGTGGCTACTATCAAGGTTGGGACCTGCACCCTGCCCAGCTGCCGATCCGCTACGCGGCCTGCTACGCGTTCTTCCTCGAGAGCTTCGAGCCGGCGGCCAAGCGCTTGCGCAACTTCATTGACCAAGCCGCCAAGGCCACGCTGGTCGGCGACGTGTTCGATGACGCCGCGACCGGTCAGGGCCTGCTCAACTACTTCTTGCGCGCGCTCGGGTGTGGGGCTGTGTCGCTCGAGGAGATCGAGGTCACCGGGCTCACCGAGGCGGAGCTGCAGATGCGATCGTTCGTGCAGATCCTCGCCGGCCGCCGCGTTTCTTAGGCCCGCCACGCCAACCAGCTCAGCGGGCACGCGAGGACATCAGATCCAAGCCCGCTCCACGTCGAGGGGGCGGGGCGGCGATGCCGCGCTGGCCGCGTGTCTCCCCGACGCAAGCATTGCCCGGACCGAGACGCAGCAGGGTCTTTGCGGCTGCGCCGTGTTGACACCCGTTCGGCGCTCGCACATCGTGCGCCGATGAAAGTCAACGCTTTCTCGATGCTCTTCGCCCTCGCAGGGCTCCCGCTACTCGCCTGTGACGCTCCCCCGCCCGCGGGGTCGACCAAAGCAGGCGCCCAGGAAGCCGGCGCTGCTGCGGCTGAGGGTACGCCCGACGAGGGAGCCGTTGCGGCCGAGGGTGCTGGCGCCACCGACTCGTGCGCGACCTTTGCCAAGCAAGTCTGTGACGCGGTCGGCGGCGCCCAGAACCCGACCTGCGCCGCGGTCACCCAGACGACGACCCTGCTGTCGCCCAAGGCCTGCGCAGCCGGTCTGGCCGACTTCGCCTTCACCACGCAGAAGCTGGCCGACGCTGGCAAGGTCTGCCAAGAGCTGACGGATCGGCTGTGCAAGGATCTTGGGCCCGAGACCCAGACCTGCAAGATGGTCCAAGACCAAGCGCCAAAGATGCCCGCCGAGCAGTGCCAGCAGATGACCGCCGAGTACGACAAGGTCCTCGCGGATCTGCAGCGCATGGAGGCCAAGAACAAGCCGCTCCCGGCCGAGGCCGTCGCGAAGATCGCCGCTGGCGACGTCCCCAGCTACGGCCCCGCCGACGCCAAGGTCACGATCGTCGAGTTCTCCGACTTTCAATGCCCGTACTGCAGCGCCGCGGCGACCGCCTTCACCGAGCTCAAGAAGTCGCACGGCGACCGCGTGCGCTTCGTGTTCCGGCAGTTCCCGCTCAGCTTCCACCAGCAGGCCCACCTCGCCGCACAGGCCTCGCTGGCCGCCCACGCCCAGGGCAAGTTCTGGGAGTTCCACGACAAGCTGTTCGCCAATCAAAAGGCGCTCGGTCGCGAAGACCTCGAGAAGTACGCCGAAGAGATCGGCCTGGACATGAAGGCCTTCAAGGCCGCGCTCGACGACGGCACCTACAAGCAGACCGTCGACGACGAGCTCGCGCTTGGCCAAGAGGTGTTCGTTGAAGGTACGCCCACGATGTTCATCAACGGCGTCCGGGTCGGCAACGCGACCGACGCCGCAGCGGTCGCCGCCGAGCTCGACAAAGCCCTCGGCAGCTGAGGCTGCTCGCTTCTGTTCGTGTTCAGCTCGGGCGAGGTTTCGCCCGAGCTGAATTATGCTCAGCGCACGCGTGTCCCCTACGCGAGCGTCGGCGGGGTCTGGGACGCCAAGAAGTGCGTGCCGGTCCAGGGTGACGGCGAGCACGGCGAGCCTTGCCTGTCTGGCGGCATCGCCGAGGCGACCGACGACTGTGGCCCCTTCTCGTTTTGTTGGAACGTGAAACAGGACGACACGGGCACCTGCGCCGACTTTTGTACGGGCACCCTCGAGGATCCGATATGCCCGCAACAGACCTCGTGCTTGATCGCCAACAACGAGGTGATCAGCTTGTGTATCGAGACCTGCGACCCGCTGTTGCAAGCGTGCCCGGACGGGTTGGGCTGCTATTGGCTCAACGACGAATTCAGCTGCTTGCTCACCACGCAAGATACTGCGCTCGGTCAACCCTGCGACGCCATCGCCGCCTGCACGCCCGGCTTGGCCTGCTTGCCCGCCGCCACGCTTCCAGACTGCGATGGCGCGACCTGCTGCGGGAGCTTCTGCAGCCTCAGCCAGCCTGTGTGCCCGCAGCCGGGGACCGAGTGCACGGACTTCTTCGAAGATGAAATGGCGCCGCCCGAGTACCAGGATATCGGCGTCTGTATCGTCCCTCGCGCCTGAGCGCCCGTGGCATGATGCCGGTCCCGGACGCCGACATGCACGCCACGATGATGAACTATCCGCTGACGACCCACCACTTGATCGCGCGGGCAGCCAAGTTGTTCGGCGAGATCGAGATCGTCAGCCAGGCCCCCGACCGCTCGCTGGTCCGCCACACCTACACCGATCTGTACGCCCGCTCGCGCGCGCTGGCCCACGGGCTGCTCGCGGCAGGCCTGCAAAAGGGCGACCGCGTAGCGACCTTGATGTGGAACCACCACGCGCACATGGAGGTGTACTTTGGGGTGCCGCTGGCCGGCGGCGTGTACCACACGCTCAACCTGCGGCTGTCGCCCGAGGACCTCGCCCATATCGTGGCCGACGCAGGGGATCGCTACTTGGTGATCGACGACGTGCTGCTGCCCTTGCTGGCCAAGTTTGGCCCCACGCCGCCGTTCGAGCGGATCTTCGTGGTCCGCTGGACCGACCAAGCGCTGCCGCCTGGCTTGCTCGACTATGAGGGCCTGATCGGCGCGGGCGCCCCCGCGCAATGGCAGCCGCCGCCCGCCCACGAGAATGACCCGATCGCAATGTGCTACACGTCCGGCACCACGGGCCGGCCCAAGGGCGTGGTCTACAGCCACCGGGCCACCGTGCTGCATTGCTTGGCCTCGGCGCTGCCCGATTCGCTCGATCTGTCGGTGCAAGACACCTTGTGTCCGGTCGTGCCCATGTTCCACGTCAACGCGTGGGGTCTGCCGTTCACGGCGACCATGGTCGGCGCCAAGCAGGTCAACCCGGGCCCGCACTTGCAGCCCGACGCGCTGCTGGATCTGTGGGTCAAAGAGCGCGTCAACGTCAGCGCGGGCGTCCCGACAATTTGGATGGGGATCAAGAAGCTGGTCGAACAAGACCCGGGCAAGTGGCCCTTGCAGCCGGGCTTGCGCATGGTCGTGGGCGGCTCGGCGGCGCCCGAGTCCATGATCGCAGCCATGGACGAGCTGGGCATGCGCGTGATCCATGCGTGGGGCATGACCGAGACCACGCCGCTTGGATCCGTCTCGCGCTTGCAGCCTCTGCACGCGCAGCTGCCCGCGGCCGAGCAGCTGAAGATTCGCGCCAAGCAAGGGGTCGCCCCGCCCTACGTCGACATGCGCATCGTCGATGACGAGGGCCGCGAGGTCGCGTGGGACGGCGTTAAAATTGGCGAGCTGCAGGTCCGCGGGCCGTGGGTCGCCAACGGCTACCACGGCGGCGTCGACTCGCAAGACAAGTGGACCACCGACGGCTGGTTTCGAACCGGTGATGTCGCGACGATCGACGCCCACGGCTACATGCAGCTGACCGATCGCACCAAAGATCTGGTCAAGTCGGGCGGCGAGTGGATCAGCTCCGTCGCGCTCGAGAACGCGTTGATGGGCCACCCCGACATCGCCGAGGCCGCCGTGATCGCGGTCCCCCACCCCAAGTGGAGCGAGCGACCGATCGCGGTGGTCGTGGCCAAAGACGGCAAGCAGATCGACGAGGCGGCGCTGACGGCCTACCTCGCCGCGCGCTTCGAGAAGTGGTGGCTGCCCGACGCCTACGTGGTCCGCGACGAGATCCCGCGCGGGGCCACGGGCAAGTTCCTCAAGCGGACGCTGCGTGAGCAGTACGCTGGTTGGTTCGAGGGTTGGGCCGACGGCACGCCAGGGTGAGCAACATCGGCTCGCGCTTTGGGGCTTGTCTGGGCTCGTGCGATCCCTGTCAAGCCATGCCACCATCGACGCGTGCGCGCCTCGTTGGGATCGGCCTGCGTCGTCTCGTTGGCGATCCTCGCAGCTGCATGTGGCGGATCCGAACCGCCCCCACACGAGCGAGCCGCAGCAGCCACGCGCGCCGACGCCAACCCACCCACAACCCCCACCGCCAACGCTCCCGCCGCGCCCCGCTCCCCGGCGACCAACCGCTTCACGCCACCAACCGCCAAGCAGCTCGAGCGCTCGAAGCTGGCGCTGCAGGGCCACCTCGACGCCGGCCGCGCTGCGATCGCGGCCCAGGATCCCCCAACCGGCATCGCGCAGCTGCAGGCGGCCGCTGCGATCAACCCAACCCAACCCACGATCTCGCGCGAGCTCGGTTGGGCGCAGCTCGAGGCGGGTCAGCTCGATCAGGCCCAAGCCACCCTCGACCGCGCGCTGCACCACGCCACGGATCTCCACACCCGCGCCGCAATTGAGTTCGAGCTTGGCCGCGTGGCCGAGGCTCGCGCCGACATCCCGGTTGCGACCGAGCACTACACCAAGAGCCTGGAGCTCCGCCCCAACGAGTTGGTCGCCGCCCGGCTGACGACGCTGACGGGCGGGACCGAGGTCATCAGCCACAGCGAGTGTGGGTGGATCGACCACGGCCCAGCACCGGCGCACCTGTGCCCGGCCTACCTGCGCACGCTCGCGCCGGGGGACCCGCCGCCGACCTGCGCCTACGAACACAGCGCGGCGGGTGAGTCTGGCCCTGTCACGGTCTACGACCTCGAGCTCGACGGGGCCAGCAAGGTCGCCGTGTTCTCGTATCTCGAGCACGGCGCCGGCGGGTCCCGGGAGATCTTCGTGCTCAACGCCGTCCTCGATCAACGCTGGTACACCAGCGAGCTGACCTGGGTCGATCATCCCGAGGTCGGATACGCCGACGAGAACTTGGCAGATCTACAGCTGCGCACCGAACAGCTGGCCCCCGGCGGCCTCCCCGAGCTGGTGATCGAGTGGTCGGTGCAGGGTCACGCGATCGATCCTGGCGCCAACATCGAGACGACTTGGTCGGTCGATCGGCTGGGCGTCCTGATGTTGCAAAGCGGGACCCCACGCTGGCTCATCGGGCTCACGCGGGCCGCCAAGACCCGCTCCGCGACGATCGCTGGAGACGGGCCCCCCGAGCTCCGCACCCGCTCGGTCGAGCTCGAATGGCTGACCAAGACCGGCCAGGTCGAGCTACGCGCCGGCGACCACGAGCCCTCGGCGCCGATCGGCACGTTCGCGCTTGGAGCCGCGCCCCAGCTGTGTCCAGCGGAGCTGGCGGGCCACTAGAGAGGCGAACCGACCTGCGCGCGTGACCACACGAACGAGCCCCGGCCCGCGCCCCGTTCGTGCTTTGTCCTGCAGCCGCCAATGGCTACTATCGCAACGATGCGTGTAGCGACCTGGCCCATTACTTTTCCCACTGCGATGTCGAAGCGCGTGGCGGCGCTCTCGCTCGTCGGCATGATCGTCGCCCCGCTGTCGCTCGCGGGCTGCAAAGGCGACGACAAAGAAGACGTCGGCGACGCGGGCGAGGCCGACACCGGCGACACCGGAACCGAAGACACCGGCGTGGAGCTAGGGCCGTGGGAGTTCGGCGATGTGCTTGGCGTCACCAACTCGGACGACGACGACGCCAGCGGCAAGCGCGACTGGCTCGAGGTCCCCACCGACGCAGACGATGACATCGTCGAGTGGGTCATGCCCGCCGAGGCGTTCACCGGGTTCGCCGAAGGCGACCAAGTCGAGCTGGTCCTCGCCGGCGCCCAGCCCGAGTTCGTGCGGTTCTGGCACGGCACCAGCCCGGTGCTCGGCCACGACGTCAGCGAGGTCCGCACCACCTACGTGTTCACGCCCAACGGCGAAGAGCAGCGCTTCTCAGTCGAGTTCGACGACTACAACCACGGCTATGCGCTGACGGTCAACCACCTCGACGCCGACGGTGAGATCGTCGCAACCGCCGAGGTCGAGGTCCGATCGGCGCCGCTGATCATGAACCACCACCTGCAGCCAGCCGAGCACTTTTGGGTGGTCGACGTGGGCACCAACAGCGCCATGATCAACAGCTACGCGTCGGCGCTTGGCAGCAAGTTCTCGCCGGTCGCGGGCAACACCGTCGGCTACGACGTGTGGATCCAAGACGAGATCGAGTTCGCTACCCAGGTCACGCCGATCGGTCGGATCAACATCATCATCGACTCGATCCGCGACCGCGGTCTCAACAGCTTCCCCAGCCAGATCATCCAGCCCAACATCTTCAAGCAGACCTGGGGCGTCCCCGGCACAGAGACCAGCTTCGACTCGTTTGGCAACCTCGAAGCCACGCCGCCGATCACCGTTGATGGGGTCGAGTACCCGTTTGGGCGGATCTACTTCGGCAAGACCCCGCAGTGGGGCATCAACGACATCCTCGCGGACTTCCTGCATTCACAGACGGTGCAGGCCCCGGTCGAGATCGACACCACGTGGCTGTGTGTCGGCCACGTCGACGAGTTCGCCTCGTTCGTGCCCGATCCAAGCTCGCCGAAGGGCTTCAAGGTCCTGCTTGGCGACATCGACGCTGGCTACGAGCTGCTCGAGAGCATGGATCCCAACACTTCGCTGCCGCGCTACGCGGCGGACCACGGCTTCGCCACGGTCGGCGAGATCGTCGATGACGCCAACCTCCGCGCGCTCAACGACGACGTCCGCGACGACTACCTCAACCCGATCCGGGACCAGTTCAAGCAAGAGTTCGCGCTCGACGACAGCGACATCATCAGCGTCCCCAGCATCTTCGAGCCGGTCAACGGCTGCGGCGGGGCCGTGGTCGCGCTGATCCCCGGAATGGCCAACTTGATCGTCGCCAACGTCGAGGGCGAGCCGACCAAGCTGTTCATCCCCGATCCCTTCTTGCGCGCCGACAACGGCGATCAGGGCAGTGATCCGCTGCTCACTTCGTTCGCCGCGTCGATGCCCGACGGGACCGAGTCGATCTTCGTCGACGACTGGAACACCTATCACGTCGCGCTTGGCGAGGTTCACTGCGGCACCAACGTGCTGCGCACGCCAATCGCCAACTGGTGGGAAGTCGCCACCCACCTGCTCGACTAGAGCCCGCCCCCAAGAGATCAAGCATATGTCGAAGCACGCTCTCACGTTTCATCTGGTCCAATCTGTCAGTCTTGGCGCGCTCGTCTGCGCGCTCGCGGTGGTGACAGGCTGCGATCCCGGCGGCGAGCCGGACTCGGTCCAGCCCCGCGCGGGGTCGATCGATCCGGTGCCGGTCCCCGCTCAGGCTACGGTCGAGTCGGGCACCAACCCCGCGAGCGCCTCGGGCGAGGGATCGCTGCACGATCAGATCATGGCACTGCAGCCGCAGAAGACCCGGGCGGGGTGGCTGCGGATCACCGATCCGATCATCAACACGCCCGAGGCCGCGCCGATCCTGATCGAGCGCTTGGTCGCTGGCGGCGACACCCCAGAGGTCCGGGCTGCTCTGGCCGAGGCGATTGGGCGGACCACCGCCGACTACGCCGACCGCGTCTCGCCGCTGATCTCCAGCGAGGCCGACCCACGCGTCCGCGAGATGTTGGTGGGTACGCTTGGTCGCCAAGCGCCCTCCCCCGCTGCCCACGTCGGGCTCATGGCCGGGCTGCAAGACAGCGACGCCAGCGTCCGCGCGGCGGCAGCTCGCACGATCGCCGCGCGCAAGGACGGCGCCGAGCTAGCCGAGGGCCTGATCAGGCTGCTGCAGGATCAAGACAACAAGGTCTGCGCTGACACGGCGCGATCGCTCGGCGTGCTCGGGGTCGATGCCGCCAAGCACGGCATGGTCGACCTGCTGGCCCACGCCGACCCCGAGGTCAGGCTGCAGGCCCTCCGCGCGATCGATCGCATCGATCCAAGCTTCGCCGCCTCGTTGGGCTCGCTCGCAACGCTCGCCGAAGACGGGGACGTCCGCGTCCAACGGCTCGCGGTCTCGATCCGCCAGCGCTGAGCCGTTCCTCGGTTGGAGTCGTTCGGCTAGAACCGCTTCATGATCCCCGGAGCCCAGGCCCGATGATCGACTACCGCCTGGTGATCACCGCGATGTTCGCTGGCGGCGCGCTCCTCGAGCTGGCCTGGGGCCGGTTCTTGTTCCGCGAACAGACCACGGCCAAGGACCTCGCGCTGGACCTTGGCGCCGGGCTGGGGCTGCCGATCCTGGTGCTCCCGGTGATCATGACGAGCTCCGCCGCGGCGACCGAAGCGATCGCGCCAGGCAGCGCCAACGCGCTCGCCGGGTGGCCGGCCTGGGCGATGTTCGTGACCTTGCTGATCGCCGACGACCTCACGCAGTACTGGTGGCATCGGGCCTCGCACACCTGGCCGCGGCTCAACTTGCTGCACCGGGCCCACCACTCGGCCGAGTATCTATCGATCCGGGTCGTGTACCGCAACAACCTGCTCTACTACGCGATGATGCCGGGTCTGTGGCTGTCGGGCGTGCTGCTGCACCTTGGGTTCGCGCCGGTCTACTATGTCTATTACATCGCCAAGATGGCGGTGATTATCAGCGCACACTCGAGCGTGGGATGGGACACCAAGCTGGTGAAGATCCGCTGGCTCGCGCCGCTGATGTGGGTGGTCGCGCGCACGATCTCGACGCCGTGTACCCACGCCGCCCACCATGGCAAGCACGCGGCCGACGGCGTCACCCACTATCACGGCAACTACGGCAATTTCTTGCTGGTCTGGGACGTGGTGTTTGGCACCGCCAAGATCAACACCGAGCGGCCGCGCGAGTTTGGGCTCGAGCAGGTCGAGCCGGCGACGTGGGTGCAGGAGCTGCTCTGGCCGTTCTCACGTCGGGCCCAGCCTGCTGCCTTGAAGCCGGCCAAGCCCGAGGGTGAGCCCTGACCGCATTGCGCTCGGCCGAGGCTGCTCGCCCGCCTGCGAACCGCTCATGTAGACTGAAGCTCCGACCCGCGGCCAAGACCTGATCACACGGGCGAGCGTGTGTCGCCCGAAGCCACCATGCCGTTGACACCTCAGCCCCCACTCGAGGCGGACACGCCGGAACGACAGCCCAGCGAGCCGGCTCCGCTTACCGGCGGGTCGGCGCGGCGACAGGCCGGCAGGTCCCCATGGCGACGGCGGCTGATGATCGCCGGCCAGCTGGCCCTGGGCCTCGGCGTTGGCCTCGCGCTCACCGAGTTCGCGTTCTCGACCCGCGATCACCACGCGTTCCCCCACGTCAATTTTTACGTGCCCGATCCCGAGCTTGGCGTCCGCCTCGAGCCCGGCGCGGCGATGAACTTCAAGCTGGGCAGCAACCCGCTGACCACGATCACGGTCAACTCGCAGGGCTACCGCGGGCGCGAGTGGCCGGCTCCCAGCGAGGGTGAGGTGCTGGTGATCGGCGACTCGCAGGTGTTTGGGCTTGGGGTTGATGACACGCAGACCTTCTCGGCCGTGCTGGCGGCCGAGCGGGGCTGGACCGTGCTCAACGCTGGGGTCCCGACCTACGGCCCGCTCGAGTACTTGGCCCTGACCCGCGAGCTGCTCGAGCAGCGCGACGCCACGGGTGCCCGGGTCGTCTATGTCCTCAACTTCCTCAACGATCCCTTTGAGCTCGACCGGCCCAACACCCAGCGGCACGCGATCTGGGACGGCTGGGCGGTCCAGATCGAGACCGCGCCCGCCCCCGGTGACATCGTGCAATTCCCGGGGCGCAAGTGGCTGATGTCGCGCTCGCACACGGTCTACGCGGCGCGCCGCTGGTGGCACTCGCGCGATGAAGCGTGGTTCGCCCGCGTTGACCGTGGGTTGCCGTCCGAGGGCGACTGGAGCGATCTGCTGGTCGACAGCGAGCGCACCCACGCCCAGCTCGACGCCGCCGCCGCGACGGCGCTGCAGCTACACAATGACTCGCTCACCCACGAGCAGCGATTGGCAGAAGAGCTCGCCGCGATCGAGGCCAAGCTCGACCCCCGCAACCCCGCTTCGGTCCACGCCAAGCAGGGTCCGCAGCAGCTCAGGGACGATCGTCAACGCGAAGCAGACGAGGACATCTTGAAGGCCCGGCCCGGCGGGATCGTGCGCTCGCGCTACAGCGAGGCCGCCCGCAACATCACCGTCACGGCCGAGGCCTACCGGGCCGCCCTCGCGCGCAAGCAGGCCCGCGAGCAGGCGGTCGCCGAGCGAGAGGCGTTGCAAGCCCGCGCCGCCGTGCTGCGCGAGGAACTTGGCCAGGTCGTCAAGTTCGTCCCGCCCGAGCCCCCGGATCTGCCGCGGTCGGTGTTCGAGGATCACTTCACCGAGCTGCGCGATCTATGTGACTCGCACGGCGCCGAGCTGCTGATCGTCGTGTTGCCCTTCGACGTGCAGGTCTCGTCGAACGAGTGGGCCAAGTACGGCGTGAAGGATGGGCCCGATCTCAGCCCCACCCTGGCGCTGCTCGACGACGCCGTCGCCAGCGCGACCAAGCTGGGGATCCCGGCGCTGAACGTGACCAAGACGCTGCGCGACGCCGAGCCCGGCGCGTTCTTGGATGGGGACATCCACATGACACCCAAGGGCCACGCCGCGTTCGCGGACGCGCTCGGGCGGCGGCTCGCTAGCATCTCCCAACCTGCGCCCACGTCCGAGTCCAAGTCCAAGTCCGCACCGCCAGTGTAGTACTCGACCGGCCTGGGCGTCGGGGTCTCGAGCTGCTGTCCGCCACGGAGGCGTCAGCGAGCGGGCGAGAAGCGCTCGCCCGAGCTGACACCAGATCGCCGCTCAAACACATCGGCATATGGCATGCTCCGCCGATGCGTGACGCCTTCGATCCCCGACCCTGGAATTTGTTCGCTGGCGTCACGCTCGCGCTCGCCGGCTGTGGGAACCGGGTGATCGGTTCCGACGACGGCGCGACCGTCACGACCAACACCCAACCGACCTCCGACACCAGCACCGACACGGATCCCGAGTGCATCACCGACGGCGACTGCCCGGCCGGCTACTACTGCCTCGACCAGGTCTGTCACTACGTCGAGCACCACGACGGCTCATTCGACATCTACGAGTACGAGTGCTTCGCCGACTACGAGTGCGATGAGCTCGAGCAGTGTTACTTCAACTATTGCCTGCCGACCGAGCGGGCGACCTACTGCGCTGCAGACCTGCCGCTACCGACACCGCTGCCGATCCCCGGACAGGCGCTGAACCTGAGCTTCGCCGACGTCGATGGCGACGGCGCAGACGAGCTGGTCGTCGCGACCATGACCGAACTACACGTGTTCGAGAGCGGGGTGGATATTCCAACCACCAGCGCGCGCGTGGACGGCTCGGCCAAGATCGACGCGATGGTTGGCGGCCAGCTCGACATGGCCCCAGGCGACGACGTGTTGCTGCACTTCGACGCGAACCAGTCACTGCACAGCTCGGACGGCGTCGCGAGCTTCTCGCCGCCTGACACCACCCCCAGCTCGATCGGTCTCGCGGCTGGGATGCTCGCGGGTGACTTCGACGGCGAGGCGCCGGACGAGGTGCTGATGTGGGGCACGGAGGGTGCCCGCGTCGAAGGTGGGATCGGGTCGCTGGTGCTGACCGACAACTCGCAGACAAGCGCGGCGGTCGCAGGGCTCTCCGGCTTCACGCTGACCTACGCAGACAACAACAACATCGAGTTCTTCGACATCAGCGGCGCGAGCGATCCAAGCTTCATCCTGAGCGGCACCACGCCGCATGCTCTGTTCGCGTCGAACTTCCAGTTCGAGTTCAGCGCGAGTCGACTGACCTCCAACAGCGGCGACTGGTCCATGTTCGAGGCCTGGGACCCGACGCAGCCTGGCGGAGCCCTGGCCAAATTCGGCTTCCCTGGCGTGGTCTCGCTGATGCGGGGCGGCGACTTCGACGGCGGCGGTGTCAACGACATCGCGATGATCGCCGACGACGGGCTGTGGCTGCACCTCAACGCGTTCATTGGCGCTGGCGAGTGCTACGTGCTGCTCGACACCGGTGGCAGCCCGGCGGTCGCGTTGAGCGTGGGTGATCACGACGGCGACGGCGACGATGAGCTGGCGGTCCTGCTCGCGGACGGGACGGTCGCGGTGTTCGAGGGCGACGTCCCGTAACAGTGTCGAACACGATCCGCGAGGCGAGCGTTTGGGGTGAGCGAAGGGGGCTCCGCCGCCGAAGCGAGGGGGCTTTTTTAAGCCCCCTTGAAGAGCTCGGGACTAGTCAACCTTGGTGGAGACGATCGGGTACTCCTTCGCGGTCCGCCACAGCACGGCGGGCCACCACCGTTCGATCGGCCCGAGCGCCTCGGGCTCGAAGCTCTCCCCTGGACGCGGCGCCGCGACGATGACCCCCGCTTCCGCGGCCGCGACCAAGGTGCGCTCGATCGGCTCGGTCCAGGCGTGCGACGCGAGGTCGAACAGCCCCCAGTGGATCGGCAGCATGACGTCACCGCGCAACATCTGGTGGGCACGCACGGCTTGCTCGGGCCCGATGTGCCAGTCCGGCCACCCTTGCCCGTAGGCGCCGGTCTCGATCATCGTCAGATCGAAGGGGCCAAGCTTCTCGCCGATCTCCGTCATCCCCGGAAACAGCCCGGTGTCACCCGAGAAGAACACCTGATGATCGCGGCCAAGCAGGGCGTAGCCAGCCCACAGCGTGGCGTTTTGGTCGAACAGCTGGCGCCCAGACGCGTGGCGAGCTGGCGCGCACACGATCTCGAGGGTGCCAACGCGGGTCCGATCCCACCAGTCGAGTTCTTTGATGTTTTCAATGGGCACGCCCCAGTACTCGAGGTGCGCGCCAACACCCAGCGGGACCACGAAGGTAACGTCCCAGTCCTTGATCGCGTCGATCGTTGGGTAGTCGAGGTGGTCGTAGTGATCATGCGAGATCACCACCGCATCGATCGGCGGCAGATCCTGAAGGGGGATCGGCGGAGGAAAGAACCGCGACGGCCCCAGCCAGCTGACCGGCGACGTTCGCTCGCCCCAGACTGGATCCGTCAGCACCCGGTATCCGTCGATCTCGATCAAGCTGGTCGAGTGCCCGAGCCACGTCACGCGCAGGCCGGTGGCCGGCGGCTTGTCAAACCGGGCCAGATCACCCGCGTCGAACGTCAGCGGCTGCTCGGGGCTCGATTGATCGCTGCCCAAGAGGAACTCCCAGGCCCCGCCCCACATGTCGTTCCACAGCGGCTGGGGGTTCTCGAACCCGCCCCCGTCCCACTGCAGCGACGCCTGCATGCGCTCGAGCCTGGGCCCGCTGGCGCCGTGCCCGATCGGCACCCACGCCTGCGAGAGCACGACCGCGCCAACGCCCAGCGTGACGACCGACAACCCCAGCGCGATCTGTTTGATTCGGCGGCGGCGCCTGACCTTCGAGCTCTCGTTCATACCTGAACTCCCGCAGACGCCGGCGGCGCGCCGGGCAGTTGCAAACAATAGGCGACAAATTGATCGAACACGGGCCGGGGCTGGCCCACGGTGGGCAGCGCGTGCAGGTGCAGGGCTGGCAGGGCGTTGACCTCGAGCACGCCTGCGGTCGAGCCACTCGAGTCGCCGGCCTCGGGCCCCGCCGCGCCGCGCAACAACACATGCGCGGGCCCGCGCAGATCGACGCCGGCCACGTCAACGCCCAGGGCGTTCGCGGCCTCGACCGCGATCGCGGCCCAGCCAGGATCCAATTCGTCGCTGCGATCGATCACGTCCGACTCCTCGAAGCACAGCTCGACACACACGCCGGGCGGCAAGCGATCCTGAAGGCCGTAGCCGGCGACCGCGAGGCGCTCGGCGACCAGATCGGCCTCGATCTGATCGAGGGGCACCAAGCTCGGCCGCGACCAGCTGCCCCGTCGCCCGTCGGCGTTGAGCTGGTCGAGCAGCTGCGCGGCGGTGTGCTGGCCGTCCCCGCGCAGCTGCGGTCGGCTGATCTGCGCCGCAGCGGCGACCTGATCACCGATCACCGCGACGCGCAGGTTGATGCCCGCCACGAACGGCTCGACCACGACCTCCTCGTCGCGATCGTGGCCGCGCGCGAACTCGATCGCCGCGACCAGCTGCTGAAACTCGACGACGTTGGTCACGATGCCGATCCCGCGGTTGCCCCAATTGGGCTTGACGACGAGTCGGCCGTGCTCGGCCAGCAGCGCGCCCGCGCGGCCGCTCTCCGCCAACTCACTGGCTTCGTCGAACAGCGCCCCGCAGATCACCGGGAGCCCCCGCTTGGCCAGCAGCTCGCGCGAGATGAATTTGTTGTTGGCCAGCGTCTGGGCGACCTCGGTCAAGAACGGTGAGCGGGTCTTCGAGATGATCACGGCCCGCGCCCCCTCGGGCGCGCCCGGCCAGCGCAGGCGCATGAAAAAATCGCTGTGCTCGCTGCCAAGCGGCGTCGCCTCGACGCCAAGGCGCGCGGCCGCGGCTGCGATCAGCAGGTTGGTCCGGCTCCACGGCGGTGAATCAGATCCAGGTCCCACCCGATCAGCTCTCGTCATCGACGATGCCCGTCCCCTTCACGTCGTAGCTTATCAACCGCTCCTCGCCGCGACCCGTGACCACCTGGCCCGGCTGCTCGAGCCGCTCGCGCAGCAACTTGGGCATGTGGACCAGCGCCGCGTGCGAGTGGATGTCGTAGACGCGCAGCCCCGGAACCGCGGCGATCCGCTGGTCGAGATCGGGCGGATCCAGATCGAAGGCCCGCTTCGCGCAGATCCCAATGCCCCACAGCGAGTGAAATGACGGCACATACGTTTGCAGGATCCGAACCCAGGGAAACACCGCGGACAGGCAGGTCCGCACCGACCTGCACACGCGCATGTCAACCGGATCCAGCTCGCCGCACTGCATGGTCACGATCCCATCATCGGCCAGCGCGCGCGCGACCTCGGCGTAGAACTGGATCGTGAACACATCCAGCGACGGGCCATCCTCGACCGGATCGGTGATGTCGAGCACGATCATGTCCCACTCGCCGTCCTTCGAGCGGGCGAGCGTGGTCTGGATGTCCTCGTAGCGCAGCTCGACCCGCGGGTCATCGAAGGCGCCCTCATGCCAGCTCGGCAGGTGCTGCTTGCAGACCTGCACGACCTCGGCGTCGAGGTCGACCGCGAGGATGTGCTCGACGCTGGGATGCTTGAGCAGCTCGCGCAGCGTCGCGCCCTCGCCCGTGCCCGCGACCAACACCCGCTTGGGGCCGCCCGACAGCACCGCGGCCGGGTGGATCAGCGGCTCGTGATAGAGTGGCTCGTCGGACTCGGACGACTGGATCAGTCGATCGAGGAACAGCGCGCGGCCGTAGCCAGGCGTGTCCGCGATCATGTAGTGCTGAAACTTGGTCTGGCCCTCCACGATCACGCGCTCGATCGCGTAGCTGATGCTGACGCCCTGGCTAAATGGCTCTGTGATCGTCTGGTCGGACACGTTGGTGAATTCGAGGGGCGGTGGCGGGGCGCTCGACGGATGCGCACGTCGTGGGCCATACTGGCCCGGCCTTGGCTAATGATCGCGTATCTGTGCCGACGACCCGCAAGGTGCTGGTGCTTGGCGCCGCCGGCGGAGTCGGACGCGCCACCCTAGCGCTTCTCGCCGGTCATCCGCTAGGCCGCTCGCTGTTGCCGGGCACCTCGGAGCTGCTGTTGCTCGACAGCGATCCCGCGCGCGACCCGATACCGATGCCCGCCTGCGCGCGCTGGCTCCCCGCCCAGCGGCTCGAGCACAAGCAGGACCTCGCCTCCGTACTCCGCGAACACCGCCCCGACGAGGTCATCGAGCTCGCCGCGGTCGGGACCCGGGACTGCATGAGCGCCTGCGCTGAAGCCGGCGCGAACTATCTGACCACCGCCTACGACGACTGGAGCGCCGTCGCGCGCCTCAACCCCGACGGCGCGCGTTGCATGGTCCGCGCCCAGGATCTGTTTGATCCGCCAGACATCGAGGCCGGCGTGCACCTGCTGTGCATGGGCATGAACCCGGGGCTGATCAACCTGCTGGTCGCCCGCGGGCTCAACGAGCTCGCTGCGCTCAGCGGTCGCCCGCCCAGCCTCAACGAGCTGGATCTCCACACCCTGCTGTTCACCGAGATCGACGCGACGACCACCAGCAAGGCGCTCGAGCCCGCCAGCGAGCGGTTCCCGTGTACGTGGAGCCCCGGCGGCTGCCTCGAGGAGCTGCTCGAGCCCGAGGCGATGATCACCGCCAGCGGCGAGCTCGAGATCTTGTCCCACGCTCCCCACCGGGCGCTGTACGAAGCCCGCTGCGGCGATGAGCTGATCCGCGGCCACCTCGTCCCCCACGAAGAGCTGGTCAGCCTCGGCGCCATGTACCCGAGCGTGGACCTGGCCTATTGCTATCGGCTTCCGCCCGCGTCCGAAGCCTCGCTCGCGGCGTCCCCGGATCGCACCGCTGCGCAGTGGCAAACCAGGCGCTTGTACCCGCCGGACCACCTGGGCGATCTCACTGGTTTCAACCGCGTGGGCCTGCTGCTGTGCAGCCACACCCTGGGTGAGCTGTGGATCGGCTGGCAGACGGCGGTCGCCGATGCCCTGCCCTACTCGACCAACGCGACGCTGTTGCAGGTCAGCGCGGGCGTGCTCGCGGGCTGGCACGAGCTGCGCCGCGCGGCGCCGGGCATCTACCTGCCCGAAGATCTCGACAGCCAGCGCACGCTGGGGCTGGCGGAGCAGCTGTTGGGGCCGCCGCAGGTCATCTGGGATCGCACCGCCCCCGCGCGATCCGTCGCGGCGCGACGCGTGAGCGCCTAGCCCGGCCCGAGCCCCGAGCGAGCCGCTCGACCTCTACTCGTTGCGTGGCGTCGAGCGAGGCTCCTCGCGCGTGGTCGGGTTGGGGGCCGTGCTCGCGTCTGCGGCGATCACCGTCGAGTATGGGGCCGCGTTCGCGGGGCTCCCGATCGCGGTCATGTTCGTGTGGCCGATCCTCCGCGACCGGCGGATCCAAAGTCGACCAGGCTCGCCGCACACGAGCTTTCGCACGACTAGACGACCCCGACTTGCCCGGTCTCACAGTAGCCAAGCTCGGTGTCGGACTCGCACGCCGTACTCCTTGGAGCGCACGCGCCCGGTTCGGGCACACACGCGCAGTTCTCTAGCGGTCCGTCGCTGACGCAGCCCATGGACAGCATCGCGGGTCCCAGCTCCGCGCAACTCTCCTCGCAGCTGCGGTCGACCCAGATCTCATCGACGCACTCGCGAACCATCTCGTCGTCGAGGCAGCTCGGGTAGGGGGAGCGGCATGGATCGCCGGCGTGATTGAGGAGCGGCGGGTACTCGTCGTCGGGCGCGCAGGCACAACACGCGATCACCAACAGCGTCGCAAGGTGAAGCCTCATGTGCGCAGTGCACAAACGTAGGCGACCCATAACATGACGAGCCCTAACATTGCGTCGGCTCCGTTGGTGTCCTGTTGACGGCGCATGGACCACCACGCCAGGATTGAGACGATCGCCAACCCCGAAGGCATCAGCGCATCTTGCCATCGCCCGGCCACTATCGGAACCACTGCCAGGTAGAGCGCGGCTAGCCCGATTGTGACGGCGGAGGCCGTTGCGTACCACGGCACCCGTGGCGTCTCTAGTAGCCCGGACACTTGATGTCCTTGAATTCCTTGGAGAGATGGGGGGCACAAGAGCAAGCTGCGTTATACCCCGCGGCCAACCCCAATGGATTCGCTTGAGCGAGCAGAATTGCGGTTGACACAATCCCAAACGCGCATGGCACCCAACCCTTTTGTGGGTGGGTTCCGTAGTCGGGCACTTCGTGCCCGAGCGCTGCTTTTACAGCCTGGAGACGCTGCGCAATCTGAGCGGGCGTTAGAGTGGAATCAGGATCGAACGCAACGGCATCCGTGATGGTTGCTTGGGCCCAGCCGTCCGGGTAGTCGAATACCATTGTAAGGGATTCGTCCGGCTCGACCCAAAGGACCACAGATCCAGACTGGACGCCGTCCTCGTCCAGGATCACCAACTGGGCTGAATCTCCAGACTGGATTACCTCCACCGAATCCGGGTTGAGCGTTGTGGCACTCGGTAGCGCCGCGATGATGGCGAACGCGATTGTGTGGACCATACTGCTCTCTCTAGGCTTCCGCCAGCCAATGATCAACCTAGGAATTCGTGCAACACTAGCCGGCGCCTGACACACTGGGCTAGGTTTCTGCGGCTTGTCGCGGCGGCGAATTTCACGGGGTGCAAGCTCCCCGTGCCAGCAGTCTTCTCTCGGTGGCGGCGTTGTTCGCTAGCTTCGAACTCGACGACGTGACTGAAGCGACTGCCCGCGTCAGTGGGCTGCTGATCGGACGCTCCCGCGCAGAGTTGGGGCTGCTCGAGCGCGTGCTCGCAACCCTGGTCGCGGAGCTCGGGCGCCGGGGAGCGAGCGCGGGCTCGGACTTGCGGTGAGCTACAGCCTGGGCTCGCGGTCGCGCTCACACTGCTGGCGCTGCTGCCTCCCGCTAGCTTCCGTCCGTGCCGAGGTCGGCGGGAAGTCCGCGAAGGTAGGCCGGGACTGCTCGGGGGCGTCCGAGACATACGTCTGGGTACCTTCCGTCCGTGCCGAGGTCGGCGGGAAGTCCGCGAAGGTAGCCCAAACCTGCCCGCGGACGTCCGAGACATACCCCTGGGTATCGTCCGTCCGTGCCGAGGTCGGCGGGAAGTCCGCGAAGGTAGCCCAAACCTGCCCGCGGGCGTCCGGGACATACTCCTGGGTAGCGTCCGTCCGTACCGAGGTCGGCGGAAAGTCCGCGAAGGTAGCCCAAGCCTGTCCGCGGGCGTCCGGGACATGGTCCTGGGTAGTCCCCGTCCGTGCCGAGGCCGGCGGAAAGTCCGCGGAGGTAGCCCAAGCCTGCCCGCGGGCGTCCAACCCCGGACCACTCCCGGGCAGCGCGGCCCCGTTCGGATCCAACCTCGGCCCACCTCCAGCCCGTGCGACCCCCGTTCGGATCCAACCCCGGAGCACTCCCGGCCAGCGCGGCCCCGTTCAACTGGTCGGGCATGGGGGCAGGCAAGACCCTCAGCGCCGTGCTTGCGACCCGAGTCGTGGGCGCCGGGCTCACGGTGATCTGCTGCCCCAACGCCGTGGTCGACAACTGGGAGACGGAGGTGCGCAACGCCTTCCCCCACTGCGAGGTGGCCAAGAAGACCTGGACCCCGGAGTGGAACCACCCACTGACCAATTCGCCGCGCTATGTGGTGATGAACTACGAGCAGTTCCAGCAGCCGACCTCAGAAGAGAAGCTGGTGGCGTTTCTCGACCGCAACATCGTGGACTTCATCGTCATCGACGAGATCCACTACGCCAAGCAGCGCGACGCCGGCACGACAATGAGCAGGCGCAAGAAGCTCGTGCAAGGCCTCGTGCTCGACTCCGGCAAGAAGAACCCCGAGCTGTGCGTGCTCGGGATGTCTGGCACCCCGGTGATCAACACCTTGCAAGAGGGGAAGAGCCTGATCGAGATGATCACCGGTCATCGCCATGACGACCTCGAGACCAAGGCGACCGTGCAGAACTGCATGCGCCTCTACCAGCGCCTGGTGACCCTCGGCACCCGCTACAAGCCGCCATACAAGATGCAGCTCGACGAGGGTACGCGGCCGCAGGTCGACTGCGGGCCGTTCCTCGACGAGATCCGCAAGGTGGGTCGTGGCTCGGTGCTGGACCTCGAGCGGGTGCTCACGCGCGTACGCCTGCCCGCGATCTTGGAGCACCTGCAGCACGGCGAAAAGGCGATCGTCTACACCCACTACGTCGATGGCATCGTCGACCAGCTCCGCGAGGCGATCGCGGATGCCGGGTTTAGCGTCGGCCTGTGCGTGGGTGGCGTCGACGACACGGCGCTCGACGAATTCAAGCAGCAAGACGGCACGATCGACGTGCTGATCGCGTCGAGCCGGATCGCCACCGGCGTCGACGGGCTTCAGCATGTCTGCAACAAGCTGATCATCAACGCCCTGCCGTGGACCAACGCGCAGTACGAGCAGCTCCGTGGCCGTCTGTGGCGGCAGGGCAGCAGGTTCGACAAGATCACGGTGGTCATCCCGGTGACCTACGCGGTCGTCAACGGCGTGCGCTGGTCGTACTGCGAGTCCAAGCTCGATCGCCTCGAGTACAAGAAGTCGATCGCCGACGCAGCCGTGGACGGCGTGGTCCCGGAAGGAAACCTGCGGACGCCGACTCAAGCCCAGCAGGACATCATGGACTGGCTGAGCCGGTTGGAGTCGGGCGAGATCCAAGTGGTGGTCCGGCCAGAGATCAAGATCCCGCTCTCGGGTGAGCCCAGCGAGGTCAAGCGCCGGGTCAGCACCTACGGGGACTTCTCGCGGGTCAACAACCGCTGGTACGCCTCGTCGAGCCAGCTCACCCACGCCCGCCTCGCCTCGAACCCCGAGGAGTGGGCGCACTACCACACCCTGTATCGTGAGCTGCGCGAGTCGTGGGTGGTGGTGCCGTACAAGGAAGAGATTCGCTGGCTGATGGCGCGCGAAGGCCTGGTCGTTGGCGACTTCGGCTGCGGCGAGGCTCTGCTGGCGCAGGCAGTCTCCGAGCGACACCAGGTCCACAGCTTCGACCACGTCGCTCTCGCTGAGGGCGTGGTCGCGTGCGACATCGCGTCTGTGCCGCTCGACGACGGCGTGTTGGACGTAGCGATCTTCTGCCTCTCGCTCATGGGATCCAACTTCACGGACTACATCCGCGAAGCACACCGATGCCTGCGGCTGGATGCCACCTTGCACATCTGGGAGCCCGCGAACTACTTCGAGGACCTGGACGCGTTCCGCGACAGTTTGGGCCGGCTTGGCTTCGACGTGCTGACACCGAGCAGCGAGGGCGCGTTTGTCTGGATCCGCGCGGTCAAGAACACCAGGGTGCCCGCTCCGGCGCTGACACTGCCTTTTCGTGGACACGGCGGGTAAGCTCCGCGCCTCGTGTTCCGGACCGAGATCAAGCAGGACGGCGTCGACGTCGCCTACACGCCGCAGTTCATCCCGCCCGACCTGAGCAGTCGACTGTTCGAGGCCGTGATGCGCGAGGCTGCCTGGCACCAGCCGAGGATCCGGGTGTTCGGTCGCTAGCACCCCGTTCCGCGGTTGGTTGCATGGCATGCGGATGACGGCTGCACCTACAGCTACTCGGGACAGCAGCACCCGTGCCGGCCGTGGACGCCGACGCTAGACAAGATCCGCGCGCTCGTGGAGCGGGACCATGGTCCCCAACACGCTGTGCTGGCGAACTTGTATCAAGACGGGAGCCACAGCATCGCTCCACACGCGGACGACGAGGACGACCTCGATCCAGACGCGCCGATCTTGATGGTGAGCCTGGGAGCGGTGCGCAAGTTCGCTATCAAGCACCGGGCCACCAAAGCGCGTCACGTTCTGCATTTGGAGGACGGCAGCCTGTTGGAGATGCGCGGGCTCACCAATACCGTAGCGACCCACGGGGTGCCGAAGACCAAGCAGCCCGTGGGGCCGCGCATCAGCCTCACGTTTCGTCGCATGGCGGGCCGGTCGGTGAGCACCCATACCGACCCCATGTCGTTGGCGGAGATCGCCTGATGACTCGCGCCCCGGACCGTCGCGCGATCCGCCGATGAGAGTCGTCGTCGTGCTCGTGCTGAGCGCTGCAGGCGGTGAGCAAGGCGAAAAGATCACGCTTCGACGTCGCATCAGTACTCCTGCTCGCAGCAACACTTGACCGCCTCGTTCAGCTGCCAGTCGATTGGCTCGTCACATTCGCGCTCGATCTCGACACCGATCGCAGTAGGAGCCTCACAAAACATCATGTCGTAAAATATCCGATACGTGTACCCACCACATCCGTTGGCGACACACGAACTGCCCTGGGCCTCGCATGCCTCGGCGCATGTCGAGACGTCACCCATGGCCGAGCACTCCGCATAGGTCGGGGTGCAGACGCCTTCCTTGCACTCCCCGACCCCGGGGTAGTCGGGACCGGCGAGTTGGCACATGCTGTCGCAGTCAGAGTCCACGGTCCGTGCGCTGCACGCGGTCAGGAAGGAGAACAAGATCAAGCTTCGACGTCGCATCAGTACTCCTGCTCGCAGCAGCACTTGACCGCCTCGTTCACCTGCCAGTCAATTAGCTCGTCGCATTCGCCCCCGAGCTTGGTACCGATCGCATCAGGAGCCTCACAAAACTCCATATCATAGAATATCCGATACGTGAACCCACCACATCCGTTGGCGACGCACGAGCTGCCCTGCGCCTCGCATGCCTCGGCGCATGTCGAGACGTCACCCATGGCCGAGCACTCCGCATAGGTCGGGGTGCAGACGCCTTCCTTGCACTCCCCGACCCCGGGGTAGTCGGGACCGGCGAGTTGGCACATGCTGTCGCAGTCAGAGTCCACGGTCCGTGCGCTGCACGCGGTCAGGAAGGAGAACAAGATCAAGCTTCGACATCGCATCACTACTCCTGCTCGCAGCAACACTTGACCGCCTCGTTCACCTGCCAGTCGATTGGCTCGTCACATTCGCGCTCGTATTCGACACCATCGATACCGGGGTCCTCACAAAACGTCATATTATAGAATATCCGATACGTGAACCCACCACATCCGTTGGCGACGCACGAGCTGCCCTGCGCCTCGCATGCCTCGGCGCATGTCGAGACGTCACCCATGGCCGAGCACTCCGCATAGGTCGGGGTGCAGACGCCTTGCTTGCATTCCCCGACCCCGGGGAACCTGGGGCCGGCAGGTTGGCACATGCCGTCGCAGTCAGAGTCCACAGGCCGAGCGCTGCAGGCGGTCAGCAAGGAGAACAGGATCAAGCTTCGACGTCGCATCAGTACGCTCCCCCGAAGCCGATAGGATAGGCCCCAGCCGGCGTGGTGAGCGGTGGGTCGCACGCGAAGTCGCGCTCGTTCGGTAGACATCGCCATAGCGGGCTCTCGAGGTTGGGGCAGCCGTCGTCATCGAAGTCGGCCATGTAGGGCCGTTCTACTCCTGCTCGCAGCAGCACTTGACCGCCTCGTTCAGCTGCCAGTCGATTGGATCGTCACATTCGCGCTCGATCTCGACACCGATCGAAGCAGGATCCTTACAAAACTCCATGTCATAAAATATCTCATAGGTGAACCCGCCACATCCGTTGGCGGCACACAAACTGCCCTGGACCTCGCATGCCTCGCCGCATGTCGAGACGTCACCCATGGCCGAGCATTCCGCATAGGTCGGGGTGCAGACGCCTTCCTTGCATTCCCCGACCCCCGGGAACCGGGGACCGGCAGGTTGGCACATGCCGTCGCAGTCGGAGTCCACGGTCCGTGCGCTGCACGCGGTCAGGAAGGAGAACAAGATCAAGCTTCGACATCGCATCACTACTCCTGCTCGCAGCAACACTTGACCGCCTCGTTCACCTGCCAGTCAATGGGATCGTCACATTCGCCCTCGAGCTCGACACCATACGCAACAGGATCCTCACAAAACTCCATGTCATAGAATATCTGATACGTGAACCCACCACATCCGTTGGCAGCGCACGAGCTGCCCTGGGCCTCGCACGCCTCGGCGCATGTCGAGATGTCAACCATGGCCGAGCATGCCGCATAGGTCGGGGTGCAGACCCCTTCCTTGCATTCCCCGACTCCGGGGAACCGGGGACCGGCAGGTTGGCACATGCCGTCGCAGTCAGAGTCCACGGGCCGTGCGCTGCACGCGGTCAGCAAGGCGAACAAAATCACGGTTTGACGTCGCATCAGTAGGCTCCTCCGAAGCCGACGGGGTAGGCCCCAGCCGGCGTGGAGAGCGGTGGGTCGCACGCGAAGTCGCGCTCGTTGGGTAGACATCGCCATATCGGGCTCTCGAGGTTGGGGTCGTCGGGTTTGTACCACAGAATGTCGGAGCAGCCGTCGTCGTCGAAGTCGGCCACGTAGGGGCTGTAGTCTTGCTGCGTCGACAAGACGCGGGACGTATAGGTCTCATCCTCGGTGAAATACCAGATCTTGGATGTCACCTGTACGGCCTCCGCGTGAGCAGCGAACCAGAGGATGTCGTCGGCGCCGTTGGCGTCAAAGTCACCCACGAAGGGACGATAGTCATGAGTGACCTGTGCAGCGGCCGCGGCGAAGTGGATGGCGAACGGAGTGCTCTGTGACCACCACATGATGTCGGCGCCGCTGCCGGCCGAGTACCAAAATATGTCAGTCATGGCATCTGCGTTGAAGTCACCGACAATGGGCGTGTACTCCACTCCAGCGTCGAGACCCAGTGAGTCAGCATCCGAGGGACCATTGGCATTGAATCCGAAGTTCGGCTGATTCCACATCCAAGTCGACACCTCATTGTTCCGCGGATCATACCAAACAATATCATTCCGCCCCCCACCGAACCCGCGAAACCGCCCCGCCAGCGGATACGCATACCCAGCAAAGTTCATCGGCAGCGTCGTCACGTCTCCGTCCTCGAACACCATCAATGCGTCCCCCTCGCCGCCCGGCCGGTACATCAACACCTGATCCCCGTTCCCCGCCCCAAAGCTCCCGACCACCGGCACCGAGAACCAGTCCAGCTCCAGGTTCAACGGCTCGAGCCCGACCCCATCGTTGACCGCCACCGAGTCCCCCAGCACCGGCCCCGACCCGTGGAAGAGCACATCCAGATCGCTCGCCCCCCCGCTGAGCAGCGCGGGGATCGGTCGGACCCGGCCCTCGCTGTCAAACGGCCCATCGCATGGCGGCACGCCGCCGTTGGCACACAGCTCGTCCACCGCAAACTCAATCGGCTGACCAGGCGTGCTCGTGGATGTCCAGCGCTGAATCTGCGCGCTGCGGCTGGTCTGCCACAGGATCCCGGTCTGCCCGGTCCCGTCATACGCGTAGTCGTCGACCTGGCTGATGACGCCCATCATCGACGCGCGCCGCCGGCCCCAGGTGTATTGGTAGTACGCCCCCAGCCGGTCCCACGCGGACAGCCGCGGCACGTTCTTGTTGACGCCAACGCACGAGTCGACGCCCATCACCGAGTCCGGGTCCTCGGGCGTCAGCCCGCGCCACGGGATATTCTGAAGGTTCGTGCAGCTGCCAGGGACTTGATCTTCGAGCCAGCGCAGGTGTTCGTGGGTGAAGCCCATCATGTGCCCGAGCTCGTGCAGCGCGTTGATGCGACCTTCGTCCACGCTCCAGAAGAACCGCTGCAGCCCAAACACGATCTCCGCGGTCCCGTCGAGCTCGGCCGGATCGGTATACTCGTACTGCGGGATCGCCTCGATGAATGTATGGCCCCCGCAGCTCCCGGTGCATTCGGGCCCGGTGCGCACGCGAAAGTGGATCCCGTTCTCACCGGGCTGACATTCGCCCGATCCCTGCGAGGCGGGGCTGTCGTACTCGGACAGGTGGATGAAGTTGACGTCGCCGGCCCGTTCCCATGCCCGGGTGGCCCACTCGACGGTCTCTACCATATGTGCGTAGCGGGCTTCGTGCGCTTCTTGATCGGTGGACGGCGAGGGCATGATCCGGCCGACACACCACGTCAGCGCGAGCTTGCGGCCGGAGCTCCACGCGGCGTCGAAGCCATCGACGCCATAAGCAGCAGCGACCGGTACCGGCGTGTTGGGGGCGGCGGCGCTCGCCTCGGCGCGCAGGCGTTCGTGCAGCGCCCGAAAGTCGGCTTCGGTCATGGGTTGATCGCCCTCGACGAACCAGTCCTTGCCTGTACGCTCACCGTAGCGGGCCGCGAAGGTCTCGAAGCTCATGCTTGCGAACACGGGGTCGGCCGGGGTGGGCTCGTAGGTTGGCGCGCGCTTCGGGGGGGCGGTGAATTCAATGTGGCTCTGATAGTTCGCCAGCAATCCACTCAGCGCCTCGGGCCCGCTTTGTTGGTAGGGGACGGGGTCACCATCGATCTCGTACCAGTTGGCGTCGCAATCTTCGCCGCCGGGCAGCGGCTGCTGCTCCTCGCCCCCGCCGGTGTCTCCGGACTCACCGCCGAGCGGCGAGACGGGTTCCTCGCGCGAGCAGGCGGACAGCGCGATCACGGTCAATCCAAGAAACGCACTACGAAATCTCTCGAATGACATTGCTGTCACAGCGTGACGCACGCGATGCGCGCATGTCAAGCGTTCTTTGAGAGAGCAGAACGTTGTGAACGTCGTCTCCTCCTCGAGGACAGCCACGCTCACCACGTGAGCGCGTCGTCATTACACCGAGCGAGCTGGCCCGAGGCGAACAACGCGGCGCGGCGTTGGTCCGGCGTGAGCCCGGCGGCCCGATCCCGCGCCGCGCCTTGGCTGCCCTGGACTGCCGACACAATCCCACGACGAGCGTCGTGAACGAGATGGGGGGGCTGCCGAAGTGGAGGACCGTGCGAGACGCGATAGGGAACTTCGCCAATCCGGTACGCCTTTCGGATTCGTGGAAAGTTGGCGGGCCGCAGGAGTGCGAATGGCACGTTGTTCGCAATCTACAAGCGCAAACGAATAAGCGGCTGATTGCCGCGGTTCCAGGTCAGTCCTGGCACGGTGTTGATGAAAATTGCGGCCCCGCTGTCACCGAAATGGATATAGTGAATTCACAAGCGTCTATGGTCGAGTGACCTGGAACCAGCCAGCACCGACCATCACTGGAGGGTGCACAACGCCGGCAAAAGGGCATTTCGGACATCCAGATCGGAGGCGACACAACACAATTTCTGTCCGAGAGGCCGCTGTTCTCCAGTCGTTCCCCGCGACTTATTATGTCTTCTCGACTGATTACATCGACCGTGTTTGCACGATGATTAGGAATGCTGTTCCACCAGTTTTCGCCGAGGCTGTTGGCGGCTCGACCTTGACGGCCTTGCGGAAATACCAGTGAACGCCGCTCCTGTCGGTGAACGCCACCCGATCTGCGGGCCGTCTCTCCGACGACTCGTCGGCGGTGTGGTCGCACGAAACGCCCGCGCCGGCGGTGGCGCTCAACCCTCGCGGCGCCTGCTCAGCGGCGGGCCTCATGCGGGGTCCTAGCACAGCGAGTCAGCTTGCCCCGCGCCAGCGCACGCGAGGCAGGCCTTGGGTGGCTCGACCGCGCAGCCGTCTAGCAACACCAGATCCGCGCACGACCTGGCCACCGCCGCCGGGCCACACCCGCCGCCCCCGCACGGATCGCTGTCCCACTGGAGCTGCGTCAGCTGATAGCTCTCACCCGCCACCCCGACGTACGCGAGCCCCACCTGGCTGTCGATCCCCTGCAGCCACATCACCAGCTTGAACGACTGCTCGAGGGCGTTCGCCTCGAGGGCGCAGTCGTGGGCATGCTGCCACGCTTGCTGGGAAGACTGCGGACCGACGACGCCGCAGTCGACCAGCGCCGGATCGATCCCCGCCCACTCGCCCACCAGGGTCTCGAACTCGCTGCACACGGGCCCACCCGTGTCGGTCTCGGACTCGCCGCTCGTGTCCAGCGTGTCGCCCGTGTCCGTGTCCGTGTCGCTGCCCGTGTCCGTGCCCGTGCCCGTGCCTGTATACGTGTCCGTGTCGCTGCCCGTGTCCGCGCCGGTCTGCGTGGCCTCGTCCGCGGTCGTCCCCGACGCGTTCGTCGTCGTCGAGTTCGTGATCCCGTTGCCCGCGGTGCACGCCGTCGTCAGCGCGATGGCGACCGCAGCGACCCGCCCGCGTGGATTGTTGTGCGGCACCTGCATCGCCGCTCAGCATAGCCGCGACTGCCGGTTGCTACGCCGGCAGATACGGCGCCGCGAAGGCCAGGCAGCTCAACGATGTTTCGCGCGTCGACGCGACCACCACATGAAGACGCCCGACCACGCCAGCAGGCACAACCCCAGCGCCGCGCACACCATCACGGCCTGGCCAAACAACCCCAGCAGCTCGCCCGTGTGGATCTGAAACAAAACCCGCGTCAGCCGCCCCCGCCCCTCGCGGGTCTCGAGCACGTTGCCGGCCCCATCCAGGAACACCTCGGTCTCGGCGTCATCGTCGAGCCAGACCAAATACGGGTCTTCGGGCTCGAGCGCGAGCTGCACGTCGGTCGCCGGGGATCCGTCGCCAGCCGCCTGCGCGCGCGCGATGATCTGCTCGAGCGGCAGGTGCTCCGCGACGACAGGCGCGCTCGGTGGCGGCTGTTTCAGCGGCCCGCGAAAGCTCAGCACCGCCCCGGTCAACGCCGAGATCAACACCACCGCGAAGACCCCAAGGCCCACGCCGTTGTGCAGCTTGAACAGTGACTTGCGGGCGATGGCCACGGGCGATGCGATCACGTTGGGCGCCAGATCGACTGCGATCGGGCGCCCAACGAAGCGAAGAACAACTCAGCCGATCAGCGAAGCCATCGCCGAGCCGATGTCCGACGGGGTGTCGGCGATCTTCACGCCGGCGTCGCGCAGGGCCTCGAGCTTGGCCTCGGCCGTGCCCTTGCCGCCCGAGATGATCGCGCCAGCGTGCCCCATCCGCTTGCCGGGCGGGGCCGAGATCCCCGCGATGAAGCCGACGACCGGCTTCTTGACGTGGTCCTTGATGAACGCCGCGCCGGCCTCTTCGGCGGCGCCACCGATCTCGCCGATCATCACGATGCCGTGACACTCGGGGTCCTCGTTGAACAGCGTCAGGCAGTCGACGAAGTTGGTGCCGTTGACCGGGTCGCCGCCGATCCCGATCGCGGTGGTCTGACCGAGCCCGAGGGTGGTCAGCTGGTGCACGGCCTCGTAGGTGAGCGTGCCCGAGCGCGAGACCACGCCGATCTTGCCTGGCTTGTGAATGTAGCCGGGCATGATGCCGATCCGGCACTGATCTGGGGTGATCACGCCGGGGCAGTTGGGCCCGATCAAGCGGGACGCCCGGCCCTCCAAGAAGCGCTTGACCACGATCATGTCGTTGACCGGGATGCCCTCGGTGATCGCAATGACCAGCGGGACCTCGGCCGCGACCGACTCGATGATCGCGTCGGCCGCGAACGGCGGCGGCACGAACACGACCGAGGCGTTGGCGCCGGTCGCCTCGACGGCCTCGGCCACGCTGTCGAACACGGGCACGCGCCCGTCACAGGCCGTGGATCCGCCCTTTCCGGGGACCACGCCGGCGACCACGGAGGTGCCGTATTCGATCGAGAGCTTGGCGTGGAACTCACCGGTCTTGCCAGTGATGCCCTGCACGAGCAGCTTGGTGTTCTTGTCGACGAGCACGCTCATTGGGTCATCTCCACGATCTTCTGGGCAGCTTCGCGCAGCGAGCCGGCCGAGGTAATTTTGAGGTCGCTCTCATCGAGCAGCTTCTTGCCAAGCTCGACGTTGGTGCCTTCGAGACGCACGACCAAGGGGACCTGCAGGCCGACCTCTTTGACCGCGCCGATCACCCCGCGCGCGATCGTGTCGCACTTCATGATCCCGCCAAAGATGTTGACGAGGATGCCCTTGAGCTGCGGATCCTTGGTGATGATCTTGAACGCCGCGGTGACCCGCTCTTCGGTCGCGCCGCCGCCAACGTCCAGGAAGTTGGCCGGCTCCGCGCCGAAGTACTTGATGATGTCCATGGTCGCCATCGCCAGGCCCGCGCCGTTGACCATGCAGCCAATCGTGCCGTCGAGCGCGACGTAGCTGAGATCCCAGCTCTTGGCCTCGAGCTCCGCCGGGTCCTCTTCGTCCGGGTCGCGCAGGGCCTCGATGTTCGCGTGGCGATACATCGCGTTGTCGTCGAAGGTCGCCTTGGCATCCAGCGCGATCACGTCGCCCGCGCCCGTGATCAACAACGGGTTGATCTCGAGCAGCGCGCAGTCGAGCGCGACGTAGGCCTTGTAGAACTTGTCCAAGAACCCCGTCATCTTGCGGGCGGTCTTGCCGGTCAGCCCCAGGCCCTTGGCCAGCTCGCGGCCCTGGTAGCCAAGCAGCCCAAACGCCGGGTCGATCTGGATCTTGAGGATCTTCTCCGGGTGGGTCTCGGCGACCTCTTCGATGTCCATCCCGCCTTCGCTCGAGCCCATCAGCGTGATCCGACCGGTGTCCCGGTCGAGGGTCGCGGCGAGGTACAGCTCGTTGGCGATGTCCATGCCCTGCTCGATCAGCAGGCGATTGACCACCTTGCCTTCGGGCCCGGTCTGGATCGTGACCAGCGTGCTGCCGAGCATCTGCTCGGCCATCGCCTTGGCCGCGTCGGCGCCCTTGACCACCTTGACGCCGCCGAGGTCGGGGTGCTCCTTGAAGCGCCCCTTGCCGCGTCCGCCTGCGTGGATCTGCGACTTGACGACGACGACGTCGTTGCCGGTCTTCTCGATCAGTGTTTGCGCGGCGGCGCGGGCCTCGTCGGCCGTGAACGCGACCTGCGACAGCGGCACGGGTACACCCGCGTCACGCAGCAGATCCTTGGCCTGATACTCGTGAATCTTCATCTCTTGTCCTTGGGTAGAAGGGAAAACGTGGGCGCAAACCCGAGCGCGGACCTGCGAAATCGCCGCGCTCAGATCCCCCAGATCGGGACCATCATCAGTACGGGAGCAGCTTGACGACGTCGCGCACGGCGTTGGCCGAGACGTCGAGCATCGCCTTCTCTTCGTCGTTGAGCTGCATCTCGATGATCTTCTCGACGCCGCCGCTGCCGATCACGGCGGGCACGCCCAGGTACAGGCCGTCATAGCCGTACTCGCCCTCGCACAGGCACGCGACCGGCAGCACGCGCTTGCGGTCGCGGACGATCGACTCGACCATCACGCAGGCTGCAGCGGCGGGCGCGTAGTAGCCCGAGTAGCCAAGCAGGCCGACGATCTCGCCGCCGCCCTTGCGGGTCCGCTGGATGATCGCGTCGATCTTGTCCTTGGACATGAGCTCGGTCAGCGGGATCCCGGCGACCGAGGTGTGACGCGGCAGCGGGACCATCGTGTCCCCGTGGCCGCCAAGCACCATGCCGTGGATGTCCTCGACGCTGACGCCGAGCTCCATCGCAATGAAGGTCTTGTAGCGGGCGGTGTCGAGCACCCCGGCCATGCCGATCACGCGCTGCTTGGGAAACTTCGACTCGGCGAAGGTCACGTGGCACATCGCGTCGAGCGGGTTGGCCACGCAGATCAGGATTGCGTCGGGCGACTGCGCGGCGACAGCTTGGGTCACGCCGCCAACGATCTTGCGGTTGATCTCGATCAGGTCGTCGCGGCTGGTGTACTCGCCGGTGACCGGATCTTTGCGACGCGGCACCCCAGCGGTGATCACCACGACGTCCGAGCCCGCCGTGTCGGCGTAGTCGTTGGTGCCGACCAGGTTGAGGTCGAAGCCCATGGGCGGGCCAGACTCGGCGAGATCGAGCGCCTTGCCCTGGGGCAGACCCTCTTTGATGTCGACGAGGACCACGTCCCCGAGGTGACGCGACGCGGCCCAGTGGGCAGTCGTCGCTCCGACGTTTCCAGCTCCGATGACGGTGATCTTGTTGCGGCGTGACATGGGTGTTCGATCGCGGGCTCGATGAGCGCGCGGGGCCGGGTATACCGACTCGCTCGCGGGTGCGTCCATAGCTGGGTCCAGGCCGCGGATTTCGGGCCCTGAGGCACGCTCAGCGTTCAGGCCCCTCGCCGGGCGACGCCGCCGAGCGACCCGCGCTCGCGCTTGTTTGGGCCCACGGATTCGTCGACAACCGATCCGTGACCTCGCCCTCGACCTTGCTGCTGCACCCCGACTATCCCGCACACGCGGATCCCGGGCCCGCGATCCCAGGTCGCGCGATCGTCCCTGCGATCGCCCGCAGCACGATCAACACCCTCGATGGACCCGGCGCAGACGCGCTGGTGGCCGGGCACGGCCTGCGCGACGCCGACGTGTACGGCCGGTTTGGGACCGCGACCACCCGCGAGGCGGCCAAGCTGATCGCGCGGCTCGAGCATGGCGAGGCCGCGCTGCTGACCTCGTCGGGGATGGCGGCGATCACCACGACCTTGACCTCGCTGATCCCCCCAGGCGGCCGCTTCGTCTGCGCCGACGTCGTCTATGGCGGCACCGACTCGGTGATCGCCACCGGCCTCGCGGCCCGCGGGATCCAGACCGCGCGCTTCGACGCGTGCGAGCCGGCCCAGCTCGAGCAGCTGCTGCGCGAGCTCGAGCCCGACCTGGTCTGGTGCGAGTCGATCGCCAACCCGCTGCTGCAGGTCGCCCGGGTCCGCGAGCTCGCGCAGCTGTGCCAGACCGCCGGCGTCCCGCTTGGCGTCGACGCGACCTTCGCTGGTGGCATGGCCCAGCACCCGCTCGAGCTCGGCGCGAGCGTGGTCGTGCACTCGGCGACCAAGTACCTCAACGGCCACAGCGACGTGATCGCCGGGGCGATCGTGAGCGACGAGGCAACGATCGATCGCTGCTTCGCGACCCTGTGTCACACCGGCTGCTGCATTGATCCGCAGGCGGCGTGGCTGCTGGCCCGCGGGCTCCGCACGCTGCCGCTGCGTTGGGATCGACAGGTTCAAACCGCGAACCTGCTCGCGGCCCGGCTCGCGGATCACCCGGCGGTCGCGCGGGTCCATCACCCCAGCCTCGCGCGCGATGCAATGTGCGCCGCGCCACTGCGCAGCGCCGGGGCCGTGCTCGCATTCGAGCTTGCGAGTCGGGACGAGGACGCGGCCCAGCGCATGCTCGCGCGGCTGCGACTGTGCACCCACGCGACGAGCTTGGGCGGCATCGAGACGCTCATCTGCCTGCCCTCGCGGACCAGTCACGCGAGCTTGGATCCGCAGCTGCGCCGCAGCCGGGGCATCGCCGACGCCCTGTTGCGGCTGAGTGTCGGCATCGAAGACCCCGAGGACCTGTGGGCCGACCTCGCCCGCGCGCTCGCGCATTGAGCTGCAAGTGGAGCTGAACACACGCGGGCCGCGTCTACTAAACCGAGTCGAGAAGACGCTATTGTGCGCCCATGCAGTACCGAGCTTTCGAGCCGGACATCGAGATCTACGGTGCCGCGATGCTGGCGACCGTTGGTGGGTTTGGTCCGCTGCGCGCGATCGTCGAGCGGACGCTGCTGCGTCACGGCCTGATCGACACCGGACGTCCCGACACCAGCGACGCTTGGTATCCGCAGCAGTCCTGGCTCGACGCGCTGCTCGAGGTCGACAAGCGCTTCGGCACCCAGATCCTGTTCAACATCGGCGCCGAGATCCCCAACAACGCGGTGTTTCCGGCCTCGGCCGTGGACGTGCACACCGCCGTGCAATCGATCGACCTGGCCTACCACCTCAACCACCGCCGCGCGGGCCGGGTCATGTACGACGCCGCCACCCAGACCATGCTCGAGGGGATCGGGCACTATGGCTACGACCGGCTCGGCCCGAGCCACATCCTCTCGACCTGCGAGACCCCGTATCCGTGCGAGTTCGACTTTGGGATCGTTGCGACGATGGTTCGGCGGTTTGAGCCGCGGGCCATCGCCACGCACATGGGCAGCGAGTGCCGCCGTCAGGGCGCGCAGGCGTGCACCTATAGCCTGCGCTGGGACGTCTAACCCTGCTTGGGCGCCGCGTCGCGGAACCCGGCCTGATCCATGAGCTGTCCCTGCAAGCGGCCAAGCTTGCAAGGAGCTCTGGGGGTCGTGTTGATTCTTGGTTGCGATCAGCCGGGCAGGATGCACAAGCCCAGATCCTCGTAGAGCGGCGGCGCTTGGCCCTCCTCGAAGAAGCTCACGCAGTCGAGCGGCGCCGGGCAGGTGGTGGGATCTTCGTTGAGGTCACAGAACACGGCGCAGCACGCCGCCCCGTTGCAGGTCTCGAGCGCGGCCGCGTCGGCGCAGAAGTGCCCGGGGTTGCAGTCGTTGTTGAACCCGCACGGCTCACCGGTTGGGATCCCGCCTGCGGTGATGATGCATTGGAAGGTCTGGCTGCCGCCGCTCCAGTAGCAGCCAAGGCCCTCGGCGCACTCTTGCAAGAGCGGGTCGCAGTTCGGCAGGCAAACGGCGATCGCACCGTCGTTGACGACCCGACAGCTGGTATCGGGATCACCGCAGATCGGGTTGTCGACGCCGCCCGTGCAGAACGGGAAGCAGGTGCCGATCAGCATGCCGTCGACGTCGAGCGCGTTCCAGCACACGTTGCTGTCGTCGCAGTCGTCGGCGCCCGAGGCCGCGCCTTGGTACACGCACGAATCTCCCGAGGTCCCCGTACCGGTCACGGACACGCACTTGTTGGCGTCCCAGGTCCCGCCGGTGCTGGCGTAGGCCACACACTTCTCGCCGTCCGGGCAGTCTTGCGCGAACGGATCGCAGTCGTTGATCGACGGGATGTCGTTGGTCGGGACGAAGCCGTCGCCATCACCGGGGTCGCCATCACCGTCACCGGTATCGCCGTCGCCATCACCGGGCGGCGCGTCGCCGTCACCGTCACCGCTCGTCTCTGGCTCGACATCGACGACGGTGTCGCCCGCGTCGTCGGTGCTCTTGTTACACGCCAACAAGTTGCACGCCAGCAAGAGCGAGAAAGATTGAACCACGAAAGCCGGTGTCGTCCGCATCGCCGCCGAGTCTACGCTTCAGCTCACTCCATGTCCCCTGTCCCGTGCGAGCTTTACTTGCGCGCGCGCTCGCCAAGCTCACAGCTGCGCCTGAAACCCCCGGTCCCGACACCGGGTCACATCAGCGTTGCTCAGCCAATGATGTCGCACGCCACATCTTCGTGGTGAACGTCGTTGTCGGTCCGGCACTGGTGCCACGGGTGCTCGGGCATGCCGTCGTCGACGACCACCCACAGATCCTGATCACCGTCTTGGATCGCCTGGGGCACCAGGTTTGCGTCCAAAAATACGTTCTCGGCCTCGGCCGGATACAGGGTCTTGGTCGTCATCCCCTGCGCCAACAAGTTGCCGCCAAGGGCTGGGTCGCCGTCGTAGAAGCCAACCAGCACGCCGGCTGGCACCGCGGCCTGGCCAATGTTGCGGACCCGAGCGAACACCTCGTAGCCGCCCTGGCACAGCGACTGCAGATCCACGACCAGGTCGGGCGCAGAAAATTCACCGAGCGGCTGCACGTTCTGCCGGAAGTTGTTGAGCCCCTCGGTCAGCCAGTTGGGCATCTCTTGGCTCGGGATGCTGCCGTCCTCGTTGACGTTGGTGACGTGATAGTGGTGCTGATTCCAGATCCGCCGGGTCCGCACCCACTTGCCCAGTTCGTCACCAAACACGCGCACGCCGGTCTGCTTGGTGTCTTCGCAGGTGATCGAGGAGTAGTCGTTGGACACGACCACGATGTCGGCGTGGCCGTCGTTGTCGACGTCGGCGACGACCGGGAGCTCGCGCAGGGTCCCGGTCGTGTTGCAGGTCTGCCACAACACCTCGCCGTCGGTGCCCCGGTAGATCCGCAGGTACCACTCGTCGCTGTACACGACCTCGGCGGAGCCGTCGCCGTCAAAGTCGAACACCGAGCTGCCGGTCTGGGCCGACGAGCAGTCGTGGGTCTGCGAGATCCACAAGAACGCGTCAACGTCCGCGACCATCGGGTCCATGACCTTGGTGCCATCGAGGACCGCGTAGCCAACCCCGCCGGCGATCGCCACGTCCGGGGTGCCATCGCCGTTGAAGTCGGCGACGGTCGGCGGCCCGCCACCCGCGGTGTTGCCCGCGCTGCCCATCGGGCACAGCGCCGGCGACAGCGGCCCGTTGATGTCGAGGTTCTGCCGATCAATCACGATCTGCTGGGACTGTTGATCCCAGTGATAGATGTGCATGCGGTGCGAGCCAAACTCCGCGACGATAATCTCGGGGTTGAAGTCGAGGTTGAGATCCGCGGCCGCGGTCCAGTTGCCGGTCACGCCGGTCATCGCCAGCAAGGTGCCGTCGGCCTCGTAGACCGCCTGCGGGCCCGCGATCTCCAGGTTGCCGTCGCCGTCGATGTCGATCGCCTGGACCGTGAGCTGGGTGATCCCAAACGTGGCCTTGGTCGCGCCGGTCGCCGCGTCGAGCACCCCGCCACGGACCACGACCTCGACCTGCCCGTCATGGTCGAGATCCGCGAGCGAGGGCATCAGGCAGCCGCCGTTATAGGCTGACGTCCACAGCTCGGTGCCGTCGGGGTTGAACGCCCGAACTTGGCCCCCCACCGCGCACGCGAACAGCTCCGAGCCGGGCATCCCGCCGATGTCACCCGCCGCGATCTCGACGCCAGGATGCAGCGGCGGACCTTGAGGGTTGACCGCCCACTTCTCGACCACCGCGCCGTCGATGATCGAGACCGCGTGGAGGGTGCCGTTGTTGTTGTAGGCGCTACCTTCGAAGCTCGAGAACACGATCTCGGGGATGTCGCGCTCGTCGACCAAGCCGTCGCAGGTGTCGTCGTCGAGCTGGGTGACGATCGGCGACATCATGACGTGCAGATCCGGCACGTGGAATTTGAGCTCGGGCGCGAAGTTTGTCTCGGGGAAGAACTCGCAGACCGGCAGACACGTCAGCTCCTCGTTGGGATCGGGCCGCTCGCCCGGCGGGCAGTCGGGCGGGCTCGGCAAGCACTTGCCTGTTGCGATGCTGGTGCCCTGGCACATGTCCATCCCGCCGGCTGGATCGCCCAGGCTGTACTCGCAGTAGTAGTCCTCGGGGCACTCGCTGGCGTCGATGCACTCGTCGCCCGGGATCACGCACTCGGTGAACGAGCAGACCTCTTCGCCGAGGCAGCAGACCCCGCCACAGATCGCGGCCTCGTCACAGCACATGCCATCAATGCACTGCTGGCTGTCCTCGCACCCGGGATCGCACTCGGGTGGGAGATCGGGATCGCCGAGCGTCTCGCCGTCGTCGGTGGTGTTGGTGTCGCTCGACTCGTCGGAGTCTGCGGTCTCGGAGCCGGTGCCCTGGGTGACCCCCGCCTCGGTGTCGGCGGCCGGGCGGCCGTCGTCGCTGCACGCGAGCACACAGACAGCGAGACACGGCCAGGCGAGCTGCAAGAAACGAGTGGAGCGCATGGGTGTCACACAAGCACGCGCGGCCGCCCCTCTCAAGTGGCCTTTGGGTCAAGTCCGACTGCGTCGCGTAGGTCGGGTTGGGCGGGCCGAGTGGCCGCATCGAGCGGCGCCGCGCTTGCCGATGACGGCGGCGTGATTCGACGTCGCGGTCGTTCGCCGGCTCGCTCGCCGCCTGCCATGCCCGAGGGTCATGCCCGCGGCGGACGGACGCGCGCACCGGCTGATCACCCGGCGCGCCCATGGCCGCGCCGCGCGTCGATCGAAATCGTACTGACGCGAGACGCCACTCGATCTGGGTTGACTCCCAGTGCGGAGCCAGCCCACGCGAACAAAATTCCGGCGCGCAGACTGGATCGATCAACTAGAAATACAAACATGTATGAGTCCATGACATCCACAATCACAGCACTGTGTGTCTTGCTCACACCACTTCACGCGACCGCGGTCGCCAGCCAAGTCTCTGATCACGAGGCCCTCGAAGGTGGCTCCCACACAGATGGCGGCGTCCAGATCGAGTACGCGATCTGGCGCGAGAACGGTCAACTCGGTGGGGACGTCTTCGCGCATGATTTGGCGACCGGTGATCACATCGAAATGTGGATCAACGATGACTACATTGACTTCGAAGGCGTAGTCGACGGTGATCCGATCGGCGGCACCGAGCCGGCCAACATCCTCTACGCCGACCCCAGCGAGCCTGCATGCCTGGGTTGGGTCGCGCTGATCTGCACGGGGGTGGCCGCGCTCGCCGCAGGCTGTGCGTTTGGTTGGACGGCGTGCACTGACGACAGTGAGACCAACGTACCCGGCGGACAGGGTGGAGATCCGGGCAATAGCAGTGGTGGTGGCGCGGGCGGCAATAGCGGCGGTGGTGAAGGATCGGGCGGAGGCGGCGACGGGGAAGATTGACGCCGCGTGAATCTAGACACCACAGGATTCGCCCGGGGTCGCCACCTCACTCTGGCGCTCTTGGCGTTGTTCGCCTACTTGCTCATCATGCGGCTGGGTTGGGCGCCGCTGGACGCGTTGGGACTCGCGCGGCCAGGGAGCGGCCCAGGGCTCACGATACGACGGACGCTGCACCTCATCGTCGTTGCAGTGCCGGCGTGGCTAGCGTTCACCGTCCTCAATACCAAGTCCAACGTCGAGCTGCTCGGCTCGCGGTGGCGTGAGGCCGGGTGGCTGGTCGTTGGGCTATGCGGCGTTTTCATGGGTGCGCAGGCCATCGTCTACGCGACCGCCCCCGAGGCGGCGCTGCGGAGCCTTGGCGCGCTCTATGTCCCATTCAAGCGCTCGGGGCAGCTCGAGTGGGGCTGGCTGATTGGGTATTTTTTGGTGTCGGCGCTGACCGAGGAATTGCTGTTTCGCGGCCTGATCCAACGGGCCTTGGAGGGGTACCTGCGACGCCCGTACGCGATCTCGATCCAGGCTGTGTCGTTCGAGCTGGTGCACGTCCTTCACGGGGCTCGCCTCTCGGGAGGGTTCGTGTTTGGTGGCGTCGTGTTCGGCCTGGCGTTCGCTCGAACCCGAAGCGTGGGGCTTGCGACGTGCCTGCATCTCGCGGGGAACTTGGTGCACGCGCTGTGCTTCGCCCGGTTCGCGGCGCCGTGACTCGCCCGGTCACGCCCCGCAGGCGAGCCGCCAGGCGTCCAGATCCCACAGCTTGATCATGCTCGAGAACCCGTCGGGCACCTGCCCGCACACGCTCGCGGCCGCGGCCGGGCCTTCGCTGGGGTCATCGACATACTCGACGTGAAACACGGCCTTGCCGGCGTCCAAGAACGGCTGCAGCAGCTCGCACTCGTCGTAGCTCACGCACTCTTCATCGAGCGCCCAGTCGAACTCGTCGACCAAATCCGGGATCTGATCGAGGTCGTTCTTGAGCCCGATCGAGAGCCCGCGCGCGTGGGCCTGGGCGGCCAGGAACGAGTTGTAGTCGAGCTGATCCGTCGCCGTCAGATCATAGCCGGTCGGGTTGGTCCAGCCGTCGACGTTGTCGGGCTCGACCGCGTCGCAGCCGTTGGCCTGGGCCAGATCCAGGCGAGCCTGCATGAGCGCACGGACCTCGGCGTCGCGGATGTCGAGCCAGCGCTCACCGGGCCAGTCGTCGAGCGGGTCGCCGATCGCCGCGGGTGGGAATTGATCCGCATCGGGCCGCCAGTCTTCGTGGGAGCCGGCGCTGAAGTAGCAGATCACGACGCGACCGTCGTCGTGCAGCGCGGCGATCGTCGCGGGTGGGGTGTCGAACAGATCGATGTCGTAGGCGACGACGTCGAAGCTGGTGTCGAGGGTACCGGTCAGCTGCCACTGCCAGCTGGTCCCGGGCGTGGGGCACCAGGTCTGGCAGTCGCCGTCGCCATCCCCATCCCCATCCCCGTCGCCATCTCCATCCCCATCTCCGTCGCCATCCCCATCTCCAGGATCGCCGTCCCCGTCCCCCGGATCACCATCGCCATCGCCATCGCCATCGCCAGGATCACCATCGCCCGGATCACCATCGCCAGACGTGCCTTGCTCGGCGTCGCTCGAGTCGCCCGCGCGATCGTCGGTGCAGCTCGCCACCAAGACCAGCACCAACGCGCCCAAGCACCCCTCGAGACCACGCCTCATTCGTCCGCTAACTGAGACCACTGACATGCGTCCACCGTGCCCGGTCGCATCGCGCTTGAACACTGCTGGCGCGTTCAGTATACAGCTTCGATGTCCTCTCAGGGCCGGACCGCGGGCACAGACGAGCGCGAGCGCGTGGCCTGTGTGGAGCTCCCCGCCCTGCCCTTGCAGCTTCTGTTGCTCGATCAACCCAGCTGGCGCGAGCACCCGGTCGCGGTCGTCGAGGCCGACCGTCCGCAGGCCAAGTTGGTGTGGGTCAACGAGCACGCGCGACGCCTGCGGGTGCTGCCGGGCATGCGCTTCGCGGCCGCGCGCAGCCTCGCGCCACAGCTGCGCGCGTCGGTCATCTCGACCGAGCGGATCGAGCTGGCCGTGTCCGAGCTGTTCGGCGTGCTGCTCAATTTTTCCCCGCGCGTCGAGCCGGGTGATCTTCAGCAACCCGGCAGCTTCTGGATCGATCCCTCAGGCATGGTGCCGCTGTGGGGTGAGCTCGGCGCGTGGGCGACGGCCCTGCAGCAGGCCGTGAACGCGGCCGGGTTCGCGGCCACGGTCGTCGTTGGGTTTCACCGGTTTCGCTGCCTCGCAATCGCCCGCGGTCAGGCAGCGCGCGCCAGCGCCTGGGTCATCGCGGATCCCGGCCGCGAGGCGCGAATGGCCGCCGCCGTGTCGCTCGATCGCCTGGGTATCTCGGCCCGCCTGCGCGACGATCTAGCCGGGCTCGGCGTCCGCACCCTCGGCGAGTTCATGGCCCTGCCGGGGCCCGAGCTGCGCGTGCGGTTTGGCGTCGAGGCCGAGCGTCTGCACCAGCGCGGCAGCGACGGTCACTGGGCGCCGATGCAGGCCCGCGCGCTCGTCGATCCGGTCAACGAGCGCGTCGAGATCGATCCGCCCGAGGGCGACGTCACCCGCCTGCTGTTTCGGATCAAGCCCGTGCTCGAGCGCCTGCTCGAGCAGCTCGCCGATCGCGGCTCGGCAATGTCGGCCCTGCACCTGCGCATGCGCCTCGACCACGCGGGCGCCGTCGAGCAGCGGCTCGAGCCGGCCGCCCCAACCCTCGACACCATGCAGGTGCTCGAGCTGCTGCGGCTGCGCATCGACGCGCTCGAGCTGGCCGCGGCCGTCGAAGAGTTCACCCTCGAGCTCGAGGGCCAACGCACCGATCCCGGCCAGATCGCGCTGTTTCGCACGCAAGCGCGGCGTGATCTAGACGCCGCCGATCGAGCGCTCGCGCGCCTGTGCGCCGCGCTTGGACCCGAGGCCGTGACCCGCCCGCAGCTGCGCGCGGCCCATCTGCCCGAGGCCCGCCTGACCTACGTCCCCACCGCCCACGTGCGCTTCCCCGAGCAACGCAACATGCAGATCGAGGGCGAGCACCCCCCGCGGATCCGTCGGCTCTTGCACCGTCCCAAGCGGCTGCCTCCGCGACCGCGCCACGAAGCCGACGGCTGGTGCATCGAGCCCGAGCTTGGCCCGGTCGAGCACCTGCACGGGCCCTATCGTGCCAGCGGTGGCTGGTGGGTGCGCGAGGTCGAGCGTGACTACTACTTCGCCGAGACCCGCAGCGGCGCGGTGCTGTGGGTGTTCTACGATCGACCGCGGCGCCGCTGGTTCCTGCACGGCTGGCTGGAGTGAGCGCTCAGCCGCCACCCGAGCCGAGCGCTTCAGACCCGAGCCAGGTGTCGATCTCGGCGACCGAGTCGGCGCGCTGCAGCTCGACATAGTCCGCCCGCGCGGCGCTGGCCAGCTCACGGGCACGCTCGACGTTGGCCGCGTCCCCGCTCGCCCACGCCTTGGCGGCGAGCAGACGCGCGGCGGCGAGCTGCTCGCGCTCGCGCTCGAGCCTTGGCGCCGGCTGGGTCGACACCAACAGCTCGAGCGCGTCATCTAGCGGCTTGCGGGCGGCTTCGAACCGCTCGAGCGCGATCAGAGCTTCGCCGAGGCGGACCTGTGTCGGCGCGAGGTCAGCGACGTCGAAGCCGCGAGTCCCACGCGCACGCTCGAGGATCTTCAGGGCCTGCTCGTGCAGCTTGACCGCCTCGTCGTGCTGTTCGCGGCGCAGGTAGACCACCCCCTCTGCGTCCAGCGTCTTGGCCAGGTTGACCATCGCCCGATCCCCCTGGGCCCGAAAGATCGCCCGCGCGCGCTGATGCTGGCGCAGCGACTCTTCATAGCGCCCGAGCTCACCCAGGCTCACGGCCAGCGCCGCGCTCGCGTAGCCGACGTCGAGCGAGCCGCTGCCGAACACCTGCTCGAGCACGACCAGCGCCGCCTCGTAGCCGGCGACCGCGTCGGCGTGACGGCCCTGCCGATCATCGATGGTCGCAAGCTCGAAGCGGACCGCGGCGACCTTGGGGTGCTGCTCACCATAGCGGCCAATCCACAGCTGCTGGGCGTGCTCGAGCGCGGACCGAGCCTCTGCGTAGCGCCCAAGATCACGCAAGATCACGCCAAGCGTGGCGTGCAGCTGGGCGAGCTCGATCGGCGGCAGCGCGTCGGGCTCTGCCTCGGCGGCCGAGATGCTCTCGATCGCGGCCCGAATTTGCTGCTCGGCTCGATCGAGCTGGCCATCCGCGACCGAGGCCAGCGCCTCGACGCCGTCGAGCTCCGCGTACTCGATCGCGGTGCCGTGCACACGATCCAACACGGCCCGCGCCTCGCGGATGTGGCGGCTCGCGGAGCGACCGTCGCGGGCCTTGGCGTCGACCCGCGCGAGCGCGATCAGGATGCCGCCACGCAGGCGATCGGCCCCGGCCCGCTCGGCCGCGAACTCGGCCTCTTCGAGCAGCGGCGCCGCGGCCTCGTGCCCGCCCGTTGCCATCGCGATCTGGGCCTGGGTCAGCAGCGCGGTGGCCAGGCGGGTCTGATCTTCGAGCTCGCGGGCCTTGTCGACGCAGGTCTTGGCCAGGCGCAGGGCCTCGTCGAACGCCCCGGTCATCTCGAGGCTGTGCGCGCGGTAGAGATCGCGATCGAGCAGCTGAAGCACGGCCTGCTCATCTTCGCTGCCGGTCGCCGTCTCACCTTCGGGCCACGGCCCGTCCAGCTCGATCGCGGCCGCCTCACAGCTGCTCAGCGACGGCAGCTCGACCACCGCCTCGCGTGCGCGCGCGAGGGTCTCGGCCTTGGTACCGCTGATGACGTCGACGAGTTCGTCAAACTCGGCCCGCTTGCGATTCAGACACACGCTCCGCCTGTCGAGCATCCACGGCGACTGCGAGCCGTTGTCGGTCGCCTCGCAGGACTCACGATGCATGGCCGCCCAGTCGTGCGCCCACGCGCCGAGCTTGGCCTCGACCTCGGGCCCGATCTCTTGGGCCCACGCGGCGTCGACCTTGGCAAACGCCGCACGCACCCCGTTGACCCGCTCCTCGTTCCAGACCTTGGCGATCTCGTCGGCGCCGCTGGTGCAGCGTGACGCCGGCTCGACCGGGTCCGTGCGCCCAGCGTTGGCGAGCACCACCCCCGTGATCATGAGCGCGACCACGGCGACCGACGCCACCGACCACTGCACGATCGTGCGCAGCTTGTGGCTGGGATCGCGACCGAGCTCCGCGAGCAGCTGGCCCATGTTCTCCCAGCGTCCGTCGGGATCGGGATCCAGCCCGCGCAGCAGCGCCCAGCGCAGCCAGTTTGGCACCGAGGCGCGCTTGGGTGCCGGCCCGACCCGCCCATCTGTGACAGCGAGCGCCAGCTCGAGCCGAGTCTTGGCCGCGAACGGCATCTCGCTGTAGAGGGCTTCGTACAGCGCCACGCAGAACGAGAACTGGTCGGCGCGGTGATCGAGGGGCTTGCCCAAGTGCTGCTCGGGGGACATGTACGCGGGCGTGCCAGCCTCGCGCTCGCGGCGTTCGCTTGGGTCGCGGCTGCCGTCGATGCGCCGGGCAAGCCCGAAGTCCAGCACCCGTACGCGGCCGTCTGCGCCGACCAATACGTTGTCGGGCTTGAAGTCGCGGTGGACCAAACCAGCCGCGTGGGCGGCCTCGAGACCACGTCCGGCCTTGGTGAAGGCACCCAGTAGCTCCTGCCAGGTGCGCCCTGGCACCCGCATCCACTCGGACAGGGGCACGCCCTCGACGAACTCCATCGCAATGAACACCCGACCGTCGATCGTGCCGACGTCGTGCACGCTGATGACGTTGGGGTGGTTGAGCTGGGCCATCGCCTTGGCCTCGGCCAACATGCGCTGCGACGCCCGCTCGGCCTGGGCCGGATCGTCGCCGCGCTGGTGCATCAGCTTGAGCGCGATCCGCCGATCGAGGTGCGGATCATAAGCGCCGTAGACGACCCCCATCCCGCCGGATCCCATGTGCGCCAGGACCACGTAGCGACCGAGCTTCGCCCCCGGTTCGAAGTCAGCTTCGCCCGGCGAAATCTGGCCACCAACGAGCGTGCCACTCTCGGGCTCCTTCTCGTTTGGCTCGGTCCACCTGAGTTCTTCGCTGTCCAACGGGCCTCCGGGACTTCCTCTGAGCTATCACATCACGCGACCAAATGGGCGACCGCAGCGCGCATTTGCGGGTGAAGTGCTTGGGGCAAAACGCACCGCGTGGGCTCTGTGGTCACACCCAGCCGTAGCACAATGCCGGAGGCATGCGGCTGGACCGCTTCTCACCGGCTTGCGAACCGTATTCGTGGACGGCTTCACCTGTATTCAGCTCGGCCGAGGACGGCTTCACCGTGGGCAGCCAACTGCGTTAAAATCAGCCGCGCGGGCCGGCAAAGTCGACCCGTCGCAGCGCGACCAGGTGCTCGCGGCGCGGCGGGCCACCGCGCCAATCGGGCCGGGGCTGCGATGCAGCGGCCAAAAACTCGAGCTCGGCGGCTGGCGCCAGACGCTCGAGCTGCGAGTCGGCCGCGATTCGCTCACCGCCCAGCTCCGCGTCGCCAACCAGCAGCACGGCCACCGCGTCGGGTCGCAACAGCTCCGCGATGGATCCCAACACCGCGGTCATTTCGTCGTCCCAGCGCGCGCGTGACCCTGCTCCGCCGTTGCCGCGCGACAGGTAGCGGCGCGCGCCGATCTCTTTTTCGCGCAGCTTCTTGGGGCTGATCCCCAACCAGGCGTGGCGGCGCGCGTGGTGGTGCAGGTAGTCGTAGGTCCCGCCGTAGGGCGGCGAGGTCAGCACCAGATCGCAGCGATACTCGCCGGCCAGCGTGCGCGGCAACCTGCGCGCGTCCGACAGCACGAAGCGCGGCAGGTGGTGCGGGCGCGGGATCGCGGCCGACAGCTCGGCCCACGCGGCGGCGAGCTCTTCACCCTTGCGCACGAAGAACTCGGTGACCAGGCCCTTGCGCAGGCGCTTGTCAGTGGTGCGCGCCGCGGTCTCGGATCGCTGCCGCGAGAACTTCACGACGATCGCCGAGAACACCATCTCGAGCGCGAGCCGGTCACGCTCGTCGTCGACTTTGCGGATCTCCTCGAGCAGACCGGCGAGCTCCTTGAGCACATGCACCTCGTACCAGCGCCGCTCGTCCGCGGAGATCTTGGCCTGCACGTCGTCGCGGTCGCGGACCCGAGCCGACGAGGCCGCGCCGATCGCCGCGAGCCGATCCAAGAACCGGGCGCGGGTCTTGGGCCCGCGCCGCTCCGTCTTGACCCTGGCCAGGCGCAGCGCCAGCGGATCGAGGTCGCTGCCCAGCGCCCGCCACCCACTGATCAGCGCCTCGACCGCGACCGTTCCGCTGCCGCAGAAGGGATCGAGCACCTCCGACCCGGGCCCGACGCTGAGCTCGCGCAACAGCACGCGCGCGACCGCGGGGTGCATGCGCGCCGGGTAGGCATGAAAGCCGTGGATCAGCTCCGAGGGCTCGTCGAGATCCTGGGCTCGCAGCGCCTCGACCAGCGGGAATCGAAACGCCATGTCACCGCGGGCCTCGACCGGCCCGCCGACGTTGGACAGCGCCTGTCGATCGCCCGCCCGAGGGTCCGTCCGATTGCCCGCCCGTTTGCCTGCCCCACCGCCTACCATGCTGGCGGGACTGTGCGTGAACGACCTCGCCTGCGCAAGCCCAGCGACTACTCCAGGGTCTCCGGCGCAAACTGGGCGATGCACTTGGCGAACATGTAGTCCGGGTGGGCTTGCAGCAGCTTGGCGTCCGCCTCTGTGAAGTCCTCGGCCGTCACGCCCTCGATGACCTCGATCATGCAGTCGGTCGCAGGGACGCTCTGCAGCTTGGCGCACTTGGCCATCTGCACGCCGAGGTTCTTCTTCTTGTGATCGAAGAAGTCGAGCTGCGCGCCATCGTCGTCAAAGTAGACGACCTGGATCCACTTTTCGTAGATCACGATCAGCGAGTCGCACGCCGCCTCGAGGTTCTTCGAGGGCTTGTCGCCCGCCTTGACCAGCCGGGCGGCGATCTCCTCGAGCTTGGCGGTCTCGGCCGCCTCTTGCTCGGCCTTCTCCTTGAATGCCTTGCGACGCGCCTCGGCGGCCTTGGCGTCGGCCTCTTTGTTCTTGTCGTCGTTGCCCGCGCCGAGCATCGCCGCGCCCGCGGCCTCGAGGTCGTCGCGCTTGGCTTCCTTGCCCGAATCACAGGCCGTGACAGCAGGCAGCGTGAGGCAGCAGGTCAGCACGGATCCAGCGATCAACCGGGCTCGCATGCGCGGAATGTACCGCGAGTGCCCGCCCCCACTCAACCTGCGCCCGTCAACATCACGGCCACGTGGCCTGCGCCAAACACGGCCACGGCGAGGTCGCTGCGGCCGTCGCCGTCGAGGTCCGCGGCCGCGAGATCGAAGGGTGCGTCCCCAACATGGAAGTCGATCGGCGAGCCGTACCCGCCCGCGAGTGACGGGTAGACGGTGATCGTGTCGGCGCCCGAGTCCGCGCTGATCAGGTCGAGCCAGCCGTCGCCGCTGACGTCGGCGGCGAGCACCGCGTAGGGGTTGGGCCCCACGGCCCACGACTGCGCAGGGGCGAAGCCGCGGTCGCCAAGATTTCGAAGGGTCGAGATCGTGTCGCTGTCATGATCGGCGGTGAGCAGATCCGGCAGCCGATCGCCGTCGAGATCCGCGATCGCGATCCCGCGCGGGCCGGCCCCCACGTCGTGCGCTTGGATCGGCGCGAACCCGCCAAGGCCGTCCCCCCAGACCACGCTCACGCTGGAGTCGGTGCGGTTGACCGTGACGAGATCCAGCGCGCCGTCGGCGTCGAGATCCGCGAGCGCGAGGTCGTAGGGCTCGGCGCCCACGGCCACCGTCGAGCTCACCGGCACCCCGCCCATGCCATCGTTGAGCAGCACGTAGACCGTGTCGCCAGACTCGTCGACGACCGCGATGTCCAGCCAGCTGTCAGCGTCGATCAACCCAACCGCGATCGAGCGTGGGGTTGCGCCGGTCGACGCGAACGGGGTCGGTCCAAAGCTGCCTGTGCCGTCGCCGTAGCTGACGCCGGTCCCGGCTGGCGTGAACACGTTGACGAAGCCGAGATCCGTGAAGTCGTCCTGATCGAAGTCGCCCGCGGCGACGCCACGCACCCCCAACCCGACGCCGCTCACCACCGGATCCTGGACGAACTCGCCGCCCCCGAGCCCCAACACCACACGGACACCAGACGCCGAGACGCTCGACACCACCAGATCGAGCTGTGGATCCGCGTCGATGTGATCGATCAACACCGTCGTTGGCGGCGCGCCCAGATCCAAGAAGCCGCCGCTGTTGAAGCACACGTCGCCGGCGACGGGCGCGTCGCAGGGGTCCGGCTCGTCGCCGTCGCCGTCGCCGTCTCCGTCGCCGTCGCCGTCGCCATCTCCATCTCCATCTCCGTCGCCATCCCCGTCCCCGCTCTCACTGCTGGCGCTGGTCTCGTCATCGACCGTAGCAGGCGGGCTCTCGCATCCGGTGACGGCCAGACCTGCCCAAACAAACGACGCCGCGGCACGCTTCACAGGCAGGAAAGTTAGTTTCACGCGGTGACAATGCCAGTTTTCAACGACGTTGCCAACCCAACCGACCCGTCCGTGTCGGGCCCGCTCTGCGGGCTATAATCGCGGACGAACATGGTCTTCGTCGACTACTACGAGCTGCTCGAGGTCCACCCGCGAGCCAGCAGCGCCGAGATCAAGGCGGCCTACCGGGCCCGGATGGTCCGCGATCACGCCGATCAAAACCCCAACGACCAAGCCGCCAACGAGCGGATGATCCTGCTGTCTCGGGCCAAGCAAGTCCTGCTCGACGAGCAGCGACGCCTCGCGTTCGACCGCGACCACGCCCGCTGGCACGCCGCCGCGCAGTTCGGCGCGGCCCCGCCACGCTGGAGTGGCGGACCGGCTCCCGCCGCCGACGCGAGCGATCACGCCGGCCGCCACGGCCAGGTTCACGTCGATCTGCGCGACGTCTCGATCAGCCGGTTGATCGTGGGTGTTGGCGTGGCGGCGGTCGTGACGGGCCTGAGCTTCGCGGCCAAAGCCGTGGCAGATCGCGCGAGCCGCAAGCGTCGTCGGTGGCTGTGACGCTGATGTTTGTCGGCGCGGGCTGGCCAAACTGTCCTATGCTCGCCGCTCATGCTCAGCGCCGACGAGGTCGCCAAGCTCGTGTCCGAGGTGTCCGAACGCGTGATCACGCGGGTCGGAAGCCGCTCGCTCGCCGAGACCCTCGACGAGACCTTGTGGTGGGAACAAGAGCGCCTGCGCGGCCAGGATCCCACCGACGAAGAGACCCTCGCCGACAAGCAGTTCTACGCGGACGTGCATCGCCAGATGCAGCACGCGACGCCGCTCGAGCAGCGCCGGCTGCTGGTCCAGATCGTGGATCGCTACACCCACGAGATCGCCGGCAACTTCTCGCCAACCGTGTACAAGTTCGCGGCCAAGGTCGCCCCGCCAATGCTCAGCGCGCTGCTCACCGGCTTGTCACCGCGGCGCCTGTTTGGCCGCGAGGCCATCCCCCGCCTCGATCAGCACGTGATCATCGAGGGCGAGACCGCCAACCTCGAGACCCTGCGCGAGCGCGGCACCCTGATCGTCACGCCCACCCACAGCTCCAACCTCGACTCGCTCTTGATCGGGTTCGCCGTCCACGAGCTCGGCCTGCCGCCGCTGACCTACGGGGCCGGGCTCAGCCTGTTTCGCAACCCGATCGTCGGCAAGTTCATGCACAACCTCGGGGCCTACACGGTCGACCGACGCAAGCGCGACCCGCTGTACAAGCGGACCCTCAAGGCGTTCACCGCCGTCTCGCTCGAGTTCGGGCAGGACAACCTGTTCTTTCCAGGCGGCAGCCGCAGCCGGTCTGGGGCGATCGAGCGTGGGCTCAAGAAGGGCCTGCTCGGCTGCTCGGTCTCTGCCTACCGAAACAACCTGATGCGGGGCAAGCCAAACCCCGACATCTACGTGGTCCCGTGCACGATCTCGTATCCGCTGGTGCTCGAGGCCTCGACCCTGATCGAAGACTGGCTGGCCGAGGTCGGCAAGTCTCGCTACATCATCGTCGACGACGAGTTCTCCCGGTGGGAGCGCTGGCTCGACTTCTTGCGGGGAATTTTCGCCCTCGATCTCAAGATTCACATTCGGTTTGGCCAGGCCCTGGATCCGTTCGGGAACCCCGTCGACGCCCAGGGCAACTCGCTCGATCCCAAGGGCCGGCAGATCTCGGCGCGCGGCTACCTTCAGGTCAACGGCGAGGTCGTTGAAGATCCGGCCCGCGACGCCGAGTACACCCGCGAGCTCGAGCAGCGGATCTTGACCGAGTTCTCGCGGCAGAACGTAATCCACCCAACCCATGTGCTCGCGTTCGCCTGCTTCGAGCTCCTGCGTCGGGCCCAGCCAGGGGTGGATCTGTACCGGCTGTTGTCGTCAATCGGCTCGGGTCGGTCCGAGCAGAGCTTGGCGCTGCCGGAGGTCGAAGAAGAGATCGAGGCGCTGCTCGAGCAGCTCGAGCAGCGCAGCGCCGCCGGCCAGATCCGCCTGAGCAGCGTAATCACCGAAGCGATCACCAATGACGACGTCGCGGTGCTGCTGCGCGCCGCCTTGCGCAGCTTCGGCACCTACCACCCCAAGCCCGTCGTCGAGCGTCGTGGTGTGCGCTTGCACGTATGCGACGCCAAGCTGCTGTTCTACTATCGCAACCGCCTCGATGGCTACGGGCTCCGCGACGCGCCTGCGCTCGCGAGCTTCGCCAGCCCGGGGGGAGCACGACATGTCTGACGAACAAACGGCCCAAGTCTCGGTGTTGGGGGCCGGCAATTGGGGCACCACCGTCGCCCACCTGATTGGCCAAAACGGGTTCCGGGTCAAGCTGTGGGCGCGCAAGCCCGAGCTCGCCAACGAGATCAACCAGCTGCGTCGCAACTCCCGCTACATCTCGGGCCTCGAGGGGGTCCACCTGTCCCACAACATCGAAGCGACCTCGAGCCTCGCAGAGGCCGTGCGTGGGGTCCCGCTGATGTTCATCGTGATCCCTTCGCAGGCGTTTCGCAGCGTGTGCGAGCAGCTCGGTGAGCTCGTCGATCCCTCGCAGCTCGCCGTGCACGCAACCAAGGGGCTCGAGCTTGGCAGCCACAAGCGCATGACCCAGATCATGCTGGAAGAGACCTGCCTGCGCCGGATCGGGGTGCTCTCGGGCCCCAACATCGCCCGCGAGATGATCGAGGGCAAGCCGGCCGGGACCGTGGTCGCCTCGCGCTTTCCTCGGGTCATCGAGCTCGCCCGCGATCACCTCAAGAGCAAGCAGCTGCGCGTGTACGGCAACACCGACGTGATCGGCGTCGAGCTTGGCGGCACGCTCAAGAACATCATCGCGATCGCGGCCGGCATGGCCACGCAGATGCAGCTGGGCGAGAACGCCAAGAGCCTGCTCATCACCCGTGGGCTGTCCGAGATCGCCCGGCTCTCCGTCGCGCTCGGGGCCGATCCCATGACCTTCTCTGGGCTCGCGGGGATCGGCGATCTCATGGTCACCTGCGCCAGCCCGATCAGCCGCAACCACCGGGTCGGCGCGGCGCTGGCCCGCGGCATGAGCCTCACCGAAGCAATCGACTCGCTGGGCATGGTCGCCGAGGGCGTCAAGGCCAGCCAGATCGCGTTTGAGCTGACCTGCGAATTGAACATCCGCTCGCCGCTCATGCATGGGGTCTATCGGGTCGTGCACGAGGGCCTCGATCCTCGCGCCGCGCTGTCCGAGCTCATGAACGCCGCGGTCCAGGACGACATCGATCCCTCGCTGGTCCGCGCGGCGACCGGGTCGGCGCCCGGCACCGGATCCGTATCGCGGGGTCCCCATGGCTGATCGAGAGGCCCCCGAGTATGAGCTGATCCGTGCGCCCTTCCCCATGGTCCGCAAGCTGCAGCGGACCTTGCCAAGCGACTACGACGGCCCCGCGTTCATCTGGGACATCGACAAGACCTGGCTCGACACCCGCATCTCGCAGGTCAAGGGCATGCTCAAGATCCCCTTCGAGTTCGCCGTCGACAAGCGGGCGCTGCCCGGCACGACCGCGCTCTTGCACGCCTTGCGCGGGGGCCCCAGCGACCGCGCGCACCGGCCCCTGTTCTTCATTACGGCCAGCCCGCCGTTCATCCGCAAGGCGATCGAGCGCAAGATGCTGATCGACGGCGTCGAGTTTGACGGGATCACCTACAAAGATCAGCTCGAGGTGTTTCGGCGGCGCGAGTTTGGCAGCCTGCGTGAGCACACCGCGTTCAAGCTGGGCGCGCTGCTGCTGCTCGCCCAGGCGTTCCCCGAGCGCACAAAGATCTACATGTTCGGCGACGACGCCGAGCGCGACGCGTTGATCTACTGCATGTTCGCAGACATCTGCGCGGGCCGGCTGCGCGGGGACAAGCTCGTCGCGACCCAGGTGAAGCTTGGGGTCCTTCAGCACTACGCGCGGGACGTCGCCGCCCTCGCCGAGCAGCTCCCCGTCCACGAGCGCGTGCTGGGCATCCACATCAACTTGGTGCGCGAGCCCGACGGTCGCCGGGTGCTGGGCTACGATGATCGCGTGCTGGGCTACCCCAGCGCAGGCGCGGCCGCGCGGGTGCTGTACGAGCGCGGGCTAATCAGCGCGCGCGGGCGCGACCGCGTCGAGCAAGTCGAGGGCGCGGGCGAGGTCGTGTTTGGCCAAGCCGCGCGCGATCCCAAGGGCTGGTGGACGCCCCCGGATCAGCTGGCCTGACTAACCTGATTAGGTGGCCTGATTAGGTGGCCTGATTAGGTGGCCTGATTAGGTGGCCTGATTAGGTGGCCCGATCAGGTGGCCCGCTCAGGGGTTCATGCAGGCAGCTTGCGCCGCCTCGTAGCTGGCGCCGCAGTCGGTCTGGGCCGTCGACTCGAGCTGCTCACCCCGCGGTCTCGTCGAGCCCCCAGCCAGGCGGGTGCTCGACGAACTGCCAGGTCTCGACATCGATGTCGACGACCTTCCATGTCATGCGGGTACGCGCCCGCAAGAGTCGCTTGTGCTCTGTGCTGTCTGGGGAAAGATCGTAGGTCTCGACGAGGGCGCCGCCTTCCCCGTAGCGTCGCCTGCGAACGAGTACACCGCACTCCCAGTAATCATCCACCCGCAGCAACCCGCGTTCGTCCCACTCACGCCAGGGGCCGTTGTTGCCGCAGTTGAAGAACCTCTCGGACTCCAGCTTGCCGCTCGGGTACCATTTTCGCCAAACACCATACTTGCGGCCCTGATCAAAGCCAGCAAGTGCAAGGAGCCCCCCCGACTCGTACCGCTCGAATGCGATGCCGCTGTAGAGGCGACCCTCGAGCAAGACATCGCCGACGCCATCGTCGGAGACGTCGAGGTCGTCAAAATCGTTCTTCTTTAGCACGACGAGTACGGGGGGGCGTGACGTTCACGCCCCCCCGCGACCCCGCATCGGATGTCTCATTCACCCGGGTAGGGTGAATGCATCAGAGGCAGGTCGAGTTCCAGGGTCCGTTGCAAGCGCGGACCTGCGAGAAGTCGTAGGTGCCGAACTTGCCGGAGGGGTAGGTGTCGTCCATCACGACGAAGTTGGCGATGACCAAGTTGTTGTCGGTGTCGGTGATCGTGATCTCGGTTTGGTCGTTGGCGTAGAGCACTTCGACCCCGTAGGTCACGCCGTGGACCCAGCCTTGCATGGTCGTCTCCTCGGGGGGCATCAGCACGGTCTGGTTGGCCGTGTCGGTGATGCAGGCGAAGTCGGTTGGCGAGTAGGGATCCACGCGATTGAAGCGCTTGACCGTGATACCAGCCGGGCTGTCGCAGCCGAAGATGAACTGATAGGCCTGCTTCCATTGCAGCATGTAGTACTGGTCGGAGTTCTGCCAGCCCCACACGAAGCCGATGTAGTCGTCGTCGTCGACCGGCGGGTTGACGATCATCGTGCCGGTGATGCGCGCGTTCTCGTGCACCGTCGGGCACACGTAGGCGGTCGCATCGGAGTTGGCGTCCGTGCACGTCGTGGTGTTCATGTTGGAGAACGAGTGCGGTGCCGGTGCGCCGAGGAAGCCGACGGCCATGCACTCGGCGTCCATGCCACCGAGCACCCACGGGCGATCGATCAGGTGCACGGTGATCTGGTCACTGCCCACGTTGCCCGAGCCGTCGGTCGCCGTCGCCGTGTAGGTGGTGATCTCCGTCGGCTGCGCGATCGGGCTGGGGCTCATCGCGTCGTCGAGGGTCATCTCGTGGTCCCACAGCCACGTGTAGTTGCCGTCGCCGCCCCAGGCCATGGCGTCGAGCTGCGTGCCCATGCCGAGGTTGGTGTCGGCGCACGACGGTGACGTGTCGACGCACACGACCCGCATCTCGTTGCCGTCGTCACAGTCGCGCCCGACAACGACGCCCTCCGGGGGCATCTCGCCTGCGAAGTCGTCGCCCCAGCCGTCGTCGTCGGCGTCGAGCATGCAGGCGTCGGGATCGTCTAGATCGGCCGCGCCAACGAAGATGAAGGGGTTCGTGTCGTCGCAGTCGTCGTCGTTATCAACGTAGAACTCGGGCGGCAGCTCGCCCGGCGGCACGCCGATGCACATGTCCTCATCACCCTTGCCGTCGCTGTCGTTGTCGGCGCACCACAGCGTGCACATAAAGACCTCGATGTCGCCGTCATTGCAATCCGAGCCGGCCGCGATGCCCTCTGACGGCATCTGCTCGCCGTAGCCGTCTTCATCTTCGTCCTGCATGCAGGCCATGGGGTCGTCGAGCTCGGCCGCACCCGGGAAGGTGAAGATGTTGCTGTCGTCGCAGTCGTGGCCGGGCACGGCTTCCGGCGAGCTCGGCATGTCATCGCCCCAGCCGTCATTGTCGGCGTCGGTCATGCAAGCGTCGATCGGATCGTCGAGCTCGGCCGCACCGGGGAAGGTGTTGGGATCGGCGTCGTCGCAGTCGGTGGCCATGTCCTCGGGCACGGTGCCGGCCGGGGGCTCCTCGCCCACGGGTACCTCCGTGCAGTTGTCGGGATCGCCAAAGCCGTCTGCGTCGGTGTCCTCACACCAGGTCGCCCCTTCGCCTTCCTCGGCGGTCTCTTCCGCCTCTGCCTCGGCGGTCTCTTCCGCCTCTGCCTCGGCGGTCTCTTCCATCTCTGCGCCGGTTGCGGTCTCTTCGGCAGTGCCCGAGTCGTCGGCACCCGTCTGGTTGTCACACACGGCTCCGGCTTTGCCGCGACCGTCGTCGAGGCAGGGGTCACCGCACGCGGTCAGCCATGAGGTGGTCAGGCAAATCAATCCGAGGGTTCGTCGTCCGTTTTGAAGCATGTGATGATGTCCTTGCAAGGGTAGGTGTCGGCACCTTGTCGCACGGATCCCTTTTTGAAGCTGGCAAAAAATTGCGGCAGAGATGCCAAATTTCCGTTGCCAAACCGGCCCGTTGGTAGGGTCGCTGACCTCGGTTGGGAGGATCGCCCGCCCAAGGACCGGCGAAGCGGCAGCTCCAGATGATCAGCCCCCGGCCAGGTCTCGACGCCGCAGATGCGCCCGCTGCCGTCGCAGATGTGCAGCGACTCACGCTCGAGGTCCAGCGTACCGTTGGCGCGCTCGCGGTAGATCTCGAGCGGGCCGACGAGCTTCGCCGCGTGCAGGATCTCGTCGGAGTAGGCGCTGCCGATCCCGTCGAACACCCGCGGATCCGTGAGCGCGCGCTCGAGCGTGTGGTTGCCCGCCCGCAACACCGCGGCGAACTGCGCGAGCGAGAGGGTCGGGACGCCCGACGCTGGGACCCGGCATCCGTCAGCTGCAAAGGTGCGCTTGCGGTTGCGCTCAGAGCCCGCGGACGATCAGCCAGTTGTCGCCTTCGCGGACCAGCTCGAACTCCGAGTGATCCATGACCCGGGCGAAGGTTGGCGACGCGCGGGCCTCACCGAACGAGTCGAGCAAGGGCTTGAAGCGGAAGCTCGCGTCGATCCAGACCCGAACGACCGCTCGATCGCCGACACCTTGGACCTCGAGGTAGTCGATCGTGAACCGGATCGAATCGAGCTGCGACAGCCGCCGACGCAGGATCGACCCCAGCTCGTTGTAGGTGGTGTCGTCGCTGGGATCGTCGGTCCCCGCGTGATCGTAGTAGGTTGGGTGCGCGGTCGAGAGCACCGCCGCTGCGTCGCGTGAGACGAACGCGGTCCGGTAGCGCTCGAGCACGGCGATGATCTGCCGGTTGTCTTTGGTGTCGGGGACCTCGGTGCCGGGGATCGTGGGCGACCCCTTGCAGCCCCCGAGCATCACGGTTGCCGTGACCGTGGCCGCGACCGGAACGGCTGGCGAGAGCGCCATCAACATCGCGAACACCGATGCGACACGACGGGAACGAGTAGGACAATCAACCTCGTGAACCGGCGAGGTCACGGGGGTGCGGGGACGAACGTGCGCGGGAGCTGACATCGTGTCGGGGGTCGGGTGGGCCGAAGCCGGACTGCCATCCCGCGCTGCTGCAAGCAAGCGACCAGCATGGTCCCCCGAAAAACATTGCATTTTCAAGCAGTTCCAGTACTGGCGTCAGGTTCTTGGTTTGACGAACTGACATTCGAGCGGGCGTTGTGGGTCAGGTCGTCATCGCGTCATGAGCGCATGTCACTCGCGCGCAGGACGGTTATCATGGCGGCGTGAGTGACGAGGCCCGCGTCCACCCTCGCCTGCGGCTCAACGTGAGCGCCGATGTCATCGGTGACGAGGTCATGCTCGCGCATCCCCTCGACGACATCTCGCTGGGCGGCTGCCGGTTCGCCGCGCCGGCCTGGGAGCCAGAAGGTCGCGAGCTGCAGCTGGTCCTCGACTTTCAGACAAGCAACGCGAGCATCCCCGTCGGCGGGGTGGTCGTGCGGGCCACCGAGCGCGACATGGGCGTGCGCTTCCATGACATCACGGACGAGCAAAAGTGGGCGTTGCGCAAGCACCTGCGCGAGACCCAGACCCGCTACCAAGGCTAGGAGCCCCGCATGAGCCCGCCGTTGAACGACGAGCAGGCCGCGAGGGTCGAGCGCCACGCCGCCCTCGTCCAGACGATCGCGCGGCGTGTGTCTCACAGCGTCGGCGTCATGAGCGTCGAAGAGCTCGAGAGCATTGGCAATGAGGCGTTGGTTCGCTCGGCGATGCGCTACGACCCATCGAGCCCGGCCAGCTTCGCGACCTTCGCCAACTACCGGGTCCACGGGGCCATGATCGACGAGATCCGCAAGCGCACGCCCGGTCGCCGCAAGAAGCAGCGGGCGCTGCGACGACTGGCCACCACGCAAGCGCTGCTGGCCCAAGCCGCCGAAGATCAAGACGCACAGCGAGCCGCCGGCCAGCGTCAGACCTTGGAGGAGCGGGTCGAGTCGGCCCGGGAGTTGGTCCGGCGGGCGGTGATCTCGGTCCGGCTCTCCGAGCCGATCAGCCTCGGCGACGCGGCCGCCACCGCCGAAGATCCAGATCCCGAGCAGCTGCTGCTCGACGCCGACGCGCGCGCCCGGATGTGGAGCCTCGTCAGCGAGCTCGAGCCGGACGAGCGGCTGATCATCGAGGGCCTGTACACGAAGGACACCACGATGCAGGAGCTCGCCGAGCGGCTCGGGACCAGCATCGCCACGATCTCGCGGCGCCACGCCAAGCTGCTGGCGCGACTGGCCAAGCGGGCCCGCGCCCAAGAGTGGATGCCTTCGTCGTGAATGGTTTCGGCTCGGGTTGGTCGGTTTCTTGGTGATGCGCGGCATCTGCTCGAAGCTGCGTCCGTGTGCCGCGTCACTAGGATCTGCAGCTGGACCTTGATGACTGCGCTGGTGGTTCTCAGCGTTGGCTGTGAGGCGCCGGCCCGCCCGGTCCAGGAGCGACGCCGGGCCGACAAGCGCAGCCTGTTCGCCGATGCGAGCCTGGTTCCCACCCGCGAGGGCGAGCGTATCCGTCGCGAGTTGGCGCTCGCTGGCGAGCTCACGACCGCGCTCGAGCTGTTGGAGTTTGGCCCCGTTCACGTGGATCTCGAGCTGCGAGCCGAGCACGGCAGCGCGGTCGTGGTCGCGCAGCCCCCTGCCCACACCGACGCCTCCGTTGAACAACTCGAGGCCGAGGTCGCCGAGCTGGCCGGGGCGATCGTTCCGGAGCTGGCGCCCAATCAGATCCACGTGTGGCTGCGACCGCGTCCCGAGCCGCCTGCGCCCAAGCGTGATCGATCGTGGGCGCTGACGCTCGCGTGCCTGGGGCTTGGCTTGAGTCTCGGGGTGACCCTCGAGCGCGTGCGTATGCGTCGGCTTGCTTAGGACCTCAGCTGGTCATCCGCAACAACAGAGGACGACCTGGTTAGGGTGACGAGCGCGCGACCGACGAATCAGGGCCAGCCGCACAGTCCCGCGGTGCAGGACATCCCGCTCGGGCAAGTCTGGCCCCCCGAGCAGTCGAGATGGCAGGCACCGATCGCTCCATCGACGCACACGGGTACGGCGTCGCCGTTTGGGGCAGGGTCGCACTCGGACGCGTCAAAGCAGCCCGTCGTGCAGGTCCGAGTCTCGCCGACGCAGGTCACTGCCTGTCCCCCTCCAAACCCGGCGCACTCCCCTATCGAGTTGCACGGCCCCGAGTACTGGCCACCATCGGGCCACTCGGGTAGCTCCTCGATCGGCGGGTCCTCACCCGTGCCTGTGCCCGAATCGTCGCCGCAGGCCTGCTCCTCGCTCGCAAACACCATGCACGCCGCGAAGCCCTCGTAGAAGCAGTTTGGCAGGAACTCTCCCCCGTCCCACTGCGACCGGCACGTGGTCCAGAAGTCCGACGAGGCGAGGTTCCTCGCCCCGCGCAGGACTTCGACGGCGCCCTCGGGCAGATCGACCTGCCGCCACTCGACGATGCCGCCAGCGAACACGTCGTAGGTGTGTCGGCCGAGGTTTGATCCGAACGGGGCCGCGCTCGCCGGGAGTGGTCCGCGGTCCGAGCCGAATGGGGGTCGTGCCTGGATCGGTGCGGCGAGCATGATTGTCCGCGCATAAATACCGACGCGTGGGGCCACGGTTGAGGAATCCGCCACTGATCAGCGGCGCTGGCACCCCTATCTCGATCGGGTGCATCGCCGGCGAAGACGGCGAGGCCACCGTTGGGGGTCCGCCGGGTGACTCGACACGTCGCCGGCCTTCGGCAGCGCTCGCGCGGCCCGCCGACTGAACTCGCCGCTGCGCCCGCCGAACACCGTTTTGCGTCGACCTTGGGTCCGTGCCACCATCGCGGCGCTGGCCCGTCAGCCGCCGTCAGAGGTCCCATGTCCGTGCAAGCACTGCGCCGCGAGTCCCCACCGTCGATCACCGCCGAGCAGCTGAACTCGACCCTCGAGCTGCAGCGCGCCGCCTTCATGAACGAGGGCCCGCCGGGCTACCGGGTGCGGCGTCATCACCTCGAGCTGCTGCTGCGCCTGGTGCTGGACAATCAAGATCGGATCGCCGCAGCGATCGCCGTCGACTTTGGAGCCGACGGAGCCGACGGAGCCGGCCGCTCGACCGACGAGACGCTGCGGGTCGAGATCATGCCGACCGTGTTCAGCATTCGCCACGCGATCAAGTGCCTGCGCAGCTGGATGCGACCAAGCCGACGCAGCACCCACTGGGCCACCTGGCCGTCGCTGGCGCGGGTCGAGTACGTGCCGCTTGGCGTGATCGGTGTGATCGCGCCCTGGAACTACCCGGTGTCGCTGTCGCTCGGTCCGCTCGCGGCCGCGCTCGCGGCTGGCAACCGCGTGATGATCAAGCCCTCGGAGCTGACGCCAAAGACCTCGGCGCTGCTGGCCGAGCTGATCGCCAAGAGCTTCACCCCCGAGCACGTCACCGTGTGCACGGGCGGGGTCGAGGTCGCCCAGGCGTTCTCTTCGCTGGCCTTCGATCACCTGTTGTTCACCGGCTCAACCAGCATTGGTCGGCTGGTCATGCGGGCCGCGAGCGAACACCTGGTGCCCGTGACCCTCGAGCTCGGCGGCAAGTCGCCCGCGCTGATCGACCGCGACGCCAAATTTGGCGCAGGGGTAGGCTCGCTGCTGCTGGGCAAGCTCTACAACGCCGGCCAGACCTGCATCGCGCCGGACTACCTGCTGGTCCACAGCTCGAAGGTCGACGACGTCGTCCAGCAGATCCGCACCCAGGCCGCGAGCATGTACCCGCGGCTGGCGGACAACAGCGAGTACACGGCGATCATCAACGCGCGCCATCGCGAGCGGCTGCTGGGCTACCTCGAAGACGCCCGGGAAAAGGGCGCCACGCTGCTCGAGATCAACCCCGGTGACGAGTCGCCCGAGCGCTTCGCGGAGGCCAACAAGATCCCGCTGACGCTGCTGCTCGACGTCGACGACTCGATGCGCGTCATGCAAGACGAGATCTTCGGCCCGCTGCTGCCGATCAAGACCTATACAGATCTCGACGAGGCGATCGACTACATCAACGCCCACCCACGCCCGCTCGCGGCCTACGTGTACAGCGAGTCGGCGAAGACGATCGATCGCTTTGGTCGGCGCGTGGTCTCGGGCGCGCTGTCGATCAACGCGACCGCCGTGCACTTTGCCCAAGACGAGCTGCCCTTCGGCGGCGTCGGCCACAGCGGCATGGGCCAGTATCACGCACGCGAGGGGTTCTTGACGTTCAGCCATCAAAAGGCCGTGTACCGGCAGCTGCGACCCAACCTGATGCACCTCGTCGCCCCACCCTACGACGGGGCGCTCAAGCGCCGCCTGATCCAGTTCCTGATCGGAAACTGACTGGGGGGCCATATTGGTTAGCCATTTGACTTGATGCGCGGGGTGCCATGTGTAAAATGGGTGACCGTGAATACCTTGGATCGGATCGTACGAGTCCTTCCTCTGGTCCTCCCGCTCGCTCTGGTCGCGCCCCTGGTCTCCCCCACTCAGGTTCAGGCGGCGGCACAGAACGGCGAAGACGGATCAGACAGTGAAGAGCAGACCTATGACTACGGCGCGCGCGTCAAGATAGAAGTGCGCATGGAAGACGGCACCGTCGTCAAGCATCGCGGCGAGATGCGTAGCTTCGGCAACGAGTGGCGCTTCGAGTTCGACGGCGCCGACCACCACCACGCGCTCACGCTCAACGCCTCGGGTGAAGAGGGCGACAAGAAGCTCGAGGTCACCTTGGCCTACGAGCGCGACGGCATGGCCGTCATCGCGCCCTACAAAGACACGTACCCGGTGCGCAAGCGCCAGTCGCTGTGGACCCAAGACGGCAAGCTGGCGATCGCCTTGACCTTCATCCCGACCAAGTTCGAGCGCGAAGACACCTCGCGTGACGACAAAGAAAAGATCGATCCCGGCGACAGCGACGATCCGCTGGGCGGCAACCTGTTCAAGTAGGGCTGGCCAAGTCCTTGCTGCGACCCGGGGTGCGCTTGCCGGCGTGGACCCGGGGCTCGTAGACCTTTTCGATGTAGTTCAGATTGCGCTCGGTCTTGGGGTGAGCCTGGACCGAGCGTGGAATCGCTACCGTTGGCACCAGCGCGCCGAGCCCCGCCCCGAGCGCGAAGCTCAGCAACAGGGCCGCGCGTGGCCGCTCGTGCCCGCGCAGCAGCGCCCATCCGAGCCCGCCCAGCCCCACGGCGATCGGCAGGGCCAGCGTGAAGGTCAGACCGCCGCGAAACCAGGTGGGGATGCCATAGGGGCCGAAGCCATCCCGCCACAGGGGCAGCAATACAGCGCCGAAGGGCTCGGCGATGTTGGTTGGATCCAGGTGCGGCCACAGGGTGGCGGCGAGCGAATTGGCGATCAACGACCAGCTCGCCGCGGCGCCGAGCAGGCCGATCGCCACGCCGCGCCGCCGCGCGCTGTCGAGCTCGAGCCCCCAGGCGATGTACTCGGCGATGCCCAGGATCAGCATCGGCAGAGCGACCACGAGATAGCGCGGTCCAACCCGCCACCCGCCTTCGAACGACAGCCCCAGCCCCACGAACACGACCACGACGAAGATCGCCAGGTGCAGCCTGGCTTCGCGCCGCGTCGGGCCCGGCCGCCACGCGAGCGCGCCCAGGCCCACGCACGCGATCACGACCAAGGGCGACCACACCAACAGGCCGGTGTTGGGCGAGAGCAGATGCGTGAGGACGTTGGACCAGCGCGGCGCCCCGAGCCCGAGCAGACCCTGGCCGTGCAGCTGGGCGAAGCCTGGATCCGCCGCGTGGTGGTAGCCGGTTGCCCACGCAGATCCAAACGCTGCGCGCTGGTAGATCGACAGCGCGATCACGGGGACCAGCGCGCAGCCAAGGGCGATCGCCGCCAGCGTGGTGCCCGAGCGCCGCGCCGCGCGGACCCGCCGATCGCGGAGGATCGGCCACACGAACATGAGCGCGATCGGGAGCCCCGCGAACGCGGCCCCATACTCGACGGTGATCGCCGCCGACGCGAGCACGGCCCCCACCCCGACCACGCGCGAGGAGCCTCGCTCGACGCCACGCTCGAGCGCCAACACCCCCGCATACAACAGACAAGCCGCGAGCGCGTGGCCGTAGAACAGCCGGGCGTACACGAACATCGGCGTCCCAAACACGAACAGCGAGATCGCGGCCGCGCTGACCGGGGCCGAGTACGACTGACGCAGGCGCCCCCAAGCCAAGCCCACGATGATCAGGACGGGCACGACGCCGGCCAACAGCCGCGCCCACCAGGTGAATTCGCGCAGCGTCGGCGGCTCGGCGCCGAGCCGCGCGATGACGTACGCCACCGCCCCGACCACGCTCGCGCCCGGTGGCTTGTTGGGATACAGCCGATCGTCGATCGGGCTGCGCGCGACGTCGGGGCCCGTTGGAATGCCGCGCCGACTCGGCCCATCGATCGCCCACTCGCCGTGCTCGACCAGGCTCATCGCCTGCAACAAGCGCGGGAGCTCGTTGGCGTTGCGGACCTGCTCGAAGTAGGGGAACGCGGCCAGCAACACCAGCGCGACGGCGCCGAGCAGCGCGGCGAGCTGCCAGCGCGGCGTGGCGACGGACGTGCTCGGCGACAGGCTCACGGGGAGTTTAGAAGGGCCGCGGCGATCAGTCTTTGCCCTTGTTGAGCGCCTTGGGCCGCTCCCCCGCGATCTTGGCCTTGAGCGCCGCGAGCTCGTCGTCGAGCTCGCTGCTGCCCTCGAGCTTGCGCAGCTCGGCGTCGATTCGGGCCTCTTCGGCGCGCCCCTGCGAGGTCTCGGCGTGGACGTCGTTGAAGGCCTCGAGCTGGGCGATCTTGTCTTCGATCGCGTCGATCCGCGAGGTCTGAGCCATGCCGACCCCAGCCGCCGAGCTGCCGCCCCCCTTGGCCGCGCGGGCCTGAGCCATGAGCGTGCCGCGGCGGAGGTTGAGCGACTTGAGCTTGGCCTTGGATGTGGCGATGTGATCGCCCATGTCCTCTACCAGCTTGGTCTGCTCGACCAGGCCCGTCTGCATGTCCCTGCGCTCCTGCCCGATCTCCACCTTGCGCTCGAGCGCGGCGCGAGCCAGGGTCTCGTCGCCGAGCTTGACGGCCTGCTCCGCCCGCGCGACCCAGCCTTGCTCCTTCTTGTCGAGCTCGGCGATCTTGCGCTCCATCATTTTGCGCTCGACCACCGCTTGCTTGAGGTCGGCCTCGGCTTGTTTGATCTCGGCGCCGAGGTCGTCGAGCATCAGCGCGAGCTCCTGACCTGGATCGCTGATCGAATCCATCGCGTCGTTGACCGACGACGAGATCGCGCGGCGCATGCGGGTGAAAAGGCCTGGTTTGCCGTCTTCGCTGCTCATCGGGGTCTCGGGCGGCCGGCGCGGCCGGCTGGCGCTCAAGTGTGACCGGCCGCGCTTTGCGTCGCAAGCGGCCGCGAAACGCCACCCGGCTGTCAACCCGCACCAGGCTTGCGCTACGCTGCGCGGGTGAGTCAGGACCACGGGTTCCCGGGCGTCGTCGGCCACGCACGGGTCACGGACATGCTGTCGCGGGCGATCGAGCGCCAGCGCCTGCACCACGGGCTGGTGTTCTGTGGTCCGCGCGGGATCGGCAAGGCCACGCTCGCGCGCGGGCTCGCCTGCGCGCTGATCTGCGACGTGGCCCCGGCCCGCGGCTGCGGCAGCTGTGACGCCTGCCGCCGGCTGCTCAGCGGCCGGCACACCGATCTTCGCCGGCTCGAGGGCCAAGGCAAGACCAACACGATCGCGGCGGAGCCCGCCCGCGAGGTCGCGCTGCGAAGCCAGCACGCGCCGTTCGAGGCCCGCGCCCACGTCATCATCATCGACCCGGCGGATCGCATGCACCCGCGCGCGGCCGCGGCGATGCTCAAGTCGATCGAGGAGCCCAGCGCCGGGGTCTACTGGACGCTGATCGGCGCCAACCGCAGCGACATCCTCGACACGATCCTGAGCCGCTGCATGACGATCCCGCTCGAGGGCCTCTCGCTCGCGGACACCCGCGCCGTCGTGCTCGCTGAGCTCGCGCGGGATCCAAGCGCCGAGGCGATCGACGACGCGCGTCGCGAGCTGGCGATCTCGCTGGCCGATGGGAGCCCCGGCGTGGCCCTGGAGCTGCTGCGCGACCCCAGCCTCGAGCCCACCCGCGAGCTGCTGGCCGCGACCTTGCGGGCGCTCGAGCTCGGGCCGCCCGCCGTGTTCTCTGGCGACCGCTCGCCGCTGTGGTCCGCCTGGAATACCGCCGTGCTCGCGACCCCAGATCCCTCGGCCGAGCAAGACGAGGGCGACGACGGCGAGGACGAGGTCATCGTGGTCAAGTCCAAGCGCAAGCCCAAGAAGAAGTCCAAGAAGTCCAAGTCCAGCAAGTCCGACTCCAAGGCCACGCCCGCCCGCCAGCGGGCCATGGCCGGGCGCCTCGCAGAGCTGTGGCTGCTGCACCTGCGCGAGCTCCTGCTCGGCCGCGAGGGCCTGCGCGGGATGCCGCGGCTGCAGACAGATCCACGCATGGCTGGCCACATGCAGACCATTCAGCAGTTTCAGACCAACCTGGCGCGCAACCCCAACGTCCGCCTCAACTTCGAGCAGCTGCTGCTGTCGCTGGGGTCTTAGGGCATGGCAGAGCTGACCCTCGCGGCCGCGCTGCGCGACGCCACGGCCGACCACCCAGAGGTTCGCAGCGTCGCGATCCGCAGCTTGGCGACCGCGCTGCTCGACGAGCTTGGCATGCGTCCGCCGGTCTGGTGGGATCTCGTCGAGCACGCGCAGCGCGACGCGGTCGCGGCCGCGCTCGAGCTCGCCTGCGACGACCCGGCCCCCCAGAACGCAGCCCTGGCCCGGGTCGTCA
>NZ_JMCC02000079.1 GCF_000737335.2 Enhygromyxa salina | reverse complement strand
GCCCCTCCCCCATGCCGGCGGAGCCGTCATGGGGCCCCCACCCCTGCGGTCGGGCTTTGCCCTCCGGGTCCGCTGGAGTTGCGGGCGTTGCTTGCGGAGCTCCCGTGCCCGCGGCCTCGTTGCTAGATCTTGATGAGGGGCTTCACAGGCGTTGCTTGCGGTCGGGCGTTGCCCTCCGGGTCCGCTGGAGTTGCGGGCGTTGCTTGCGGAGCTCCCGTGCCCGCGCCCGAGTTCGCAGTAGGCCAGCCCCGCGCTCGAACCGGGCCACACTCGGTATGCTGTGCCCGTGCGAAGCCTTGCCCTGCCGCTCCTCTCGCTTGCTGCGCTCGTCACCGGCTGCGCTGGACGACCGTCCGCGAACGTCCAGCCCGTTCGAGCTGACGACGCGACCGCCGGTGCTCCGCTGATCGTCGAGCCCGGACCCAGGCCGAGCGAGTCCACGCCCAACCCCGACGCGCTCGACCCCGCGGCCGCGTTCTTCCTCGTCTACGAGGCCCTGCGCGAGGGGGACTGGGCGGCGTTCGAGCGCTTCGCGGGGGCGCCCAGCCTCCGCTTCTCCCGCGAGCAGAGCATCGGCGAAGTGGACATCCGCGTGCGCACGATCCCGGCCGACAAGCACCGCGCGTGGCTGGCCCAGGCCTACGACAGCTGGGCGCCAGCATGCGCCGAGGCGCCCGATCCTCCGTGCATGGGCCTCAACCCGCTCGCGCTGGGGATGGCCGAGGACACCGAGCCGCGCTGCACCGACCCGGGCCCCGACGACGTGGGCGTGCAGTGCTGCAGCCACGACCCGATGCTGCTGCACAACACGCCCTTCCTCGCCAAGGTCTGCTTCGACGCCGAGCAGCGCGTCACGCAGATCTCGATCATCGACGGGTGAGGTAGGGCGATGGACTGGCCGAAGATCCGCGCGCTCCGAACCAACCTCCGCGCCCGTCTGGACGAGGTGAGCGAGGCCGGCGGTGGCCAGGACGCCACCGATGCCCTCGAGTCCTCGACGCTGGAGCTAGCGAGGGCGCTGCCGCGGGTCTTGGGCTGGGAACCCGCGCGGTCTGACCTCGACGCGTTGATAGAGTCTGCGCGCAAGCTCGACAGGCTCGCGGCCGCTTATCTGGGTCGCGACGAGTTGACCACCGAAGAGCGAGAGGCCATGGCGATGGAGTTGGGGTTGGCCCGCGAGACGTCATTCCCCGACATGCGAGACGTGCTGCTTGGCACAGATCCCGACTGGGACGATACGTCCTCAGGCTACGCGTCTGCGTGGATGAACCAGGTCTTTCATCTGCTCCACCGCAGGAGCCGCGAAGACCAAGACACCGCGGTAGACGCCCTCGCGTTTGTCTTGGGCATGTCTGATGACGTTCTCAGTGACGCGGATCCGATCGCACAGCTCGTCGGGCTGTTGCAGCGCAAGAGCGCTGGGGAGATCGCCAACGCGGTGGATGCTCTCCGGGCGTTTCTCGACGAATTGGACGCCCAAAAAGCTGGTCACTGAGCTGCTGATAGTTCGATAGCAGTGCTGCCAAGTCCACGGCCGAACTCACGATCCTCGCGGCATCGCTGCAGCGGCGCGTCACTCGAGCGGGCCGGAGTCGCCCTCGCAGTCGCAGTCCTCTTCGCACCCATCTCCGTCGAGGTCGACGGCGGTCGTGCCAGCCCAGCAGTTGTTTGGGATCAGAGCGAGCGGATCAGGCCGCCCTCGACCCGGATCGATGCCCCATTGATCGCAGGATTTGCGACCGCGGTCACGACTGTCTGGGCGACCTCTTCCGGCGCGATGAATCGCTGCAGCAACGAGTCCGGCTCGTTCTGGACGAAGTAGTCCTTCGCCGCCTGCTCGGGCGAGATCCCCTGCTGCTGGGCGACGCCGTTCATGTACTCGTCGACGCCCTCGGTCCACGTTGGCCCCGGGAGCACGCTGTTCACCGTCACGTTGCGGCCCTTGGTCAGCGCGGCGACGCTCTGTGTCAACCCGAGCTGCGCGGCCTTGGTCGTGGCGTAGTGCGCCATCGTTCCGAACCCACGGACGCCGCACTCGCTGGAGATGTTGACGATGCGCCCAAAGTCGCGCTCGAGCATGCCGGGCAGGAAGTGCCGGATGAGCCGCACGTTGCCGACGACGTTCACGTCGAAGTAGCGCAGCCACTCTTCGTCGGTGATCTCGACGAAGGGCTTGACGCCGAAGATCCCGACGTTGTTGACCAGGATGTCGAGCGGGCCGATCTTGTCCACGGCCGCAGCGAGCGCCTGCGCCGACGCGCCGTCGGACACGTCCCCAGCCACGGTGTAGGTCCGATCCGCGCCCAGCTCTCGCTGGAGCGCTTCGAGCTTCTCGACGTTGCGCGCGTTGAGGATCACCCGGGCACCCTCCGCGACAAACGCGGCTGCGATCGCGCGGCCGATGCCTGCCGACGATCCGGTGATGAGCACGAGTCGGTCGCTGAGTCCGAGGTCCATGCTCGTCTACCTGGCGCGCGCGAAGATTGTTGTCAAGCGCGGGGCAGGCTCCGTGGGCGTTGTCATGATCGCAACCCGCTGGAGGGGCTGTGGTCAGGCTTCGCTCGCGGGACTCGGTGCCCGGTCGGGGCGCGGTCGTGGCGATCAGTTGTGCAGGTTGTTGTACGCGTCAGCGTGCACGGACTTGACCGCGCGCGCCCCCGCGGGCGAGCTTGGCTGCGCGGGGAATGGCTGCGGCTGGCCACCGCCAACGGGGCCGTAGCCAACGTTGGTGACGACGGGCTGTCGCGCCTGGCGGGCGAGGCTCCTGAGCTCGGGCTCGAGCGCGGCGAGCTTCTCGGCCTGGGTCCACAATTTGTCGTCCTCGAGCGTCTTGGATGAGTCCTTGGCCCAGCTGACGGCCTCGGCCAGCAACGCCTTGGCCTCGTCGAGTTGACCCGCGCGGGCGAGCGAGAGCACCTGCAAGGTCGCGGCGTCGGTGCGGGCGTGGGCGCCCGCGCGCGCGATCTCGATGTCGCGCCCGGCGGCGATCGCCTGGACGTTGCCGCTGGCCAGGGCCGACATGAAGCTCCGCTCGAAGCGCTGGCCCGTGCCGGTGTAGACGTCGTTGAAGCTGAGCTCGAGGTCGCTGAGCTCGACGGTCGCGCCGTCGTTGTGGGGGCTGACCTGCAGCCGGACGATCAGCTCTTGGGTCTGGCCCTCGAACATGCTGCCAAGCGCGACCTCGTTGCGGCCCAGGCTGGGGTTCCACTGCGAGGTGTGACCCACGACCTCGATCAGCGTGATGCCGGGCCCCAGCCCCATGCCCAGGCGCAGCTCGCTGGCGACCGTGCGCTGGATGTGCAGGACCTGTTCGCGGAACAGCGCGGCGACGGCCTCGGGCTTCTCGACGAAGCGGAACTGGCCGTGGGTCTGCTCGGCCAAGCTCGCGAGCAAGACCTCGTCGTAGTCCAGGCCGTAGCCGAGCGCCGTGATCGCGGCGCCGCGGGCCGCGAACTGCTGGGCGAGCGAGGCGATCGGGGCCGCGTCGTTGGGCACGCCGTCGCCAAGCAAGACTACGCGCTCGAGCACCTGCGGATCAGGGCCGTTGCTGACCCACATGCCCGGCCCAGCTTGGGCCAGCTCGCCGGTCTTGGGATCCGGCGTCGCCATGCTGGCCGGGGCAGTCGACAGCTGCTGCAGCGCCAGGCCGAGGCCGCCGGCGAGATCGGTCGTGCCCCATGCCTGCATCTTCGCGATCTGGGCCTTCGCGGCGGCGCGGCTCTCGTCGCCGATCAGCGTGGCCGACATCAAGGTCTGCGCCTGCGAGTGAAACACCACCAAAGAGAAGCTGTCGTCGTCGGCCAGGCTGTCGACCAGCTCGATCGCGGCCGCCTTCGCGCCCTCGATCGCGTCGCCCTGCATGGACGCGGAGGTGTCGACGACCAGGACCACGCGGGCCGGCGGACGCGGCAGGTCGAGCTTGTCCGGGGCCTCGATGCGGATCCGCGCGACCAGCTCGCTGGGCTTGTCGGCCGGGACCAAGGCGTTGGCGAGGGCCCAGTCCAGGTCGAGATCGACGGGCGCGACGTAGGGCCGCTCGGTCTCGACGAGCTTGGTGTTGTCGCGCTCGTCAGCGTGGTCGACATCGAGGGGCCCGAGCGGGCCGCCGCCACCCGTGCGATCGCAGGCGCTGCCGAGCAGGGCGAGGGCAGACAGCAGCAGCAAAATTCGGGGAGAGCGATTGAGGCGTTGCATGGGCTTGCGAGGGCCGACAACGCGAGGTTTTTGGGGGCTCTTACAGAGTCGTGACGCACGCGCGGGAATAGTTCGCTGCCACCGGCAGGGGTCCCTCAGAGGCGGGGGCGCTCGTGCGCGGACCGAGCAAGGGACCGAGCTGGGCAACGGCCAAGTCGGCGGCGTCCTGGTGATCGGCGGCGAAGCGCTGGACTGATCAGCGCATCGATTGGGCGCCAGTTACGGCCGCGCCAACACGCGCGGGTCCCGATGCCCGCGGTCTGGCGACATGTGCTATCCAAACGGCCCGTGAAACGCCGCTGCGAGGCAGGCTCGGCTGAACCGAGGCTCCGCAAGGGTCGCGCTGTCGCGGGCCTGGCCTTGGTGTTTGTGTGCGCGCTGCTGGTCCCCACGCTGGTTGCCGCCGCACCACCGCCAGGGCCCACCGCGCCCGCGTCCGAGCTGGTCCCGCCCACGCTCATCAACGAGGTCCGCCCCTACGCCTACCCGCCGGAGCTGCTCGCACGCGAGCAACCACCAGGCGGCGAGGTGATGGTGCAGTACGTGGTCGGGATCGACGGCGTACCCAAAGAGATCGAGCTGCTCGCTGGCGTGGATCCGGTGCTCGACGCGATCGCGCTCGAGGTCGTCGCCGCGCTGCGCTTCTCGCCTGCCACCTACGAGGACGAGCCGGTCGAGGTCGTGCTCTCGCTGGCGATCCCGTTCGCGCCGCCGGAGCCGTCTGTGCCCGATGAACCCGACGCGCCGTCCGAGCCCGACGAGCTCGAAGGCGGCACAGGCAACGGCGACACGGAGCCCATCGAGCAGCCCAAGGGCCCGCCGCGGATCACAGGGGTGGTGCGCGAGGCCGGCAGCGGGACCCCGGTGAGCGGCGCGACGATCCTCGCGGTCCCGGCCGGCGACTACCCGCTCGGCAAGGTCCGCCACAAGCTCTACGGCGAAGAGACCGAGCCGGCCTGGATCCGCAAGGCGCTCAGCACAGACACCGGCGAGTTTGCGCTGGCCGGGGTGCCCAACGGCCAAGTCCGGGTGATCATCATTGCGCCGAACTTCGAGCGGCTCGAGTGGGTCGTGGAGCTCGCGGCGGATCAGCGGCTCGAGACCAAGTACTTCTTGACCCGCACCTCGGCCAATCCGTTTCGCACCGAGGTCAGCGTTGACCGCGACGGCATGACCGAGGCGGTGGTCCGCACGATCACGATCGAAGAGGTCAACGAGATCCCCGGCACCCTGGGCGACGCGCTCAAGTCGATCCAGAACTTTCCAGGGGTCGCGCGGGCGCCGTTTGGAGCCGGCCAGCTGACGATCCGCGGGGCCGCGCCGGGGGACTCGGGGGTCTACCTTGGCTATCACGAGATCCCCACGCTGTTTCACTTTGGCGGGCTGACCTCGGTGTTCAACGCGGACATCCTCGCGCAGATCGACTTCATCCCCGGCAACTTTGACAGCCGCTACGGCGACGCGCTTGGCGGTGTCGTCAATGTTCAACCACGCAAGGGTCGGCGCGACGGGTTCCACGGCTACATCGACACCGATCTATTCGACACGGGCGTGCTCGCCGAGGGCCCGATCGGCAAGGGCAGCTACATCCTGTCGGGCCGGCGCAGCTACGTGGATCTGTTGTTGCCGCTCGTCATCCCCGACGAGGTTGGCCTTGGCCTGACCTTGGCCCCGCGCTACTGGGACTATCAGGGCTTGTTCGACTATCCGGTTGGCGGCGGTGAGCTCTCGGTCCGGGTGTTCGGCTCGGATGATCGCAGCAAGCTGCTGTTCACCGAGCAAAACGACGTCAGCGAGGACGAGCGCAACCAGCTCGAGACCGTTCAGGGGTTTCACCGCGTCGATCTTGTCTATCGCAAGGTCGACGGGCCCTGGGAGTTCTTGATCACGCCTTCGTACAAGCGCGAGTACTTCTCGGGGGCGATCTTTGGCAACTTCGACTTCGAGGTCGACACCGACACGCTCTCGGCCCGCGCCGAGATCAGCCGGCGGCTCAGCGCCAACGCCCGCCTGCGGGTCGGCACCGAGGTGGTCAGCGAGTGGTGGCGTGGGCGCGCGGCGATCGTGCCATTTGGCGCCGACGCGGTCGGGACCACGAAGGCCGACGCGACCGTGCGCGAGACCGACTACCTGCGGCTGATCCCCAGCCTCTACTCCACGTTGACGCTGCGCGTGGGCAAGCGCCTGATGTTGTACCCGGGCCTGCGCTTTGATTGGTTCGCGGCGCCGCAGAACCGGGCGGCCCTGGATCCACGCCTGCGCTTCATCATTGACGTCGCGGACAAGACCAAGCTCAAGGGTGGGGTCGGGCTCTACAGCCAAGGGCCCACCGAGGTCGAGAACGACCTGTATTTTGGCAACCCGCGGGTTCGCCTGTCGCGATCGGTGCACACCAGCTTGTCGGTTGTGCGGCAGCTGCCGTGGGACGTCAGCGTCGAGCTCACCGGCTTCTACAAGCGGCTGTGGGATCTGACCAGCCCGTCGGGGCAGATCGTGAAGTGGCCCGGCGAGGACGACCCGCGGCCCGAGACCTTCGCCTCGACTGGGACCGGGGACGTGTACGGCGGCGAGCTGCTGCTCAAGAAGGAGCTGGGCGATCGCTTCTATGGCTGGGTCTCGTACACGCTGATGCGCTCGGTCCGGGTCCCCGCGCCCGGCGAGCCGCAGGCGCTGTTCGACTTTGATCAGACCCACATTCTCACGCTGATCGCCAGCTACGACTTCCCGCTCAACTGGCGGATCGGCGCGCGCATGCGGGTGGTCTCGGGCAACCCCTACACGCCGATCGTCAACGGGGTGTTCGACGCGACCTCGGCGAACTACATCCCGATCCAGGGGCCAACCAACTCCGCGCGGCTGCCGACCTTTCATCAACTGGATCTGCGCGTCGACAAGACCTGGGTGTACCGGCGCGTGAAGGTGACGAGCTACCTCGACATTCTAAACGTCTACAGCGCGGAGAACACCGAGTTCTTGAGCTATGGCTACGACTTCACGGTGACGCGGCCGGTGCTCTCGCTGCCAACGGCGCCGTCGATCGGGCTGAAGATCGAGTGGTGAGCGCGGCGGCTAGGGTTTAGCATCAAAGCCCCGCTCGAGAACCATGACCGCTCCGCGCATATCTTCGTTGCAGACGCTGCCGCTCGTGTTGGCGTGCGTGCTGGCAGCGCCGGGGCTCGGCTGTGGGCAGGTCGTCGCCGGGACCGAGGCGTGGACGCCACCTAGCTACTGGCTCGACGAGCGCTTCATCGAGATCGAGGGGCTGAGCATCTGCTACCTCGAGGCTGGGCCGAAGGACGCCAAGACGATCGTGTTCGTGCACGGCTGGAGCGGCAACGTGCAGAACTGGTGGGATCAGTTCGAGCACTTTCAGTCGCGCTACCGGGTCATCGTGTTTGACGCCCCGGGCCACGGCAAGTCCGAGCGCGGCCCTCACCTGAACTACACGATGGAGCAGCACGTCGCGGTGCTCGGCGGCTTGCTCGACACGCTAGAGGTCGAGCAGGCGATCGTGATCGGCAACTCGGGCGGCGGGTGGATCGCGGCTCAATTCGCGATCGAGCAGCCCGAGCGGGTGTCCAAGCTGGTGCTCTCGGACTCGACGGGCACCCGCTACACCGGTTCGGCGGGCGGCGTGCTCAACATGCTCACGGCGCGGTGGCTGCAGGTCGCGAACATGACGACCGGCGAGCACTACCCGGGCCTGGATCCAAAGAGCCAAGCCCGGCAGGCGTTCGCGGGCAGCTTCGCGGGCACCGTGGAAGAGAAGCCCTACCTCGAGGCGCTCGCGGCCTTGCTCGCGCCAACCTACGCGCGAATCTCCAAGGCGCAGCTGGGCCAGATCCAGGCCTCGACGCTGGTGATCTGGGGCGACGACGATCCAGTCGTGCCGATCAACGCCATGAAGATATTCGACCACTCGATCCCCGACAGCGAGACCTATGTGGTCCACCTGGGCGGCCACACGCCGATGATGAGCTCTCCCGACGAGTTCAATTGTGCGGTGCAGACCTTCTTGGAGGGCGGTGACTCGGCGGCGTGCAAGCAATATGCGCTGACGCCCGAGAAACGCCGGAATCGCCTGGCCGGCCGCGAGTGGGGCCCGCACTTCGAGTGAGCGGGAGCCCGTCTAGGAGACTATCTAGGAGACCGGGCAGCGCTGGCGCAGCAACGCAGCCGTCACGCTCGAGACCTGCTTGATCGACCATCCACATACCTCTGTCACTCCGAGGTCCGCCCAGGTCTGCAGCGCGAGCCCAATCGCAACATCTTCGCTCAGGGTCCCAAGCTCATAGCGGCCAGCCTGGTTGTAAGTGGCAAAGCCCCCAATGATCTTGCGATCCGGCCACCACCCGGCCCACTTGGTGTGGGCCGTAGTCTGCAGGTCGATCGGGTTGTAGGTGGCGTTTGGCTTGCCGTCAGACGAGGTCTTGTTGGCGACGCTGTAGGCCTGGGGGGTCACGTGGGTGACGCAGCTCTGCTTCACCAGCGGGTCGAGGGCGGCTTGCTTGGTGTAGACAATTCCGTTGATCGCCACGAACAAGGGCGCGCCGCGTAGCTGCTGGCCAAACAGCTCGGCGGCGCTGTCCTTGGCCGCTTGATCGGCGTGCTTGATCCACAGCTCTTCGGCGTCGATGTCGAGCCGGCGCAGGCCCAGCTGGTGATCGATCTGCAAGACCGCGTCGGTCAGCGCGGTGACATAGTCGGAGCTTGGATAGATGAAAGCGTTGAGGCTGACGTCGATGCCCTTGTCTTTGTAGGCCTTCCCGGACTCGACGATGTTGGCGATTGTGGTGGGAAGCTCGAATGTGGTGTCTGTGTCGTTGTCGAGGGTGAAGACGACGTCGGTCAGGCCGGCCTCTACCGCCAATTCGAGCGCGTGGCTGCACGCGCTGCTCGTGGGCATTAGTGCGTCGCTGAAGGTCCACAGCCCGACCCGGGTGATCTTGGGCGTGGCGGTAGCCCAGCCCGCGGCGCCCGTGCTCAATAGTTGCGGCCAGGTGTCGCCGCTGGTGCTGCGCCAGACCTTGCCGTCGGCGGGGATCTTGCGAGCCGCCTGCCAGCTCTGGATCGCGGTGACTGTGCTTGGGCCCCACTGCCCATCCGGGTTGGAGCCCACGACGCGTTGGATGAAGGCCGTCTCGGCGCGCGAGAAGCCCTGCTGTTTGTTGTAAGTGAGCGCGTCAGCCACCCTTGCATGGTACACGCGCCGAGGCCTTGGTGGTCACCGTTCGCCGGGCTTGGGTGGCCGCGTGGCGACCCACGCTGCGGTCAAGATCGCCAGCGTGCTCGCGCTGCCGTCGAGCGGATCTTCACCAACGCTGGAACACGCGCAGGCAGATCCCACCTCGGTGGGTGGGGCCGCCGTTCCCCCCTCTGCGCCGGGGTCGGCCCCGCCCTCGCTGTCGCCGGCCCAGCCGTCTCCGCCCTCTTCACCGCCGTCATCCACGAACGGCCCAGTGATCACGAGCGTCAACCCGGCGACCTGTATGTTGACGAACATCGCCCGGGCGTCGGGCGAAAAGCAGATCCCCGCCAGCTCGTAGAGCGACGTGCTGGCAAACCTACACAGCTGTCCGTCTGCGCCCAGCCACCGGATCGAGTTGTTCGCGGGCCCGTCCTCGACCAAGAACAGCTCGCCCCAGGGCGCGACGGTGATGTTGTCGGGCATCTCGAGGGTGGTTGGGTCGTCCGCGTGGGCGAGCAGCTCGAGGGTTGGCGCGGCGCCGTCGACCAAGCGAAAGATCTGACCGAGCCCAAGCGGACCGCCCGTGGTCGCGGTGAAGAACACCTGGCCGTCAACGCTCCACATGCCCTCGCCACGGGTGATCAACGCGGCGCCCTTGGCATGACCCTGGCCCCGGACGCTGTCCGTGCTGGGATCGGGATCGTCGATCGTGACCCATTCGACCTCGAGCACGGCGCCAAGCTGCAGGGTCGTGGTCGGGAACTTGTCCTCGCCGACGACCTTGAGCGCCTGCAGGCTGCCGACGAAGGGCGCGGCGGGGTCGTCTGGCACGAATCGATACAGGCACGAATCGAACCGATCCTCGGTCAAGTACGCGATGTTGGTGGCCGGGTCGATCGCGGCGGCCTCATGAAAGAAGCGACCGTAGCCAAGCTTGCGGTCGGGCAGCTGGACGGTGTCGGCGTTGGTTGGGCACAAGAACACGTAGCCGTGCCGATAGGCGCCGTCGATGAGCACGCTCTCTTCGCAGCTCAGCCAGCCCCACGGGCTTGGCCCGCCCGCGCAATTGCGAGACGTGCCGATCAGCACGAGGTTGCTCGAGACTCGCGCGAAGGTCTGGGCGTCTATCACCAGGCGCGAGACGCCGCCCATGCCCTTGGGGTTGTAGGCCTCGGGCGGCGCCGACTGGCCGTCGGCGTAGGGCCCACCTGTGGCAGCGCCCACGCTGTTCTCGTGGTTGCGCATCAGGATCAGCGTGCCGTCGGGCCCGGGAAAGCAAGCCATGCCGTCGGGCCGCGCGGGCAGCTTGTAGCCGTCGCTCATCAGGTCACCGGCGGTCTCGAGGATCGCGTACGAGAACCCAGCGGGGAGGTCGAGGATGCCGTCGGGATCGGGGATTGGATCGCCCCAACGACCGCGCGCTCGTGCCTCGCGGCTCCGCCCCAGCGCGGCGAAGCACAGCGCGACGCCGGTGGCCGTCAGCAAGCGTCGACGAGTCAGCACCTGGCGAGAGTCTACCCGACCCCCCGCAGCGTTCAGCCCTCGAAGGTCAGCGCGCCGTCGATCATGGTCGCGTGGACCTCGAGCTCGGGCAGCGCCTGGGGCTGCACGGTGTATGGATCGCCGCGCAGGCAGGTGAGGTCGGCCCGGTAGCCCGGCGCGATCATGCCAAGGTGGTCGTCGCGGTGAGCCGCAAACGCGGCGCCGTGGGTGAATCCGTCGATCGCTTGGGCGATGCTCAGGCGCTGATCCGGAAGCCAGCCGCCGCTGGGTTGGCCGCTTGGATCTTGGCGGGTGACGGCGGCGTAGAGCCCCAGCAGCGGCGAGGGTCGCTCGACCGGAAAGTCGCTGCCCAACGCCAAGCGCACGCCCGCATTCAGCATGCGTTGCCACGCGTAGGCGCCCGCGAGCCGGTCCTCGCCGAGCCGCGCCGGCGCCCACGGCATGTCGCTGGTCGCGTGGGTTGGCTGCATGCTGGCGATCAAGCCGAGCTCCGCCATGCGCGGGATTTCTGCGAGGTCGAGCACCTGGGCATGCTCGACGCGCAGGCGGTGCTCGGGCGTTGGCCTGGCACCCAGCGCGGTCGCGTAGGCGTTGATGATCGTGCGATTTCCAAGGTCACCGATCGCGTGCGAGGCGACCTGAAATCCGCGCTCGAGGATCGCGCTGACGAGCGCGGCGAACTGCTGAGGTTCGTGCATGAGCGCGCCGCTGTGGTCGGGGCGATCCGCGTAGGGCTTGATCAACGCGGCGCCGCGGCTGCCGAGCGCCCCGTCCACGTACAGCTTCACGCCGGCGAGGGCATAGCGATCGCTCGGGGCCACGCGCGCGCGGGTGAGCCCGTTCAGGCCAGCGGTCCACCAGCTCTCGCTGGCGTAGCCGTGGACCCGCAGCGGCAGCGCGTGGTTGGCCGCCAGCTTGGTGAACGCGGCGTGGGCGACGGAGTCGAGGCCCATCTCGTGGACGCCGGTGAGCCCGAGCGAGGCGGCGTGACTGCACGCGGCCGCCAACCAGCGCTCGATGTCGGCGGGGCTTGGGGCCGGGACCGGGACCACGTCCATGGCCGCGTCGATCAGCACCCCGGTCGCCGCGCTCGCGTTTGTGGGGTCGCGCAGGATCTCGCCGCCCTCGGGGTTGGGGGTGCCGGCGACGATGCCGGTCAGCTGCATGACCACGCTGTTGGCCCAGCCAGCGTGGCCGTCGACTCGCCGCAGCCACACTGGGCGATCGGGGAACGCGGCGTCGAGCTGGGCCGCGCTCGGCATCGCGCCACCCCACAGGTTCTGATCCCAGCCGCGACCCAAGATCCAGCCCGAAGCCGGGGCCTGCTCGCGGAGCCGCGCGAGGATCTCGTCGATCGAGGTGGCGCCGCGCAGGTCGACGATCTCGGCGGTCTGACCGAGCCCAAGCAGGTGCGCGTGCGCGTCGGTCAGGCCTGGGATGACCGTGCTGTCGCGCCAGTCGAGCACCTGATCGGCCCCACGCTGCTCGAGCTCCGCGAAGCTCGCGACCGCGAGGATCGCTCCGTCGCGGATCAGCATGCCCTCGGCGCGCGGCTGGGCCGGGTTGTTGGTGTGGATGTTGGCGCGGATCAGCTGGGTCGGGCCAGCTCCCGGGCGCGGGCCAGACTCTGGGCGCGGGCCTTCGGTGGTCCTTCGGCAGCCAAGCAGGCCCGCGCAGGCCAGGGATCCAAGCAGGCGCCTGCGAGAGAGCATGGCGAATACTACCAGCGCTGGACCGGATCACGTCGGTCGCCCAGACTCGCCCCGGGAGCCTCGCGTGAACCTGATCGTGATCGAGCCAGAGGACTTCGTGGCCGCCGACCGCGTGCGGTTGATCGACCGGCGCCTGGTCCATGCTCGCAAGCACTTGCGCCTCGCGGCAGGTGATCGGGTGCGCGTGGGTCTGGTCGACGAGGCGCGCGGTGACGGGGAAGCTGCGGCGGCCAACTTGGGCCACGGCGAGGTGCTGCGCTGTGATCACGAGGCGCTCGAGCTGCGCGTCGAGCTTGGCTCGCGGCCGCCTGCGCCCTCGCTGGTGACCCTGGCGATCGCGCTGCCGCGTCCGCACACCCTCGAGAAAGTGCTGCAGCAGGGCACGGCGCTCGGCGTCAAGCGCTTCATCTTCTTTCACAGCCGTCGGGTCGAGAAGAGCTACTGGGGGGCGTCGGCGATCGAGCCCGCTGCCGTGCGGCGGCAGCTGCTGTTGGGCCTCGAGCAGTGCGTTGACACGGTGGTTCCGCAGGTCGAGCTGCACCCGCGCTTCTTGCCCTTCGTGGAGGATCGCCTGGTCGCGCTGCGCGAGCGGGGGCCGGTGTTGGTCGCCGACCCCGAGGGCCCGCGGCCATGTCCGCGCGCGGTCGCGGGTCCGCTGTGTCTGGTGCTTGGGCCCGAGGGCGGATTCGTGCCGTTCGAGCGCGCGCGCTTGTTGGCGCTCGGGCACGAGCTCGTCAGCCTTGGGCCCCGGATCTTGCGAGTCGAGACCGCCGCGATCGCGTTGCTCGCCCGGCTCGCGCCGGACCGTGTGGGCGAGTAGGGTCAGCCGGTGCAGCGAGAGATCCCAATGGTCAGGTCGAGCAAGTTGGTGACGAGTCGCTTGGTCGTGGTGATCAGCCTGACGCTTGGCCTTGCGCTGCCATCGGGGGTCGCCGCGGCGCCGCCAAATCAGGAGCCAGCGGAGGGGCCAGCGGAGGGGCCAGCGGAGGGGCCCGCGGTCACACCCGAACTCGTCCCGCCCCCCGCGATACCAACGCCGATCGCGGTCGCGCCGGCCAACTACCGCATGGTCCTCGCAGGCGACATCGTGATTGGGCTCGGTGGCGCGGCGCTCATCGCGATGGGCGTCGGACTGGGACTGCGCGCGGATGCAGTCACCCAGCGCCAAGCGCTGAGCGTGGGGTCCGAGCCAGATCTCGCCGCGATCGCGCGTCAGGAACAGCGAATGCGGGCAGGCACAATTACGGGGCTCACGGGCGGCGCCGCGGCCGGGGCTTTGTTTGTGACCGGCATAACATTGGTCGCGCTCGGCTACGCGCGCGAGCGCAGGCGGCGGGAAGCGCTACCCACCGCGATGTTGGGGCCCGAGGGTGTGGGCCTGCGTTGGTCGCTGCGGTTCTGACGAAGTGTTCGCGGCGCACCCGGTGCCAGATCGCGGTCATGGCGACCGCTCACCCACGCGCGGACGAAACGATTGGATCGCTCGCGCCTGTGCCGCGATAGCCCGATGCAGTGGGGCATGATTACCCAATTGCGATTCACCGCACACGCGCGATTCTCAACGGCGGGCAAATGCACACAGTCGTCGGCGCCGACATCGCGAGGATCGCAGTCGCCAGTTCTGGCATCATGTTCGCGGTGTCGCTCGAGTGGATAGCCAACCGTTTTCGCGTGCTCGAAGAGCTCGGTCACGGCGGGATGGGGACGGTGTATCGCGTCCAAGACACACTCGGTGACGAGCGGCACCTCGCGCTCAAGACCTTTCGCTCCGACGTCCCGATCACACCCGAGCGCCGCTTGCGGTTCCGCGAAGAGTTTCGGGCCATGGCGCGACTGCGGCACCCGAACACCGTCGAGGTCTACGACTGCGGCTTCTTGGATGGGCAGACCGAATACCTGACCATGGAATTGGTCCCCGGGCGCGAGCTGTCACAGATGCTGGTGAGCGGTGGCCTCGAGTTCCAGACTATCTACGCGCTGACCTTGCAGCTGCTGCTGGCGCTCGAGTTCATTCACTCGCGGCTCTACGTTCATCGCGACATCAAGCCCTCGAACCTGCGCGTGCGCGACGACGGCACGCTCAAGGTGATGGACTTCGGCCTGATGGAGTGGCTGGGCAGCCGATCCACGCTCAGCGCGATCGGGACCGCGGCCTACATGGCACCCGAGGCCGTCGTGGGCGGCGCGCTGGACACCAGCGCGGATCTGTACTCGGTCGGGTGCGTGCTGTTCGAGATGACGACGGGGCGTCCGCCGTTTCTGGGCACCACCAGCGAGACCCTGCGCGCACACATCAACGAGACCCCAGCGTCGCTTCGCCAGTATCGCAGCGACGCCCCGCCCGAGCTCGAGGCGATCGTGCGCCGGCTGCTGGCCAAGGATGTCCACGAGCGCTATGCGTCGGCGGCCGAGGTCGCTGACGACGTCGCGCGCCTCGCTGGGGCCCACCACATCCGTGAAAACCTGGCCCGCAACACGAGCTATCTGATCAGCGATCTGATGGTGGGTCGCGAGCGGGAGTTCGCCCACCTCGAGCAGCTCGCGGCCGACGCTGCGCGGGGCCAGGCGCGCTCGCTGTTCATCGGTGGGCCGGCCGGCGTCGGCAAGTCGCGGCTCATGCAAGAGACGCTGATCCAGGCCAAGCTCCGCGGCGCGCAGGTCGTGCACGTGCAGTGCAAGCCCAGCACGGGCCCGTATGAGTCGTTCGCGACCGCGCTGCGGCCGTTGCTCTCGCTGTCGGCGCCCGATCAGTTCTCGCGGCACCTCTCGGTCAGCAATCGGCTCGATGGCGCCGCCTCGCACGGCAGCGAACCTGGACACGGTCCCGACGACTCGAGCCCAAGCTTTGACAAGCACGAGCTCGCGGCCGACGTCACCAGCTGGCTGCTCGCGGTCGCGGCCAAGACCCCGATGGTGTTGGCGATCGAGGATCTGCAGTGGTGTGATCTTCCCAGCCTCGATCTGCTCAACCACTGTCTTCGCCACATGCGGTCGAGTCGGGTGCTGTGCGTGGCGACCTTGCGCAGCGACGAGGCTTCGCTCGACAGCCCCTTGTGGTTCACCGTCCAGGACGGGCAGACCGAGCACCTCGAGCTCGAGGCGTTTGACAAGGGCCAGGTTCGGCGGCTGGTCGAGTCGATGCTGCACGAGCTGCGGGTCACCGATGCATTCATCGAGGCGCTGTTTCACGCGACCGCTGGCAACGCGTTCTTCGTGACCGAGGTGATGCGCGATCTGATGGAGCAGGGCGTGTTGGTCGCGACAGAGGCGGGCTGGTCGCTGCCGACCAACTGGGAGCCACGCTCGCTGCCCAACAGCATCGACGTGGTCGTGCTCGAGCGGCTTGGTCGCTTGAGCCAGAGCGCGCTCGAGCTCGCCCGGGTCGCCGCGGTGCTTGGGAGCTCGCTCGACCGCGAGTCCTTGTTGGCGCTCAGCGGCGTCGACGAAGACCGGCTGTTTGGTGATGTCGAAGCGCTGACCGAGCGGTGGTTCCTGACCCGCGAGGATCGCCGCTACGTGTTTCCCCACGAACGCGTGCGCGAGGTCCTGTACGACGACATCCCCGCCGCCGCCCGCCAAGATCTCCACCGGCGCTGCGGTGAGTATCTCGAGCGACGCCACGCCGACCAGCTCGACGCGCAGCTGGCCGCGCTGGCCTATCACTTCACCCGGGGTGGGGCGCCCGGCAAGGCGCTCGAGTACACGCTGCGGGCCGGCGACGCGGCCAAGCGCTCGGGCGCCGAGTCACTGGCGATCGAGTACTGGAGCCGCGCCCTCGAGCTGCTGGAGACCGACAGCCCCGACGGCCCCAACCGGGCGGACGCGGACGCGCTGGCGTTCGATCTGTCCGCCCGGATCGCCGAGAACGCGCTGGTGCTGTGGCCAAGCATGGCCTTCGCCGCGGCCGCGCGCTGCCGCGAGGCGCTGGAGTCCCGGGGCAACATCGACAAGGTCTGCGCGCTGCTCAAGAAAGTCGTCGCGGGGTTCGGGCGGCTGCCCGCGTCGGCGCGGGACAGGGCGATCGCCAACATGACCAAGCCGCAGCCCTATCGGCACCAGCGCGCGCCGTCGCGGCGGCGACTTCGGCTGCCGCCGCCGATCTCCAGCTGGGCCCCCAAGGTGCTCGAGAGCTACGTGCTGGGTTGTGTCGCCGCCGGCATGGCTGGTGAGCCCGCGCGGGGCTTGCCGCTTGGCGAGCGCGCGCTGGGGCTGCTGCCGTTCAAGCGGACCCCGCTCGAGGGCGCGATGGCGACGGCGCTGGCTGGGTGTCTGCAGGCCGCGGGTCACTTGGACGCGATGGGCGACGTGCTGGTTCGCGCTCGGAAATTCTTGTTCAACACCGATCTGAGCGGCAACAGCGTGGCCATGTCGGCGCGGGTCGGCGCGGCGGTGTTCTCGAATTGCATGGTGTTCCAGGGGCGCCGCTTTGACCCCCAGATGGTCGAGTACGGCCTGTGGGCAGTCGACGCGATCCAAAAGCCCGACTTCTACAATCAGGTCTGGGCGTCCCCATGCTTGTGGTACGCGTGGACAGGCCGGCAAGAACAAGCGGAGGAGCTGCTCGCGCGCATCGCTGGCAACTGCCGAAAGATCGGCAGCCCGCCGTATCCGTGGGCGCTGTACCTTCGGCCCTACTTGGCCTGGCAGCAGGGGGCGTTCGACGAGGCCCAGGCGTTGGTTGGCAGCGCGCTTCGCTATCCGCAGATCGATCGCATGATGCTCGCGCGCGAGTACGCCTGCGTGCTCGAGGGCCACATCCACCTGGCGATGGACGAGTTTGACCAGGCCCACGCGAGCTTCGCCGCGGTCGAGCATCGGGCCCGCAAGGTGGGTATGGATCTGGTCGTGTTGCTGGCGCTCAACGGGCGGGCCGAGCTGCTGACCCGGCTTGGTGAGTTCGAGCTGGCCCGCGCGGCGCTCGATCAGGTGCTCGCGGGGACGGCCAGCGGCCCGACGCGCAATCCGCTGCAGCACGCGATCGCAACCCGTCTGTCTGCTGATCTGTTGATTCGAACGGGCGAGTTTACGGCGGCCGAGGCCGCGCTGCGGCGGGCGACCAGCATCCTGTCAACTCCCGAGCAGGACAATCGGATCGAGCAAGGTCGGCTGTTGCGCGGCGCGGCCGAGCTGGCTCTGGCCCGCGGTGACGCGCCCGAGGCCCTCGCGGCGTTGGTCCGGGCCGAGGCCTGCTTTGGCGCGCTTGGAAACAAGTATATGGTGCGGGTGACCCACGCGCGTCGAATCTCGGCCGGGCTTGCGAGCGAGCGAGATCCGGCAACCCAGACGCCGATGCCGGATCAGCACCAATCCACGCCCGATGCCGACACAGCGGACATCAAGAATGAGACTCTCGTTGACGAGCGCACGACCTCACCCCAGGTCTTGCTGTCGGCCAGCGAAGTCGGTTGAGGGGTGGCTGATGCGTCGTCGCTGGATTGGCGTGGTCGCCCTGCTTGGCTGCTCCCCGCCCTCGCCAACCGGGGTCGCGCTGGATCGCACGATTCGCGAGCCGTCGGGTGTGACGACGAGCCCAACCTACCCAGGCGTGCTGTGGACCCACGGCGACTCTGGGGCCGGCAACTGGCTGTTTGCGATCAACCCCCAGGGCCACGTGCTCAGGCGTCTGCGGGTCAAGGGCACGATCAACGTCGACTGGGAGGACATCACCCACGATGACCGCGGCAATCTGTGGTTGGGCGACATCGGCAACGGCGACTCGGGCCGGCGGGACCTGTCGGTCCACCGGATCCCCGAGCCCGATCCCCACGCAGATCTACGCGAGGTCCACGTCGATCGCAGCGTCGACTACTACTTTCCGGAGCAGACCCAGTTTGGCAACAAGCTGAGCGACTACGACAGCGAGGCGCTGCTGTGGTGGCGCGGGCAGCTGTTGCTGCTGACCAAGCACCGCAGCGACGACCGCACGCGGCTGTATCGGTTTCCCAGCCTCGAGGCTGAAGAGGTCGCGCTCGAGCGCCTTGCGAGCTTTGACCTTGGCCCGCACTTGGGCCCGGCGCTGCAAAAGTGGTCGGGCCAGGTGACCGCGGCTGAGCTCGCGTCCGAGGGGCCCTACGCTGGCCGGTACTGGGCGATGCTCAGCTACGACGGGGTGTTCGTGTTTGCGGTCCCCGACTCGGGCGAAGCCGCTGAGCTGTTCGATGAGCTGGTCAGCTGGATCGCGTTCGATTCGGCGGTCACGGGACAGGTAGAGGCGCTGACCTGGGACGGCGAGGCGCTGCTGGTGATCAACGAGGCGCGGGCCGTGTTTCGCATCGAGGAACCGCTCACACGCACGCGCTACCCGTGAGTGGTGGTCGCAGGCCACTGCCGCGGAGGCAACAGTAGCCGCTCGCGGGCTCGAGATCGCGGCGTCTTGCGCTCGGCCAGCGTTGGGTCTGGCGATTCTCCATGTCGAGCGTTTGTGTGGCATGTCGGTTGCAGCATCACCGCAACACTCGATGTTATCCATCATGGGCAATTCCATCTATTTTGTTAACTCGAATGTATGTTTACTCGTTGCTGTAGGGCTGATGAGCGGAGGGTGCAGCGTTGGATGCAGCGAGCACCCGAACGACGCATTCGTCGCGGCGGTCAGCCTAGACCCTGTCGCCGATGGGCTCACGGCGCCCGTGGCCTTGGTCCCAGTCCCCGACCAAACCGGGCGTCTATTCGTCGTTGAGCAGACGGGGGCCATCCGTATCATCGACGCTGACGGGGAGCTGCGCCCCGAGCCATTCTTGGACATCAGCGCCAAGCTCGTCGATCTCGACGAGGGCTACGACGAGCGAGGTCTGCTCGGTCTGGCCTTTCACCCCAACTACACTCACAACGGCCAATTCTACGTGTACTACAGCGCGCCGCTGCGAGCCAACGGCCCCACAGGGTTCGATCACACCAGCCGCGTGGCGATGTATCGGGTGGGTCAAGACAACGCCAACCTCGCCGATCCAAGCGTCGAGAGCCTGGTGTTGCAGGTCGACCAGCCCCAGAGCAACCACAACGGCGGCCAGATCACCTTTGGCCCAGACGGATACCTCTATATTCCGTTGGGTGACGGCGGTGGCGCCGACGACACCGGGCTTGGCCATGTTCAGGACTGGTACGAGCCCAACGAAGGCGGGAACGGGCAGGACATCACGCACAACCTGCTGGGCTCGATCCTGCGCGTGGACGTGGATGGCGGACAGCCGTACGCGATTCCACCCGACAACCCCTTCGTGGACACGGCGGACGTCGCGGGCGAGATCTGGGCCTATGGACTGCGCAACCCCTTCGGCATCTCGTTCGACACTGGCGGCAGCCATCAGCTGTTCGTGGGTGATGTTGGGCAAGATCGCTGGGAAGAAGTCGACATCGTCGTCGCTGGCGGAAACTACGGTTGGAACGTCAAGGAAGGCACGCACTGCTTCAGCACCGCGCAGCCCAACAAGTCGCTCGACGCGTGCCCAGACACCGACAACCGCGGCGAGCCGCTCGTCGAGCCGATCCTCGAGTACCGGAACGCCAACCAGGGCGTGGGCCAGGGGATCGCGGTGATGGGTGGGCACGTCTATCGCGGCGCAGCGCTCGAGGGGTTTCAAGGCCGCTATGTGTTTGCAGACTTCTCGAAGGGCTGGGCCCCAGGTGACGGCTCGCTCTTGCTCGGCTCGCCGCCCACCGCGGGTGACGGGGCCTGGACGCTGCAGCCGGTCGAGATCCGCAATCGCGACAATGGCCGCGTTGGCGCGTACGTGCGCGGGCTTGGGCGGGACCACGCTGGCGAGCTGTACCTGCTGACCGCAGACAGCCTTGGCCCAGGCAAGGCCACGGGCAAGGTCTACCGGCTGCGGTCGGGCAGCTGAGCGCCGGGCGACAATGGCCGCGTTGGCTTGGGTGGGCGCTCACCAGCCGCAGAGGTTGCCTGCCGGCAGCGACCCGCCCTTGGTTCCAGCCTGGAACCCCGAGCTGGTGAGGCAGGTCAGGGAATACCAGACCCCCCCTTGATTCTTTCGGTACTCGTCGCAGTTGGCTCCGCTCCATCCCTGCGGCGCGACGAACGACTCGCGCCAATAGTTGGGGGAGTCAAACCAGATGGTGCAGAGCTTCAGGTTGCCGTTGTCCCCGGCAGGCGGGGCGAGATCGTCGAGCACGGCGCCAGGCACCTGCTGTTGGGGGTTGAGCGCGTCGGCCATCATGAGATCCTCGGCCCGCTCCATGTCTTCCGCGTCCAGGTCGACGAAGCCAAGGCCACCGCATCCGCAGAGCAGAGCGACCGCGACCATCGAACATGCAGACCGTAGTGGACTCTTGCTGTTGACGTGCATCTGTAACCTCCTATGACAGCGGTGCGATATCACCGCGTCGTGGATTCATACAATGTCCCCGCTTCCGCAATCGTCAACCCGAACTAATTGCAAGCGCCTGCCCCCGGCTCGAAGTGTGCCGCCATGCCATCGCGCGCGCGCATGGATACGCGAGTCCAAGCTGCGCAGTCAACACTAATTCCATGTGTGAAGCGCGCTCCACTGCGTGCCATCTTCAGGGAACAATCGCGCGCTTCTCGGCGCTTTTGTCATGACATTGAATGCCCCTATTGCGCGGCGTAGCTCAGGCCACTCGGGTTTCATCCAAGCGGGACCTGGCGCACCGCTGGACCACGCGTGTTCGCGTTTTGAGGATTATACTGCTACTTCAAGGGCTCAGCATGTTGGAACTCATCATGTCGGAACTCACCATGTCGATTCGCCGATCATTCACCCTCCCTCTCGCCGTCCTCGCGCTCGTCGCGTGCTCCACCGAGGATCCTGACTCCGACATGTCTTCGATGACGGGCGTCGGCACGGGCCTCGACACCAGCATGCGCGCGACGGACAGCCACACCCAAGACGCTGGCTCTGACCCTGACGCTGACTCGGGCGGTGGTCAGGACAACGGCGATCCGGGCGAGGACGACTCGGGCCTCCCCAAGCTCGATGTCCTGCCGTCAGACACGGGTGTCGACGACGGCGGCGCTCATGGCCAAGGCTGCGACTATGTCGATCTGTTGTTCGTGATCGATAACTCGAAGTCCATGGATGTCTACCAGGCGGCGCTCGGGCTGGCGTTCCCCCAGTTCGCCCACACGCTGGCCGCCGCGCTCCCGCCGGGAACCAACGTCCACGTCGGGGTCACCAGCTCCGAGATGGGACACGCCGGGTCGGGCTCAACCAGCGAGTTCAACGGCGAGTGCACGTTCACGGGCGACGGGATGCCAAGCGACAACTTCTATATCACGCCGGATCAGCAGAACACTGGCACGAACGGCGCCCAGGGCCGGTTGTTCGATCCCGGTAATGGAACCTACTACTTCGAGTTTGACACCGACGATGTCGCGGCGGTCGCCGAGCTCGAGAGCTGGTTCGCGAGCGCCTCGGCGATTGGCACTGGCGGCTCGAACATCGAGATGACGTCCGCGCCGGCCGGCTGGGCCATGGATCCCTCCAATAGCGCGACAAACGCAGGCTTCTTGCGCGACGCGGGCGCGGTGTTGCTGGTCTTCTTCATGACCGATGAGCCCGATCAGACCCCGCAAGTCATCGACAACATGCCCGGCGGCCTGGCGATGCTCGATAAGGTGGCCGCGGCCAAGGCCGGCTGCGGTGGGCTGGACTGCGTGCTCGGTGGTGGCTTCTTGGTCGAGACGGCGTGCAACGCCCAGGGCAACCTTCCCATTGACGACTTCCTGCAAGGCCTGCCCGAGGCCGCCGCAGTCGCGCCGCTGCCAAGCGAGAAGCTGCCACCCGCGCAGGCCGCCAGCGAGATGAACGCGCTGCTCGCTGACACCCTCGCCGACGTGATCGCCGCAAAGTGTGACGAGATCGCGCCGGTCGGGTGAGACGGCGCCCCCCGCAGATCGGCGTATTGCTGCATCTCGCGGGGGGTGTATTGCCTGCATCCAGGGCCGCGCGAGCATTGGCGCGAACATTGGCGCGAACATTGGCGAGATAGCCTATGAACTCGTCGCCACTGTGTCGCCGCTGCGTCGCGGTTATGCCTTTGGTTGAATGCACTATTCACGCAGGGTCGGGGCAGAGCTAATCTGCCTCCACCATGAAACGGACACATCTCACAGGATTGGCGATCTCCCTGATACTCTGCGGTAGCGCGCTTGGCTGCGATAGCAGTGAAGAGTACGAGGAGTATCTGTTGATGCGCGGGGACAATGACGTTGACCTCGACGCGGATCTCGAGGGGGATCTCGACGCTGACGTCAACGCCGACGTCGAAGCCGACGCCGACGCTGACGCCGAGGCTGACGCTGACGCTGACGCTGAGGCTGACGCCGACGCCGACGCACAGGCCGACGCCGAGGCCGACTCACAGGCTGACGCCGACGCCGACGCCGACGCCGAGTCCACGCCCGAGGCCACGGTTGACTTCGACACCGAGGTCAACTTCGAGCTCGACGTCGAGGGCGGGGACGACTCGGAGATCGACATCAAGATCGACTCTGAGGTCAACATCGACTCCGAAGTCGACATCGACTCCGAGGTTGACGCCGACGCCGACTCCGACTCCGACGCGGACTCCGACGCCGACTCGGACGCCGACGCTGACGCTGACTCCGACGCCGACGCCGACTCCGACGCCGACGCCGACTCCGACGCCGACTCCGACGCCGACTCGGACCTCGACTCGGACCTCGACTCGGACCTCGACTCCGACGTTGATATCGACGTCAAGTAGTGCTGCAAGGCCAGCACTATGCAACCGACGCGATCACGATAGGTGGTGCGAAACCTCCGATGGCATTCACGAAGATGAGGTCCAAGGAGCTTGGTAGCCGCTCGAGGCCGAGACCATTGAGGTCTCGGCCTCGACATCGTGGCGGCGACCTCGACTCGAGGACGGCCGCGCGGCGGTGTCGTCGACGGGCACCCCCTAAAGTCGCGTCGTCAGGTGGGTCTGGGGTCCGGCTGGGGTCCGGCATCGGACTTCCGGTCGGAGCTTCGATTCCACGGGACCCGACCCGCACCCCGAAGTCCGCACCGGGTTATGCTGCCCCCGAGCATGGTCGCGCCGCAGCAAGGCTGGGAATTTTGGATCGATCGCGGCGGGACCTTCACCGACGTGGTCGCGCGGGATCCAAGCGGGTCGCTGCGGACGCACAAGCTGCTCTCGGAGCACCCCGAGCAGTACGCCGACGCTGCGCTCGAGGGCATCCGGGTGTTGCTTGGGCTCGAGCGGGGGCAGGCGTTGCCCGCGGAGTTGATCCGCGCCGTCAAGATGGGCACCACCGTCGCGACCAACGCGCTGCTCGAGCGCCAGGGCGCGCGCACGCTGTTGGCGATCAACGCCGGCTTTCGCGACGCGCTGCGGATTGGCTACCAGCATCGCCCGCGCTTGTTCGATCGACAGATCGTGCTGCCTAGCATGCTCTACGAGCAGATCGCGGAGATCGACGCCCGCGTCGACGCGCACGGCCTGGTGTTGCAGCCGCTCGACCCCGCGCAGATCCGGGCTGCGCTCGCGCCCGCCCGCGCGCTCGGGATCGAGGCGATAGCGATCGTGCTCATGCACGGCTGGCGGTTTCCGGCCCACGAACAGGCAGTCGCCAAGATCGCGCGCGAGCTCGGGTTCTCGCAGGTCAGCGTCAGCCACCAGGTCAGCCCGCTCGCCAAGCTGATCGGCCGCGGCGACACGACCGTGGTCGACGCCTATCTGTCGCCGATCTTGCGCGGCTATGTCGGTCGCGTGGCCAAGGCGCTCGGCGACGTGCCTCTGCAGTTCATGCAGTCGAGCGGGGGGCTGACCGACGCGACGCGCTTCGCTGGCAAGGACGCGATCTTGTCGGGCCCAGCCGGCGGCATCGTCGGCGCCGTGGTCACCAGCGCCAGCGCAGGCTTTGACGCGATCATTGGGTTCGACATGGGCGGGACCTCGACCGACGTCGCGCACTACGCGGGCCGGCTCGAGCGCAGCTTCGAGTCCGAGGTCGCGGGCGTGCGCGTGCGGGCGCCGATGCTCGAGGTCCACACGGTCGCGGCTGGCGGTGGCTCGATCTGTCGGGTCGAGCACGGGCGGTACCGGGTTGGGCCAGCCTCGGCGGGCGCGGATCCGGGGCCGGCCTGCTACCGCCGCGGCGGCCCGCTGACGGTGACCGACTGCAACGTGATGCTCGGCAAGATCCAGCCGCAGCTATTTCCACGCGTGTTCGGTCCCAGCGCAGATCAGCCGATCGACGTCGCGCGCACCCACGCGCTGTTCAGTGAGCTCGCCGAAGCGCTCGCGCAGACCCCCGTGGACCCGCAGGGGTCCCCGGAGCTCGCCACCCACCGAAGCCCCGTCGAGGTCGCCGAGGGCTTCATCGAGATCGCCGTCGCCAACATGGCTGACGCGATCAAGAAGATCTCGAGCGCGCGCGGCCACGACCTAAACGATCACGCGTTGTGCTGCTTCGGCGGCGCAGGGGGCCAGCACGCCTGCTTGGTCGCCGACGCGCTGGGCATGCGCACGGTGCTGATACATCCGTTCGCGGGGGTGCTCTCTGCCTACGGGATGGGGCTCGCCGATGTCCGGGCGCTGCGCGAGCGCTCGCTTGGCGTCGAGCTCGAGCCGGGCGCGCTCGCGGACGCCGACGCGCAGCTCGATGAGCTGGTGGGTCTCGCGGTCGCCGAGCTGCGCGCCCAGGCGATCGCTGCCGAACAGATCGAGCAGCTGTGTGGGGCGCAGCTGCGCTACGCGGGCAGCGATCGTCCGCTGCCGATCACCTGGATCCGTGGCCCAGACACACACGCGCGCGTTCAGCAGATGCGCGCCCAATTCGAGCTCGAGCACCGCGAGCGCTACGGCTTTGATCTCCCGGGGGATGCGGTCGTGGTCGATGCGCTCACGGCTGAGGCTGTCGCGTCCGGGTCAGATACTGGGCCAGGCACTGGGCCAGACACTGGCTCAGACACCGCGGGGATCGTCGCCCACGCCGAGCGCCCCACGCCGATCAGCCACGTCGCCGTGCGCATGGCCGGCGAGACCCGCGACACACCGGTCTACGAGCGCGAGCGACTCGCTCTGGGGGCCAGCGTGAGCGGGCCGGCGATCATCGCCGAGCCAACAGGAACCACGATCGTCGAGCCCGGCTGGGCGGCGGTGGTGCGCGACACGGGGCACTTGGTGTTGACGCGTGCGCAGCCCCGCGCGGACCAGAGCCCCAGCGACGAGACCGAGCTCGAGCGCCCCGATCCCGTGCGCCTCGAGCTGTTCAACAACCTGTATGGATCGATCGCCGAGCAGATGGGCGCGACGCTGTGCAACACCGCGCACTCGGTCAACATCAAGGAGCGGCTCGACTTTTCGTGCGCGGTGTTCGACGCCGAAGGTCAGCTGATCGCCAACGCCCCGCACATGCCCGTGCACCTTGGCTCGATGGGCGCGAGCGTGCGCGCCGTGATCCGCAGCCGCGCCAACGGGCAGCACAGCGATCGGGGCATCCAGCCGGGCGACAGCTTCGCCGTCAACGCGCCCTACAACGGCGGCACCCACCTGCCCGACGTCACCGTGATCACGCCCGTGTTCATGCCTGGGTCCGGCGAGGCCCGGGGCTCGAGCGGTGATGCCGGGCCGGTGTTCTTCGTCGCCAGCCGTGGTCACCACGCCGACATCGGCGGCAAGACGCCGGGCTCGATGCCCGCGGACAGCCGCCACGTCGACGAGGAGGGCGTGCTGTTCGACGACTTCTTGCTGGTCGAGCGGGGCCAGCTGCGGCGCGAGGCGGTCCGCGAGCGGCTCGCGAGCGGTCGCTGGCCCGCCCGCGATCCCAGCCAGAACCTCGCGGATCTCGAGGCCCAGCTGGCCGCCAACCACCAGGGCGTCAACGAGCTGCGCCGCTTGGTCCAGCGCTGGACCCTGCCGATCGTGCGGGCCTACATGCGCCACGTCCGGGCCAACGCCGCCAGCTCGGTCCGCGCCGCGATCCGCCAGCTCACCCGCGACCATGCCCACGAGCGGCGGTTCGAGTACGGCATGGACGACGGCAGCGTGATCGTCGTCCACGTGCGGCTAGACGCGGACACCGGCAGCTGTCGGGTCGACTTCACGGGCACCAGCGCGCAGCGGCCCAACAATTTCAACGCACCCTACGCCGTGTGTCAGGCGGCGGTGCTCTACGTGTTTCGGACCTTGGTCGACGCCGAGATCCCCATGAACGAGGGCTGCCTCGATCCCATCGAGCTGATCGTCCCGGCCGGCTGCATGCTGCGCCCAAGCTACCCAGCCGCGGTCGTGGCCGGGAACGTCGAGACCTCGCAGGCGGTCGTGGACGCGCTCTACGGCGCGCTGGGGGTGATGGCGGCCGCCCAGGGCACGATGAACAACCTGACCTTCGGCAACGCCCGCCACCAGTACTACGAGACGGTGTGCGGGGGCTCGGGCGCGGGTCCTGGGTTCGACGGCACCGACGCGGTCCACACCCACATGACCAACTCGCGGCTGACGGATCCCGAGATCCTCGAGCAGCGGTTTCCGGTCGTGCTCGAGCGCTTCGAGATCCGTCGGGGATCCGGGGGCCGGGGGACCTGGCGCGGCGGCGATGGGGTGCGGCGTCGGCTTCGCTTTGGCGAGGCGATGGAGCTGGTGATCCTCGCCAACCGGCGGGAGATCCCACCCTACGGCGTGGCGGGGGGCGAGCCGGGGGCGGTGGGGCGCAACTGGATCGAGCGAGCGGACGGCAGCGTGGTCGAGCTCGCGGCGACCGACTCGGCGCGCGTCGAGGCTGGCGACGCGTTCGTGCTCGAGACGCCGGGCGGTGGCGGTTGGGGGCCGGCGCGCGAAATCGAATAGGCTGTGGTCTTTGGGCCAGTCGAAGCCGTGTCGGTCACCAGCTTTTGCGGCCGGAAAAGCCAAGAACTGATCTCTGGGTCGATGTTCAGTGAGATCATTTTGTGGTGTAGTCAGCCCATGGATGACCACGGGAACAACGAGGACCGACCTCCCTTGTACCCGAGCGCCCGCAGCTCGGCGCGCATGGGTCTGGGCCAAGCCGACATCATCGCCCCCGGCCTGATCCACTGTCGCCTCGCGGGCCACGTTCGGGCCGAGCACATCCAGCCGGTGCTCGACGCGGGCGACGAGCAGATCCGGGCGGGCTTCCGGGTCCTGATCGTCATCGACGCCGATGATGTGCACGCTTGGAAGAGCGAGGTCCGCAAGATCTTCCAGGCCTGGCTGGTCGAGCACGCCGCGTGCGTCGAGAAGGCCTGGGTCATGTACCGCTCGCCGGTCGTCAAGATGGGCTTGAGCTTGATGAACGCAGAGACCAACGGGCTGGTGATCGGCTTCGAGGATCCCGACTCGTTTGACGAGGCCGTCGCCGCGGCGACCCGGCGCGCCCGCGCGGGTCACTCGAAGCTGTCCAACGAACCGGTCGCCTCCGAAGTGCAGCTGACCAGCGAGGCCCAGGCCAGCCTGCGGCGCTTGCTGGGTGACCATGGGCTCGAGAAGATCGGCGTTCGCTCGATCTGACACCCCGGGTCCGAAGACGGCCCCCGGCTCAGGGCACGTTCTCGGGGGCGTGGTTGAAGTGCTGGTCGACGAAGCACAGCAGCTCGTCGAGGACGGGGGTGTCGAACTCGTGCACCCAGGTCCACGATACGGCGGCGAAGGGCGGCCCATCGAGCAGCGGATCTTCGGTGATCAGGATTCGGCTGTCCGTCCGCATGTCGAGGACCATGCGCAGCGTGTCGAGCTCGGCGTCGCAGCCATCGGGGCAGTTGTAGACCAGCACGATCCCGCCGTGCTCCATGTTGTGGACCCAATTGCCGCGCGGCACCGGGGTGTCGTGCTCGCCCCACTTCTCCCAGGTTGGGTAGTGGTCGCCCGAGTGCGGCGGATTGTTGCCCCAGTCGATGGCGCTGTCCTGGTCGACGTGGATGCCGCCTTCGCTGCAAAAGCCCTCGCCGATGATCGCAGGGCAGGCCTCGACCGTGGTGGTCTCGGCGGTGTTGCAGACGTCGCCGTCGCCGTCGCCGGTTGTGTCTTCGGGGGCAGTGGACTGGGTGCTGTTCGACTCGCCCGTGCCCGTGTCGGCGAGGTCGTCGCCGATGCACGCCCACGCGCAGCACGACAGCCCGGCGAGAAGACAAGCTTGCAGGTTCGTGCGCAGCATGAGGTCTTATATGCCGGGCAGACCGTCATCGGCAAATACGCAGGCAAAGTTCGGGAGGCAGCTGAACGTGCCCATGTCGGCGTTGAGCGAGAGCTCATCGTTGGCAGTTCAGTTGCCGAAGTTCCGGATGTTGTTGTTGCCGACGGTGCTCCGGTAGGGGGCAACGAGCAGCTCGATGTTGTCATGGTATTGGCCGCCGAGCGGATCGTCGTAGGTCATGATGACGCAGCCATTGCCCTGCGAGCCGAGCGGCGATCAGCTCACGGCTTGGGCGGGCCAGGCTTGCAGGTTGTTGGGGTGCAACCGCAGGGCGAGCTGGTGCGCGGGGCAAAGTCCGTGACGCGGCCGCGCACGTCGAGCTCGACGGCGCAACAAGCCAACAGATCCGCGTGAAGCTGCTCCCTGCCGCGCTGGACCCGTGACTTGAGCGTGGAGTAGGGCAGCCCGAGGGCCGCGGCGGCCTCGCGCTGCGAGAGCCCGCGCAGCTCCGTGAGCTCGAGGGCTTCGCGGTAGTGCGCGGGCAGCTTGTGGATCTGGGATCGCAGCCAGCTCCCGAGCACCCGCGGTGCGTCGCTGTTGGGCTCGGGCGGCGGCTCGGCCAGCTCGGCTGGCTCCGGCAGCGGGTCCGATGGCCGCGCGCGCCTGAAGTGATCGACGAGCACGTTGCGAGCGATCCGGTACGCCCAAGCCTCGAGCCGATCGTCTTCGCGCAGCTGCTCACGCCGCTCGTGCATGCGCAGCAACACGTCTTGGACCAGGTCGGCGCGCAGCTGCGGGTCGCTGACCCGCGCGCGAAAGAAGCGGTGCAGGACCTCGTCGAGATGCCGCCAGTGCGCACTTGCGGGCGCACTGGCGTCGCTGGGGTCGAGCGTTGGGTGTTCGGACTGGCTCATCTAGCTCACGTGCAGCAGGTTGGCGGGCAGCAGCTTGGCTCGGATTCGTTCCCGGCCTTGGCTTGCTCGCTGGCCCCGCCCGCTTGCCCAACGGGCGGCAGCGCTTGGCTGGCTTGACTGTGCTCGGGGATGTCCGCTTGGGTGACCACGAAGACCTCCCATTGGTTGCCGTCGGGATCGGCGAACCAGACCTTGTCCTGGATCGCGTAGCAGCAACCCACGCCCTCTTCGGTGCGCGCGTCGATGTTTGCTCGGGCCATCGCTTGGCGTCGCTCGAGCACCGCGGCGGTCGACTTGACCTGGATCCCGAAGTGCGCGGGCATGTGCTGTTTGGGGGAATCTGGGCTGTAGTTGAGGGTGAGGTTCAGCGGCGGCTCGAGCACCTCGAACTTCGCGTAGCCGTCGCGGACTTTGGTTGGTTGAAGATTGAACAGCTGCTCGTAGAAGGCTTGGGACTGCGCGACGTCGCGGCAAGCAAGCGCAATGTGCGCTCGGGTCTGGGTGGGGAATTCGATGGCTGTGGTGCGGTGTTCCATGGCCTGGCTGACGTGGTCGCGGCTGCGCGGACGCAAAAAACCTCGAGCTGGTAGAAAATGGGCGTTCGGCGGGCCCTACACCGCAAACGCCTGCAAGGCCGCGCGCGCGACCTGGTCGCCAGACTCCTGCACGAAGTGGCCCTGATCCGCCAGCATCAGCGGCGCCGGGCACCCACGGATCAGGTTGCGCATCATGGCCATGACCGGCGGGCCGAGGACCGGATCTTGCTCGCCAACGGCCATGAAGGTGGGGCCGCTCCACTTCGTGGACCAAAAGATCGCCGCTTGTTGGGCCACGCGAGCGCCGTCCATGTCCGGCGAGATCGGCACCAACGCGGGAAACCGCCGAACGCCAGCCTTGTAGCTGACGTCTGGAAACGGCGCGCCGTAGGCCGCGGCGGTCGCCTCGCTCGCACCCGGGATCGCTCGCCGCATCAAGCCGGACACGTCGAAGTTGGGGGTCCTCTCCACATAGGCGAGCCAGTCCATGAAGCCCTTGCCAGGGTGGGTGCCAACCGCCAACGCCGTGTTCATGATCAACAGTCGCGCGATCAGATCCGGGTGCGTGACCGGCAGCGTCAGCCCCAAGACGCCACCCCAGTCCTGGCAGACCAAGGTCACCCGCGACAGCTGCATGGCCTCGATGAACGCGGTCATCGTGCCGTGGTGGAAATCCCAGGTGTAGACCGCGTCGTCAGTTGGCTTGTCCGAGCGCCCGAAGCCGAACCAGTCGGGGGCTAGCACGCGGTGCCCGGCGTCCACGAACACCGGGATCATCTTGCGATACAGGTAGGACCAACTGGGCTGACCGTGAAGGCACAGCACGACGTGACCGTCGCGGGGACCCTCGTCGACGTAGGCCAGCCGCAGGCCCTCGTAGCCTGGCAGGTCTTCGAGGTAGTGCGGTGCGTAGGGCCACTCGGGGAGCCCGTCAAAGCGATCATCTGGCGTTCGTTTGGAGTCGATGGCCATCGGGGGAGTATAGGTTGCCGCAGGCCGAGCGGGGGGGACCGTGGTCACGAACCGCCCCCATCCGGACCAGGCGTCAGACCCACAGTGCCCGTATACTCCGGCCGATGTCGGCGAGCAGCACCGCGCGAGGCCAAGACCCAGACCAAGGCCAAGAGTACGACAAGATCGGTCCAACCGCCCACGTCACCGCCTACGCCTGGTATCAGCTCGGCCTGCCCTACAGCCACCTGTTTGCCACCCGAGAGGGCGCGATGATGTACTGGGCCTTTCGCGCCGCGACCGAGCCGGCGATCCGGGCGTTCAAAATTCCGTCGCTGCTCGACTATCTCGAGTTCCGACATCGCATGCTCGACACCCAGCTCGATGCGATGGCGCCCGATCGGATCATCGAGCTCGGGGCTGGGCTCTCGCACCGCGGCGTCACGTGGGCGCTGGATCGTGGCGTCCGCTACACAGAGATCGATCTGCCCCACATGAGCGCGGCCAAGCGGGGCATGCTGGACAAGGCGCCCGGGCGGGTTCGCCTGGCGCTGCATAACGGCACCCTCGAGCTGCGCAGCACCAACATCCTCGCGCCCAGCTTCGCCGATGAATTCGCCGAGCTGGTCGCGGGCGCCGAGCGTCCGGTGGTGGTCAGCGAGGGGATGCTCGACTACTTCGAGCTATCCGATCGCGAGACGCTGCTGCACAACCTCGCGGCCGGGTTTCGCAAGGCTGGCGTGGCGGGTCACTACCTCACGGACCTGCAGCGGGGGGATCGCGAGCGCAAGGCTGGGACGGCGGCCAAGGTCACGCGTCAGGCGATCAAGCTGGCGACCCGGGGCCAGGCGGTGGCGAAGCCGTTTCGCAACCTCGAGCACGTCGATCGGGTGTTTGCGCTGGCGGGCTTCGACGCGGGCGCCGAGCTCGCTCCCAAGTTGCTCGCCGAGCGTGAGCCCCGGCTGCGGCGGCTGCGTTCGCCGACCACGATCTGGCTGGCGAGCGTCAACGCCCGCACGGACGCGCCCGCCTAGGTGGCTCCGTGGTTGGCTCCGCGGGCCTGCACCTGGCACCATGCGGCGGTGCGGACCTGGATCGGGATCGTGACGCTGCTGTGCGCGGCGGCGTGCTCGGACCGGGCAGCGCCCGCGGCCGACCCAGGCCCCACCGCGAGCGCGCAGCCGGCCGTCTCGCTCGAGGATGATCCGCGCGCGTACATCACCAGCGCCGCGTACCGGCGGGGGATCCTCGAGCGTGACCTCGTCGATCCCAAGCCGATCTACGCGCGGGTCCGGCTGCGTCACTACTCGCTGGATCACGAGCGCGGCTGGGACCGGGTGCCGCTCACCGACTGGACCACGCTGCCGCTCACCCGCGCGCTGGCGACCCAGATCGCGACCACCAAGCGCCTGCCCGAGCTCGAGTTTGGCGCCTCGCTCGCCGCCGGCTTTGGCACGGAGCAGGCGCCCACCAACCTACCAACCACCGAGGAAGCCTGGGTCGCGCTCGGCGAGCGGGTGTTCTTCGAGTACCCAATGGGGATCGCGCCGGTGGTTGGCAGGGCGCTGCGTGATGGGATTGATCTGCGTGACTACGGGCTGATCGAACACGAAGGCAGCTACATCGGCGTGCGCTTGGCCAAGCACAACGGCCACACGCGGGTGGTCATGACCTGCGCGAGCTGTCACGCCTCGGTTGGTGAAGATGGGGTCGTGAGCGGGATCCGTGCCAACCGCGACTATGATCTGGCGCGCATCCGGCTCGCCCATGGCGGCGCGAACGAGGCCCAGCTCGTCGACGCCACGCGGCCCGAGGATCTCGACAAGCTCGGACCCGGGCGCAGCGACGTGCAGCGCGATGACGTGTTCAACCCCTACGCGTTCCCGGACTTCGGCGGGATCGTGGACATGCCGTACCTGCACCACACGGCCAATTGGTATCACCGCGGGGTCGCGAGCTTGGCGATCCGCGTCGAGACCGTGTTCATGACGCACGGACGCGTGAGCGACCGGCCGCCGCGGGTGCTCATGTGGGCGCTCGCAACGTATCTGCGCTCGCTCCCGCCGCCGCCGCCAGTCGCCGAGCCCAGCCCCGAGAGCGAGCGTGGGCGACAGGTGTTCGCCGCCGAGGGGTGTGACGCCTGTCATGCGCCGCCGCTGTACACCTCGGACGTGCGGGTCAGCCTCGATGAGATGGGGACGGATCGAGCGGCGGGCGAGAGCCCCCTGCGCGGAACGGGGTATTGGCGGGTGCCGAGCTTGCGCGGAGTTGGGGGCAATGCGCCGTATCTACATCACGGCGCGTTTGCAACGCTGGAGTCCATGTTCGATCCCTCGCGAACCGAGCCTGGACATCGCTACGGCTTGGACTTGCAACCGCACGAACGCGCCCAGCTGCTGGCGTTTCTGCGGACGATCTGAGCCGCGCTGTCAGTGTAGACTTGGCGCGCGAGGCCGCTGTAGACTGGCCGGCAGTCGAGGTCTGATGAACACGGAAAAGGGAGAATACTACGGCGCCGCCCTCAATTCGTTCGTGCTCGCGTTTGGTGAGTCGAACAGCGTCGTGCAAAAGATCCTCGCCGACGCCGGTGTCGACGGGATCGATCCCGAGCGGTGGTACGACTATGACTGGTCAATCGCCATCTATGATCGCATCGCCCAAGAGGTGGGGCAGGCCGCGGTCGCGGAGGTGGGTCGCGCCATGATCGAGACAGCGGCGCTTCCGCCCGGCATCGACAGCGTACAAGCCATACTCATGAGCCTTGGTGCATGGTTTCGGCTCAACGCACGCGGCCCGGTCGGCGACATTTTTTGTACGATCGAGGGCGAGCACAGCGCCACGATCGTGCGCACGCAACGGGGATCGTGCGCGCTCAATATCGGCATCATCGCTGGCGGCTGCGCCCGCTATGGCGCCCAGGCGCTGATCGAGCACGCCGCCGGGGAATGTCAGGATCAAGGTGAAGCAACCTGCACCTATCACGTGTCCTGGTAGCAGAAAGCTCAGGACCGGCGGCGGGCTTCGAGCGCCCAGTAGACCGCCTCGGGCGTGCTTGGGCAGCCCAGCTCGACGGGACCTTGTACGGGACCTTGCACCGGATCTGCCCCGCCAAAGTCAGCCACAGCGGCCCGCAGCGCCTCGCGCACGGAGATCGCCAACATCAAGGGCGGCTCACCCACGGCCTTGCTGCCCTTGACCACGCTGGGCTCGGTCGCCATGGGCAGCAGCGCCACGTTGAACGCCTCGGGGCACTCCCCCAAGGTCGGCAGCTTGTAGGTCGAGGCCCCGCGGGTTGCGAGCCGGCCTTCGTCGCTCCACACCAATTGCTCGGAGGTCAGCCAGCCCACGCCCTGCATGAACCCACCCTCGATCTGCCCCATGTCCACCAGCGGCGAGATCGAGTCGCCAACGTCGTGCAGAATGTCGATACGGCGGACCTCGAATTGCCCGGTGAATCCGTCGACCTGAACCTCGGTCACGGCGGCGCCATATGTGAAGTAGTGAAACGGCTTCCCGCGGCCGGTCGCCTCATTGTAGTGAATGTGCGGCGTGCGATAGTAGCCCGTCGCGAACAGCGGGACCCGCTGCAGGTACGCGCGCCCAACTAGCTCGGCGAAGCTCAGCCCGGCCTGGGGATCCTCGCGCTCCCAGAACGGCCGGACCCGCCCGTTGCTGAAGTCCACGTCGCCCGGCGGAATGCCCAATTCGCGACCCGCGACCTCGGCCAGGCGCTCGCGGATCTGCGCGCAGGCGTGCTCGACCGCCGCGCCGTTGAGATCCGAGCCGCTCGAGGCGGCGGTCGCCGAGGTGTTGGGCACCTTGTCGGTCCGGGTTGGCATCAAGCGCACGGTCTGCAGCGGGACCGCGAACGCGTCGGCGGCGATCTGCAGCATCTTGGTGTGCAGGCCCTGGCCCATCTCGGTGCCGCCGTGGTTGACCTGAATCGAGCCGTCGGCGTAGACGAGGACCAGCGCCCCGGCTTGGTTCAAGAAGCTGGTTGTGAACGAGATCCCAAACCGTACGGGCGTGATCGCCAAGCCGCGCTTTTCGTGCTCGTTGCTGGCGTTGAATGCTTGGACATCGGCCCAGCGGTTGGCGAACGCCGAGGTCTGGGTCAGCGAGGTCCAGATCTGTTCAATGCGCCCGGCGTCCCGCACCAATTGACCGTAGTGGGTGTGGTCGCCCTCGCGATAAAAATTGAGCGCCCGAACCTCGTGGGGGGGCCGCCCGACCGCCCGCGCCACCCGGTCGACGATGTCCTCGATCGCGACCATGCCCTGCGGCCCACCAAACCCACGAAAGGCCGTCTGCGAGGTCTTGTGGGTTCGCAGCACGCGGCCGACCACGCGCAGGTTGGGGATCCGGTAGCAGTTGTCGCAGTGAAACAAGGCCCGGAACATGATCGCCTTGGACAGATCGTGCGACCAGCCGCCGTCGCTGAACAACTGCAGGTCCATGGCCAGCAGCCGGCCCTGGTCGTCGTGGCCGACGCGAAACCGAGCCAAGAAGGGGTGGCGCTTGCCGGTCAGCGCCATGTCGAGCTGGCGATCGAGGCGAACCCGGACCGGGCGGCCAGTCGCGTGGGCGCCGACCGCTGCGATCGCGGCGTAGGGGTTGGCCTGCACCTCTTTGCCGCCAAACGCCCCGCCCATGCGCAGCGACTGACAGGTGACCCGGTTGCGCGGGATCCCAAGCACCCGCGCGACGATGATCTGGGTCTCGGTGGGGTGCTGCGTCGAGCTGTGGACGAACACCTCGCCGGCTTCGTCCCACGCTGCGATCGCGGCTTGGGTCTCGAGGTAAAAGTGCTCTTGCCCGCCAATGTGCAGCTCACCGCTGAGCGTGTGCGGGGCGGTGGTCAGGGCTTGGTCGGGATCACCCGCGACGATCGTGAGCGGCTCGGTGAGGAAGCTCTGCGCCGCGATCGCCTGCTCCATTGTCACGATCGCGGGTAGCTGATCATATTCGACGATGACGGCCGCGGCGGCCTCGCGTGCTTGGTCGATTGACTCGGCCAGGACCCAGGCGACCGGCTGATTGTGAAATTGGACCTCGGTTGGGAACAGCGGCTCGTCTTGGAGGACGGCGCCGACCTCGTTTTGACCGGGCACGTCGCTTGCGGTCAGGATCTTGACGACGCCCGGCAGGGTCGCGGCCGCGCTCGCGTTGATCGAGCGCACGCTGGCGTGGGCGTGAGGGGAGAGCACCGGCCACGCGTGGAGTGGATTGGCGAACCGGCCAACGAGGTCGTCGGTGTACAGCGCCTCGCCGCTGGCGTGGCCAGCTGCGCTCTCGTGGGGGATCGCCTTGCCAACGGCGGTCATGGCTGCCCCCCGTGGTGCGCGCCCGCGTGCGTGACGACGGGCGGCGGCTGCGGACCCACGCGACGATTGTGGGTGGTCTCGTGGAAGAACTTCTGGAACAGGCGCGCGCACATGGCTTGGCGGTAGTCCGCGCTGCCGCGGTGGTCGCTCATGGGGGTGAACGCGGCGCTCAGCAGCGGCGTCACGTCGGCGAGGGTCTGGTGGGTCCACGGGCGCCCGAGCAGGGCTTGCTCGGCGGCCACGGCCCGCGCGGGCGTGGCCGCGACGCCGCCGTAGGCCAGGCGGGCCTTGGTGATCTCGCCGCTGCTTGGGTCGACGTCCAGCGCGAACGCGGCCGCGACCGTGGAGATGTCGTCGAGCACCCGCTTGCTGACCTTGTAAAAGTGCGCGTGGGTCGGGCGCTGCAAGGGCACGGTGATCTTGGTGATCAGCTCGCCCGCAGCGAGCACGGTCTGGCGGTACCCCGTGAAGAAGTCCGCGAGCGGGACCACCCGCGAACCCGCGCGCGAGCGCAGCTCGAGCGCAGCGTCGAGCGCGAGCAAGACCGGCGGCGAGTCCCCGATCGGCGAGGCGTTGGCCAGGTTGCCCCCAAGCGTGGCGCGGTTGCGGATCAGCCGGGACGAGAACAGCGGAAACAGCTCGTCGAGCAGCGGGACCGCGTGATCCAACAGGTGCTCGAGCGTCGACAGGTTGAGGCCTGCGCCGATCTGCGCGACGTTGGCGGTCTTCGTGAAGCTGCGCAGCTCGGTCACGGCCTCGAGCGAGATCAGCGTGGGCCAGCGGGCCTGGCGTTGGTTGATCTCCACGACCACGTCGGTGCCGCCCGCGATCAGCTTGGCCGTGGGCTGCTCGGCGAGGTGCTCGAGCAGCTCGGCGAGCGACGCAGGCCGCAGCAGCTGGCGCTTGCTCGGAGTCTGGCCGGGCTGACCGGCGCGGGTCCGCAGCTGCGTGAGCCCCCCCAAGCGCGGGGCGGGCTGGGCAAGCCGGGCGAGGAAGCGATCGTCGCTGGCGGGCGCGCCAAGGCTGCGCATCGCGTCGCGGATCGGCCGGTAGCCCGTGCACCGGCACAGGTTGCCCGCCACCGCCTCGGGGTCCCAGGCCGGGCGCTCGCGCCGGTAGTACTCCGCGAACATGCTGACCACGAAGCCAGGCGTGCAGTAGCCACACTGCGAGCCGCCGTGCTCGACCATCGCTGCTTGGACGGGGTGGAGCGCTTCGGGGCTGGGGCGAACGCCCTCTACGCTGATCAGCTCGCCACCGAGCACGGAACCGAGCAGGGTCAGGCAGCTGTTGACGGGCACGAACGCGGTCTGGTTGTTGTGGTTTGCGCGAACGATCACCACCGCACACGCCCCGCACTCGCCCTCGGCGCAGCCCTCTTTGGTGCCGACCAAGCCGCGATCACGCAGGAAGTCGAGCACCGTCGTGTGGGGATCGAGGCGCGATTCGTCGATCTGCAGCGCGCGTCCGTTGACGGTCAGTTCGGCCACGTGGGGATGCTAGCGGATCTTCACGCCGCGCGGCACCGTTGAGCGCCCATGTTCGACGATCCGCGTGCGAGGCCGTCGGCGTTCGCTGAGCGCAGATCAACCGGCGCGCTGGCACGTTGGCGTGCGCGATGGGTACGATCCAGCCTGGGATGACACGCCTCACCTGTATCGCGCTGGTCTTCGCGCTAAACGCTTGCGAGGGCGCGCCGACGAAGGCGCCACCTGACCCGGGCGCGCCCTCGGTCGCCAGCGTTTCGCCCAGCACGGAGCCCGCCGCGGCCGAACCCGCGGTCGAAGCGGTGCCCGAATCCGAGCCCGAGCCCGAGCCCGAGCCCGAGCCCGAACCCGAGCTGTTCTCTTGGGGTCACGCGGATCTCGATCCCGACAACGACAACGTGCTTGGCCCGCCCGCGCCGCTCGACGACTGCGAGGCGCGGCTCGAGGCGGCCGGGATCAGCTTCAAGCCCGCGCGGATCGGGGTCGGCAAGAAGGTGGATGGGGTCTACACCTGCGGGGCCCACCAGGTCGTTCGCGTCAAGCGAGGGCCGGGCAACATCGCCTACAACAAGAACCCGCTGCTGACCTGCACGATGGCGCTGGCGCTCGCCGACTTCGAGCGCGTCGCCCAAGAAGAGGCCGAGCGCCTGGTCGGCTCGCGGATCAAGAGCATCGAGCACATGGGCACCTTCAATTGCCGCGAGATGGTCAACTTTGATCTGCTCAGCGAGCACAGCTTTGCGAATGGGATTGATCTGAAGAAGTTCGTGTTTGCGAACGGCGAGTCGGCGACGGTGCTCGACGACTTCAAGCCCACGGTGGACCAACCCGAGGACCCCAAGACGCTGTTCTTGCGGAGCTTGTCGAATCGCCTGTACGACGAGCAGGTGTTCTCGGTCGTGGTCACGCCATATTTCGATCACCTGCACCGCAACCATATCCACGTGGATCTGGCTCGCTACCGGGTCGACGGAAGCCGTCCCTGAGCGCGCTGCCGCATGTCAGGGGCGAGCGAGAGCATCAACTCAATGAGCGGGTGGGGCGTCCCCGATTGGCGCCACAGCGCGACGACGGGAAACCGCGCGCCGTCAACCGCGATCGGAAACGCCGACACGCCCGGCGCCTGCGGACCCCCCGGCTCCATGCTGGGAATGAAGGAGTAGCCCACGCCCGCCGCGACCATCGCGGTGATGCACTCCGCGCGCTCGAGGTAGGCGACCACGCGTGGCGCGAGGTTGAAATGATCGAGCGCCTCGCGCTGGACACCGTGGTGGCCAAGGTGCCGGCTGTACGCGATGAAGGGCAAGCCTTCGAGGGCCGCGAGGCGCGAGCCCGGCGTGCGCAGCTGCGTCGCCAAGTCCCCGTTGGCGACGCCAGGCAGGCTCGCGGGCGCGACCAAGAACCCAAACGTGACGGCCACCGTCTGCGCGCCCACGTCGCTCGGCGGCTCGGCGCCCACGTAGTCGATGAGCAAGTCCGCGTCACCCCGACGCAGGGCGTTGAGATCGACCGCGCCCGCTTCGAGCACCTCCACTTGCACGCCGGGGCGCGCGGCTGTCAGCGCGGCGACCCAGCTTGGGAGCAGCTCGCGGATCAGCTGGTGCGCCGCCTGAATCCGCAGCAGCCCGCCCGTTGTGTTGGCCCGCGCGGCCCGGACCGCGGCGTCGTAGCCGACGAAGAAGGGCGCGATGAAGTCGAACAGCGCCTGCCCACCCGGGGTCAAGCGCATGTCGCTGCGGCCCACCCGTTCGAACAGCTTGAACTCGACATCCTCCTCGAGCCGCTTGACCTGCTGGTGCACGGCCGGCTGCGAGATCGTGAACGGCATCGCCCGAGCCGCGGCCGCGTAGCCGCCCGTGTGGGCCACCCAGTAAAACCCTTCGAGTCGGTTGAGTTGCACGCCGGCCGGGTCCCTGAAGGTAGTCTGATAACCTGTGCTTATTGATTCGTCAAATATAAATGCGTTGGACTTATAGGCTGATGCACCTACTTTGAGCGCATGGTCGCGCTGACGGTGCTTGCCTGTGCCCTGCTGATGATGCTCGCGGAGGCTCGCTGGACCGGCCGCCGGTTCCCCAAGGTCGCCGGGTGGCATTGGCGGGCGCTGTCGCTCAACGCGTTGCAGGCTGGCGTGGTGCTGCTGGCGGGCGTGGCCTGGGAGCCGTGGATGAAGGCTCACCAGTGGCTGCCCGGCCACCGGCTTGGCGCGGTGGGGGGCGCGGTCGTTGGCTACGTGGTCCTGACCTTCGTCTACTACTGGTGGCACCGGGCGCGGCACGAGTCGGACTTCTTGTGGCGTTGGGTTCACCAGACCCACCACAGCCCGCAGCGCCTCGAGATCGTGACCAGCTTCTACAAGCACCCGATCGAGCTGCTGCTCAACGGGCTGCTGTCGAGCGCGATCTTGTACCTGGTGCTTGGCGTGAGCCCGGCCGCGGCCTCGGGCGCGGTGCTGGTGTGTGGGCTGGCCGAGCTGGTCTACCACTGGAACGTTCGGACCCCGCGCTGGCTCGGGTACCTGTTCCAGCGGCCCGAGATGCACTGCGTGCACCACCGCGCGGGCAGCCACACCCACAACTACGGTGATCTACCGGTGTGGGACATGCTGTTTGGGACCTTCGACAACCCTGCGCAATTCAACGGTCAATGTGGCTTTGGCGACAAGGAGCACCGCCTCGCCGAGATGTTGATCGGGATCGACGTGAACCGCAGCGACGAGGTGGCGCGATGAACCGTCCATGGGGTCCATGGGGTCGCTGGCTGCCCGCCGCGCTGCTCTTGCTGATCGGCATGGCGCAGATGGTGGGCGACCTCGCCGGGCTGCCAGCGCTCAAGGGCATCGCCGCCGCGACGATGCTGTCGCCCGCGCCCAAGGTGTTCGCTTCTGCCAAGGGGCTCGAGACCTTCTCGACCCGCTTCACGCTCAGCTGGCGCGCCCCCGATGGATCGCCGCGCGAGCTGCCGATCACGCAGGCGCGCTACAGCCAGCTCGAGGGGCCCTACAACCGGCGCAATGTCTACGGGGCCGCGCTTGCCTACGGGCCCGTGTTGGCGACCAGCGACGACGGCATGGCGCTGTTTCAGTCCGTCGCAACCCACGGGCTGTGTGGCGACGCGCCCTTGCTCAATGAGCTCGGCGCGGCCAAGCACGAACGCGGCACGCACTATGTGATCCACTACGAGCCGCGTCCGGGCCTGCGCTTGGACGAGGTCCCCAACACGCTGGAAGTGCGGTGCCCGTCATGAGCGTGATCGCAACGCGCGTCCGAGCCTTCGTCAACGCCGACGCGCCCTGGTCGGTCGAGGTCTATCGTGGGTTTCGGCTCGTGTTTGGCCTGTACCTGCTGGTTCACTTCGCGCACCTGATGCCGTGGGCGGCCGAGCTGTTCTCTAACCAAGGCGTGCTCCCCGACGCGAGCCTGAGTCCGTATGTGCGGGCGCTTCCCAACATCTTGGGTTGGTATGACGCGCCGTGGTTTTGTGTCGCGTGGGTGGGCTTGGGGGCGGTGTTGTCGGCCATGCTCGCGCTTGGCCGCGGGGATCGCTGGGCCGCGCTCTTGTTGTGGGTGATCTGGGCCAGCTTGTTTGGGCGCAACCCGCTGATCTCCAATCCCGGTCTGCCCTATGTTGGATTGCTGCTGATCGTCCACGCGCTCACGCCATCGGCGGGGGCGCTCGGCCAGCCTCGGCCAGCCCGCTGGGCCATGCCGATGTCGCTGTATGCAGTGGTCTGGATCCTGATGGCGGTCGGCTACTCGTACAGCGGCTTGATCAAGCTTGGCAGCCCTTCGTGGATCGATGGCAGCGCGCTGACCCACGTGTTGGCCGGGCCGCTGGCTCGCAGCGGCGGCTTGGGTGCGCTGCTGCTCGGGCTTCCCCAGCCGCTGCTGCGGGCCTTGACCTGGGGCGCGCTGGGCTTGGAGTTGGGCTTTGTCGTGGTCGCGTCCAGCTCACGCGCGCGCCCCTACGTGTGGGCGGCGGGGTTACTGATGCACCTGAGCCTGATGTTCTTGGTCGACTTCGTCGATCTCAGCTTTGGCATGGTGATGCTGCATTTGTTCACCTTCGATCAACGCTGGCTCGAGGGGGCGGCGCGACGTCGCGGAGTCAGCGCAGAGCGTGGCGGAAGGTGTTGACACCGCAACCGATCAACGCTGTGTTCGAGCTCGCAGGGCCTCGAGCTCGAACACGACCTCGATGTCCTTGCGACGCCCCGCGAGCCGCTTGACCTCGATCAACGCGTCGAGTTCGATTACGCGGCATACGTGGCCGAACAGGGTCTGTTCCCGGGTGGGGACGAGCGTGTAGTCACCGTATGGCTCAACACCTGGAAGCGCGTCGAGGCGGCCGAGCTGGGTCTCGATCAACAACATGCGAAAGGTCAACAAGTGCTCGATGGAGTCTTCGAGGATGGAAAGATCGGGCCTGGTGGCGTGGCGAGGGTCGTACGGTCGCAGCGTCTCGAGTAGCAGGGTCAGGTTGGCCGCTGAGAATGGGGTCACGATGTCGAGGTCGAGGGTCATTCGCGCAGAGCCGTACAGCACCGCGGCGACGCCACCGATGACAGCGAACTCAACCTTGCTGGCGGACAGGAGCTCGAGCAGAGCCGAGGTCTGTTGCGGTCGTCGAGCGCTCACTCTTCGAGTCTCCCGACGCGTCTCTATTGCTGCACCGCAAAGAAGAGCCGGAGCATGTCGTCGAGTTGGGTCAGCCGCTCGCTGGGTGTCAGCGAGAGGTTGCGCTCGAGCAGCGTCACGTCCACCCCGTACGCGATGGCTGCGTCCCATGCGGGGCCATGGCTTGGGAGCGTGCGACAGGCGTCCTCGGTCGTCTGTAGCTGAATTAGTTCTGCGCGCACAGTGTTCAGAGCATATCACGCGACACCGGCGTTCGGATGACGCTGTCGCCGCCGCGCTCGTACCTGCGGCCGGGTCCTAGAGCGCCAATCAGTTTGAATTCACGACGCCAGGCACATCTGGGACCGCCCCTGCCGTTGTCGACTCGGCGCTCGCAGTATGCCGGATACAGCTTCGGCCTCCCTCCTAGGCAGGAACGGCCCCAGACGCACCTGACGCCGCGACTCCAAACTGATCGGCGCTCTAGGAGCCCGTGGTGGAACCCATCGTGTCGCCTCGCGCCGGAATTTTCGGCGAGGGCGAGGAGCCGAAACGCAGCTGTACCGGGCGTACTGCAAGTTTCGGCGACACTGCCCTCGGCGAAAAGGCCAAGCGAGGCGGCGCGAGGGGTTCCACCACGGGCTCCTAGATGCGTACCTCGAGCCCGAACATGGCGCGCACGCCCACGGGGGTGATCGCCTGCAGCGCCTGTTCGTCGATCGAGAATTGCCCACGAGTGAACGGCACCAGCAGCGTGGCCTCGGTGCTCAGCGCGACGCGATCGGTGATCACCCAGTTCAGGCCCTGCCCGAGCACGCCAGCGACCCACGCGTAGCGGGCCTTGCTGCGGTTGGTGGTTGGCTCGATCCCCTCGCCGATCACCTGGCCCGCCTCGACACCCGGACACAGCGGGAACTCGAGCGCGCCGGCGCTTGGGACCACGCAGCCACGGGTGCCGACCCACCAAGCTTGAAAGCGACCGGCCCTGCCGTCGCTGAGGTTGACCCGGCGGGGGGTCCACCAGCCGCCCTCGAGCTGCCAGCGCCACAGGCCGTCGAACAGCGCGAGGCCGCCACCGATCCCTGCGTAGCCCGTTGTGGTTGGGCCGTAGCTGGCGTGGCCTTGGAGGCGCAGACCGATCTGGAAATTGCGAGGCGGGGGCGGGGGCTCGCTGATCACGATGCTGGTGGTGGGCACGCTGTCGCCTGCTGGGGGCTCGGGGCGAGGGCGCTGTGGTTCTGGGTCTGGGTCTGGGTCTGGCTCGGGAGTTGGGTCGGGCGGCGACGTGGGTGCTGGCTCGAGCGTTAGCGCGACGCTGCGCGCGGCGAGCACGGGATCCAGGGCGACCGCCGCGATCAAGGCGCTCGCGTCCGCGAGCTCGGTGCAGCTTGGCGCCGAGAAGCTGCGCGCTTGATCGCCGTCGCGCCCGCTGACCCGGACGTTCGCTTGCCACGTGTCGCCCGCGACGACGACCTCGGCGGAGATCCGCAACATCGCGTGGGCGGCCTGCTCGGGTGGATCTTCGAGCTGCGGCAGGTACTCGTGGATGCGGGCGATGAGCTGCTCGCGGCCCGGACACGCCGGGGGGGCGCGCCACTCGAACACCCACGTCACGGGATCGCCAGGTCGCTGGACGGGGACGGTCTCCGGCGTCGCCGGTCCAAGCAGCAGCGCGAGCGCGAGCCAGGTCACCCGCGGGAGACTAGCTGGTTATGACCCCCACATAGACCTTAGACTTCGCCGACTGCAGCCGCTTCGCGTCTGGTCGCTTCGCTCCTCGGGGCTGGCTGTTCGCATTCGCATGTGTGGCCCCCTAGAAGGGGGCTCGGGTGGCTTCGGCGGACGGGTACGGTTGCTTCGCTTCTCGGGGCTGGCTGTTCGCATCCGTATGATTGGACCCCTGGAAGGCCTGGAAGGGGGCTCGGTGGGTCGCTTCGCTCCTCGGGGCTGGCTGTTCGCATCCGCATGTGTGGACCCCTGGAAGGCCTGGAAGGGGGCTCGGGTGGCTTCGGTGGACGGGTACGGTTGCTTCGCCGACTGACGCGGCTGACGCGGCTGGTCGCTTCGCTCCTCGGGGTGGCGCCGGCGAATCGAACACGTGACTGTACCGCAGCGGCCCGTCGCAGCGCCCACGGCGAGGGGCAATCGCTCAATGGGTCGTCCCCTCACACGTGCCCCTCGCCCGGCTCCTGTCGGCGATGAACATCCAGTCCAACGTGTCCGACAGGTTCATCGGGCGACCATC
>NZ_JMCC02000078.1 GCF_000737335.2 Enhygromyxa salina | reverse complement strand
TGCGGGCCGAGCAGGTGGCGGGGCGGGCCGAGCAGGCGGCGGAGCGGCCGCGCGAGCAGGCGGTGGCGGTGGCCGGCCCGCCGGCGGTTTGGGCACGGGCGCAGCCGCAGGGGGTCGGACCGGCGGCGCGAACACTTCGTCGTCGTCGTCGTCGGTCGGAAACTCGAGGCCATCGTCGAACGCGAGGTCGTCACGCTTGAACGCCACCCCGCTGTCGTCATCGGTGGGAAACGCGAGGCCGCCGTCGTCAACGGGCGCGACAGCGCTCAGCGGCTGCTCCTCGTCCTCGTCGTCGGTGGGAAATGCGAGGCCGCCGTCGTCATCAAAGCTGCCGTCAAAGCTCAGCCCCTGCATGCCAAACAGGGTCTTCGAGGGCTCACCGCGGCCGGATCGCGGCGGCGGCGGGACTGCGCCCGGATCGCCAGCGCCGGCGCCGGGCATGACGCCCATCGGCGGCGGCGGAGGCAAGGGCGAGCCCATTGGCGGAGGGGGTGGCAGCGGGGACATCTCCCCGTCGCCGTCTCCGAAGGGCGAGTCTTCGTCGCTTGTCGCTTCCCCACAACGTGGGCAAAACGGCGGCGGGGACACGCGGGCGTCGTCGATCTGGTGGCCGCAATTCGAGCAGTTGAACATGTCGAGGAGGCGGGGCCGTCGCGCGGCGCCGGGAGCATATCATCGCCGACGAGAATGGGCTGGTTTCGGGAGATTCGTCGGTCCGCGCTGAAAACACTGATAACTTAGGCGCCAGTGATCCTGCGCGATCCAGTTCATGGCCTGATCTCTTTCTCCCTGCGCGACGGCCCGCGCTCGGCCGGGCACCGCCTGCTGGTTCGGCTGATCGACACCCGGGAGGTCCAGCGGCTGCGGCGGATCCGGGCGCTGGGGCTGGCCTCGCTGGCGTTCCCCGGGGGCGAGCACTCGCGCTTCGCCCATGCGGTCGGCTCGGCCCACGTGATGCAGCGCTACCTCGAGCGGGTGCGGTCACTCGCCGACGAGCTGCCCAGCCACGACAGGATCGACCCATGGTGGGAGGCGATCGCCTTGGCCGCCGCGCTGCTGCACGACCTTGGTCACGGCCCGCTCTCCCATACTTTTGAGCAGGTGGTCCCCAAGGCCCACGCCCGAACTCACGAGGCGTGGACCACACAGATCATCATGGACGCTGACACCGAGGTCCACGCGGCCCTGCGCGAGTTCGACGAGCAGGCCCCGGCCGCCGTGGAGCGGCTGATCCACGGGGTCTGCCCGATCCGCCACCTGGCGCGGGCCGTGTCTGGCACCTTCGACGTGGACCGCTGCGACTACCTGATGCGAGACAGCCACATGACGGGGGTCCGCTACGGGCTGCTGGACCTCGAGTGGTTGCTGGCCTCGCTGCGCCTGTACCTGCCGGCAGGCGGCACCGCGGCCACGCTCGCGGTCGACGGGGCCAAGGGCCTGACCGCGGTCGAGGGCTTCTTCTTGGCGCGGCTGTACATGTACCGCCAGCTGTACTTGCACAAGGCCGTGCGCGCGGCCGAGGTCACGATCCGCGCGATGTTTCGCCGGCTCGGTGAGCTGCTGCAGACCTACGCCGAAGCCGCCCCCGGGACCCCCGCGGCCCTCGTGCAGCTGTTTCGAGGGCGCGAGCTGTCGACCCGCGAGTACCTGGATCTCGACGACAGCGCGCTCGAAACCGCGCTGTCGCACTACGCGGGCGGCCATGAGCGACAAGATCCAACCCTCGCCGCGCTCGCGACCGCCGTGCGCGAGCGCAAGCTGCTCAAGAGCGTCAAGCTGCGCGATGAGATCAGCGACGAGCAGGTCCGCGCGCGCGTGGATCCAGTGGTCGCGGCGGCCGGCTTCGACCCGCGCTACTTTGCGGCGACCGATCGGGTGAAGATCCACGCCTACGTCGAGGACGAGGCGCTGGTCGTGCTGTCGGGCCCGCGGGTGCAGAGCCTGCTCGAGGCCTCGCCGCTGATGTACGCCCTGTCCTCGCAAGAGTTCGTCTCGTATCGCGTGATGTTTCCGGCGGCCGCCCGCGAGGCCGTCAGCGCGGCGGTCGAGGATCTGCGCTGATGGGTCAGCGTCGCTTCGAAGCCCGGCGGTGTGACGGGTGTGGGCTGCACGAAGAGCTGTGCGTGTGCGCGCACCGGCCTAAGCTCTCCCTCGCGACCGCCCTGCTGGTCGTGCAGAACAACAAAGAGCGCAACAAGCCCACCAACACCGCGCGGCTGCTGCCGCAGGTCCTGACCAACTGTGAGCTGATCCAGTTTGGCGTGCGCGAGCTCGAGTTCGACGCCAGCGCCCTGACCCGGTCCGAGCGCGACTACCTGCTGATCTTCCCACGCGTGCACGATCCAGAGGGCGGGACCCCCGAGCCCGCGCCGATCCTGGATCGCGCGCAGCTCGACGCGCGCAAGGCCGCCCGCCCCGACGCGATCCAGACCGTGGTGCTGCTCGACGGGACCTGGGCCCAGTGCTCGCGCATGAGCCGACGCGTGCCCGAGCTCGCGGCGATGCAGGCGTTCGCGCTGCCCGAGGGTCCGCCTTCACACTGGGGCGTGCGGGTGCCCTCGGAGCCCAGCAGGATCTCGAGCTTCGAAGCGGGCGCGCGGGTGATCGAGCTGGCCGAAGGTCCCGAGCCGGCCCGGGCGCTGCAGACCTACTTTGACCACGTCGCCGCCGGGATGCTGTTCATGAAGGCGAAGCTGCGCTCGCCCGCGGTGCCACCCGACTGGGTAGCCGAGCGCGAGCGCAGGTTTGGCCCGAACTGAGCGGTCTTCAGCTCGGGCGAGGGCTTCTCGCCCGCTTGCGGACGGCATTCGAGGACAGGCTCGCCGTGGGCAGCGGACTGTCAGCTCGGGCGAGGGCTCGGCTGCTCAGCTACTTGGCCGCTGGGCCGCCGCCGGTGAAGTTGAGCTCGGCCACGCGGTACATCGTCCAGAACACCTGCGCCGGCCGGCGATCCGGCAGCGCGATCGGGGCCAAGTTCTGGGCGCCCGAGAGCTGGCTCAACCCCTGACTCAGCGCCTTGGTATTGGCCCGCGCGACCTTGGTTGCCATGCCGAGCGGCCGCCACAGATCCCCAACCGGGAACATGTAGGCGCCAAGCACATCGCCCGGGCTCAGCTGCGCGAACGCGACGTTGTCGAGCACCGTCATTGGCGTCTCGCGCAGGATGTCGCGGCCGATCAGCTGCTTGTTGGAGTCGTTCTTGCGCTCGAGCCCGAACACCACGAAGCGCGCGCGCATGCACGCCTCGAGCACCCGGTTCTGCTCGCGGTCGAGCTGCAGTCCGTGCTGCGCGAACATGTCGAGCACCCGCAGGCCCTGGTTGTCGCGGTAGCCGTAGACGAAGTAGAGCGCGAACGCCTGCTGCAGCTCGGGGTGGTTGGCCTCGTTGCCACGCGCGACCGCGAAGAAGGCCTTGGCGACCTCGGGCATCATCCCGCCGAACCGGCGCTGCGCGAACGAGCCGATCATCAGGTCGACGCGCTTAAACGCCTCGGGGTCGAGCTGCCGGACCGCCTTGACCGCGCGCTTGGGCTTGTTGGCCTCGGCGATCCGGGCTGCCTCGGCCGCGTCGGTCTCTGCTTTGTGGCCGCGACGTTTGCGTTGGCTGGTGCGCGGCGGGATCTTCTTCGTCGGTTTGTCGGGCTCAGCCATTGGATTCGGGCACCTTGTCGACGCACACGTTGTTGCTGCAGACCTGGCCAGAGCAGTTGTCGTTGCTCGTGCACTCGAAGCAGGCCGCGGGTGGAACGTCACCCACGAGCACGCGCTCGAGGCCGAGCTGCGTCGCGCTGAACGGCTGCGGCGCGAGCTCGGTCAGCATCGGCGTGACGAAGCACGCTTCGTCGCCGATCCGCCCCTGGACCTCTATGTCGTAGTTGCCCCACGTGAGCGGGACCGAGTCCACCGTTGACGAAGGACACTCGTAGCTGATCCAGCCACCGGCCTCGTCGACGGGCGTGATCATGCCACCAGCGGCGGCGAAACCCGTGAGCCCGAGCGCGGCCGCGTCGAGCGGTTGGCTGCCATCGGTGACCCGGATCCACATGCGCTCGAGCGTGATCGGCTGGCCGCCGACGAAGCCACCGAGCTCACAGGTGGGCCCGGTCACCGCGCTGGGTGACAGCCGCAGGCTGGTGTTGAGCGAGATCGGCTCGATGATCGGCGCGAGGAAGCGATCGTCGGTGAAGTCGAAGGTCTCGACCAAGAACGCGGCCTGGTCCTCGTCAACGCTGAACGGGACGGTGAACGGCTGGGTCACCGGCTCTAGGGCCGCGTCGACGCCAGTGATCGAGAACTCGTAGGAACCAGGCTCGAGCCCGCTCGACAGCAGCGGCAGGCGAAACGGCGACTGCGTGAGGTCCAGCTCGTAGTCCGCGATCACGGCGAGCTGCGCTCCGTCGATCTCGAGCAGCAGCGAGTCGATCCCCACGTTGAAGGGCTGGACCGCCGCGCTGCCGAGGAACCTGACCGAGGTCTGGAACACGGTCACGCTGGCGTCGGCGGACTCGTTGCCGGTTGGATCCAAGATGCACGCGGGATCATGGCCGTCGACGCGCCCGTCGCGATCATTGTCGATGCCGTCGTCACACTGCGGGGGACTGAGCAAGGTGACCGCGTGGGTCGGCAGGTCGGCTTCGGTCACGGTCACTTCGGTGACCGCGCGCGCGGTGCATGACGCGTCTGGACCGAGCTCGCAGATCGAGTGTTCGCAGGCCCACGGATCGCCGCTGCGGCGCAGCCCTTCAATCAGCACGGTGTACTCGCCCGGCTCGAGCGTGGGCCCGGGGACCGCGTCGTTGTTCGCGTTGTTGGCGGCCGAGCAAGCGAACTCGCGCGTGTCCACGTCCGTCCCGACGAACGCGTCGCCGTTGCAGGTGCCGGCCATCGTTGTGATGCGGACCCTGGACACGCCGACCGTCGAGCACTGCTCGACCGGACTCAACGCGATCCCCTCTGCCGTCTGTCCGTCGTCGAGCTCCCAGCTGACCAAGAAGCTTGGCTGCTCGGTGCAGGCCCCCAACAGCGGGACCGCGAGCGCGAGCGCGAGCGCGCCGGGGATCCTGCGGCCGCTGCGGTGGTCCAATGGCCGGCCGACGAGCACCACGCGGGTCTAGCAGGGCGCCCGAGCGCGGTCCAGAGGGCAGCCTCGGCCCGGTGAAGATCCGGCACGCATCGCACTTGCCCCCGCGCAGCCCGGCCGTGTAGCCTGCGCGCGCCGTGATTTTCCCCGAAATATCAGCACTTGCGACCTCCCCGGTTCTGGCCGAGGTCGACATGATCAAGCTGTTGACCGCCTCGAAGGGCATCGTCCTCGGGGTCGTGATCATCCTGCTGACGCTGGTCCTGCTTTGCATCTTCGTGATCATCTACAAGCTGATCCAGATCAGCCAGGCGCAGTCACAGTCGGTCAGCTTCCTCGACCGGTTTTGGGACAGCAAGCGCCTCGACGACATCTATCGGGTCGCCGAGGGTCTCAAGTACAGCCCGCTCGCGGCCATGTTCCGGGCCGGCTACGTCGAGCTGTCCAAGGTCAAGAAGGGCGGTGGGGACGGCGAGTCCATGCACGCCAAGATGGAGGACACCGACAACATCGAGCGCGCGCTGCAGCGGGCCAAGGTCAGCGAGATGACCAAGCTCGAGACGCTGTTGCCGTTCTTGGCCACGACCGGGGCCGCGGCGCCCTTCATCGGTCTGTTTGGCACGGTGTGGGGCATCATGGACGCGTTCTTGGCGATCGCGGCCAAGGGCTCGGCCGAGCTGTCGGAGATCTCCCAGCCGATCGCCGAGGCGCTGGTCACGACCGCGCTCGCGCTGCTCTCGGCGGTCCCGGCGGTGGTGACCTTCAACTACTTCAACCGGCGCTTGAAGGTGCTCAACGCCGAGATGTCGACCTTCGGGAGCGACTACCTCAACATCATTCGTCGGCACTTCTTCTAAGGCCTCTAGATGGCTGGAATTGTCACGCATGACGGGTCGGCGAGCGGTGATGAGCCGGTCGCCTCGATCAACGTCACGTCGCTGATCGACATCATGTTCTGCCTGCTGATCGGGTTCATGGTGGCGACGCCGCTCATGAACCAAGAGCAGGTTCCGGTAGATATCCCCCACGCGGTCGGGGTGCCGATCACCGAGGAAGAGTTTGATCTCTCGGTCGTCTCGGTCGACGCCAACGGTCGTGTGTTCGTTGGGGCGCTTCCGCTCGACGCGGACAAGGCCCGCTGGACCGAGCAGCTGGCCGCGAACCAAAAGATCATCGATGACAAGGTCGCCTACATTCAGGGTGATCGAACGGTCCCCTTCGAAGTGATCCTCGACGTGATGATCGCGCTCAAGGAGGCCGGGGTGTCCGAGGTCGGGTTCGTGACCAATCCCCGGCGCGAATAGAGCCAGAGTTCGCCGCGTGTCGCGGCAGGTGCGCTAGACCTGCCCGTGTTGGGGTTGTCGACCGGCTGGCGTTGGTCTCGCACGGCCGCTGCACCCGTGGCATGGTTGTTGCGCTACGTCCGGCCGCGAGGAACCGATGAACCACCAACAGCACCCCCAAGGCCAACCCCGCGCGCAGAGCCCGGTCGCGCCGGTCCGCACGCCCCCGGCAGTGCTCGCGCCGCTCTACTCGATGTTCCGTGAGCTGCGGGCTCTGTTCGCGGTCCCGCTCGCGCTGATCGGGGCGTTCTTGGGCACGATCGTGTTGAGCGGCTCGCTGGTGTTCATGATGTGGTGGCTCGAGAACAGCGCCGAAGCTTCGGTCGCCGAAGAAGAAGAATTCCTGATGGACTTCGAGCCGGGCGCGCTGACCAAGCTGGGCGTCGAGCCCACCGAGATCCCCGAGAAGGCGATCAACGAAGAGACCCGCACCCCCGAGGACGTCCAAAAAGAGGCGGTCACAGAGGAAGAGGTGCCGCCGCCCGAGGAAAAAGAGAAGAAGCCGGTCGAAGAGAAGCCCAAGGACGACAAGCCGGTCAACGACAACAAGGACGCCAAGATCTCGGACAAGAATCGCAAGGACAACAACCCTTACGACAAAGACTTGCCGAACAACCTCGATCCCACTGGCGATCCCTTTGGCGACCCCAACGGCTGGGCCGATCTCAAGAAAGACGGCGACCCGTGGGCGACCTCGGTCATGTCCGCGCTCAACAACATGAAGGTCCCGGCGTGGGCCGCCAAGCTGCCCGCGGGCGCGCCCTACCGGTTCAGGCTCAAGGTCTGCAAGAACGGCACCGTCGAGAAGGTCTACGACAAGGGCAGCTCCGGCAACAAAGACCTCGACGGCGCGGTCCGGGGTGAGATCGAGCGCCTCAAGTTCGCGCCGCCGCCCGCCCACGTCGCCAAGCAGATGAAGGCCAGCTGCGTCGTGCTCAACTACAACTTCGCGTGGAGCCAGGGCAAAGTTAAGTGAGTTCAACCGGCGCGCGCTCGTGAGCTACCCACCACCCGGCGTCGGTGGTCTGGCTCCGGAGCCACGTTCTGGCCGGCCACACATGCCCTCGCGCGCAGATCGCCCCCGTTCGAGCGCCGAACGACCCACGCCTTTGATTGTGCGGGCTCGACGGGTATGCTCCCCCCCGACGCCCGAGGTGTCCCAATCATGAAGCGCACGCTGTTCGGAACCTCCATCCTCGCCTCCTTGCTGGCTCTCGGTAGCCTGTGGGCGGGCACGCCCCCGGCCGAAGCCAACGCGGCTCCGCCAACCCTGCCCATGCAGCCGTTCCAGGACGCGAGCGTCCAAGGTCAGTCGCGTCTGCTCGGTGTGGCGATCCCTGCTGACGGAAAGCTCGGAGACCTGCTTCGCAAGAACGCGCAGATCTCTGCTGGTTTTCAGATCATCCCGCGGGCCAGCTTGCCCGCCGCCCTGATCAAAGCCGCGAGCTTCGACAAGAAGGCATGGGGCGCGGTCGGCAACGTCGACGTCGTGATCCTGACCTCGGAGGCCGGCTCGCAGATCCGCATGGCGATGTACGAGCTCAGCAAGGGCGACAAGCCCGTGCTGAGCCGTGGCTACCCCGCAGGGGATCCGCTCACGGCCGCCAACAAGTTCATGAACGACGTGATCGAGTACTACACGAAGGAGCCCGGCGTGTTCGGCTCCCGGATCGCGTTCGTCCGCACGCGTCGTGACCCGGTCACCAGCAAGAACGTCTACACCGTCCAGATGAACGGTGAGGCGACCTCCGCGGTGACCAGCAACCGCTCGCTCAACATCCTCCCGAACATGGGCCCCGGCGGCGAGGTCGTGTTCACCAGCTACGCCAAGCGCAACCCGGATCTGTGGATCAGCAGCGGTGGCGGCCCCACCCGCGTGTCCAAGTTCCCGGGCCTCAACCTGGGCGGCGCGGTCAGCCCCGACGGCGGCACGATCGCCCTGGCGCTGTCCAAAGACGGCAACGCGGAGCTCTACACGATCGACCGCAGCGGCAACATCAAGAGCCGCCTGACCAAGAACCCCGCGATCGACGGCTCGCCGTCGTGGAGCGGTGGCGGTCAGATCGCGTTCGTCAGCGATCGCGCTGGCGGCCCGCAGGTCTACCGCATGAGCGCCTCCGGTGGCGGCGAGAGCCGCGTGACCAAGGCCGGCAACTACAACCAGTCCCCGGATTGGAGCCAAGGCGCGAACCGTGGCGAGTGGATCGTCTACAGCGGCCGCGACGCGTCCAACCGCTACGACATCTTCAAGATCGACGTGAAGTCCGGCAGCGTCGTCCGCATGACGCAGAGCCCCGGCCGCAACCTCGATCCCACGTTCAGCCCCGACGGCCGCTGGGTCGCCTACACCCAGGGCGGCAGCATCTACGTGGCCAACGAAGACGGCAACAACAACGTCGAGATCGCCAAGGGCGCCAGCACCCCCGACTGGGGCCCCAAGGCGAACTGATCTAGCCCGATCCAGACTGATCCAGACTGGGTCAGAATCCTTCGCACCGCGGGTAACCTCGCGGTGCGAAGTCGTTTCTGGGGGCCAGCTACAGTCGGCGAAGTCCCCGTAGACATCACCCGAGCCCCTTCTAGTCGGCGAAGCCCCGTAGACATCCGCCGAAGCCACCCGAGCCCCCTTCTAGAGCGCCGATCAGTTTGGAGTCGCGTCGTCAGGTGCGTCTGGGGCCGTTCCTGACTAGGAGCGAGGCCGAAGCTGTATCCGGCATACTGCGAGCGCCGAGTCGACAACGGCAGGAGCGGCCCCAGATGTGCCTGGCGTCGTGAATTCAAACTGGTCGGCGCTCTAGGGGGCCACACATGCGGATGCGAACAGCCAGCCCCGAGGAGCGAAGCGACCAGACGCGTCAGCGGCTGCAGTCGGCGAAGTCTAAGGTCTATGTGGGGGTCATGAGGAGCTGGGGTCATAACGAGCCACATTCGGGCTCGGCGGGCCCGCAGCTAAATCGGACGTGGATGTGGCCCTCGTGACCGGGTGAGTGGCGGATCAAACCCAGGCTCGCGCCCGACCCACGGGGGAACTGCAGCATCGCGTCGAGTTGTTGCTCGCTCGCGCCTGTCGCCTTGGCTGCCTTGTACAGCCGCCGCTGGCTGTCGTAGTCCAAGAAGATGACCTGCACGCTCTTGGTCTGGGCGAACGCGTGGACGAGCTCCCAGGTCACGCTCCACGCGACCCGGCGCGGCGTTGGGTTTAGCGCCTGGGGGACCTCGGCGCGCAGCGGCAGGCGAATGTCCAGGTCGCGCCCGGTCTGATGCGAGAGGTGGCTGCCGATCTCTCCGCCCCGCTGCCGGCTCATGGTCCCCACGCTCAACGGATGCGGATGCGCCGTGCTGGCGACGAAGCGATCGAGGGCCGCGACGGTCTGGCGCACCGCAAAGGTCGTCCCGTAGGCCGACTTGGGGAACCGCAGCTCGTAGCCCTCACCCGGTGGGATCTGCACACCCGCGATCAGGCTGCCGGCTTGCGGGGTGCCAACGCCGTGCGCACCCGGGCGGACCTGCGCGGCCCGATCATTGGCCGGCTTGTCGTGCACGATCGCGTTGAACACGACTGGATCCACCCAGATCTTCACGTGCTCGTCGGGGTCGAGCTCGCGGCCGAGCTCGCTGACGTTCCACGCGCGGAGGTTGCGATAGTCGACCCCGTAGCGCCGCGCGATCGAACCCCACGTGTCGCCCGGCGCGACCGCATGATCGAGCGCTTGGCGAGGCGGTGGCGCCCGCCGGGCACGGATCCGCAGCGGCTGCGGTCGCCACGGGTGCGGCTGCTCCTCCGCTGTCATGTTGTTCCACTCGCGGATGCTCTGGGCCTGTACGCCGTAGCGCAGCGCCAGCTGTTCGATGGTCTCGCGCGCAACGGTTGGGTGTTGGATCCAGCGCGGCAGCTGCCCAGACGTGGGCGCGGGCATGCGCCAGCTTGGGGCGAAGCTGGTGACGTCGTCGCTCGCGGAATCGACCGGGACCTGAGCGATCGCGGGCGCAGCCTGCTCGAGTTTTTCAGGGGTGGGCGCGTCCTCGATCTCGTACGCCAACCGGGTCGGGTCGGGTTCGTTCGGCGTGGCAGCGATGGCCTCGCATGCCACCAACGCCGCGCTCAAACCCAGCAACTCGACCCGCAGACCCACGCCTCTCATGGTAACCCCAGGCCCGCGCCTCGTGCTATGACGGCGCCGTGATCGAGCCACCGCGACCGGTTGTGATGAAGTTTGGCGGCAGCAGCGTCGCGGACTTCGATCGCATGCGGCGTGTCGCGCAGATCATCGCAGCCACAGCCAGCGAGCGGCCAACGGTGGTGGTCGTGTCGGCAATGGGCAAGACGACGGATCGGCTCGTCACCGACGCGCGGGCGCTGTGTGAGCCCCCGGCACCGCGTGAGCTCGACATGTTGCTGACCACGGGCGAGCGCACCAGCATGGCGCTGTTGGCTCTGGCGTTGCACGGCTTGGGGCACACCGCGATCAGCCTGACGGGCTCGCAGTGCGGCGTGATCACGGATCACCAGCACGGTCGCGCGCGCATCATCGAGGTCCGACCGTTTCGGATCCTCGACGAGCTCGCGGCGGGTCACGTGGTCGTGGTGGGTGGCTTTCAAGGCGTCTCGTACAAGCGCGAAGTGACGACGCTCGGTCGCGGCGGTTCAGACACCAGCGCGGTCGCGCTCGCGGCTGCGCTTGGGGCTGACTGCGAGATCTACAGCGACGTCGACGGGGTGTACGACGGTGATCCGCGCCATGTCGACGCCGCGGCGCGGCTCGAGGAGCTTGGCTATGAGCAGATGCAAGCGTTGTCGCGGGCGGGGGCCAAGGTCCTGCACGCGCGCGCGGTCGAGCTCGCGGCCGAACGCGGGATCGCGATCTATGCACGCGCGAGCTTTCCCGAGCCCGGTAAGTCCGGGCAGACCGTGATTCGCAACAATCCGGCTGCGCCCACGGGTGTGCGCGCGGTGACCTGCGAGCGGCAGGTGATCGAGCTGCGCCTGCGCCTGCGCCTGAACCCGGGCGCGCCCGCATCGAAGCTCGTGACGGCGCTCGGGCGAGGGCTCGGCGGGCTCGGCCTCGCGTACCTCCAGATCGACGAGCGCGGCGTCTCGGGCCTGCTGTTCGCCAGCCAGCGCGACGACGTCGAGACGCTCGAGTCGCAGGTCGGACGAATCGTCGATCAGCTAGAGCAGCCCACCGCCAGCGCGGGTCTAGAGCTCATCGAGTATCGTGGTGATCTCGCGGCGTTGACCCTGGTTGGCGCGGGCCTCGAGGAGCGACACGACGCGATCACCCAAGCGCTAGGTGTGCTCGAGGCGGCCAACATCGCGCTTCGTGGGATCCGCACAGATGGTCAGTCGGTCGCGCTGTTGATTGATCGTGCTCACGCCACGCTAGCGACGCAGCAAGTGCACCACGCGATGCTTCGCTCGAACTCGTGCCGCACACCCTGAGTTCGCTCCGGGTTAGGTGCGGAGCTGAGGCCCAAGGGCGAGGAGCGGCGACGACGCTGTACCGGGCGTACTGCTAGGAGCTGCGACACTGCCATTGGGCCTTAGTGCCGTGCATAACCCGGAGCGAACTTAGGGTGTGCGGCACTAGCTCTACGCGCAGAGGCTACGACATTTGTGTCGCAGTGGTGAGCGAGCAGACGCCATGTCGTCAACTCACTGGCCCGAGATCCTTGGGGATTTGGTGCTTGGCACCCTGACTGCTATGTGTGTCGACCGACGCGGAACAGGCTCCGCGCTGCATTCCCCGAGGTCACCATGCGAACTGTTCGAGCGCTGGTGTCCCATGAATCGACCGACTGCATGAGCGTCGGTCGTGAGCCCCCCAGGCCACCTCGTGGCCACTGACGAACAACTACTGGAGACGACATGCTCAAGAACATTTCCTTCCTTGCAATGGCCGGCGCGATGGCGTTCGCCGCTTCCTCGACCGGCTGCATCTTGGTGTCCGATGACACCGGCACCACCACCCTCACCAACGGCGATGGCGATGGCGACGGCGACGGCGACGGCACCGGCACCACCACCGGCGACGGCGACGGCGACGGCGACACCACCGGCGATGGCGATGGCGACGACACCACCGGCGACGGCGACGGCGATCCCGGCACCGGTGACGGCGACGGCGACGGCGACGGCGACGCCCCCTCCTGCGGCTGGCTCGAAGCCGAGATGTACTACGGCTGTGGCGGCGTCGGGGAAGACCCCGGCGGCGCGCCGATGGGCTGCCCCGACGGCTTGGTCGCCGGCGAAGACTGCGAGTCGGTCGAGCCTGCCCTCGACGACCTCGGCTGTTGCGATGCGAACGGCAACAACTGGTACTGCGGCGACGACGGCATGACCGTTGCGATCGTCGAAGAAGTCTGCGGCTGATCCGCTGACTGAACGGTAAATAGCAAGAGCGCGGGCCCCTGGGTCCGCGCTCTTGCTTGTTAACCCCGACTGGTTCCAGCCGGTGTCTGGCCTATTCGGCCGCGTCGTGGTCGAACACGCCGTTGGCGACCAGGCGCAATTCAGCCGCGGCTGGCTCGAACATGTACTCGACCCCCGCCAGTTCATGGTCGGTGTTCGCCACTTGTTCGGGTGCGGCGGCGTTCGGCTCTGCGGCGTCGAGGAAGTCCCGACACGCCACGTAGAAGTGCTCGGCGACGACCAGCGACGAGTGGCCACCCGCGAGCATGATGTAGTCGCGCGGAGCCACACCTTCGATCGGGCCAGGCGGTGGGCACAGGGCGTCGGAGGCGGCGTGGATCTGTCGCATGCGCACGGTCGCCGGGGCGGGCGCGGCGAGCAGATCCTCCAAGAACGGCGAGCCTGGCAGGACCTGCCAGACCGAAGGGCTGAACGCCCCGACCGTGGCGACGCCGGCGAGCCCGGCCCAGGTCCCGCGCAGCGGCGAGCCCATCATCACCAGGTTGCGGACGTAGCGGTGACCCTGCAGAAACTTGATCGAGTGCAGGCTGATCAACCCGCCCATGCTGTAGCCGACGAGATCGACACGATCGACCTCGAGCTCCTCGCAGATCGTTCGCAGGTGGGTGGTCAGGTTCTCCGCCGAGCGGCGGATCGATGCCAGGTTGAAGGTCCCGTAGGCGTAGCTGAACACGACCCGGCCGTCGGCTTGAAACCGACGCGTCAGCGGGAGCATGGTGCCGCGGGTGCCCATGAAACCGTGCACCAGCACGACTGGGGGCAGCTCTGGCCGCGTCCACGACATGTCCGTGCTGACTTTGTTGCCACGAACGAGGTGGCGGCCGTACTCGAAGTCATCGGTGACGATGCTGACCGCGCGACGAACACGGTTCTTGAGGCGTTTCCCGACACTCATCCGTGACTGAAGTGTAGCCCACCCAAACCGGGCGATTGCTAGTTTTTGGCGATCCCCACCGACCAATATGGTTGGGTGCGAGCGCGTGCACGGCCTACCATGGCCAGATTGGGCGCCTGCGGCGGTCCGATGTGCGTCCAAGTATGTCTATTTCGAATGCGGCGAGCACGTGTTTCGGGGGAGTTCGCGCCGTTGTGCAAAGCGCGCATTGTGATCAGCAGACCGCCCCCACTGGCGACGCAAACACCAGCTCGCCCATATATAGTCGCGGCGCGCAATGCCCCTTCGCAACACCAGCTTCCTCGACGCCTGCCGCGGCCAGCGACCCGCGCAGACCCCCGTCTGGCTCATGCGCCAAGCGGGGCGCTACCTGCCAGAGTACCGCGCGATCCGAAAAAAGGTCTCGTTCCTCGAGCTGTGCCGCACGCCCGAGCTCGCGGCAGAGGTCACGGTCCAGCCGATCGATCGCTTGGGTGTCGACGCGGCGATCCTGTTCAGTGACATCCTCGTCGTGTTCGACGCGATGGGTGTCGCGGTCGAATTCAACCCGGGCCCGCAGCTGCCCAAGCCCGTGCGCACGACCGCCGACATCGCGGCGCTGCGCTGGGGGGATCCAGTCGAAGAGGTTGGCTACGTGATGGACGCGGTGCGGGCGTGCAAGCGCGCGCTCGCTGACAGGGTCCCGCTCATCGGGTTCTGCGGGGCCCCGTTCACGACCGTCAGCTACCTGATCGAAGGTGGCGGTAGCCGGGACTTCCTCGAGGTCAAGCAGCTGATGTTCTGTGAGCCCGCCGCGTTTGGCCGGCTGATGGCCAACACCACCCAGCTGCTCGCGCGCTACCTGATCGGGCAGATCGACGCTGGCGTCGACGCGGTGCAGATCTTCGACAGCTGGGCCGGCGCCCTTGGCCCGCGCGACTACCAGACCCACGTGCTGCCGCACACGATCGCGCTGGTCGAAGCGGTTCGCGCTCACACACCCGCGGGGCGCGAGCGGGTCCCCGTGATCTTGTTCGCGCGTGGCAACGCCAACACCCTCGCGCTCACGGCCACCGCACCCGCAGACGTGATCGGCATCGACTGGAGCATCGAGCTCGACGACGCGATCGAGGTGGTCGGTCGTGATCGCGTGGTCCAGGGCAACCTCGATCCCGGCGTGTTGCTGGGGCCGCCCGCGCTGATCCGCGAGCGGGTTCGGGCCACGCTCGAAGCCGGGGCGCAGGCCAAGGCCCACGTGTTCAACCTGGGTCACGGGATCTCGCGCTTCACCAATCCCGATCACGCCAAGCTCATGGTCGACGCGGTTCACGAGGGGCTGTGATGCGCGCGCGTGCTCGTGTTTGTTCAATGGTCGCGCTGAGCTTGGGGGCCACGGGCTGCCCAGCCAAGCCGACCACAGTGCCCGAGCCGAGCCCCGTCGAGGAGGTGGGCTCGGCTGCGCCGATCATGCCCGCAGAGCCGGCGAATCGGGTCGCAGGTGACGAGCTCGAGGCGACGATCCCGGTGATCGGCGGGCAGTCAATCGAGCTGTCTAGCCTTCGCGGTCAACCGGTGCTGCTCGAGATCTCGGCAAGCTGGGAGCCTGGCTTTGTCGAGGCCCACAATCTCTACACCGAGCTGATCGGCGAACACAGCGAGCTGGAGGTGATCGTGATCGTCGCGGATCCTGCAGATGCTGGGCTCGACGGACTCTCGCCTGCGTTCACGCTGGCGTGGGATCCCGCGGGAGCGCTGGCGGCCAAGTTCTCCGTCGCGACATTTCCGACCATGTTCGTGCTCGACCGCAGCGGTCGAATCACACGGGTGGTCAACGGCTGGGATGACGCCGTTCGGGCCGAGCTCACGGACGCAGTCGCCGGGGCGGTCGCCGGGCCAGTCGCTGGGGCGGTCGCTAGTCCGTGACCACGAACTCGAGCAGGTACTGATACTCGAGCAGCTCGAGATCTTTGCGGGCGAGTCGAAACCCGGCCGCCTGCATGTGCTCGGTGATCTGCTCGGGGCTCATGCGCATGGACTGCGGGGGACCGGGCGCGTGCTCGGGTGCGTCCTTGCGAAAGTCCACGATGACCACGCGCGCGCCGGGCCGCAGCTGGGTCGCCACGGACTGAAAGTAGGCCTGCGGCTCGGCGAGGTGATGGAACACGTTGCACATGAACGCGACGTCGACGGCCTCGGGCAGCTTGGGATCGTTGGCTTCGCCGAGCACCCCCTCGAGGTTGGCGTGGCCTTCGTCGGCGGCGCGCTGCGACAGCCACTCGACCATCTTGGGTTCGATGTCGACGGCAAACACCCGACCTTGGGGCGCCGCCGCAGCGAAGCGAACCGAGAAGTAGCCAGTCCCCGCCCCGAGGTCGGCGATCTTGGCGTCGCGCGCGAGGGCGAGGCCCGCGACCACTTCATCGGGTCGCTGCCAGGCTGCGCGCTCGGGTGACTCGAAGCGCTCGATCCACGCGCGTGGATCGTCGAAGGTGTGACCCTTGTAGCCGTGCTCGTTGAGCTCGTCGTTGTGACCGTGGCCGTGGTGACCATGATCATGTTGACCATGTTGACCATGTTGATCATGTTGATCGTGATTGGCGTGGGCGTCGCTTGGGGACACGTCGGTCCCCTTCTCACCCTTCGTACAGCCAGAGCCCAAAACCAATGTGGCCATGACCACATGAATAACCGACCATCGCGGAGCGCGTCGCATCTCGTTGCGAAGAGTAGTGCAATTGAGGTCCCGCAGGACACGGGCTTGGCCGAAGCGGCTGGCTTGGTTGACATGTGCAGGCGTGTGAACGAACGATCGACCTTCGTGGTGATGCGGCGTGACTACGGCGGCACATGGTGTCCGCCGCCCCGACGTTGGTGGATGGGGCTGGGGGCGCTGGCGATGGCGATGGCGTGCGTGGCCGGCTCGCGCACGGGTGAGCTCACGAACCCGCCCGGGGCTGCCGCGCAGGCCGGTGGTGACGCGGCGCAGGTGCTGGACGCGGCGCCCGAGCGCGAGGACGCGGCGCCTGCGGTGTCCCCCCTGATCGAGCCCAGCGCCGAGCTGCTGGCCGCGAGCGACAAGCCCAAGCCCAAGGTCACCCTGCCCTTCGACAACGAGCAGCTCGAGCGCATCTACGCGGTTCAAGACATCGTCGCGGCGGCGTCGGCTGCCCACGGCGTCGAACCGGCGCTGATCAACGCGCTGATCTGGGTCGAGAGCAAATTCGATCGACGCGCGCGCGGACCCGCGGGCGCGCAGGGGCTGATGCAGCTGATGCCCAAGACCGCCGGGGCGATGGCCAAGCGGCTCGGTCGCAAGCGCGACTCCTACGACCCCGACTTCAACATTCACGCGGGCACCTTGTTGCTCTCGCGCTTGCTCGATCGCTTCGAGGGCGACGTGACCTTGGCGCTCGCCGGCTACAACCGCGGCGGCGGGACGGTCTCGAAGTGGGTCGCGGCTGGCGAGCCGCTGCCCGCGGGCGCGCAGGGGTTTGCGGATCGCGTGTTCGAGGCCCGTGCGTGGTTCGAGCGGCTGCCCAGTCGACCCAAGCGGCGCCCCGCATCCACGCCCAAGCCGGCCGCCAAGCCCACCCCCAGCACCGGGCCAATCAGCCGCGTCAACCCAACCAGCGCGGCTCTTTGAGCCCGCTCACCACTCGAACTTCAGCCCGACCGAGGGCAGGATCGGCAGCCCGGCGATGCTTCGCTTTTGTGTGAAGTCGTAGGCGTAGATGATCCCCTCGACGTTGCGCCGGTTGTAGCTGTTTTGCACGTCGACGTACGCGGTCAGCCCGACGTAGCGCCAGCTCCACTTCTTGTCGACCCGCAGATCCAGCTGATGAAACGCCGGGTGCCGGGCGGCGTTGCGCGGCCCGAGGATCGGGAAGTGTCCGCCATCCGAAGCGTCGACGACGCTGTTGTAGACCGGCGTGTACGGGTTGCCGCTGACCAGTCGGTAGCGGCCACCCACGCTCCACCCGCGCGGGAGCTTGTAGACGGCGAGCAGCGTGAGGATGTGGGGCTGATCAAAGTCGAAGCGGGCCAGCCCCTCGCCGTCGTTGAGATCGTAGAAGGCCCGGCTGAAGGTGTAGCTGACCCAGCCAAACAGCTTCTTGGTCAGATCCTTGCGGATCAGCAGCTCGAGCCCGCCGACGTGGCCGAAGCCTTCGTTGTCGAATCGTTCGGGCACGATCGCGGCGCCGCTGCCAGTGTTGAGCAGCAGCGCCGAGGTTGGGACCGCGATCGAGTACACGTACTTGTAGAACAGCGTGGCCTCGACGAGCAGGCCGTAGTCATCGAACACGTGCGCGACGCCGAAGCTGTTGTGGACCGATTTTTCGAGCGCGATGTTGGGGTTACCCCAGACGCTGTTGAGCTCGAAGATGTCGGGGAACTGCGAGTACAGGCCGACGCCGCCCTTGAGCGTGGTGTCGTCGCCGACCTGCCAGGCGAAGCGCACCCGCGGATCCAAGCCGGCGCGCTCGAGCACGATGCCGTTGTAGGTGAAGCGCAGGCCCGGGTAGATCGTGAACCGGTCGGTCGCCGCGATCGTGCCGGTTGCGTACAGGGCCAGGCTTGCGAACGGCCCGCCTAGATCTGCGGCGTTGAACAGCCCCGTGTCGCCAGCGCCGACGGCTGGGAACCCGGGGGCGCGGGCCTCGAGGTTGTAGGAGCCCGCGACGACCTCGGTCCCGAGCCGCAGCGCCGCGCGCTTGCTGATCCGATAGCCCAGCTCGCCGCGAAAGCTCAGCTGATCCCGGACCACCTGAAACGAGACGGTGTCGCCGCCGTTGCCGGTGAACAGATCGTGGCGATACGAGGGGGTCAGCAGCACGCTCCACGGCCCGTGTTCGGCCTCCCACACCAAGTCGGCCCGGTGAAAGGCGATCTGCGTGTCGAAGCCGTCGTTGTCGTCGGGCTCGGTGTCGTTGATGTCGGGGTTGACGACCGCGAGCTGATCGTCGGAGCCAAACACCCGCACGCTCAGGTTGCCATCGCCGAGCGGGTAGTCAAACAGGCCCTGGTAGTCCCAGTAGCGGGGTGCGACGTTGAAGTCGATGCCGGAGCCGGGGGGGATCGCCGCGAGCAAGATCGCGTCGACGTAGCTGCGCCGGGCCGAGACCGCGAAGCTGCCCTTGCCGATCGGGCCTTCCACGAGCGCGCCCGCGTCGAACAGATCCGCGTCGATGTAGCCGTGGTGGCCGTCGCGTCGGCCGCGACGCGGCTGCACGTTGATGATGCCGCCGATCGCGTTGCCAAACCGGCTGTCGAAGTTGCCGGGGATGAAGTCGATCTGCGCGAGGATGTCGGAGTTGAACACCGACGTGATCGCGCCAAAGTGAAACAGCTGCGGGATCTCGTGGTAGCCCAGGTAGGTCTTGGTGTCGCTCGGCGCCGAGCCACGCACGACTAGCAGGCCCGCGCCAAACGGCGGCCGCGCGACGCCGGGGAAATTTTGAATGCTCTTGAGCGCGTCGCCCTGGGTGCCGGGGAGCGCGTTGATCTCGTCGGGGGTGATCGTGCGGCGCGTGACCTCGGGCAGCTCACGCTCGGTGGTGACCACCGTGCGGTAGGGGTTGGTCTCGAGCCGGTGTTGGAAGTACTCGAGCTCGAGGATCGAGTCGGGCGCGAGCGCTTCGATGAAGTCGAGCCGCTCGTACCCAAGCGAGAGCACGACCAAGCGGACATCCCCGGCGGGCACGCCTCGCAGCTCGAAGTAGCCCTCTGCGTCGGTGTCCGCTTCGATCTGCCACGCCGGCTCCTCGGGCTGCTCGTAGCGGCGGCCCTTGACCTGACCTTGCGGCCACCCTGGCGGGGCGGGGACCGCCAGCACCGACGCGCCGTCGACCGGCGTGCGCTGGCCAGCCTCGCGGATCCGCCCGCGGATCGTCACTGGCGGCGGGACGGCCTGGTCGCTGGCCGGATCGCCGGGTTGGTCGCCAACCTGGTCGCCAGCTCCGTCGCCAGCCCCCTCATCGACCGGGATCGGCGTTGGCGGCCCCAGCTCCAGCGCCAGCGAGAGCACGACCTCGACCGCCTCCCCTTCGTAGCTGGCCGGGACGAACTCCAGCCGCGCGACCGCGTCGAGGGCGATCTGGTCGAGGACCGGATCAACCGACTCGAGCAGCTCGATCTCCTTGGTGCGGCCGTCGACCCCGACCACGTACTGGACCACGATCGTGCCCGCGGGCGGGCGCTCACGCTCGAGCAGCTCGGCCGGATAGCTGACGCTGATCGTCGACTTGGGCTTGGGGGGGATCAGCTCGCTCGCCGGGCTGGCAGCCGGCGGTGGGGCGGCCAGGAGCACGCTCGGCCCCGACCACAGGACGATCCCCGTGGCGAATGCCAGGACCCTCACGCCGACGCGTCGCCTTGGGCCGCGCAGTCCGAGCACGGGCCGCAGCATCGCCGTTCGTGGCCGGGTTGTCACCCTTTGCCTCGCGCGGATCGCCCGTAGAGCTTCGCCGCAGCCGCGCGAGCCCGCTTGTAGGGGCCACACATGCGGACGCGAGCAAGCGGCCCGAGGAGCGAAGCGAGCGGACCCGTCAGTGGCTGTAGTCGGCGAAGTCCAAGGTCGCTGTGGGGGTCGAGGATAACTTGTTAGTGTCGCCGAAGATGGATAGCCGGCTCGACGGTCGCCTCGTTCGACGCTTCATTCCCGTGCTGTTGGTCGCGCTCTCGCTTGGCTGCGAGGTCGATCCGACCGGGCGCTACCTGGTGTTGATCGCGGCGTTGTTTCTGCTCAGCGCGGTCGGCGAGGTGATCTTCGCCCGGACCCAGATCCCCGACGTGGTCTGGCTGATCTTCGCGGGTATCGGGCTCAACGTCACTGGGCTGATCGACCCGGCCAACTTGGATCCGATCCTGCCGTTGTTCTCGGCGCTGACGTTGATCATCGTGTTGTTCGATGGCGGGCGGCAGATCGTGATCAACGATCTGATCAAAGCCGCGCCGAAGGCCTCGGCGATGGCGCTGCTCAGCTTCGTGCTGGCGGTGTTCGGGGTCGCGATGATCTTGCAGCTCGCGGCGCTGACTGGGCTGTTGCCCGCCTCGTGGACGTTCTTACACAGCCTCATGGTCGGGGCGATGCTCGGTGGTTCGAGCTCGCTGATCATCATGCCTTCGATGAACTTGGCCAAGGTCGAGGGCAAGGTCTCGAACCTGGTCGGCCTCGAGTCGGCGCTGACCGACGCGCTGTGTGTGGTCGTGGCCGTGGTCTTGATGAACATCATCAACTCCGGCGAGACCAACGGCGGCGAGGCGGCGCTGGTGCTCGGCAAGAACTTTGGGTTCGCGCTGGTGATCGGGCTGATCGCGGGCTGGGTGTGGATGCCGGTGCTGCGCACGCTGTCGGGCAACCCCTACGCGTACCCGATCACGCTCGCGGCCCTGATGATCCTCTACGTGTTCGTGGACAACACCGGCGGCAACCCGGCGATGGCGGTGCTGACCTTCTCGGTGATCGTGGGCAACGCCGAGGCCCTGATGAAGATGATGAAGTTCTCGCTTGGCGACAAGCCGCTCGAGCTCGACGACACCGTTGTCACGGTCCACTCGCAGGCCGCGTTCATCATCAAGTCGTTCTTCTTCACCTATATCGGGCTGATGCTCTCGCGGCCGGTGTCGCTGCTGCTGCTGGGCATGGTGGTGGGGATCTCGCTGTTCGTGACGCGGATCCCGGCGGTGATGCTGGTCGCGCGCAAGGGCTTCACCGAGAGCCAGCGCAAGATGGTAGCGATCTCACTGCCGCGCGGGATGGCGGCTGGCGTGCTCGCGACGCTGCCGGCCTCGGAGAAGTACCAGATCGCCGGTACGGAGGATCTGCCGTCGATGGTGTTCGCCGCCGTCGTGACCAGCATTGCGATCTTCGCCTACGGGTTTCGCAAGGTCCGGTCCGAGGCCCCGGCCGAGGCGGCGCAAGCTGCCGCGGGTGTGGACGCGGGTGTGGACGCGGGTGTGGACGCGGGCGACGGAGAGCAGATCGCGGAGGGCGTCGTGCCTGACGAGCAGGCGCAACAACCCGCGCTGGCTTCAACGGGGATGCCCGACGGCGCGGTGGCCCCCAACACGCAGCTGCCCGCCGGGCCGACCGAAGCGCCCGCGCCCGCGCCCGCGCTGGCGGTCGAGCCGGGGCTGATGCTCGATGGCCGGCCAGCTGAGGTCGCAGCCCCAGCGCCGACGCCGAGCCCCGCACCCGCGAGCCGAAGCGGCACCGCCTACGGCATCGCGCCCGCGCCGATCGAGGGCAAGCCGGCGCTCGAAGCCAAGATGCCGACCGCGCCAGGGATCCCGCTGCAGACCATGTTGGGGCTGCCGGCCGCGCCGGGTGGTCCGCCGCCACCCGAGGCGCGGCCGCAGATCGGCAGCAACGTCTCGCCGCGAAGCGCAGACAAGCAGCCCGAGCCCCCGGTGGCCTCGCCGCCGCCGACCGAAGCTGGGCGTGCTTCCAGCGAGACCCCACGACCCGCGCCTCAGTGGCAGCCACCGCAGCTCGTCAACGCTCCTCAGCCTCCGACCGAGGCTGCCGCGGTCGACCCCGACGAGCAGAACGACTAGAGCCGCGTCGGCCCTGACTCGGCGAGGACCGCTCGGATCATCGTTGCCAGCCTGACCATGGGGATCGGCTTGAGGGCGTAGCCGCGGATCCCGAGCGCGAGGGCGCTGGGCTCGTCTAGACGGCCGTCGTAGCCGGTGCACAAGATGATCGGTAGGCCCGGGCGGATCTCGAGCAGCCGGCTGGCGAGACGATCCCCGGTCATGCCGGGCATCGTCATGTCCGTGATCACCAGATCAAAGGCCTCTGGATCGAGCTGAAAGATCTCCAGCGCCTGGAGGCTGCTAGTCGTGATCCGCACCCGATAGCCGAGTCGCCCCAGGGTCTCTTCGGCCAGCGCGACTTGATAGTCCTCGTCGTCGACGAACAGGATCCGCTCGGTGCCGAGCGGGATCTCGCCCTGGATCTGCTCGGCACGAGCCGCCGCCTGGCGCTGCGCCGGAAAGTAGACGTCGAAGGTCGTACCCACCCCAACCTCGCTATGGACCGTGAGCGCCCCGCCGCAGCTGCGCACGATTCCATGCACGACCGAGAGTCCCATCCCGGTCCCCGCGTCCCCCTCGCGGGTGGTGAAGAAGGGCTCGAGGATGCGCTCGAGCAGGTGTGACGGGATCCCGCAGCCGGTGTCGGACACGGACAGCCGGACGTGCGGACCGATGGCGAGCTCTGGATGCTCGATCACCAACTCCGGGCCGACGTCGACGTCGTCGAGCTCGATCCCGAGCACGCCGCCGCTGTGTTCCATCGCCAGGCCAGCGTTGGTGCACAGGTTCATCAGCACCTGATGGATCTCGGTCGGGTCGGAGAGCACCGCCGACGTCGCGCGCAGCGTCGGCGTGATCGTGACGGTAGCGGGCAGTGAGGACCGCAGCATCCCCAGGGTCTCCCGGACGAGCTCACTGATCAGCACCGGCTGGACCTCGCGCTTGCTGCGGCGGCTGAAGGTCAGGATCTGCTTGACCAGACCCTTGGCCCGGTTGGCCGCCAGGAGGACCTCCTGGAGATAGGTTTGCAGCTCCTGGGTCTGGCCGAAGTCCATCAGCGACAGCTCGGTGTAGCCAAGCACCGCGGACAGCAAGTTGTTGAAGTCGTGGGCGATCCCTCCCGCCAGCGTGCCCATGGCCTCCATCTTCTGGGATTGGACCCGACGCTCCTCAAAGAGCCGCCGCTCCGTGAGGTCCCTGCCGGAGCTCAAGGTCCCGATCGGGACGCCGTTGTCGTCGTGGCGCGTGGCGTTGTGCCATGTGACATACCGACGCTCGCCGCGGTGATTGACGATCTCGTTCTCGTAGTACTCCGCCTGCGTGGTGGTCCCCGCGATCATCTCGTGGAACACCTGCCGCACCGGATCGCGGGCCTCCGGCGGGAGCGCGATGGAGAACCAGTCGGCGCCGACGAGCTCCTGTTCGGTGCGCCCTAGCAGCGTGCACCCCTGCTTGTTGATCAGCGCAATGCGGCCCTGGACGTCGAGCTCGACGACGATCGCCTCCGCCATCTCCAAGTACCGTTCGGCGCGAGCCTTCTCCCACAGCGCTTGGGTCTCCGCCGCGTGGCGGTCGCGGACCTCGTCGCGCAGCTGCCGAGTGCGCTCCTCCACTCGCGCCTCGAGCTCGCGCTGGTGTGAGGCGTTCAGCTCGCGTTGGCGCCGCTCCTCCAGGATGACCCCCAGCATCGCGGCCAAGTTCTCGATGTACGGGACGTAGGGCAGGAACGGCGTGGGGTCCTCGCAGTGGACCCGCAGCCCGCCGTGGTCGTGGCCGCCGCTGCGCAGCGCGAACGCTCGCGTGAAGGCGTCGTCTCGTTCCCACGGGCCACTCCCGATCCGAAACTCGACACGATCCACCCCGGGGACAGACACGAGCCCGTGGCAGACAAACTGCAGAATCGAGCGAGTGTTCGGGAGGAGGGCCACCGTGCCCTGGATCAAGAGCAGCTCACCCAGTGTCTTCGCTTGCAGCGGCGGGTCGGCGTCTCTTGTCACGCCAGAAATACCTCGGGGGGGATGAAGAACGGGTTGTGGACCACGGAGCCGCGCACGAGCATCATCGGGTGGACCCGCAGGACGTCGAGGATCGTGGCGCCGTCGAACGAGCGCGCGTCGTACTGACAGACCGCCGTCAGCGGAAGGCGCTGCAGCAGCAAGCTGATGCGGGCTTCGTACTCGAACAGCCGCGAGCCGCCAGGAAGCTCGTGAACCTCCGGGATCATCTCGCCAAGGATCCGTGAGCCCACGTAGCCCTGGGCCACCCCTTCGTCGTAGAAGCACGCGAGCCGCTCGAGCATACGCTCGGGATCGAATTGCCCACCCTCGAAGTAGACCTTGCTGGTGGGCGCCAGGGAGAACGCCTCGCTCGCCGTGAGCTGCGCGTAGGACAGATCATGGGCGGTAAACACGGTCTCGAGCTCGGCCGCGTTGGCCCGCTCGGAGAAGCAAGTGACGCGTTCACTAGCGCGTAGTCCGCTGAGGATGAACCTGACGAGCACGTCGTTTCGCTCGTCGTCGTCGTTGAAGATCTGACAGATGTGAGTCCCCGCTGGGACGGTCCCCTCCGTGAAGCCGAGGGAGACGTTGCGTCGGTGGTTCATAGTTCGTGCCTCGTTGCCTCGAGCCTAGGAGTTGTTGTTGTGGAGTGCGCGCAGGGTAGCAGCACAGACCTGTGCATCCACAGCGCGGAGTGAGCCGTACTTGCCTCGCTCGCCCGACTGAGATGGCACTCGCTGCATATCCGGCCGCATCCGCGAGGGCGGACGAAATTAATGCGCGGCTTTGCGGCCAGCGTCACCGCGCAAGTCGTTGCGGATGCCATCGACCCGGGCGATCCCGCGGGTCCGGGCGTCGTCGAACTGCATCTCGACCGTCTTCAACGCTTCGAAGGCTGCTTCAGGAGCGTCGCCATGAAGTACACGAACGCCAGCGCGCCCGCGCCAAACAGCGTGTCGCCGATCATCCTGAGCCAGCGCAGCGTCGCCATGGTTGGCGTCTGCATGAACTCGGCGCTGCGGGCATACCAATAGCCAACCTCGACGGACGCCTGGGTCTGCAGCAGCCCGACGGGGAGCAGGCTCAACACGATCATGGCGAGCAGCCCGATGTTGAGCAGCCAGAACGAGATCGCCAGCGGTCGTTCATGCCACTCGCGCTCGGCGTCGGCCGCTCGCGCGCAGAACAAGGTCAGCGCGAGGCCCAGCATTCCGTACACACCAAACAGCGCGGCGTGGCCGTGCACGGGCGTGGTGTTGAGGCCCTGCATGAAATACAGGGCGACGGGTGGGTTGATCATGAACCCAAACAGGCCGGCCCCGATCGCGTTCCAGAACGCGACCGCGATGAAGAAGTAGATCGGGTAGCGGTACTTTTTCACCCAGCTCTGCTCACGGGACAGTCGCAGCCGATCCCAGGCCTCGTGTCCGATCAGCACCAGAGGCACGACCTCGAGCGCGCTGAACACCGAGCCCCACGCGGCGACCATTGATGGCGTGCCGCTGTAGTACAGATGGTGGAGCGTGCCGATGATGCCCCCTGCCAAGAAAATCACGGCCGCAGCGACCACGGCCCGCTCCGTCGACTTGGGCTCGAGCAGGCCAAGCCGCGCGAACAAGAACGCGAACACCACGGTCGCGAAGACCTCGAAGAAGCCCTCGACCCACAGATGCACGACCCACCAGCGCCAATACTCGGCGATCGAGAGGTGGGTCTGCTGGCCATAGCCAAGCGCCGCTCCGTAGAATCCAGCGATCGCAAACGCCGACATCACGAACAGCACCAGCAGGCCGCGGCTGTCGTCGTCCTTGCGCGCGAGCGCTGGCTTGACCGCCCGCAGCACCAGCGCGACCCACAAGAACAGGCCGATCAACAGCCCAATTTGGAACGCGCGCGCGAGATCGATGTACTCGTAGCCGCTGTGCCCAAAGTAGAAGCGCAGCGTGTCATTCGAGAACTGGTGCATGACCGAGAGCCACTGACCCGCCATCGAACCCACGACCACGAACACCAGCGCGCCGAGCAGCACGATCACGCCAGCGCGTTGGTAGGGCGGGTCGCCATCGCCGATGCTTGGCGCGATGAACAGACCTGCGGCGAGCCACGCGGTCGCGATCCAGAAGATGCCCAATTGCGTGTGCCAGGTCCGCGTGATCACGTACGGCAGCCAGCGCGACAGCGGCACCCCGTAGAAGCCGTCTCCTTCGACCCCAAAGTGCGCCGTGATCACGCCCATCACGATCTGGACCAGAAACAGGGCGGAGACAACGGCGAAGTAGACCAGCGTCACGCGCTGGGAGGGCGTGAGCGCGACGCCGAGCAGCGGGTCCGTGGGCGGAGGTTCGCGGACCGTGGACGCTGACGAGTCGGACAGTCGCCACCAGACCAGCGCGGTGATGCCCGCGAGCAGCACGATGATGCTGACGCCCGTCCACAGCAGCGCGTCACCGGTCACGCGGTTCTCGACCAGCGGCTCGTGCGGCCAATTGTTGGTGTACGAGACGCCAGGTGTCGCGGGACGATCCGTGCTGGCCGCCCACGCGGTCCAGAAGAAGAAGCTGGTCAGCTTGTGGAGCTTGTCCGGGTCGGCCTGGGCACCGCTGGGGATCGCGTAGTCGGATCGCCCATGGGTGAACAGCTCGGCGTAGTAGCGCTGGAGCTCGTGAAAGGCGGCGGCTCGCGCTGCCGTGACGGTCAGCTCACCCGATTCGGCGTTGACCTGGTTCGACCGACTGCTCGCTTGAAGTCGCGCACGGACGGACGCCTGCAGCTCGACGGGGGCGTCTGCGTAGTTGCTCGCGCCCTCCGCTTGGGCGAGCTGATCGAGTATCAGCACCGATTCGCGGTGGAGGTAGTCGGCGGTCCAGTCTGGCGCGACGTAGCTGCCGTGACCCCAGATCGAGCCGACCTCCATCCCACCCATGGCCTGCCACACGCTCTGCCCCGCCAGGATCTCGCCTTCGTCAACGAGGAGCTCGCCCCCAGGGCCGAGCACGCGGGTTGGGATTGGAGGTGCGTCGACCGAGATCCTGTGCCCTGCATACAGGAGGACACCGAACGAGCAGACAAACACCACGAGCAGGGCGAGCCACGGAGACTTCGAGCGCACGGCGCCGGTTGTGGGTCGGAATGTTTCACGGGACAAGCCGCTGGCGAGCGCAGATTTGGCGCCGCTCAGCCCGCGACTCACGCGACTCACGCGACTCACGCGGTGTGGGGCCGACCAGGGATCGCGCTAGCGCGCGGCTTTGCGGCCAGCGTCGCCGCGGAAGTAGTTGCGCGTGCCATCGACCCGGGCGACCCCGCGGGTCCGGGCGCCGTCAAAGCTGTCGAGCGCGCGGCTGACCACGTCGACGTCGAACTGCATCTCTACCGTGGGCTCGAGCTGGCTGACGTAGTGCAGCGTGAGCTCGCGAGCTTCGTCTTCGGTCGCTGCGATCACCGTCAGGTCCGTGGTGTAGCCCTCTGCGCCGTCGGGCCAGTCCGCGGGCGTGCTCTCGAGCTCGGCCCGCACCCGCACCCGAAACGCGTCGGCGATGCGCTCTGTGGTGCCATGGTCGGCGCGGTTGATGGTCTCGAACATGTGCGGGGTGATCCAGTCGCGCCGACCCGCGAGCCGGGCGACTTCGCGGGCCTCGGTCTTGCGCCCGTACTGCCACAGCGACTCGAACACCTCTTCGGTGACCAGGCTGGCGTAGCCCGAGCCGAGCTCGCCACGATCGTGGAAGGTCGTGACCAGATCCAAGGCGCGGTAGATCAAGCGCAGCGCGACGTCGAGATCGCCGGCTGGATCGGCGAGCGTCCACGCGCCGAGCACCGCGAGCGTGAGCGGGTTGTCGCGCTCGGCTGCGTGGGCGCGCTCCATGGTCTCGCGGGCGGCTTCGTGGCGGCCCAGGCGATACAGCGTGATCGCGTGATTGTAGAGCGCGCTGCCGTGCTCGGCCTCGAGCGAGAGGGCCGTCTCGAACCGCTCGATCGCTTCGTCGAGGCGCTCGAGATCCGACAGGCAGATGCCATGCTCGACCAGCATCTCGACGTCGAGAGGATCTTCTTGAAGGTAGACGTCGTAGACTTCTTCGGCCTCTTCGAGCCGCGCCTGGCGACGCAGCAGGGCCCCGAGCGCGGCGTTGGCTTCGACCATGGTCGGCGCGCTCTCGTCGAGTGAGAGCGCGCGGCGATAGCAAGCTTCGGCACGGGCTTCGTCGCCTTGACGCTCGAGCACGGCGCCGAGGTTGTAGTGCTGCAGCACGCCGCTGGGGTCGAGCGCGACCGCGACCTCGAAGGCCTCGCGCGCTTGCTCGAGCTCACCGCACAGATCCAGCACGTTGCCGAGCGCGGTCAGGATGTCGGGCTTGCGCGGAAATTCTTCAGCCGCACGACGGGCCAGGATCAGCGCGTGGACGTAGTCGCCCGTGTCACACAGACCGCGGATCCACATGCAGTAGATCGGGATGCGATCTTGCTCGGGCAGCTCCGGCTCCCACGAGCTTCGCAGCAGGCGTACGGCCGAGTCGGCGGCACCTTGATCGAGCAAGGTCGCGATGGCGTCGAGTTGGGGGCGCATTGGGTCCCTAGCTCCGAGTTTTTTTGCATGAGCGCCCGGCCCTGGCAATCGTTATTCCACGGCTGGAGCCATTCGCGAGTGACGAATGTCGGGGGGGTGCGAGAGCGACGGCGGCTTGCGCCAGCTTGGACGACCCGCTTCGCGCGTGGCGCGACTCAGGCCGACAGGCGATCGCGCACGAGCCCCAAGAACATCTGCATGCCGGTGGGGATCAGCTCGTCGTCGAAGTCGAAGTGCGGGTGATGACAGCCCGGCGTGCTCTCGCCTTCGCGGCCCGCCCCCAAGAAGAAGTACGCAGCGGGCACTTCAGCGGCGAAGTAGGCGAAGTCTTCGCCACCGGCCATGGGCAGGTCACGTCCGTTCAGCGACAGGCCTTCGACACCTGCGGCGACCCGCGAGACGGCCTCGACGCAGGCGGCGTTGTTGACGAGCACGGGGTAGCCAGTCTCGAGGGCGAGATCGACCTCGACGCCGTAGGCGGCGCCGATCCCCTTGGCGAGTTCGCGCATGCGAGCGAGCACGCGCTGCGTCGCGGTGTCCGTGAAGCTGCGCACGGTGCCAGTCATGCGGGCGACCTCGGGGATCACGTTGACGGCCTCACCCGCCTCGAAGGTGCAGACGCTGAGCACGGCGCCACCGGCCGCGCTCAAGCCCCGCGACACGGCGGTCTGCAGGCTGCCGATCAGGGCTGCGGCCGCGACGATTGGGTCCCGGCAGTCTTGCGGTTGGCTGGCGTGTCCACCCTTTCCGCGCACGGTGATCTCGAAGGTGTGGACCTGGGCCATGATCGGCCCTTCGATGACTCGCAGCTCGCCGCGGGGATAGAGCGGCCAATTGTGGAGGCCGTAGATCTCGTGGACGCCCTCGAGCGCGCGCTCGGCGACCATGACCTTGGCGCCGCCGCCGTTGACGCCCTCTTCGGCGGGCTGAAACACCAGGCGGACGTTGCCGCCGACTTGGTCGCGATAGCGAGCGAGGATCGCCGCGGTGCCGAGCAAGATCGCGGTGTGGCCGTCGTGACCGCACTTGTGCGCGCGACCATCATGGATCGACTTCCACTCGAGCTCGGTGTGCTCGGTCATTGGCAGGCAGTCGATGTCGGCGCGCAGGGCGATGGTCCGGCCCTGGCCATGCAGCTCGGGGCGAAGATCCGCGACCAGCCCGGTCTGCGCGCACTCGCGTGGCTCGAAGCCGAGCTGGGTCAGCCAACCCTTGATCAGCCGCTGGGTGCGGACCTCTTCAAAGCCGAGCTCGGGGTGCTTGTGGATGTCCCGACGGATCTCCGTGAGGGTTGGGGCCAAGGCCTCGATCTCGCCAAGCGGGTCCTCCCACGACATGCGCCGCAGCCTATATCAAAACGAGCACGCAACCCAACGCTCGGGGTCCGTGGCACACTCGTGTGATGAGCGGTCAGGGCGTGCGAGGGCGAGGACCGATCCGCAGTAAGGCGTTGCTGCTCTACGCGGGTGAGCGAACCCCTCATCGCTCGTGTGGAATTGCCTTGGCGGAGAGCTTTGATCGGCCGACTGCGGCCTATCAGAGCCTGCGCCGGGGCGGGATCACCGGTCGCGGTCAGTGCGGGGCGATCGTCGCGGGACAGCTGTTGCTCGGCGAGTTTCTTGGTGATCCCGATCCAACTGGGGCCGTCACGCCACCGCTGCGCGCGGCGATGACTCGCTACCTCGAGCGGGTCGAGGACGAGCTCGATCGCGGGCCTAGCCCAACGTTGATCTGCAATGACATGGTCGCGCCGCACGGCGAATTCATGGGGCCGGCTCGCCACCACTTTTGTACGGCGGTCGTGGGTCAGGTCGCGCAGCTCGTCGACGAGTTGCTGCGCGAGCATGGCGTCACGCACCAGGCGACGCCGGTCAGCTTGGCCGACGGCTCCGTGCTTGGGTAGCGCTCGCGCCAGCGTGGCTCCGTCGCGCATAGATGTGAACCTTTGTGCCTCGCTTCCAGCTCGCGTCGAGCCGAACCACCTCGCGCAGCTCGAACGCCGGGTGCGGATCGAAGTCCTGCAAGCTGACCAGCGTGCGCAGCCGCGGGAGCTTGGCCAAGCGCCGCTGCAGGCGGGCCATGAACGCCGACGAGAACGCCGTCGAGCAGGTGTAGATCACCGTGGCCTCGTCGAGCGGGTGGCGGAGCATGTCGGCCTGCACGAACGCGGCGCGGCGGCTGCCTGCCACGTGCTCGCGCTGGGCCGTGGCCAGCACCCGCGCGGCCACTGCGACCCGCGTGGCCGAGAGCTCGACCCCAAGCGCGCGCCCGACCGGGGTCGTCATCGCCGCGAGCAGCACGACCTTGCCGAGTCCAGACCCAAGGTCGACAAACTGGTCGCGCCGGCTCAGCCCAAGCTGCGCGAGCAGGCGGATCGTGGCGGTGGGTCGCAGCTCGCCGTAGGTCGAGGACCCCGACGAGCGCTCGACCCGGTGCTTGTCGGAGGTCGGGATCTCGAACCCCTCCAGGCGCAACCCACGATACAGGCGGCGGAGCTCGGCTCGGGGATCGCTGGCAGGCGCGCTCAATTGGCCCAAGTCTACGCGAGCTGAAAAAATTTTGGCCCAGGACAATCCCGATCGAGCCGGCCGGGTACTAGCAGGGCGCCTCGTGAACATGCCCGCCCAAGACCAGCCCTCCCGCGCCTCGCTACCCGCGCCCTCCCCCGCTGACGATCGCGCCGACACGGAGCGCACGGCTCCAGCGGCGCCGGATGTGCCCACCCTCGAGCTCGAACGGCTTCGCCGCGAGGTCAAGTCGCGCCTGTTTGGCACCGAGCAGGGCCAAGTGAGCATCGACCGCTACCAGATCCTCAGCTGCATCGGGCAAGGCGGGATGGGCATCGTCTACGCCGCACGCGATGAGCGGCTGGGTCGAACGGTGGCGCTCAAGCTGCTGCGGCCGGAGCTCAGCCGCCCTGGCAGCGGGGGCCGGGCCGATCTCGCCAAAGAGGCCCAGTCGCTGGCCAAGCTGTCGCACCCCAACGTGGTCGCGGTGTTCGACGTTGGCGAGTACGAGGGCCAGGTGTTCGTGGCCATGGAGTACGTCGAAGGTCAGAGCCTGCGACGCTGGCTCGAGACGCCGCGCTCGCTCACGGCGATCCTCGAGGTCTACATCGCCGCGGGTGAGGGCCTGGCGGCGGCTCACAAAGCGGCGCTGATCCACCGCGACTTCAAGCCCGACAACGTGCTCGTGGGCGCGGACGGCCGCCCGCGGATCCTGGACTTTGGGCTGGCGCGCGGCCCCGAGTCACAGGTCGCCGCCCGACCGCCCGCGTTTGCTGACAGCGCCGAGGCGACCGCGACCAGCCTCTCGCGGCATGGCGTGTTGCTGGGGACCCCAGCCTACATGGCGCCCGAGCAGCACCTTGGCGAGCGGGCCGATGCCCGCAGTGATCAGTTTGGATTTTGCGTCGCGCTGTACCAAGCGCTGTACCGAGCGCTGCCGTTTCCAACCGATGATCTGCGCTCCCTGTCGCTGGCGATCGTCGCCGGCAAGCTGACGCCGCCGCCGATCGTGCCGGGCTTGCCGGATCGTCTGCGGCGGCTGGTGTTGCGTGGTCTACGGGTCGAGCCTGACGCCCGCTACCCCGACATGGACACGCTGCTCGCCGAGCTGCGCGACGTTCGTACCGGCCTCGCCCACGGGCTCGATCATGCCCCGGCGCTCGGCCAGGCTGCCGCGCCCACACCCGAGCCAGGGCCAAGCTACGACACCCGCGCGATCGAGCGAGCGTTTGGGATCGGGGCGCGAGCGGACGCTGGCGTTGGCGGCCGCCCCCCACTGAGCGAAGCCGAGGTCGCCGAGATCGCCGACGAGGTCGGGCTCGACCTGCACGCGTCGAGCGGGAGCTCCCCTGGATCTCGGCCGGACGCGGCCGCGCGCGAGCTCGACCAATTCAAGATCGGCGAGCGCACGCACTTTGGCCTGCCATCCACGATCCTGGCGGAGCGGGAGCTCAGCGCCCTGCCCTCGTTCGACACCCAGCGCCGGGTCGTGCGTGAGCTCGAGCGCAACCTTGGCGGCACCGGGATCGTCGAGCAATTCGAGGGCGGCATGACCTGGGCCAACAACGAGGCCGAGGTCAGCATCGATCGTCAGCCCGGCGGCGCGCGCTTGGTGATCCGACGCAGCTTCGACAGGCTGGCCCGCAGGCGTCGGCGCCGTGGCATGGTCCTAGGCGGCTTCCTCGGGTTCTTCACCGGCGCGGTGTTGACCGACGTGCTGCCCGGGCTGCTCGTCGCGTTCGAGCCGGTCTTGGTGTTCTCGGGGTTGGCGCTGGGGATCCTCGCCGGTCTCGAGGTGACCAAGAAGATGCACCAGCGGCAAATGAACGAGGAGCGAGCGCTGCTCGGGTGGGTGTCCGAGCGGGTCGCCGCCCTGATCACGGCCGAGCGCGATCAAAAAGCCCTGCCAGCCGAGGGTCCTAGGCGCTGAGCTGCCGCGCTGAGCTGCCCGCGAACCCACTACTCGATCGGGGTGGTCGAGGGCGGCTCTTCGCCGTCGCAGCCCCACTCGAAGTTGTCGAGGAACGCGTAGCTGTCGAGGATCGAGTCGCTCATGTCGAAGATCCCGAGCACCAGCGTGAAGGTCTCGCCCGGCTTGACCCCCGCGTTGGTCTTGAGCCACTTGGTGCCGGCGTGACCCTCCATGCAGGTGCCATGCAGCTCGGGGGCCGAGCAGCCGCCCTGACACTCGGGATCGTTGAGCGGGTTGGCGTCGCGGTAGTCGAGGAACCCGGCGTTGAGCGAGATCGGGGCGCCTTCGTTGTCGAACGAGATGTTGCCGGTCCAGACCTCGGACTCGAGCCAGCCAATGTACATGTCGTTGTAGACCGACAGGTAATAGTCCGGGTACTCGAAGCTGAAGTACGCGAGGTCGTAGCTGAACGAGTTGACGCCCAACGGGACCGTGCCCGTGATCCGCAGCTCGGTGTAGTCGTTGACGCTGCCGGCCAGCTGCGACTCGATCGTGTTCGAGCAGTCGCCCATGCCGATCAGCCCCGGGTTCTCGGTGCAGGTCTGCGCGCCGACGTCCGTGCCGACCATGGGGGCCGGCAGGGTGATCGGGTCGTAGGCGCCAAGGTCCGAGCTGCAGCCGAACCCGGTGTTGTCGTCGAGCTCGTCGACGCGACCCGAACCGATGACCACATACTTGCCGCCCTCTTGGGGTGGGAACGCGCCAAGGTTGCCGAATGACGAGCGCGTGCCGATGCCCGCTGCGGCCCCGCTGGTCGTGAACGTGACGGTGGGCTCGCCCGGACAGTTGAGCCCGAGGGCCTGGACGATCGGCGTGTTGCCCGTGTTGTCGCAGGGGGTGTGGGTGGGGATCTCGCAGTCGCAGAACTCACCTTCACCGCAGGGCACCGTGTCGGTCTCGTTCTCTTCGATGTCGAGCTTGAGCTCCCCATCGGCCGAGTCCCCGTCACCAGTGGTGTCGTCGTTGGTGTCGATGCCGCTGTCGATGCCGCTGTCGATGCCGCTGTCGATCCCCTCGTCGGCCGAGTCGTCACCCGGTGGCGTCTTGCAGCCGGTCGCGAACAAGCCCAGCGCGCCGCTCAGCGTGGCGATGGCGGTGAAGCGCGCACTGTACAAACGACAAAACCCCAGCGTCATGGCGGGTAACCTAGCAGTGATCTGGGCGGGTACGAAACCAATGATGGGTTCGGCAGCTCGAAATTCACCATTAGTGGAGGAATTTGACGCAGCAAGAATTACCTAAACTTCTAGGTGTGAGCGGAGAGCCGGCGTCCGCATGGGTGCTCCTCGCGTGGCGCAGCACTCGGCGCGAGACAGACGAAGCCTGACGGGTATAAGGGCGGCCGCATGAGCGACGAGACCGCCTCCACCTCCGTTCCGCAGATCAAGGACCTCGGCCCCCGCTTCTTCGAGTTTGTCTCGAGCCTCGAGCGCCCGGTCGTGTTCCTCGACATCGAGGCGACAGGGGTCGACCCACAGCGTGATCGCATCATCGAGATCTCGCTGCTGCGGGTGTCATCGGATCCAGTGGCGATCGAGGCACCGCGGACCTGGCGGATCGATCCCAAGCAGCGGATCCCGCAAGAGGCGACCGAGATCCACGGGATCCACAACGAGGATCTCGAGGGTTGCCCCAGCTTCGTCGAGCTCGCGGGCGAGCTCGCGCAGCTGCTGCGGGGCGCAGACTTGGCAGGCTTCGCGATCACGCGCTTGGACCTACGTCTGCTCAAGGCCGAGTTCGCCCGCAGCGAGATCGAGATCGATCTCTCGGTGTCACGCATGGTCGACACCCAGGTGATCTTCCACGCTCGCGAGCCCCGCAACCTCGCGGCCGCGGTCGAGTTCTACTGCGGTGAGAAGCTCGAGGGCGCGCACGGGGCCGAGGCCGACACGATCGCCAGCCTCAAGGTGTTCGCCGGACAGCTCGCGCGCTACGAGGATCTGCCGACCCACGTCGGGGGCCTCGACGAGCTGAGCACCGCCGTGAACTCTGCGTTCGTCGACGTGAGCCGCCGCTTCATGTGGAAGGACGGGGAGCCGGCGTTCAACTTTGGCAAGCTCAAGGGCAAGCCGCTACGCTGGGCCGCCGGGGATCCCGAGCACCGCACCTACTTGCGTCGGCTGCTGCAAGGCACGCTCGAGGGCGAGGCGCACGACGTCGTGGTCGAGGCGCTGCAGGGGAAGATCCGGCGCAAGCCTTCATGACCCTCATGACCCCCACATAGACCTTCGCACTTCGCGGTCACTCGCTTCGCTCGCTCCCAAGGGGCCGTTTGTATGCGAGGGCATGTGTGGCCCCCTAGAAGGGGGCTCCTCATGACCCCCACATAGACCTTCGCACTTCGCGGTCACTCGCTTCGCTCGCTCCCAAGGGGCCGTTTGTATGCGAGGGCATGTGTGGCCCCCTAGAAGGGGGCTCTCGTCTGGGCACCTGCAGCTGCTGGGTACCTCTCCACTCACGTGTTGGTTTTTGACCCTGCTTCCACAGAGATCTTGGTCCTTCGCCAAGGTCTATGGGGGGTCATAGAAGGCCTCCCAAGTGCGCCCCCCCGAGAGCCCCCTTCTAGGGGGCCACACATGCGGATGCGTACAAACGGCCCCGAGGAGCGAAGCGACCAGACGCGTCAGCGGCTGCAGTCGGCGAGGTCTAAGGTCTCTGTGGGGGTCATTAACAGCTAGTCGTCGTCGAGCAGTAGGTCGACGTCGCCGCGCTCGTACTTGGCCTTGCGGACCTCTTTGGGCATGTCGGGGCACACGTCGAAGCGGGGGTCGAGCACGTCGACCTCTTCACCGGTCTTGCGGGCGGCCTCGCGGGCTTCCTCGATCAGCTTGGCTTCCCAGTTGCTGCAGCGGTGCTTTTGCCACGTGCGGATCTCCTTCTCGTCGACCTCGGGGAGCCCGTGGCGACGTCGGATCTCGTTCTTGAGCTGGCCTTCGGTCGAGCTCTTGCACTCGGTGGTGTGGATCTTGGTGTGGCTGCCCTTGGCGTTGTACTGGGTCTTCGCGTCGTAGGGGTTCATGAACACCTCCTGCGGCGAAGGCATCGGGTAGGTCACCTTGTAGAGCTCGACCCGGCGCGGCAGCTCGCCGTGCTCGAGCTCCCACTGGCGACAGACCCAGCGCGCGTGCCACTTTTGGTACCACGAGCCGTTGCCCCCTTCGCTGCCGGCGATCCGCCGGTTGATCTTGCGCTGGCGCGTGTAGGTGACCCACGGGATCGGGTACACGGCGTCGCAGATCGCCTCGGTCGCGCCGGGCATGAAGCAGGCGTAGACGTCGGTGTTGAGATCGTAGATCTCGCCCTCTTGGTCGGTCACCGTGACCCGCAAGAACACGTTGCTGCGCGGGGGGTTGGGCGCAAACATGCCCCAGCCTTGGGTGGTCTGGGTGGTCTGCAGCCAGTGCTTGAAGGTCCGGTCGACGTCGCCGCGGAAGGTCGACCACGAGTCCTTCTCTGGGAACTCGGTCGAGGCGACCGCGCCAAGGTGATAGACCGTGATCAGCGTGACGAGGGTCCGACCGATCGGCCCGTGCGACCACGGGCGGTTTTGGCGGCCGGTCACGGGGTCGCGGGGCGGGATCGGCTTGGGCGCGTCAACCTTGACGTGACAGCCGCCATAGCTGAGCACGCCGACCACCAGCACCACCCAGATCATGCCAAGCGCGTCGCGCTCGGCGGCGACGCTGCCCAGCCACGCGGCCAGCAGGATCACCGGTGAGAACCATGGGTTGAAGTCCAGCCCGCGCACCTGGCGGGCCATGACGACCAGCGCCATCACGGCGATCATCAAGACGAACCAGTTGGCCTCGATCTGGTGGACTTGGGCGGACAGGCCCGCCGACAGGTCGAACTTGGCCGTGTTGTCGACGAGCTTGGCGAGCTTGGCCCACATGTCCTCGTCGGTCTGGGCCCGGCGGATCACGCCGATCATGGCCAGGCCAACACCGGTGAACAACATCGCCCACGATTGCTGGTAGCCGTCGCGGATCGGCTTCCAACCCCGGCTCGCGCCAGCGGGCGGCTGCGGCGGCAGATCCAGGTTCGCCGAGGGGATGAACTGCCCGTCGCGGACGTGCTTGGGCATGGGCAGCTTGAAGACCCTGTGCAGGAGCTGGCCGAACTTGGTGCTCAGCAAGCCCAGCTCGTCGCCGTTGAGGAACGCTGGGTAGCAGGCCAACACCCCGGGCGAGAACCACCCCACGTTCATCGTGAGGATCAGGTGACCATGGAAGATCATCCCGAGCAGCAGCCACATGCGCCGGCCAAACACCCAGCGGCACACCCAGTCGAGGTCCAGCCAGCGCAGCCGGCCTCGCTTCTCGCGGGGGATGTCCTGGCGATCACGCAGCTTGCGAAACCCCCAGACCACCAGCGCCGCGACGAGCGGGATGCTGACCCCAACGATCCACTGGATCAGGGTGATCGCCTCGGCCTCTTGAAAGACCCGCCCGAACACCACGAAGCCCTGGGCGGGGGCCCGGTAGTGGACCGGGTAGCTCCACAAGATGATCGCGTAGAACCATGCCACGAACCCGCCAAGGCCGATCCGCGCCAGCCACAGCTTGGCGCCCTCGAGCCGAGGGATCTGCTCGCGTCGGTGCCAGCGCAGGATCATGCCGAACACCACGAGCGGGAACAGGGCCTCCCACCAGTGCACGACCCAGGTGTTGATCCGAAACAGCGAGGTCCCGAAGTACGAAGACAGCAGCTGCGGCGGCATCCGGTAGAAGTGGTCGAGGTTGAACGCGTAGTAAAACGCGTCGCCGCGGGTCCAGACCGGGCCGTTCTTGAGCGTGCCAGTAGCGCAGTAGAGCACCGCGATATTGAGGATCACGAACACCCGCGGCCAGGCTGGGATCGCCCGATAGATCGGCTCGAGGAAGCGGGTCGTGCCCTCGGTCTCGACCACCGCGCCGGCGCCGTTGCCCGGCCCGCCTGGGGTGGACAGCCGGCCTTGCTTGCGCAGCTTTCGGCAGCGCAGCCAGTTGTCGACGCTCCAACCTTCGCCGCAGCGCGACAGCAGCAGATAGAAGAAGAACACCCGGTAGACGTTCTCGGTCGCCTCCCAAAACAAGGTGTTGCGCAGGATGATCCCCATGTACAGGAACCACGCGACCCACTTGATCCACTTGGTCTGGAACCCGACGATGAACATCACCATCGCGATCTCGAACACCACCAAGTAGGTCCAAAAGAAGGTTGGCGAGCTGTCGAACAGCAACAGCGAGTAGTTGGGACCCTTGAGCCACTCGACGAACGCGCCGAAGGTGAAGAACATCGCGGGGTCGTTCTCGCTGTTGCCGTCGCCGTAGCCGGCGAACTGCGAGCGCGCGCGGTAGTGCTGGGCGATGTCCGTGGCGAACAGGCCCTCGTCCATGAACAGGTACTCGAACAGCTCCCACAGGCCGTTGACGTTGCACAGCGCGCAGAACCCAAACACGATCCGCATCGCGGCGATCGGGCGCGGGTCCTCCATGCGCAGCCACAGCTTTCGCCACGCGTCGCGGTGGGCGACGAAGAACATCGCCAGGCAAGTGACGGCGGCGAACAGCAACCAACCGACCCCCGGCGACAGGGCGATCGCGTCGTAGTTGGGCAATTGGTCGTCGGCGAGCGCGAGCAACAGCGGCTGCATCGCTGCGGAGCATCGCACGCCGGCCGTCTGGCCACAGCAGCGGCATCAACGGCGCGCTAGAATTGCTGCTATTGAGGGTTGCAACGGGCTCGCTCGTGGTCCGCGCGTTGCACGGGCCTGCTCACTTGCAAAAAAAACGCGGCTGCCCAGAATGGCGAGCCTATGCCACGCGAGCCGATTCGCCTCGAAGGCTTCAACAACCTGACGAAGATCGTGAGCTTCAACCTCTACGACTTCGCGGTGGCCCGGACCCAGAGCGAGCGCGACAGCTACATCGCCTACTTGCACGAGCACTTCTCGGGGCCGCGGATCACACAGATCCTCAGTGAGATCGCGCGGATCATCGACGCCGAGGTGCTCAGCGCCTCGACCCAGGACTACGATCCCTACGGGGCCAGCTCGCTGGTGTTGATGAGCGACCTTGGTCACGGCCAGGTGGTGGGGGCGGACGGCAAGGTCGGGCCCGGCCAGCCCAACGCCAAGGTCGCGGCCAGCGTCGCCGCGCACCTGACCAAGAGCCACCTGTGCGCGCACACCTATCCCGACGTGCTCGACCCGCGGGGGATCTGCACGTTTCGGGTCGACATCGACATCGCGACCTGCGGCACGATCGTGCCCCTGCGCGCGCTCGACTACATGTTCCAGAGCTTCGAGAACGACGTGGTGATCATCGACTACGTGGTCCGCGGGTTCACGCGCGACACCGAGGGCAACCGGGTCTACATGGATCACACCGTTCGTTCGATCCAGGACTTCATCGATCCCAAGGTGCTGGCCAACTACGAGTGTGAAGATCTGGCGCTGCCAAGCCAGAACATCTGGCAGACCAAGATGATGCGCACCGACTTGGATCCTGCCCAGTACTTTGCCCCGGGCGTCGATCCCTTCGACCCGCAGAGCCGGGAGCTGCTGGGGCTCATCAAGCGCGAGATGGCCGGGATCTACTACAGCCTGCCCAACTGAGCCCAAGCCGTGGGTGACGAACGCGACGCCGAGCACGACCCGCCCCAGGGGACTGAGGCGGAGCGGGACGGCGGCGCAACGGACGAGCCCAGCATGGATGGGGTGCCGGTCTCGGTCTCGGATGCCGTGACCGAGCCGGTGGAGCTGCCCCCAGTCTCGGTGGGCTCGAAGACCGTGGTGGTTCGCGAGCCCAGCACCGAGGTGGTGATCGAGCCTCCGCTCGAGCCCCCAATCGAGCCAAGCCTCGAGCTCGACATCGCGTTCGAGGAGGAGCTGCGCTCGCCGATCACCAGCAGCGACGGGCCGGCCGCTTCGGGCACATATGAGGTTGGGGCGCTCGGCTCGGCCGAGCCACGCGGCCGTCGCAAGCGCCACTCGGCGGGTGTCCACCAGTCTCTGGCCGGGGTCGCGGTGCGGCAGGACACCGGCGCGCACGAGATCGTCAGCGAGACAACGCCAGCTCCTGCGCCCGCCGCCGCGCCCCGCCGCACGCCTCGCAAGACCCGCACCTACGCCTCGGTCGGCGCGCCGCCGCGCGAGCCCACGAGCTCGCTCGAGGCGCTCAGCCAGGGCCGCCCACGCTCGGCCACGGGCATGTGGGACACGAGCAAGACCGGGTTCTACAAGCCGCTGCCTGCAACCGCCCGCATCGTTCACCTGTGGGAGGAGCTCGGGCTGCGCGTCGGCCAGCGCATCGCCGAGGCTGTCAATGACGACCACGTCTATCTGTTGATGATGGCCGTGCTCGTGGGGGTTGCGAGCGGGGCCACGGCCGGCGTCTTGCTGCTGTGGATCGCCTGGACCGTCGAGGCCTTCCCCGCGGTCGGCAAGGCGTTCCCCAGCTTCGGCTGGATCTACCTCGTGCTCGCCCCCGCGCTCGGTGGCCTCATGGTGGGCGGCCTGCGAACGGTCGCGCGTCGCTACTTTGGCGACATCCCCGAGGGCATCCCGGCGGTGATCGAAGCGGTCGGCCAGCAGGGTCAACTCGAGGGCAGGTCGGGCGCGGTGTTGGGGATCGGGACCGGGCTGACGATCGCCTCGGGCGGCTCGGTCGGTCACGAGGGGCCAACCGTGGCGATCGGGGCCACGGTCGGCTCTGTGGTCGCGCGCTTCTTCGGGCTGCGGATGCGCAGGCAGACCACGATGGTCGGGGCCGGCTGCGCGGCGGGTCTGGCCTCGGCCTTCAACGCGCCGCTGGCTGGGGTCATCTTCACGGTCGAGGTCGTGTTCAAGCGCAGCGTTGGCGGCAACGTTGGGACCATGTCCGTGTTCACGCCGCTGATCGTCGCCGCCGTCGCGGGCACGTTCACCTCGTACGCGATCTTCGGCGAGCGCTCGGAGCTGATCGCTCCCGGTGAGGTCGCCGGCGATCACCTCTTGGTCGAGATGATCTTCTTCCTCGCGCTGGCCGTGGTCGCCGGGCTGCTGAGCCCGCTGATGAGCCGCGTGATCCTGTGGATCGGGGATCTGTTCGAGCGCATGAAGCGGCTGCCCCAGTGGGTCCGGCCTGGGCTCGGTGGGCTCGGCGTGGGCATCTTGGGCGTGGTGTTGTTCACCCAGCTGCTCGGGCCGGGCCGCGGGATCGTGTTCGACGCGCTCAACAGCGAGCTGGTCTGGCAGGTCGCGCTTGGTCTGGCGCTGCTCAAGATCCTCGCGACCGCGCTGACGATCGGCTCGGGTGGCATGGGCGGCGTGTTCATGCCTTCGTTGGTGATCGGCGCCTGCGTGGGGACGGTCGTGCACGCGCTCGCGGCCCTCGTGCTCGGCGACGGCGTGAGCCAGCCGGCCGCCTACGCGCTGGTCGGCATGGGCGCGTACCTTGGCGCCACCTTGCGCGCCCCGCTAACGCCGATCGTGATGATCTTCGAGCTGACCGGCGACTACGGGCTGATCTTGCCGCTGATGTTCGCCTGCATCTTGTCGGCGTTCGTGGCTGGCCGGGTTGAGAAGGACACGCTCTTCGATCTGACCTTGCGCCGCCGCGGCAGCTCGCGGGTGCTCGATACCGGCGACGACATCGGCGTGATGCAGCGCGGCCACGTCGGGGATCTGATGGTCCCGCCGGATCACATGCTGCGCATGAGCTCGAGCTTCGAGGAGCTGCAGCGCGCCGCGCTGGTCGAGGACACCCCCACGCTGTACCTGCTCGACGACCACGAGCGCGTCGCCGGGGTCATCGACAGCCGCGCGCTGGCTGCCAGGGTGTTGCGCGGCGAGATCGACCACGAGGCCAGCGCCGGCGAACTGGCGACCAACGAGCGGCCGACCCTGCTGGTCCCCGATGACACCCTGGCCGGCGCGATGCTGGCGTTCTCCCGCTCGGGCCGCGACGTGCTGCCGGTCGTCGACGCGGATCGGCAGCTGCTTGGCCTGCTCGAGCGGACCGTGCTCATGACCCACTACAGCGAGCACGTGCTCGAGCAGCGCGACGCCGAGCTCGCCCTGCACAGCGGCGCGGGCCTCGACCACGAGGTCAACCTGGGCATGGGCGTGACCCTCGAGCGGGTGGTGGTGGGGCGCAACTGGGCCGGGCGCACCTTGATCGAGCTGGATCTGCGCGGGCAGGTCAACGTGCAGGTGCTCGAGTGGCGCCGCGATGATCAGCTGCTGGCGATCGATCCCAAGCAACCGCTGCGCGAGGGCGACGTGCTGGCCCTGGCCGGCAACCGCGACGACCTCCTCGCAGCCCGATGGGTCGGGTAGTGCCGCACGAGTTGGGGGGCGGGTCGTGCTTTTTGGGTCTGCGGGGGTCGGTGTGCTGATCGGGCAGCGCGCACGACCCGTGAGGGTCCCTCCGGGCACGGAGGGCTCAAGACGCTAATTTGCGTTGTCATGGATCGCTGTCGACGAGGTCGGGCTGGTGGCTTCGGTGGGGCACTCGCAACGCCCTCTTATTGTGCCCGGAGGGACCCTCACAAGTCTTCTGTGCGCTTCTCGTTGTTCGAGACGGCGGCTACGCGCTCGGGATCGAAGGGCGTCTTGGGGTCCAACAATGCTGGTTGCGGTGGTTGCACTCGATGGTTGCACTCGATGGTTGCACTCGATGGTTGCACTCGATGGTTGCACTCGATGGTTGCACTCGATGGTTGCACTCGATGGTTGCACTCGATGGTTGCACTCGATGGTTGCACTCGATGGTTGCACTCGATGGTTGCACTCGATGGTTGCACTCGATGGTTGCACTCGATGGTTGCGGTGGTCGATCGGACGCTTTCGAGTGGTCGAGTTGGTGCAGCGACAGCGCGCGTCCGAGCGCCGATGATTGCCGAGTGCTGCGGCCCGTGCTGCGGCCCGTGCTGCGGCCCGTGCTGCGGCCCGTGCTCCCCGAGCACGACGTCGACCCGGGCGCTGTCGCACGCGAGCATCCGAGCGGCGTGGCGTGGCGTGGCGTGGCGTGGCATGGCGTGGCGTCGCGTGGCGCCGTGGGTCGCGTGGCCTGCCGGCTGCGCGATGGTGCGTCGCCCAAGAAGCCGCCGAAGACAACCCGCTCGCAACCGGAGCCGGGCGTGCGCAGGCGATGCTCGAGGTACGCCCGCGAAACCAGTGGATGCCAGCAGGCGTGGACG
>NZ_JMCC02000077.1 GCF_000737335.2 Enhygromyxa salina | reverse complement strand
CAGTCGCGCTCGAGGCCACGGTCACGGCGCAGGACGACCCCACGGACGCGGCGGCGCTCGAGGCCGAGCTCGAGGGCCGCGCCCGGGTCCGCGAGCACTATCGCAACGCCACGCTCGTCTCGACCCACGAACAGCTGCGCGCGCTCGATCAGCTGCTCGATCACCTCGACGCTCACGATCGCCGGGCGACCTTGTTCGTGACCCCGCTCGAGGATCGCTTCGCCGGCGCGACCATGGGCGAGGACACCCTTGGCCGCCGCTACGCCGCGCTCGCGCGCAAGGTCAACGATCACGCCGATCCAAACCTGCAGATCATCGATCTGGACCACCCGCTGTTCGTCGACGCGCACTTCATCGATCACGTGCACCTGTGGCCCGACGGCGCCCGGCTGCTGGCGATCAACCTGCTCCACGAGCTCAACCTACCCTTGGCCCAGCGGCCCCACGAGGTCATGATGGTCCACCCCGAGGGCCACGATCGCAGCTTGGTCCACCGGGTCAGCAGCGGCTACAACGAGGGCGGCGCGTGGCTGGCCCAGCTCCGCGAGCCCGAGGGCGTGGCGGTGACCGACGACGGCACGCGCGTGGTCGTGGCCGACACCCAAAACCACGTCCTGCGGGAGCTGCGGGGCAACATGCAGTTCGTCGAGACCATCGCCGGGCGGCCCCGCCAGGGCGACCAGATCGACGGCTGGGCCCGCGTCGACGCCCGCTTGTTCGAGCCGCGCAACCCCGAGCTGCGCGGTGACGCGGTGTGGTTCATCGACGGGCAGGACCGCGAGCACGTTCGCGTGCTCGAGGACGACTGGGTCCGAACCGCGAGCTGGGCGGGTCCGACCTGTGCCAGCTACCTGCGCCTGCGCGCCCGCGTAGGGGGGATCTGGATGCTGTGTGACGATGGTCGGCTGCTGCTGCTAGACGTCGAGCGCCACCGCTCACGGGTGCTGTCGGAGGTTGCGATGAGCCCGCTGGTGGCCTTCGATCTGGGGCCGCAGGCCGTGTACCTTGGCGACGTCGACGGCCGCCTGTGGCAGCGGGAGCTGGTGAACGCCGACTCGGCCGAGGCGTCAGACACACTCGAATTGGGCAGCTGGGAGCTGGTGTTTCGCAACCGGGGCGACGACCTGCTGCCCAACGGCCACCGCGTGGGCTTCCCCTATCACTACGACGAGCTGCGCCTGGCCAAGATCGTGGATCTGCGCTTCATTCAGCGCTACGGCGGGCTGCTGATCGCCGACGAATTCCCGCTCAACGCGCGCGAGAAGTCGCTGGAGAGCAAGTGGACCGAGCGCGTGCACCTGCGCTACTTCGACCTCGAGGCCGAGCGGATCTTGCCTTGGCTCAAGCCGCTGACCCACGGCGACGGCCACGTGATGTACAACGAGAGCGTAGAGCAGTACGCGTCCTATTGGCACGTGGGGAGCATGGCGATCGCCCAAGACGACGCCTCGATGATCTGGGTCGAGCACAAGCGCTCGCGGATCGTGCGGATCGCCGATGGCTTGCTGGGGGTCGCCAAGACCGGCAATCACCACACCAAGGCCATCACCGTGCCGATCCTCATGACGATCGCCTCGGTCGGGCCCAAGGTCGCCGCGCAGCTGCGGCCGGATCGCTACTTGGATCGGCGCTACGAGCCGCTCGCGCGGTCGGGGCCGTATGTTGCGTTGTTGCTGGGTTCGTCGCTCAGCTCGATGTCGGACCGCTACTCGAACTACTCGCTCGGTCGGCGGTTGGAGCAGGAGCTGCAGCGCGATCTTGGCTACCGCGACCGCGTGCGCCTGGATCTGTTTCAGATGTCCTGGGGGGCGTCTTCGTTCGGCGAGAACATCAATAACCTCGTCAACTGGATGGGCACATCGGTCCCGCCCGACGTGGTGTTCATTGAAGCCCATGACTTTGGGGGGTCGTATCTGAGGGACACCAAGGAGCCGGGCGAGGTCAACGCCGCGTTCGCCAAATTGCAGCGATTCGCCGAGCGCTACGACAGCCTGGTCGTGTTCTACGATCTCTCGTCAATGGAGTCCAACCGCCGCGACGGCATGCGCTCGACCGACGCCAACGTGCGCCAGCTGCTGGACAAGGCCGAGCAGCTGGGCTTTGTCGTGCTGGATCCGGGTGATCGCATGCTCCCCCACCTGCTGACCTACTCGCCGTGGGGCAACCAGCCGTTTGACGACAACCAGCACCACGGCTCGACCTGGGCGATCGACATCACCGCGCACACGCTCGCGGGCATGGTCGCGCCGGTGCTGCGCGAGTTCTTCGTTGACCGGGTGCCGGCCCGCCTGCGCGAGGTGGACCCCGCCGTGTTCGACGCGAACGAGGGCACCCGCAAGCCGCTGCGGCTCGCGCTCGACGAGCTGGATCTAGACGGCGTCGAGCTGCCCGAGGTGTCGATCACGCATGTGCAGACGAACTACGTCAACCGCGAGCTGCAGGTGTATGTTGACACCGCTGGGCTCGGTGACGCGGTCGTCAACCAGAGCTGGGATCGGATCGGCGCGGCGGTGGTCATCATGGTCTTGCAGGATGATTTGTACGCGGATCTGGCTGAGTCGTTGACCTTGGAGCTTGTCGAGTTTTCGAACTATGACGAGTATGGAAATGGGGTGTTGAGCTCGGCAAACTCGGTCTGGAAGCGGCGGTTTGATGGGGGGAGTTTGCGCAACTTCTTGCGCAAGCATGCTCGGTAGCTACGCGCTCCGCGGGTCTCACGATTCTCACGATTCATCGATCACGGGTGATTGCCGCCGCGTCCACGCAAACCCGAGGCCGACCAAGATCAGCAGTATCAGTCCTGCGATCAACACGGTGACCTCCAGCTTGTCGTTGCGCCGCGTCTGCTCGAGCAGCCGCAGCGTACAGGCGTGCTTTGGCGCGGAAGTCTCCGCGGCGCTAACGTCGGCCCAAGCACAGGCTTCCGCAGAAGCCTCCACGGCGCCATCGTCGGCCCATGCCCAGGCTTCCGCAGAAGCCTCCGCGGCGGCGCCATCGACCGCGCCGGGGTGCAAAGCACAGGCTTCCGCGGAAGCCTCGGCAGACCGCCTGCCCACAGATCCCCTGTCCGCCACCTACGGCGAGCACCTGCAGCAACAGCAAGCGGATGCGATCGTCAACATCTCCCGAGCCTATCTACAGCACCGCCCACGCACGCTCAGCTCCGGCTACGAGCTGGTGATGTTGACCTCCAAAGACCAACTCCAACACGGTCCAGGAGGCGTCGGTGGGTTCTTGCGCGACGGCACGCCGGTCCCGCTGCACATGGCGCGAATGCTGTCCTGCGACAGCGCCCGGGTCGACGTGGTGACCGGCGCGGACGGCCAACTACTCGATGTCGGTCGCAGCACCCGGGCGATCCCCTCGGCGATCAGTCGCGCGCTGTGGCTGCGTGATGGCGGGTGCCGGGTGCCGGGGTGCGGCCGAAACCGGCATCTTCATGGTCACCACATTCAAGGCTGGGCCGAAGGCGGGCCAACCCGCTTGTCCAATCTGGTGCTCGTGTGCCCGGGTCACCATCGCATGATTCACGAGGGCGGCCTGTCTGTGGAAATTCGGGCTGACAAGATCATGTTCATCGACCAGCGTGGTCACGCGATCTCGGCCGCGCCCCCTCGCGTTGATTGCGGCCAAGATCTGGAGTCTCTCGAGCGCTTCCTGCGTGAGGCCGACCTGCTGATCGACGACAGCACGGCGGCGCCTGTCCTGCCAAAGTGGGACGGGCGACCGATGAATCTGGGGGAGGCGTTGGACTGGATGTTCATCGCCGACAGGAGCCGCACGTCCGCGCGGCAGCGGCAGACAAGCAACTGAATGGTAGCCCGTCGGACAACCTGGGCGGGCCACCTCGGAGATTGCGCGACGCCCGCGCCGATGAGATGCCGGCGACGTGACGACTACTGGCTCCCTGATTGGCCTGAACCGACGACGCGAGTTCATTCTGGGCGAGCTCTAGTGCCGCTCACCCTACGTCCGTTCCGGGTTAGGTGCGGAGCTGAGGCCCAAGGGCGAGGAGCGGCGACGACGCTGTACCGGGCGTACTGCTAGGAGCGACACTGCCATTGGGCCTCAGTGCCGTGCATAACCCGGGGCGGACGTAGGGTGAGCGGCACTAACGCTCAATCGCGGGAGCGAGCCTGGCTCTGGTGAATGCCATCGACAAACGCAACCGGCGTGCTGGTTGGGTCGCCGGGGATCACCCACCACTGCGAGCGCAGGCTGGTGAGCAGGTTGGTGCGCTGCTCGTCGGTCATGTCGGGCAGGCGCTTGAACCAGTACACGAGCTTCTTGGCGTCGAGCTGGGGGCCGCGAAGCAGCGCGGCGACCAGCTCGGGATACTGCGCGGCGACGGCTGGGGGGACCTTGGCCTTGGCGCCGGGCTCCGACAGCGGGGGCGTGAAGCGCTGCAACCTGGCCTCGAAGGCCTGCAGCTGCTCGACGTTCATGACCGAGACCGCGGTGTACCAGTCCTCGTCCACGTCCGATTGCAGCGACATCATGGTCAAGATGTTCGCGTAGGCCTCGCGCGCGGCGTCACGCACGACGAGCACCCGCGCCGGTCGCAGCTGCTCGCAGCGGCGCTCGCAGCTGTCTTGCACGCCGCGCTCGCAGGCCGCGGCGAAGCTCGCGTTGGCCTGTTCGGTCTGCCCGGCGTGGCAGTACACGGCGCCAAGGCTCTCGAGGATCTCGGGCGCGGGGACCAGCTGCGCGGCCTTGCGTGCCGCTTCGATCGCTTGGTCATCGCACTCGCCAGACACGCCGCACCGTGCCCACGCTTGCACGCTGCACGAGCGGCCGTCGTTGTCGCTGCAGCCGGCCGCGCCCAGCTCCGCGAGCTGCTCGGGGGCCGGATCCACGCACGCGAGGAGGTCGCCGCGCTCACACAGCTCGGCGCGCGCCGGGTCGGCTTCGCTTGCACCCCACGCGCAGCCGTCGGGTTCGTCGTGACTGCACGCGAGCGCGTTGAACTTGTCGGCCTCGGCGCCGGCCCAGCTGTTGCGCGCGAACTCGAGGCAGGCGGCGCCACAACCTTGCGAGCAGGCGTCGTGCAGGGTGCCGCGGTGTTGCTCGTAGTGGGCGGGGTCTTGGGCCTCGAGCTGCTGCGCGCGCAGCTGCATGACCAGCTCGCGGCCGGCGGCGCGATCACCTGCCGCACACGCAGCGACCGGGCCCGACGCGCGCTCCGACCCCGGCGCGTTGCTGCTGGTGCCGCCCTGGGTTGGGCAGGCAGCGGCCGCAAACAACACCACGAGCAGGCTGGGCCACGAACGATCTACGCGCATGTGCACACTTAGCAAGGAATGACCCGCGCGGATACGCCGGACTTTGGAGTTTTCCATGGCCCGACGCGCGAACAGCACGAGCCGCCCAACACGACGGGACGCGACGGGACGCGACGGGTAAAGCTTGCGCTGGCCGAGTCGCGCGGGCCGATCCACATGCACCAACATGTGGGTCTCGCAGCTCGTCAAAGCCGTGTGTCTGGCACTCGTCGCAATCGCCGTGTTCGCGGTCCCGGTCGTGGCGGACGCAGCCGAGGTCCGCAAGGGTGATCACGTCGAGGTGACCGCGAGTGAGATCGTCGATGACACCCTGATCGCGCTGGCCCAGTCGGTCGTCATCAAGGGCCACGTGCGCGGGGACGCGGTCGTTTTTGCGCGCTCCGTCATCGTGGAAGGCACGATCGATGGGGATCTTCTGACCGCGGCGAGGCGCGTCGATATCCGGGGCACGGTGGCCGGCAGCGTGATCATGGCGGGGCAGGACGTCACGATCGGCGCGTCGGTGGCCTCGCAGCTGTACGTGGCGGGGCAGACGATCCACGTTGGGCCGGCGACGAAGCTGGGCGGCGACGCGATGCTGACCGGCAGCGAGATCGAGATCGCCGGCACGGTCGGCCGAGACGTCTACGCGATGGGCGATCGCGTTGACGTTGACGCCGCGACATCGCGCGATCTCGTGATTGGCGGCGAAGACCTGCGGGTTGGAGGCACGGCCACCGTTGGGCGCAACCTAACGGCCAAAGTTGGGGACGCCGAGGACGTGGTGGTTGATCGCAGCGCGTTGGTGCGCGGCTCGACCAACGTCGAGGTTGGGGCGATCGCCGACAACAACCCCTATGACGAATTCAGCTTCTATGCCTGGCACATCGCGATGATCGGGGCCGGGCTGATCTGTGGTCTGGTCGGGTTCGCGCTGGTCCCGGGGCTGTTTCGCGCGCCGCAACAGCAGGGCCAGTGGTTGCGGATGTTGGGCATCGGGGCTGTGGGCCTGTTCCTGGTCCCGATCGGCTCGGTGGTAGCGGCCGCGACCTTGATCGGGCTGCCCCTGGCGATGGTCGCGATGGCCGGCTACCTGATCGCGCTGTACGTGGGCAAGCTGGTGATCGCCGCCGAGCTTGGCCGCCGAATCTTGCGCTTTCCCAGCTTCGAGCGGCGCCGGATCCTGTGGAGCTTGCTGCTTGGATTGGTGATCGTGACCGTGCTGATCGAACTGCCCTACGTGGGCGGCGTGATCGCGTTCATTGTGGCGGTGCTGGGGTTTGGTGCAGTTGGCAATTACTTGCTCATGCGGAACCGGCTGCCAAGCTCGGGGGCGCCTCAACGAACGCATGACCCCGGCATATCAAAGTAAGCCAAGCATGACCTCGGCGATCGCAGCTGCGCCGCGATCGTGGGTCACCGCGTAGTAGCCCCCCGGTACGCGATGGGCCACGAGCTCCGAGACCCGTGGCAGCCAGCCCTGCGCATGATCGAGGGTAGCGGCGGGAGTGTTTGGCCCAAAGTAGTGGACGCTGGCGTCGAGGGTGCCCGGACGCCAGGCGGCCAGCGCCCGCGCGTGCGCGACGAACAGCTCGACCCTGGCCGCGAAGCGCTCGGGCTCGAGCGTGGGCGGGACCAGCTTGGTCGCGCGCGCGAGGTTGAACAACAGGTCGAGGCGAGCCTGGGGTGGCGCGTGCGCGAGCTCGGCCCGCGCGACCTCGTTGCGCCGGTCACCGGGGTCGAGCTGGCCAAGATCGGCCAGGAACGCCGCGAGCAGCTCGAGCTGGTCCTGTGCAGGTTTTGGGGTGGGCGCGTGGGTGTGGATCATGGCGAGGAGTCCGACCTCGCGGCGGTGGTGCAGCTCTTGCCGCGTCATCTCGAACGCGAGCGCGCCGCCGAATCCCCAGCCAAGAAGATCGAGCGGGCCCTCGGGTTGAACGCTGCGCAGGACGTGGCGGGCGTCGGCTGCGATCTGGGTGAGCTGCGCTGGGCAGTCGTGTGGCGCGGACAGGGCTGGCGAGCGCAGACCGATCAGCGGCCGGACCGTAGCGAGGCGGTCCACGAGCGCCGCATAGCAGCCCGGCTCGCCGTTCGCAGGGTGCAGGAGAAACAGCGGGCGGCCGTGACCGGTAGCGAACGAGATCAAGGGTCCGGGCAGGGGTGGGGGCGAGTCATCGAGCAAGCCCAAGACCACGCCAGCGAGCGGGGCCTGGCTCGCGCTCCTCGCAGCGCCGCCGCCAAGCCGACCGCGGTCGATCGGCGCACACACCAGCTGCGCATGCGCGGCCGTGATCGCGGTGTCGATCGCCTGCGCGGCCAGGGTTCGATCGACCACGCCAAACCCCGCGTGGATGCAGCGGCGGGGCAGCGGGTGCAGCTGCGGGCTGTCGTGCCACGGACCAAACGCGATCGCCACTGCCTCTGATCCACGCCCTCGCAGGGCGCTGGCGAACGCATGCGCGAACGCGTGACCGGCCGCTTGACACCCGCGACCTTGGGCGAGCCCAGGCACCAGCGACGCGACCGACGTACACGACATGAAGGGATCGAGCTGGCCAAACACGGCGTGGAGGTTCCAGCTGCCCGCGACCTCGATCGCCATTGCGTCGCCGATGTTGCGGGGCTCGAGGGTGACCAGCCGGCCCGCGTCGTCGCCCATCGCCGCGTGCACGACACCGCGGATCGGGGGACGGCCGGCCGCCTCGCGCTCACGACGGAGCGCCGCGAGGGCTGCACGATCACGCACGTCGACCCGGGCGAGTTCGACGGTCGCGCCCGCGAGCTCGAGCTCGGTGATGAAGTCGAGCTCACGATCTTGGCCCGCGAGCACCCGAACGCCGACCATGACCAGACGCCTGGCCCCGCGCTCGACCAGCCCGCGGCTGATCTCGCGGCCCAGCCGACCGAGGCCGCCGACCACGAGATACGCGGCCTCGGGGTCGAACGCGATCCGACCCGCGCGGGCGGGCGTCGGCACCAGGCGCGGCGCCAGGCGCTGTGAACCACGCAGCGCGAGCTCGCGATCGTCGTCGAACACCCGCGCGGCGCCGACGAACGAGGCCGCGGCGCGATCGGGATCGAGGCGCGGATCGAGGTCGATGAGGCCAAGGTCGAGCTCGGGGTGCTCAGCAGAGATCGCCCGCGCGAGGCCCCACGCGGGCGCCTGCAGGGCTCCTGCAAGATCAAGCTCGGGTTGCCCCGCCGCGCAGGCGCCCGAGCTGACCACCCGCAAGCGCGGGGTTGACCGCGTTTCACTGGCGAGACCCACCAAGCAGCGCGCGCACGCGGCCAGGGTGCCCGGTCCGCGGCGCAGCAGATCATCGAGCTGCTCGGGCGCGAGCGCGCGACCCGAAAAGACTGGCTGCCCAACGACGAGCCAGACCTCGTCGAACGCCTGGGTCCGCAGCTTCGCGTCGAGCACCGCCTCATCATCGAGATCGGCCGCCTCCCAGTTCATCACGCTCACGCCGATCCCAGCGCGCTCACCCGCCCACGCGAGCGCCTTGGCCAGGGCCTCGTCACCGGCCAGGATCAACGCCCGATCGCAACGCGGGCGCGCGGCGGATGAAGGCTGGATCGGCGTCCAGACAATCTCGAACAACGCGTCGGGGGTACGGTCCATCGCAGCCTCGCGCTGGCGCTTGGGCGGGGACCGCATGTGGCACCGACTGACTCGGCGTCCATCCAGCGGGTGCGCGCAGACCAGCGACCTCTCCCGCACATTTGGCCCCGAACCGGCAGCGCTGACAACTCGCCGACGGGACTGGCAAATGGCCGACCTGCGGCATTGCAACAACCAAAGAACGAGCCCCGACCGAGGTCATCCGTGACCAAGGCCGGGGCGGAAGGTTGGGGTTTTCAGCCCAGCACTATTGGCACTGAACGCCGATCTGGAATTCCCAGTTGTAGGAGCCGGGGCCCCCACAGCCCACGCCCACGTTTGGCAGCGGGCTGCACGAGTTGGCCACGTAGTATTGGCTGTTGGGCACGATCGAGGTGCCGACCGGGCACGGGTTGCCCCAATGGTTGATGTAGTCCTGCGTTGACCAGTTGCCGTTGACGTAGAAGTCGAGGTTGACCTGCGCGCCGCTCTCACAGTCGGCTTGCATCTGCGCCTGGGTGCCGGCTGCCATGCACATCTTGCGAGTGCCCTCGGGCGGGACCGAGACCGCGCCCGGCTCGAGGCAGTCGGCGGGCGTGTGGTTGATGTCATCACTGACGACGACGCACGCACGCTTGACGCCAGAGCCGTCGCGCGAGCCCGCGCCCACGGTGCGGTTGAGGCCGAAGTACCAGTTCTTCTCGTCGTGGCGGGCGGCGTCCTCGTAGTCGCAGCTGATCCCACGCGCGGGATCGGCCGCGCCGTTCGGGCACTTCGTATAGTCGAGCTTGAGGCCGTGGTTGTCGCTGATCGTGAACGGCGAGCCGTTGCCCCCGTCAAAGCCCATCACGCCGACGTGTGTACCCTCTTTGTGATAGGTGATCGTGTGCACGACCTGGCAGCCGCCGCCGTGCGCGTTGGCGACGCTGGTGGTGTTGGCGAACACGTTGTGGAGCGCGTCGGTGCTCGAGAAGAACAGCGCGCTGGTGTTGAACATGTGCAGCTCGGCGTCGTGATCTGCGGTGCCCGAGTCGCCGCCCCAGCCGTTGGTCGTTGGCGAGTCGGAGATCGAAAACGCGTACTCGGTGGGGTCACAGATCTCGGCGTAGATGTCCATGCGGCGGAACCCGTTGGCGTCCATGTGCACGGCGCCGGTCCACTCTTGGGGGTCGAACTCGTTGGCGTCGACGATCGCCGGGTCGCAGTTGGTCGAGCCGTTGGCGACGTCGACCTCGCACTGGTAGATCGCGTTGACGACGTTCTGGGCCTGCTCGCTGGGGGCCGCGAGCCCGAGCTGCTCGATCTCTGCCATCTCTTCATCGCTGAGCTCAGCCAGCGGGATCTCGAGCGAGAGCGAGTCGCTCACGCTCGCAGTTTGGGCGGCGTCCTCGCCAAGCTCGAGGTCTTGGTCAAAGCTGTCGCAGGCGGTGAGCAGGGCGAAGGAGGCAAGCAGGGTCGTGGTGATCGCGGTGGAGGTGTTCATGACAGAACCCCCATTGAACGCGGGCGGCCCCCATCGAACGCCGACGCCGTCAGTTTTCGCGCGGGCTAGCTCACCCACAAAAAATTACGGGTCGCCGTCAGATCCCAGCGCGCGGCGACAAGGTGGCTGCCCGGGCGATCAGGGGCACACGAGCTGGGCGCAGCCGGCCTCGTCCGAGTTGTCGCTGCAGTCTTGGCTGAGGTCACACCGGGCGCCGCCGACCACGACCTCGCCGTTGGCGCAGGCGAAGCTTGGGCAGCCCAGCTCGTCAGATCCGTCGTCGCAGTCTGGTTCGCCGTCGCACTGGTAGCTCATGGGTATCGACCCGCTTCCGTCGGTGCAGGCGACAAAGCCGGGGCAGTCGAGCTCGTCGGATCCGTCCTCGCAGTCCGGCCCGCCGTCGCACTTGAAGGACATCGGATAGGTGCCGTTGCCGTCGGCGCAGGTGAGCGGGACGCAGTCGGCCTCGTCGGACGCGTCAACGCAGTCTGGTTCGCCGTCGCACTGGTAGTCGCCCGGGACCGTGCTGCCGTCGCCGCAGGTGAACGGCGCCGGCCCGACCAGGCAGGTGTCGATGCAGGCGGTGAGCGCGGGGTCGGGCATCGCCGTGAAGGCGTCACAGCTGATCTCGGACAGGTCTTCGCAGGTCGCCGCGAGCAAGCAGTTGGCGACGCAGGCAGACTCTGGATCCAAGTCTTCTTGTAGCGCGGGCGTCTCGCCCTCGGTCAGGAGCCCGCACTCTTGCAAGCGGTCGATGTAGGCCGCCGCCGTGCCGCCGCCGCCACCACCGTTGCCCGACCCGTTGTTGCAGCCAAGCCCCAAGCCAAGCGCCACGCCGGAACAAACCAACAACACCTTGCCGAATGGAAGCCTGATACCCATTTGCAGAGCGTAGAGAGGTACGCTGCCGCGCACAAGCCGTGATTTCGCCCGGCGACGGGTTTGATTGAGCGCTACTTCAACGGCGGCGCCCCATCGACCATCGTGCAGCTGACCTCGCCGTTGATCCCGACCGCGTTGCCGTCTTGGCCAACGGCCCCAAAGAAGTCCACGCGCCAGATGGTCTTGTCGTTCATGTGCAAGAACAGCTGCAGGCGGCCGTAGTCTTCGATCCCCGCCTCGCAGCCGGTCGCGGGGGCGCCAGTGGGCTTGCCGGCGAACACCTGGGCCTCGGCGACGGCGGCCCAGTCGATGGTCTTGTGGCAGTGCGAGAACCGGGCCTCGAGCTCCCGGCGTGCGCCGACCGGGAGCGAGGGGCAGCTGTCGCGCAAGAAGCCTTCAACGAGCGGGGTGAGCTGGGCCAGGCGGTCAAACTCGCCGTCTTGCAGGGCGTCGAAGGCCGAGCGACCGACGTTGGCGAGCGCCTGCTTGCGCTCGCTGAGCTCGGGGTCTGGTTGGGGCTCGGGCTGTGGTTGGGGCTCGGGCTCGGGGGCTGGCTCGGGCGCGGGCGGTGGCGGCGGAGCAGGCTCAACGCGCGGCGCGAGCCCGGGCTCGACGCCGGTGGCGGCTTGGTGACCTGGATCGTGCGGCTCGCCGCCGCAGGCCGTGGCCAAGGCCACGCTGATCAACAAGCCCGAAGCGAGGAGCGATCGTGTGCGCACGATCGGGAGAATATCGGGGCCGGCAGGTTGATGCACGGGCAGCTTCTACGCACGATCCACCGCGCCGCTCTGCGCCAACCACCGGCGCAAGCCGGGCAGATCCAGCAGCTCCCCAATGAATTCCGAGTCCTCGCTGTCCAAGAAGCGGTCGAGGTTGCTGCCGTCGTCGTGGGTGCCAGGCGGGAGCTCACCCATGATCGGGGGCCAGCTGGGCGGGGGCTGAACCCAGTCGCCTGCGGGAGGGTGCGGGCTCTGGGCGGGCAAGCGACGCAAGATCGAGTTGCCCTCGGGGCCGCGCATGTGCCGACGATCACTGCGAAGATAGCGGCGGTAGTCCGCGCAGGTGACCATGCGAAACCGCGGCGCGAACTCTGGCGGCAGCAGGCCAATCCCGTGAAAGCTGTCCTCGAGCCACTGTGCGGCCGGGCGCGGGGTCGGGCCGGCGGCGTCGAGATCCCACGCCTCCCAGCCTTCGGGGCGCTCGACCAACATGATCACGTGGTAGTCCCACGCGACCGGCAGCGTGGGATCGGGGCTGGTTCGTTGACCCCACATCGCGACCCGGCGGGCGGGGTTGCTGATGATCAACACGCGTCGCTCACCGCCGCCAGCCAGGCGCCCGCGCTCATCGGCGCATAGCTGCCAGATGTTCTCTTCGCAGTAGAACGGGCAGTACGCCGGGGCCTGGCTCATGCGCCCGCGTCCTCGACCAGCGGCCGCATGAACGGGATCACCAGCGCGGCGACCCCCTCGGGGTCGTCCAAGTGCACGTGGTGAAGGCCCTGGATCTGCGCGATCTCGAGGGTGGCCACCGCCTCCACGCGCGCGCGCATCAGCTTGGGATCGTGGGGCCACCCCTCGCTGGCCGAGACCAACAACACCGGACACTTGATCGCAACCAAGAACGCGCGGACCTGCTCCTCTGTCAAGCGAAGCCGCGAGTCCAGGCGCAGCCCGGGATCCGCCCGCCAGGTCCACCCATCTTCGAGCTGCACGAGCCCGCGGCCAAGCAGGATCCGCGCGGACTCGAGGTCCATCTTGGCGACCTCGCGCAGCCGGGCCACCGCGATGTCGGGGTGCTCGAACGAGCGCTTGGCCTTGTGGCGCTTGGTCGCCTCGATCCGCAAGGATCGCCCGAGCCGACGCGCGGCCTGGCCCGCGTCGTCGGCCATCGGGCCAAGCCCCTCGAGCAGCACGCATCGCTCGATCCGATCTGGAACGGTGCCGGCGACGAGCGTGGAGATTCCCGCGCCCATCGAGTGGCCGAGCAGCGAGAAGCGCTCCCAACCCAGGGCGTCGGCGGCGTGGATGACGTCGGCGACCGAGTCGATGAAGTGGTAGGGGCCGCGCTTGTGCTCCGACAAGCCATGGCCCGGCAGATCCAGGCTGATGATCCGTAGGCCAAGCGCGTCGCACAACATCGGAGCGAGGCGCGACATCGTGGCCGCGTTGTCGAGCCAACCGTGGCTCGCCAGCACCGGCCGCCCATCTGCTGGGCCCCACGCGAGCGCGGCTAGTTTGGTTCCGATGTCGAGTTCGAGCGCCTCGGGCACGGGCGACTCATGACGCGGATTGGCCGATCACGCAAGCGTCAGCAGACCGCGCCACAATCCAAGATCGCCGAGTCGACGCACAGCGAATCCCACAAGGTGTCACAGCAGTAGGGATCGAGGCCACACACGCAATTCTGAATGGAGGGCACCTGGCAGCCCGGGTACCCGTTGTCGGTGCAGCAATCGCCCGACCCGTTGGTGCAGCCGGCTGTGTTGAACCCGGTGCAGCTGCCATTGCACAGCAAGGTCCCGCCCGCGAAGCCCTGGGTCGCGCAGGTCTGGCCGCCCAAGTTGTTGCTGTCACACACCTCGCCAGCCTCGACCACCGCGTTGCCACATACGGCGTCGACGCAGCCGCTGACGTCGAACGACTTGCAGTTGGGGTTGCAGCCCAGCTCCCCGCTCGAGAAGCCCACGCTGGCGCAGGTCTGGCCCTGCAGCTCGGGGCCGTCGCACAGCTCGCCCTCGTCGATCACGGCGTTGCCACAGACCGCCGACGAGCAGCCGCTGACGTCGAAGTCTGCGCAGTTGGGCGCGCACGCGAGCGCGCCGCCAGCGTAGCCAAGCGAGACGCAGGTCTCGCCCGCCAGGTTGCCGCCGTCGCACGCTTCGGTTGCGTCGACGAGGCCGTCGCCGCAGGTGGGCGCTGGCTCGCCGTCGCCGTCACCCGGGTCGGTATCGCCATCACCGGGCTCGCCGTCGCCAGTGGTCTCGGGCTCGAAGGTGGTGTTCGGGGTGGTCGTGAACCCCGTGTTGCCGAAGGTCGAGAACCCGCCCTCGTCGTCGTCGCTGCCCGTGCACGACGACAGCAGCAAGCTTGCCGAGGCAAGCAGCGCGATCCGAACCAGCGAGAGCGACATCATGACTGCCCGCGAGTGTACCCGTCCGCGGGGTGGGGCGCCGAAAAGCTTGCGAAAGGGAGTACATGGAGTGAGGCGCGCATCTTCACCCCCTGCGCGCCCCCTGCATGCTCAACCGCGCGCGGCCGCGGCCCTGCGCGCGAAGTACAGGCCCGACCAGATCTTCAGATCGATCACCCGCCCGGCTGCCTGCTGCGCGGCGATCCAAGCCTCGACCTGATCGAGCGGGACCAGGTGCACGGTGATGTCTTCGTGATCATCGCCGCCGCCGGGCCCAGTCTTGGTGACCCCGTGCGCGACGTAGAAGATCAAGTGCTCGTCGCTGAGCCCAGGCGTGCTGGTGCCCTGGGCGACCATCTCGAGCCGGGTGGGGGTGTAGCCCGTCTCTTCTTCGAGCTCGCGCGCGGCCGCCAGCTCGGGCGCCTCGTCTTCGGATCCGGCGTGGTCGCCAACGAGCCCCGCCGGCAGCTCGATGCACATGCCGGCGACCGCGGGGCGCGGCTGCTCGATCAGGATCAGCTCGTTGTCGTCGGTCACCGCAACGATCAGCGCCGCGGTCCCGCCCACGGTGCGCTGGCAATACTCCCAGCGCCCGCGCCGAACCAAGCGCAGCCACTTGCCCTCTGCGATCAGCTCTTGCTCGGGGAAATCCTGCATGCCCGCCCGAGGCTCACCCAGGATCGCAGCGCTGTCGACCACTTTACCGCCGGCCGCGGTGATCGCCTCGATCGCGCGCGCGTCGTCGCCGGGCTGCAGGTTGACCGCTCGGGTCGCGTCGCGGATCAGCGTGGTCTCGAGCCCGCGCTCGAGCGCGTCGAGGGCCGTGAACTTCACACAGTAATCGAGCGCCAGCCCACACACGGCGACCGAGCCCACGCCCTGCTCGGCGAGCCACTGCGCGAGGCCGGTGGGCTTGCGGTGGCCGTTGTCGAAGAACCCGCTGTAGCTGTCGATCTGCTTGTCGGTGCCCTTGCGAAACACGGCGTCGAGCTTGGCCGAGCTCGCGCGCAGCTGCGGGACCAGCTGCGCGCCCTCGGTGTCTTGCACGCAGTGAACCGGCCACAGGACCTGCGGGAGCCCGTCCAGATCAATGACCTCACCCGGCGAGCGGCCCGGGTGGTTGGCGGCGAAGCTGCCGTGGTCCGCGGGGTGCCAGTCCTGGGTCGCCACGACGATCTCGAAGCGCGACATCAGCTCGATCACGGTAGGGATGATCTCGTCGCCGCCCTGCACACCCAGCGGCCCGCCCGGCAAGAAGTCTGGCTGCAGATCAACGATGATCAGTGCTCGTTTGGATGGTGTGGTCATGGCGAATGGCGGATGGCGGATGGCTCAGATCTCGAACGAGAAGCCCTGCTTGACCAGCTTGCGGTAGCGCCGGTCGTCGAATTTGTAGAGCCGCGCCGCCCGGTGAGCGACGTCTTTTTGGACCTCGTCGAGCTCGACGAGCAGCTCCATGCCCAAGATCTTCTTGCGAAAATTACGCTTGTCCAGGGCGCGATCGAGGATCACCTCGTACATGCGCTGCAGCTGCGTGAGCGTGAACTTGCGCGGCAGCAGCTCGAACCCCAGCGGCTGGTAGCGGACCTTGCCGCGCAGCCGCTCGAGCGCGATCTCGAAGATCTGCGCGTGGTCGAACGCGAGCTCGGGCAGATCACTGATCGCAAACCACGCGGCGTCGGCGGCGTCGGTCGCGGCGCGGACCTTGTGATCGGACAGCTTGACCAGCGCGTAGTGGGCGACCGTGACCACGCGCTCGCGGGGGTCTCGATCGATCGCGTCAAACGTGAACAGCTGCTCGAGGAACACCTTGCTGAGCCCGGTCTCTTCTTCGAGCTCGCGGCGCGCCGCGGCCTCGAGGGTCTCGTCGAGGCGCACGAACCCGCCCGGCAGCGCCCAGCGGTTGGCGAAGGGCTCGATGCCGCGGCGGATCAGCAAGACCTCGAGCTCGCCCTCGTCGAGGCCAAACACCACGCAGTCAACGGTCAGCGCGGGGCGGGGGTATTCGTAGGAGTAGGCCACGCGCTCAGGATCCTTGCTCGCCGCCCGCGGCCTGGCCGGTGGCGATCAGCTCGCGCTTGAGCGCGGCGACCTGCGGCTCGAGGGCGACGGGGTAGCTTGTGTGGTCTTTGAGCAGGCGCAAGCTGGGCGGCAAGCTGGCGAGCTGGCGCTGCGCGCGGGCGCGGATCTGGGCGGTGCTGGGGAGCTCGGTCGCGCGCTTGCCCGCGCGCAACACCGGCACCAGTAGATCTTCGCTGGTGATGTTGTCGCCTGCGGGCAAGCTGACCGCGGCGTCGCTGCGTGGGTCGATTGAGCTGGCGCTTGCGCCCGCGGCGGGTGGCCCAAACTCTTCGTCGTAGACCACGTCGAGCAGGGGCGTGCCGTCCCGGCTGAGCCGGCGCACCTGCAAGATCCCGGGGATCGAGGTCTTGATCGGCGTGTCCGACAGCTTGACCATGCGCCGCCAGGGTTGGTCCGCGCTCGGGCGCAGGGCCGACAGCTTGTAGACGCCGCCGAGCGCCGGTTGGTCGTAGGCCGTCGCCAGCCGGGTGCCCACGCCCCACACGTCGATCCGGGCGCCGGCCTGTTTGAGCGCGGTGATCTTGTACTCGTCGAGATCGCTGCTGGCGACGACGGCCGCCTCGGGGAACCCGGCGGCGTCTAGTTTTTCGCGGGCGGCCTTGCTGAGCGCGGCCAGGTCACCCGAGTCCAGCCGGATCCCGACCATCTCGTGGCCGCGGGCGCGCAGCTGCATGGCCTCGTCGATCGCCCGATCGACCCCGCGCAAGGTGTCGTAGGTGTCGACCAGGAACACGCAGTTGTTGGGCATGACCTTGGCGTAGCCAGCGAAGGCCTCGGTCTCTTCGGCGAAGGACATGACCCACGAGTGCGCGTGGGTGCCCTTGATCGGGATGTCGTAGCGCATCCCGGCGGCGACGTTGGAGGTTGCTGCGCAGCCACCAATGTAGGCCGCGCGGCTGGCCGACAGCCCGCCATCTAGCCCCTGGGCCCGCCGCAACCCGAACTCGAGCACCGTGCCGCCCGCTGCCGCCGTCACGATCCGCGCGGCCTTTGTTGCGATCAGGGTCTGAAAATTCACGATCGTCAGCAGCGCGGTCTCGAGCAGCTGGGCCTGGCCAAGCGGACCCCGCACGCGCAGCAGTGGCTCGTGGGCGAAGCAGACCGTGCCCTCGGGCATCGCGTCCAGATCCACGCAGGGCCGCTGCAGCCCAAGCCACTCCAAGAAGCCCGGATCGAACAGCCGCTCGCCGTCGTTGCCGGTCAAGCGCGCGAGGTAGGTCAGCTGCGGCTCGGAGTAGCCAAAGTCCTCGATCAACTCCACCGCTTGCTGTAGCCCGCACGCGAGCGAGAACCCGGCCTTGAAGGGGTGCTTGCGAAACCCGAGGTGAAACACCGACTCCTCTTCGGTGCGCCCGAGCGCCCAATAGCCCTGGGCCATCGTCAACTGGTAGAGGTCGGTCTGAAGGCCGGTTGGGCTGAGGCTGGTCATGCAGGTCACGCAGGCGAGCGGGCACGGCTATCGTCGCTGGGCAGGCAGAAAACGGCAAGCACGGACGCTTTCGTCTCGCAACGGGTATCAATCACACCTGCGGATGGGGCGAGTCAGGCCGCGCGCGGTGTTGGGGACACCATGCTGTCTGAATGTGGCGATGATCGAAGTTGGGTTTGGTTGTCGTGGCGTCGCGCGAACTCGATGGCGCTCGCCCTGGTCGAGCGCGACCACCACAACCCAAACCAAGGCGAACGCGCGCAGAGCCCTCACGTGCTTGCCGTGAGCACACAGCGCCGACGGGAGGACCCCTGTAGCTGGTGTGTCTGGCCGGCTGCTAGACATCCGCACAGTCAGTAGGTGCGGGCGTGGGAAACCTATATCCTCCCGCGCCATGGGCCGCTCGCGGCACCTCTTCCTCCTGTTCTTCCTCTCCGGCATCAGCGGGCTCGTCTACGAGTCGCTGTGGTCGCGCTATCTCAAGTTGTTCGTCGGCAGCGCCGCGACGGCCCAGATCCTGGTGCTCGCGCTGTTCATGGGCGGCATGTCGCTGGGCTCGCTGCTCGCGGGCCGCTACAGCGCGCGGATCCAGCGACCGGTGCTGATCTACGGCCTGATCGAGGGGCTGATCGGTCTGTACGCGCTGGCGTTCCCCTATCTCTACGATGGGGTCACGCGGCTGTGCTACGACGTCGTGTTTCCGGCTGTCGGTGGCGGCGGTGGGGTCTCGCTGGCGAAGTGGAGCGCGGCGGCGATGTTGATCGCGCCCTCGTGTGTGCTGCTGGGCATGACCTTCCCGCTGATGAGCGTGGGGATCCTGCGGCGTGATCGCGAGCGCTCGGGCGAGATCCTGAGCTTCCTGTACTTCTCGAACAGCTTCGGCGCCTCGCTGGGCGCGCTGTTGTCGGGCTTCTTGCTGGTGCCGCTGCTGGGGCTGCCGGGCACGCTGGCGGCGGCCGCGGTGCTCAACTTGCTGATCGGCGCGATGTGCCTGCGCGAGCGGGGCCGCGACGCCGATCCACCGCTCGCGGATCACGACGAGCCGGCCGAGCCCAGCGAAAGCTCCAAGGCCAGCGCCAACGCCAACGACGAGGTCAAGTCAGCCGGGCGCGGACCTTCGCTGCTGACCTTGATGCTGCTGATCGCGCTGGGCACCGGGCTGAGCTCGTTCATGTACGAGATCGCCTGGATCCGCATGCTCTCGATGGTGCTTGGCTCGGCCACCCACTCGTTCGAGGTCATGCTGTCGGTGTTCGTGCTGGGGCTCGCGCTGGGTGGGCTGTGGGTCCGCAAGCGCATGGACAAGTTCAAGCGGCCCGAGCTCACGCTGGGGCTGGTGCAGCTGATCATGGGCGCGGCCGCGGTCGCAACGATCCCGCTGTACCGGCTGGGCGTGCTGGCGATCGGCGGGGTCTACTGGGTCAGCGTCAACTACCTCGACGGCGAGCGCACGGTCGAGCTGTGGTACCTGTTCAACGTCGTCCGCTACTTGGTGTGCCTGGTGATCATGCTGCCGGCGACCTTCTGCGCGGGCATGACCTTGCCGCTGGTCACCCACGTGCTGCTGCGTCGGGGCCGGCCGGAGTCTGCGGTTGGCAAGGTCTACGGCGTCAACACGCTCGGGGCGATCATTGGGGCGATCAGCGCGGGGATCTTGCTGCTGCCCTTGGTCGGCATCAAGACGGTGATCGTGATGGGGGCGCTGGTCGACATGGGCCTGGGCGTGTGGCTGGTCGCGCGCGAGCAGTCGCTGCGCCCCAGCCCAACGGTTCGCAAGCTGGTGACCTCGACAACCCTGGCCACCGCGGCGGTCGCCGTGATCGGGTTTGGCGTGCTGAACATCGATCCGCGCACGCTCGCGTCGGGCGTGTTTCGGCGCGGCACAATCAAGATGCACGACGACTACGTCGTCGCGCTGCACAAAGACGGGCGCACGGCCACGGTCACCGTCACCGAAGACAGCGCGCGCGAGGGCTACCACACGCTGTTCACCAATGGAAAGCCGGACGCGTCGATCTACACGGTCCGCTGGCCCGAGGGGCGCGACCCCAGCGAGGGCCCGATGTTGGCCGGCGACGAGCCGACCCAGCTGTTGTTGGCGATCATCCCGCTGCTGACCAAGCCCGACGCGCGCCTGGCCGCGACGATCGGGATGGGCTCGGGGATCACCTCGCACTCGCTGCTGGCATCGCCCACGCTCGAGCGGCTCGACACCGTCGAGATCGAGCCGTTCATGGCCGAGGGCGCCAAGCTGTTTCACCCGGTCAACCGCCGGACCTTTGAAGACCCGCGCAGCAACCTGATCTTCGACGACGCGAAGGCCTACTTCGCCGCCGCAGAGGCCCGCTACGATCTGGTGGTCTCGGAGCCCTCGAACCCGTGGGTGGCGGGGGTCTCGAGCCTGTTCACGATCGAGTTCTACGACGAGATCAAGCGCTACCTGACGGACGACGGGCTGTTTGGCCAGTGGGTGCACGGCTACGAGCTCTCGGACGAGCTGCTGCTGTCGGTGCTCGCCGCCGTGGATCAGAGCTTCGCGGACTACCGGGTGTATCGCGTGGGGGGTCGGGATTGGTTGATCCTCGCGTCGCAGCAGCCCGGCGGGGTCGGGGAGCTAGACGAGGGCGCGCTCGCGTGGCCTGACCTGCGTGACGACGCCGCGCTGCTGGGGATCCAGGCGCTGAGCCAGATCCAGTCGCTGCAGGTCGCCAACACCGAGCTGCTGCGCCCGTACCTGCATGGGCTGCAGCCGAACACCGACGCGCGACCGCTGCTCGACAACGGCGCGGAGCGGGCCCGGTTCTTCAAGCGCTCGGCCGAGGCGCTGCTCGAGCTGCGCGCGTACCCGCTGCCGCTGCTCGAGGTGCTAGGTGGCGAAGCGCGGCCGCCCTACGCGGACCGGATCCCCGACCGCCGGGTCGACGAGCACGTGCTGCACGAGTCGGAGCGGGCGCTGTTCTTGATGCGTCTGTGGGAGCTCGACAATCGTGAGCCCTACCCCGGGACCAGCACGCTGCGCAGCTACTACACCCAGCGCGACAACCTGGCGGCCAAGCCCGGGGAGCCGGCCCAGGCCAAGGCGTGGTTCGATGGGGTCTACGGCGTGTTTCACACGACCGCGCCGTGGATCGCCGTGGAGGACACGCCGTTTTGGGCGTCGGTGCTGGACACCGCCCGCTCCGAAGCGGTCACGCCCGAGGTCCGACGAGGGATCGAGATCTTGGATCTGATCGAGCGCCGCGACGGGGCCAAGCTGTGGGTCGCCGTCGAGGCCGAGCTCGCGCATGGGGACAGCGTGCTGCCTCCGCGGATCCTGGCGATGGCGGGGGCGCTGGCGCTGGCGTTGGAGGACGCTTCGGGCGAGCAGCGGCGGGCGTTCGCCGACACGCACATGCGGCCGCTGTTGGTCGAGCCGGCGGCGGTCAGCGAGGACATCGCGTATGCGATGGTCGTTGCGTGGATGAGCAGTCCTTGACCCCATACACATCGTAGCTCCACCAGGCACGAAAAACGGGCTGAGAGCCCGTCTTCGACCGCGCTTGTGCTGCGACCGCCGAACTCAGCCCGTGCACGTCACCTTCCCCTCATCGTTCGTGTAGCCGTCGGTGCAGTGGAGCACCTTGGAGCATCCGGCCACGACAGTGTGAAGAATCTGCTCGCAACCTTCGCCGGACCCCTTGCCCTGGCTATTGAGCGAGTCGCAGCAAAAATATGCGTCTTCTTGTCGGGGCGGTTCGGGCGGCGGCTGCCTGTCGTCGGGATGTTCTGGCTGAGAGAGCGCGTTGCCGCTATCCGGCGTGGTTGGGTTGGAGTTGACGCCGCAAGCGGCAAGGAGTGTTGCGAGGATTACTTTGAGCATGCGCCGACTCTAGGTGCTCGCGGGCCACCGAGCCGGCGAGTACTTTGCGTCATCGAGGAGCGCTGCGCGTCCGTCGGTGACCTGAGACGAACTCATTCGAGACAGGCCCGAGACGCGACATGACATGGAGAACAACCGACGACCACCGCCGCCCCCTCGTGCTCGAGCAGACAGGGCGCGCGCGCCCGAGGATCGCACGCACAACCGACGGCAGCCGCCAGCTAGCGACGGTGATCCGCGCCGCGACTCGTCGGTCCCGTCTCGGTCGCGCGTGACCGTGATCGAGCCGTACCAGTTGGTGCGGCTGGATCGTCGGAGTCGTGGCACTCACCGGCGTGGCGCCTCGGCGTGTACCGGCTGCGCCGTGGTCCGAGCCGAGCCGCGTTGGTGCACACCGCGAGCTCGACGAGTGGAGCGCTCGAATCCATTGTCAGTTCACAAACTGGGCCCCGCGCAGGATGTAGGGGGAGTCAGTGCCGCCGCTAAACCGACACGCGAGTTTCTCGAGCAGTTGGTTGTGGCAGAGCCCAAACGCAGTGGGCGAGGGCTAGACAGCCGCCTCACCCGATCGAGAGGCAGAACTCCTGGGGCCCGATGTCATTGTTGTCCTCGATGCACTCGTTGAGCGCGCCGCCGCCCATGCCGTCGTCATCGACGCTCGCGTTGATGAAGTAGGGCGCGGCGTCGTTCGGCGTGGGCACGGTGAGCTCAACGGTCTGACACGCGCCGGCCACGATCGCGGCGGCGGTCGAGGCGGTGCCGAGCACGCCCGCGTCTTGCTCGGAGAAGGTCACCTTCACGCCCGGGCCGACGCCAAGGCAGCCCTGGTTACACACGCGCACGCGCAGGGTCATCATGTTGTCCAAGCACGCGCCAACCTGGACGAGATCCTCGAGCACGAGGTCGGGGGCGCAGTTTGCCACGGCACCTTGGGCGTTGCGGCGGTAGGAGTTCTCGGGCTTGTCGACCGGCACCTGCCAGTTGTTCTCTTCGACGATCGGGATCCCGCCCTTCGCGTCGACGTTGGTCACGTGATAGGTGTGCTGATTCCAGATCGGCAAGGTCCCCACCCAGTTGTCGAGGCGGTCCTCGAACACCTCGACGCCGGCGTCACCGATCGCGCCTTGGCTCGACTCGTTGTTGGTCGTGACGATGATCTCGGCCTTGAAGTCGCCGTCGACGTCGGCGATGACCGGGTACTCGGCCCGGGTCCGCGACGAGTTGATGTCGATGAACAGGATCTCGGCGTCGGTCATGTCGCCGTCGCAGTTGGGCCCGGGGATCATCAGGTCGCAGTCGGGCTCGGTGCCTGGGTAGATGCGCAGGTACCACTCGTCGCCGTACACGACCTCGGACCGGCCGTCGCCGTCAAAGTCGAACACCGACGAGCCGGTTCGCTGGGACGAGCCGTCCTTGGTGCTGGCCTGCCACAGCTGGGTGAGCTGGTCGACGCCGTCGAATTGCACGACGACATAATTATTGCCGCCCGCGGTGCCGATGTCGGGGAAGCCGTCGCCGTCGAAGTCGGCGATGTTGGGTGGGCCACCCGCGCCGCCGCCCGCGATGGAGATCGAGGCCAGCAGCGTGCCGGTTGGCCCGTCGAGCACGTCGATCGAGTTGCTGCGCACGACCACGACCTCGGGGACCCCGTCGAGCTGGAAGTCCGCGATGCCGCAGTACCCGTCTGAGCCGTGCTTCCACAGGACCGAGCCGTCGAAGTCGACCCCGACCGTACCCGTGAACGCGTAGGCCGTTCCGCCCGCGATGACCTCGGGACGGAGATCCCCGTCGAGGTCGGCGACGCAGCTGAGCTGGCCGACCGAGCCGTTGTTGCCCACGTGGTCGCTACCCTGCCACAGCAGCGCGCCGTTCGAGTCGAACACCGCGCGGCCATAGACGATCTCGGCGTTGCCTTGCAGGTCCATGTTGGCCAGCGAAGGCGAGCCCGACTTGCCCGAGCCGCTGTAGCTGTCGGACTTCCACAGCAAGTTGCCTTGCGCAGAGAGGGCGTAGAGCCACGGCCCCTCGCCCGGGTTGATGATCTCAGGCGAGCCGTCGCCGTCGAGATCGCCGATCGCCGGGGTCGCGCCCGAGTCCGACTCGTGGTCGGGATCGGAGAAGGTCCACAGCTTCTCGCCGGTGTCGCCGTGGATCGCCCGCAGCACCCCGTTCGCCGTGTAGCTGCTGTTCTGGTAGGTGTTGAACACGATCTCGGGGATGCAGTCGCCGTCGAGATCGCCGACCGCCGGGGTTGAGACCGCCTGGTAGAAGGCTGGTAGATCGTCGTCGGCCGGCTGGATGTGCGGCCAGGTCACCGCGCACGAGCCGTTGTCGCAGATCTCTTCTTTTTGGCAGTCGGCGTCGCCATCACACACGCGGTTCTTCCGGCTGCCCCAAGTGAAGCGCGGCACCGGATCAAACACGCCGGGCTCGGGCTCGTAGGTGCAGCCGTTGTCGGCGAGGTTGGGGACGCACAGGTCAAGGTCGGGATCGCAGACCTCGGTTGGGCCGCAGCCGGTGTCCGTGTCTGTCGCGCACACGCCGACCTGGCAGGGATCGCCGGGCACGATGCAGCCGCCGCCGTAGCACAGCTGGCCGTCGCCACAGCACATCGCTGGATCGCCGCAGGGCTCTGCTTCGCCGCAGTCGATCTCGCAGGTGCCGGTGTTCAGGTCACACGACTCTTGGTCCCCGCAGCACTCGTCACCACAGGGGTCGGCGCAGTCGCCATCACCATCGCCGGGATCGCCGTCACCGTCGCCCGCGTCACCGTCACCGTCGCCCGCGGTCTCGGCCGTATCGCTGGTCGAGATGCCTTGCTCCGAGGCATCACCGGTGCCGGCGGCGTTGTCACCACACGCGAGCGGGAGCGCCGCGACAAGAGAGATCGAGAAGTAGCGAGCGGGCGAAGCCATGGGGTGACTGTATTCGATTTTGCCCGGTCGGGGACGTGTCATCTGCGTGTCGGTTGACGCCGTGTGGCCACGGCGTCGGCCGATGTTGCACAATGCGCGGGGAGAAAGCATGAGCCAGGACCACCCCAACGATCCCCTTCACGGCGTCACGCTCCGGGCGATCGTCGAGGATCTCGTCGCGCGCCGAGGCTGGCCCGACCTCGCCTCGCGGATCGAGATCCGATGTTTCAGTAACGACCCCAGCGTCAAGTCCAGCCTCACGTTCCTGCGCAAGAACGAGTGGGCCCGCCGGCAGGTCGAGCAGCTGTATCTAAACGACCACACCCTGCTACCCTGAACCCCGTGAACTGTCCGCTGTGCCAGGCCGCGATGACCCAAGGACGGCTCGAGCTGCGGACCTCCGCCGCGGTCCGGGCCCTGACCGGTGACCATGGCCTTGGCGCGCGGCTCCACTTTGTCGACGGGCAGACCGGCGAGGCCACGCCCGCGCCGCTCGGGCTGGTCGTGCATCGCTGTGGATCTTGCGAGGCCCTGCTCGTGGAGGGCGAGCGGGGCGAGGACGCGATGGATTGTTTCGAGTGTGGGACCCGGATCGCCGCCACCGCTGACGCGTGCCCGAGCTGCGGCTGGACGTGGTGAGCTCCCCGCTTGCGATCACTGCGGGCAAGTCAGCTGCGCACACCCGAGCTCGCTGGCCTCGTCGGACCCGTCTTCGCAGTCCGGGGTGAAGTTGCACTTGAAGCTAGCTGGGATCAGCTCACCGTTGGCGCAGGTGAAGGTGGTGGCCGTGGGGCAGCCGACCTCGTCCGAGCCGTCTTCGCAGTCTAGCTCTTGATCACAGCGATACGCTGGCGGGATCAGCTCACCGTCGTCACACGCGAAGTCGGCCGGGCAGTTGGCCTCGTCGGACTTGTCCATGCAGTCGTCGTAGCCGTCACACACATACTTGGGCGGGAACAGCTGGCCGCCGCACGCGTGGCCCTGCGGCTCCAAGCAGTTGAGGTAGCAAGCGTCGATCAGATCGGTGGTGTTCGAGTCACCGCCGCAGACCAGGAGCTCGAGCGCCTCGCACTCGCTGGCGGCGACGCACTGCGCTGCGCAGGTCTCGTAGGGGTCTTCACTCGAGGCCCCGAGCCCGCCAAGGTCGCCCTTGGTGATCAGCTCGCACGCGAGCAAGGCTTCGGCCACCGTGGGCTGATCGGGCCCGTTGTTGGTGCCGCACGACGCCACGGGTAGCAGGGTGATCGGGCTCAGGAGCACGAGGATCCGCGAGAGCCACTGGGCGTGGGCAGAGGTCATGATCGGGCCTTCAGAGGCCCGGCCACGGTACCACAGCGAGGATGGCGGGCACCCCGCGACGTGCGCCCGCGACCCCAACGCGCCGGGCGGGGACCTCGCCTCGCTCAGCCGGCGGCTTCTTGGTTGTGGTCGAGGCGCCGAAGGAGGCGTGAGACGATTCGGCCGGTCGCCCAACAAAGGGACAGCATCAGCCACAGGGAACAGCTCACGATGAGCGAATAGTGAATGTTTGGAGTGAGCTGACTGGCGCCGAGCTCCATCGCAGTCGTGGCAATGCTGCAAACGATGAGCAGACCACCAATGCCCAACCACACTCGCAGCAGCACGCCGCCAGCTTCGCTGGGCGTGCGACGGTGCGCCCAGGAGGACCGCACGAATACGACAATCAACGCGGTGATCGGCAGCAACACGAGCCCGGGCGTGACCAACGGCTCGAGTTCGGTCCAGCGCAGGTTTGAACCGGCATTCTCGAGGATGGCCTGATCGACATACGCGAGCACGAGCGGGAGCCCAATGAAGAACACGGCGGCCGCTGGGAACAGCAACAAACCAACGAGCACGCGCACGATCAACGTTGCGGTTGCCTGACCAAAGCGATCTACGGCATCGCTGACCTCTTCCGCCATGACCTTGACCTCGTCCACCTGCGCTCGAAAGGCGCCCTTGCGAGCGGGTTCGATGACCTCGGCGGTTTCGAGCGCGGGTTGGGCCACGCTGGGGACGAAGGGCATCCCGGGGGGTGTTGGGCTGGGGGCGTGGGGCGCCGTCGAACAGAGCGGTGCGAGCGAGGCGACGACCTCGGCCGCGCTGGACGGACGCGCCTCCCGGTCCTTCTCGAGCAACCGGTAGATCAACCGCTCGAGCGCAGGCGGTAACCCCTCGCGGGCGTGCTCTGGCAGCGGCGGGGTCGGGTGGGTGCACAGCTGCTCGAGCATCGAGCGCGGTGACTCGGCCATGAACGGCGGCCGGCCGGCGAGCATCTCCCACATGATGAGCCCGAGCGCGAACAGATCCGACCGCGGGTCGATCTGCTTGGCGTCGATGTGCTCGGGGCTCATGTATTGCATCGTGCCAATTGGATGGGTCGTGGAGCCGGACAGGGTCTGCAGCACCTTGGCGATTCCAAAGTCCATGACCTTCACCCGCCCATCTGCGAGGCACATGATGTTCTCGGGTTTGAGGTCGCGGTGGATGACCCGCGGATGGTGCGAGTGCGCCGTGTTGAGCGCCTTGGCGATCTGCTGGGCGTAGCCGACGGCCTCGCGCCACGGCACGGCGACGCGGTTGTCGAGCATTGTACGAAGCGTCCAGCCGTCCAATTGTTCGAGGACCATGACCGGCTGCTCTTCGATCTCCGTGCAGAGCAGGCAGCGAACGATGTGCGGATCGTCGATGTTGGCCAGGATCCTCATTTCGGTGAGGAACTGCTGGCGGCCCTTCTCGCTGCGAGCGAACTCGGCACGCAGGACCTTCAACGCGACGCGCCGATGCGAGAGCACCTCTTCACCAGCGTAGACTCGCGCCATGCCGCCCTCGCCGAGCAGGCCATGGATTAGGTAGTCGCCGAATCGGCGGGGCTCGCCATCTTCTAGTCTGTTGCGGTCGGGCATGTGATGTGCGCGGTTTTGACGGCCGCCTGTGACGGTCGAGGGGGAATCATATTCCTCGGACGCAACAATCCCAAGCAACGTGAGCGCGAGCGCGCGAATGAGCTTTCGCGTCGCCTCACTCGATCAACGCCGGATCGTAGCCCTCGGGCGGCAAGAACCCCAGCAGCGCGAGTGAGGTCGCCGCCAGGTTCGAGAGCCCCGGCCGCTCGGGCAAGCTCAGCGCGGGACCGCCGTCGGGCTCGCGCGGATCGTAGATCACCAACGGCACCGGGTTCAGGCTGTGGCTGGTCCGCACCTGCCGGGCCTGGCCCGCGCCGTCGAACATCTGCTCCGCGTTGCCGTGATCCGCGGTGACGAGCAGGACCCCGCGCAGCGCCTTGGTTGCGCTGACCAGCCGCGCCAGACACAGATCCACGGCCTCGACCGCGAGCATGGTCGCGCGCAGGTCCCCGGTGTGCCCGACCATGTCACCGTTCGCGTAGTTCAGCCGCACGAAGTCAAACCCCGGCCCCGGCTCGCGCAGCTGCTTCAGCAGCGCGTCGGTGACCTCGGCGGCCTTCATCCACGGCCGCTCCGCCAGCGGGTCGATGTCCGAGCGAACCTCCACATAGCGCTCGAGCGCCGGGTCAAACGGCTCGCTGCGGTTGCCGTTCCAAAAGTAGGTCACATGGCCAAACTTGTGGGTCTCGGCGATCGCCAGCTGACGCTTGCCCGCGCGGGCGAGCAGCTCGCCCATGGTGTTGTCGATCACCGGGGGCGCGACCAAGAACCGGGTGGGGAGGGCAAGATCGCCGTCGTACTGCATCATCCCGGCGTAGCGAACCTGCGGCCGGGGGCTGCGATCAAACGCGTCAAAGTGGTCTTGCTCGAACGCGCGGGTGATCTCGAGCGCCCGGTCCCCGCGGAAGTTGGTGAACACGACGGAGGCGCCGTCGCGGATCGGACCGAGCGGATCGCCTGCGCCCTGGTGATCCGCGATCACGAAGCTCGGCAAAAATTGGTCGTCGAGCTCGGGGTGCTCTTCATACAGGGTCTGCACCGCTTCGCGGGCGCTGGCGAACTTGCGACCGTGGCCGCGCACGTGGACGTTCCAGCCGCGCTCGACCATGGCCCAGTCCGCCTCGTAGCGATCCATGGTCAGGTACATGCGCCCACCGCCGCTGGCGATCGCGTAGTCAAACCCCTGCGCGCGCAGCTGCCCCAGCGTAGCCTCGAGCTTGTCGATGTAGCCCAACGCCGAGCGCCCCGGGACGTCGCGGCCGTCGGTCAGCACGTGCACGCGGGCCTTGGCGACCTTGTCCTGGGCGGCGCGCCGCAACATCGCCAGCAGGTGATCGATGTGCGAGTGGACGTTGCCGTCGCTGAGCAGGCCGATGAAGTGCAGCGGCTCGCCCGAGGCGTGCACGCCCTCGACCAGCCAGCGCCACACCTCACCTTGAAACAGCGCGCCCGAGCCGATCGACTGCTCGACCAGCGCGGCGCCCTGCTCGAACACGCGGCCGGCCCCGATCGCGTTGTGGCCGACCTCGCTGTTGCCCATGTCGCCGTCGCTTGGCATCCCAACCGCGGTCCCATGAGCGGCCAACGCAGTGGACGAGGGCAGCGCGCGGAGCCAGTCGAGCGTGGGCGTGTAGGCGCGCGCGACCGCGTCGCCTTCATCGCCGCGACCGATGCCGACGCCGTCCATGACCACGAACAACAGCGGGCCCTCGGGGGCGACGCGGTGCGGATGGGGGCGCAGTGGGGCGCTCATGCTCGGATGCTACATGAAGTTGCGCGTGTGTAGGCTGCTGAGGCGCTCGGCCGCTTCAGCGTCAAACCCAAGCCGCGCCAGCCGGGTCCGGCGTCCGCGATCCATGTCCTGCCGCAGCGCGACCACGGCGTCGAAGCCCCGGGCGATCGCTTCGGGCTCCCAGCTGCCGGCGGCCAGCAAAACCAGCGCGTCAAACACCTCTTCGTTCAGGCCCGCGGTGTGCTGCAGGGCGCTGAAGCGCTGCTCGACCGCGTTCGCCATGCGTGCGCGCAGGCCTGGCTCGCGCGCGGCGTGCTGCTGCAGGTGCGAGAGGCCAAACGCGACGTGGCGGGCCTCGTCTTGCGCGGCCAAGGTGGTGATCTGACGCGTGATCGGGTCGGGGCCGTGCTCGGCCAGAAACCACAGCAGGCTCAGGAAGCTGCCCTCGCCCAGCACGCTGAGCAGAAACGACGCGAGCGCGAAGTCGGGCTCTTCGAGCAAGGTCCGCAGCGAGCTCTGGCCGCCCACGGTCGAGAGCCCGGGCGCGTCTCGCTTCAACAGCGCGCGGCGGGTGAAGACCTCGATGTGGCGGGCTTCGTCGGCGGCCTGGATCGCGAGGACTTGCAGGATCTCGCGGAAGTGCGGGTGGATCCGGGCCAGGAACCGGGCCGGGATGATCAGCGCGGCCACTTCGTTCTCGATCAGGTAGGTCATCACCTGGACGACGGCGTCTTCGACGGCGTCCGGCAGCTCGCAGCTGGCGGCCCAGTTGATCGCGGTCTCGGGATCCCACTGGGCCGCGGCAGCCCGCGCGTACAGCCGGGCCGCGTCGTCGGTCCAGATCTCGTCGCGGGTGGCCAGGGGAAACTCGAGGGGGACCAGACCCGCCTCGACCCGGGCGCCGCGGGCGGCCAAGCCCCAGCTCGCCGACGCCTGCTCGCTGGGTCGGGCGGCGTGGCCTGCAGCCACGGCGCCGCACCACCGGCCGTCCTCGAGGCTCGTGCGGATCACGATCGGCGGCGGACCTGGCTCGAACCCGTGGCCCCGGGCTCGCGCCCACGCGCGCAGGTGGATCGCCAGCGCTGGATCCGAGCCGCGCACTTGCACGCGCGCGCCGACCTCCGCCTTGGCCAGAGCGTGGCGCACCAACAAGTGGGCCCCGCGGTCGAGGCCAAGCGCGCCGAGGTCAACCGTGCGCACTAGCTGCTCTGTCCGTCCGAATTGGCGCTGGCCGTGTCGAGCCACGCGTTGATCGTGCCCAGGCGGGTGATCGCGTCGTCGAGCAGCGCGTAGCCGCTGGTGCGGCCGGGCAGCCACTTCTTGAGCCCCTCGAGCTCGAGCAGGGGCCGCACGAGCGGATCCTCGAACGACTGACCCAACAACAAATTCACGAAGCGATCGAGCAGCGCGGCGTCGATGCCATCGAGCACGGTGAAGTTGCAGTGGTCGTAGGTCGGGGTCTGCCCAACGATCACCGTGCTGCCCGTGGGCAGGGTGCCGTCGGCGCCAAACGCCAGGTGGTTGGCGTCGATCATCGCGGCTGCGTCCACGCGCGCTTCGACCAAGTCCCGCGCCGCGTGTCGCTCACCGCCAACGTGATCACCGTGCATGCCAACGGCGATCTCGTGCTTGACGACGTTGAAGTCCCGACCGGGCTCGAGACCCTGGCTGGCCAGCCACCCAAGTGGGATCAGCGTGGCTTGGGGCGAGTCCGAGGCGCCAAAGGCGATGGTCTTGCCGCGCAGATCTTCAACGCGCTCGATCCCGCTGCCAGCGCGCGCGACCACGACCGAGGTCAGGTCACAGTCGGTGTCGCGCATCGCGACGGCCCGGGCCTTGCGACCCACCCGCGCTGCGAGGCGCTCCGCTTCGAGCCACGCGAGCGGGCTGTTCCAGGCCACGTTGCACACCCCGTCGAAGTGGGCCTGGACCTGGCGCTCGTAGTTGGAGAACAGCACATAGTCGAAGCCCAAGTCCTGATCCGCGAAGTAGGCCTTGAAGCCCTCCCAGATCGTGACGACTTTTGGATCGTAGGCGACCGCGCCCAATACAATCTGATTCGGTTTAATTTGATCGCGCATTAGAACAGCTCCTGTCCGCAGATTGCCTTGCCAATGAAGTCGTAGAGTACGTCGGTGGTTGGCGCCATGACCGAGGCCGCCTGCGCGTCGCGGAACCGCCGCTCAACGCCCACTTCTTTGCGGTAGGCCGCGCCCCCGCACACGCGCATGCCAAGCGACGCGACCTGCAGGGCTGACTCTGCGGCCGCGGCTTTGACCTGTAGCACCCGAAGCATCGTGTCTTCGCGGCCGCCCTCGACTGCGGCGATCGTGTCTTCCCACAGCGTGCGGACCTTGTCGGTCTCGATGCGCATGCGCGCCAAGTAGGCGCGGATTGTGGGTAGATCGGCGAGCGAGCTATTGAGGTGTTCGAAGCGCCCACCCGAGCAGTGCGCGACTGAAGCGGTGGTGATGCTCTCCATCAGGCCGAGCGAACCTGCGGCGTTGCACAGCTGGAAGATCGGCAGCACGGTGCCCATCATCACGTCGAAGCCCTGGCCGTCGTCGCCCAGGCGAGCCGCGGCTGGGATCCGAACCCCCGTCGCGCGAACCGGAGCGCTGTCGTTTCCGCGCAGCCCGAGCCCGCGGTAGGGCCCAGCGATTGCGAGGCCAGCGGCGTCCCGCGGGACCAGCCAGAGCGTCGCGGTCCCCTCGCTGCCGACCGAGGGCTGGCTCGACCACACGTAGGCGGTGGCGTGGCTGGCCGAGGTCACCCAGCTCTTGTTGGCGTCGAGGACGACCTGGTCGCCGTCGGACTTTGCGGTGGAGAGCGGCGCCCAAAAGTGGCTGCGAGAGCCGGCCTCGGAGAACGCCAGCGTGGTCAGGAGCTCGCCCGCGCCGACGGCCTTGCGCGCGTCCGTGCCGCCGAAGCGCTCGATCACCGCGGCGCCGCAGTAGTGCATGCAGACCACCATTGCCGAGCTGCCGCACGAGCGGGCCAGGCGTTCGACCACCCGCGCGGCGTCGCCCCAGCTGCGGCCCATGCCGCCCACTTCGGGCGCGCTGATCAGGCCAAGCAGGCCCTGCTGGCGGAGGGCGTCGATCGTGGCGGTTGGAAACGCGCCCGTCTCATCGACGACGGAGGCTTGGGGATCGACCACTTCTGAGATGACGTGGTCGAGGGTCTCGAGAAATTCGGTTGGCATTTGAGTCTTCTGCGGCGGCGCGCCGCCCGAAAGACTCAGGCCTGCGCACCCGGTGCGAGGGTGAACCCGGGAACTCCGGGCGCATGGTGGTTTCAGCGAGTTGCGAAGCGCATGTCGTCCTCGAAGGCGTGGGCATCGTGCCCGTGTCAGTCCACGAAGGCAAGCGCGAGGGGGCCGTCGTGCTCGCCCAACGCGGGCTTGTGATCACGGCAGTGGATCCGCTACGAACGAGCGTGACCGAAGACGAGATCCTCGCCCGCTTCGGGCTCCGTCCGCCGGCCGAGGCGCTCCCCGAGATCCGCCAACTGCTGATCGCCGAGACCGCGAAAGAACGACGCAGTCAGGGCGAAGGCGACACCGATCTCATGCGGGTGTGTTGCGTTCAGCTGTTCTTCGCGGGCACGTTGGCGGACACGCCGCTGATCTGGTCCGCGAAGTCGGCCAGCATGGACGCAAACGGTGCGATCGATGTCCAGATGTTGTGCGGCCCAGGCTTGCGCGAGACCAAGGCATACTTGCGTGCGCAACCTGGCGAGCTTGCCTTGGGGGCGCTCACGCGGATCTTGGAAGGCGAAGCGTGGGGCGAGTTCGAGGACTTCAGCGTCGAAGCCGAGCAACGGCGCCACGCCGCCTGGTACGGGCTCGAGCTCGAGGGGTGAGCTTCGAGGCGCGTGCACCCGATCAAGAGGGCAGCCGGTTGGCGCGGGCCATGATCCGCAAGACGTCGATCCCGATCCCCACGTGCCAGCCCCAGGGATCGACGACCCGCGAGTCGAGCGTTGGCGCCTGGGTGCCCAAGGTCTCGACGGCGAGCAGCACCTCGCTGCCTCCGATCACGCAGGCGATGTCCCACGCGGTGCACAGCGCGAGCGAGCCGCCGGCCACGAACGCGTACTCGTCCTTGCGGATCACCGCCGCACGATCCGCGGCGAACACCTTGGCGTTGCTGTAAAAGCCCAACCCGATCATTCCCGCGGGTTGAATCGAGAACCATTCGGGGTGCGGTCGCAGCAGCAGGTTGATGCTGAGCATGATCTGCTGCTGCTGCGCCTCGCTGGCGTCGAGCTCGACGCCGTCGGGCAGCTCGCGACGGTTGACGCCCGCGTAGCTGTACAGCGCCCCGATCCCGCCCGCGACCTGCCGCTGCTTGGTGACCCATGGGTAGAACACCAGGTGCAGGCGAAGGAACAGGCCGTGATGATCGAGACCCTCGGCGTTGCCGAGGTTGGTCTGCGCGTAGCCAGCCTCGGCGCGGGCCGAGATCTCGTGGCGCGGGCCTTCTTCATCCTCGCCATCCTCGCCTGGCTCGAGCGCGGGGGCCGGCAAGCCGTGCACGTTGGAGCTGGTGGTGATCGCCTCGACGCTGCCGAACCCGCCCGCTGCTGGGGGTGGCGCTGCGCTCGGCTCGGGCGCTGGCGCGGGGGTGACCTCTTCGGCCGACGCGGCGGGTGGCGCTGGCTCCGGTGTTGCGTCGGGTGCTGGCTCGGGCGAAGGACTCAGCGCGAGCAGAGCCACGCTCTGGGCGAAGGCGAGGGCGATCACGTTCGCCAAGTCTACGATGTGAGCGACTGCAACGGTCGCGTCGCGCAGCGTCGCAAGATGCAATATCGGCACATACAGAGCCTGGCTCTATTCTTCTAATATATTGATATTGTTCATGTTTTACACTCGGTGTACATGGCCTGAATCTCGTAAGGGATGGTTGCATGAAGAGGCTGCTACCCGCCGCGTTTCTCGTGAGCCTGACGCTGATGGTCCTGACCCTGCTAAGCGGGATCTAAGCTGTTCTCAGCTCGGCCGACCACGCCGACCGCGACCCACGAACACCAGACCGAGCAGGCTCCAGAACAAGAGCCCGCTCCCAGGTGTCTCGTGGGTCGAGCAATTGCAGCTGCCGCCGCCGTCACCCGCGTCGTTCAACCCGGGCCCCGTCGAGCTCCCCAAGTCGGCGCTGGTGTCGGCGCTGGTGTCCTCGCTCTCCTGCCCAGACCCCGTATCCGAGCCGCCGTCGTCGCACGGGTTTCCCACGAAGCCGCCGTCGTCGTCACACCCGGTCTCGCCAATGTCGTCGACGACCGCGATGTAGTGGCGGCTGTAGGCCGTCCACGCGCGCCCCATCGGGTCGACGATCTCCAGCCGGATCATCACGGAGTTCGACGCGGCGGCGAGCGGCGGCGCAAACGGTAGATCAAAGCTCCCGCGCTGCGCTGGGATGTTGGCGCTGAACAGCTCCCAGTTGGGCGCGCCGTTGATGTTGCCGTTGGACCACGACAGGCTCATCGTCGAGCCGGCCATCGCGTCAACGCAGCCGGTGATGCTGGCTTGCTCGTTGATCGTGACGGTCTGCTCGAAGAAGGTCAGCGCGGCCGCGGGTGGGCTCGCGGCCGGATCGGGATCGTCGACGATCTTGAACACGCCCGGGTGCGGGCTCCACAGGTTGAACCACGGCTCGTAGGTGTAGCCCTCGACCGACCACGTGCCCGCCGCCAGCATGCTCGTGTCCCACATGACCGGCTCGGCCGCGGCAGCGAAGGTGATCGGTCGGCGCTCGTCGTCGTTGGTGATCCGCGCCCAGCAGCCAGCCCAGTCGGGCGCGTTCTCCAGCACCTCGAGCTCGAAGTCGACGCCGTTTGGATCGCCCAGACCCGCGGCACCGGCTCCGGTGACCTCGGTCTCGGTGATCCAGCCGGGCAGGATGTCCTCCAGGTGGCGATCGCGACAAAACCCAAAGAACTGGTGCGTGCGGCTGCCAACGACCTCGTCGGCGGTGACCTCGGTGTCCTCGATCGGGATGGCGTAGCTGAGCGCGTAGACCGGGTCCTGGCTGCGATCGATGATCGTCATGCACGGCGCGTCGGACCAGTCGACCGGCGTTCGCGGGTGCGCGCCGTTTCCAGCCTCTGCGATGCCCGGGACCAAGGCGAGGGTGACCCCGAGCACGACTGCAGCAAGACGACTCGTCTCGATGATCACGTGTCCATGCCCTCCAGCTCGACGTTGCCAGCCGGGGGCGCGCCGCGGCGGTGATCTTCCCAGGCCAGCTTGGCCCCGCAGCGCAGCATCATCGCGCCCTCGTAGGGGTTGAATAGCTGCCCGCTGCGCTGCACCCAGTACGCGCCCTCGTTGGTGAACGCCATGGGGCAGTGCACGAGCACGAGCCCGGCGCGCTGATCTGGGTGGGCGGCCAGCCACGCGATCATGCCCTCGCTGAGCTTGCGATAGGCCAAGCGGGTGCTCGAGATGTTCGCGCCGCCGATCCGCCCGGCGGCCGCGAGCATCTCGGCGACCCCGGGCTCTTCGCTGTGCGCCTCGCTGGCGACGACGAGCTGGGCCCCGAGCTGCGCGATGCCTTCGAGCTGATCCGCCGCGAGGACCTCACCGATCCCCAGGTACGGGGTGAGCATGGTGCCGTCGGGTGCGAGCTCGGCGGGCTTCGTGCGACACGCCAACACCGACGCGCTGGCGATGCCGGCCGCACACCCGCGCAGCCAAGCACGACGTGTGATCGCGCGAGCGAGAGCCTGAGTCACCGTTTGCGGATACCACAGCCGCGCGCGTGTGGGGTAGAGTGCCGGGCCGCGAATGCCGATCTTCACGCTGTAGCTGACCGCGCTGTTGGTCCAGACGCCTCCCGAGCCTGGGCCTGGTCCAGATCCAGCCGAGCCGATCCTCCCGAATGTCGGCGGTGATGGCGATCTCGACGACGCGAGCGAGGCTCCGGCTTTTTCGCGCCCGAGGTGGAGTCGAGTGAGTCCAGCGGGTCTGCGGCGCCACCCATGCCGAAGATCGAGCAGCTCCCGTCGCGCGATCTGGACCCCTCCCCCTCTGTGCCAACACCCCCATCTGGCTGGTCCGCAACCGGTCGCCAAGCGCTGAAGGTGGTGGACCCTCCGGTTCGACGACTTCCCAGCGTGACCGACCAAGAAGGCACGACGGCCTCGTCGAGCTCGCCGGGAGCGGAGAAAATGTTCGCACCGTCGACGGGCGCGGCTCCCATGGGGCAGAACAACGGTTCTCCAGGTGCCGGAGAGATGTCTTCCGTCACATGGACTCCGAAGAATGGCTGCCTACCCTCATCGAGGGTCGTGGGCGGCCTGGAATCGCGTGGTGCGGCGCCTGCAAGTTGTGGGTTGACTTCTCAGCCGCGTTACCAGTAGGGTTCCACCCTGATGGAAGTAAGAACAGTATTGTCGCTCTACACCCTGGTTTTCGGGGTGTTCGGGTGCCAGCCCACCACGGCGAGCGACGATGGGGCCGATGAATCCGGACAAACCGAAGAGTCCGAGGATTCGACCGACGGCGAGTGCATGCCGGGCACCGCGGATTGCGTATGCCTAGACTCTCTGTGTTTCGTCGGCCTCGAGTGTGTCGCTGGTGTATGTGCGGACACCACCGGTGATGGCGACGGCGACCCAACCGGTGATGGCGACGGCGACCCAACCGGTGATGGTGATGGCGATGGCACATGCGGGGAGCTCGGATGCGACTGCGACGGAGCCCCGGACAGCTGCGATCCCGAGCTGGTCTGCGACGGTGGCAGCTGCGCACAGACTGTGTGCGGCGACGGCCTCGTCCAAGGTCTCGAGCAATGCGATGACGCCAACAACCAGCAAAACGATGGGTGCGAGGCTGACTGTACCAACACGGAGGTCATCGCTATCGTCGCGGCCACGAGCTCGACCTATGCGCTCATGCCAAACGGCAAGGTGATCGCTTGGGGAAGGAACAGCATTGGACTACTCGGCCAGGGCAACACGCTGGATATCGGCGATGACGAGCTGCCGTGGTTCGGCGTCCCGATCGAATTCGAGATCCCCATCACCGAGATCAGTGCCGGCCGAGACCACATGTTCGTAAAGCTGCAAGACGGCGGGCTGCGCTGTTGGGGGCAGACTTTTAATGGCCCGTGCGGCTATGGGTACACCACTCTCATCGGCGACAACGAGCTACTCGATGTGCTCATTGACGTGCCTCTCGACGACTTCACCCAGCAAGTTCGGCCGGGCCACTCTGCCACCTGCGCGATCATGTTGGGCGGACTTGTACGCTGCTGGGGCCAGAATACGGCATATCAGAAGCTCGGCCTCGGGCTGCCAGCGGCGACGAAAATTGGCGATGACGAACTCCCGACGGCTGTCGGCCATCTCGCCTTCAGTGGCCCCGTGACCACATTGGGTTTCGGCAGCACGACAAGTCACGGTTGCGCCCTCATCGACGACGGCAATCTGCAATGTTGGGGTCGCAACGACAATGGGGAGCTTGGTTACGGCCACACCAACGTATTGGAGACTCCAGGGCCGCCGTTTGCTCCGATCGCCCAGAGCCTGCCTCTTGACACACAAATCGTCGATGTCGGCACCGGGGCGTACGGCACTTGTGTACTTTACGATACTGGCGATGTGCTTTGCTGGGGGAACAATGTCGGTGGTTTCGCCGGCCAGGGCATGACAGACAATATAGGTGACAACGAGCTGCCGTCAGCCTTTCCGCCGATCGATCTTGGCGGCGCCGCGGTCTCCATCGAAGTTGGGTTCGGTCGGGTCTGTGCGGTGCTCGAAGGGCAAGGGCTCAAGTGTTGGGGGGTAGCGAGCAACGGGGCCCTCGGTCAGGGTGCCGAAGACGAGAGCATCGGCGATGACGAGACGCCGGCTGCCGTTCCCGTGCTCGACCTCCCGGCCGGGGTCTCGCAGGTTGCAATGGGGCAATCTTATGTGTGCGCGCTCTTGGTGACGAACGAGATCTATTGTTGGGGGTCCAATAACTATGGCCAACTCGGGCTTGGTCACACCAACAACGTGCTCATCGCCGCAGAGGGCGGCCCTGTCGAGCTGTTCTGATCAGCAGTGTGGGCAGGGCGTGGCTGGCAGCAGAGGTATTATGAAAAAATCACAGACGGCGAGGGCATTTCGGTGGAAGACGACGGCAGCAAGCTTGAGCCTGGCTCTGCTCGCTTGCTCACCCCCACCCTCAGCGGCAGATAGCGGCGGCACTGAGGAATCGAGCACCGAAGGCGGAGAGTGTACGCCTGGGGCGCAAGATTGTCCGTGCGTCGCGGGCGAGTGCCTGGGCAACGAGCTCGAGTGTATCGACAACATTTGCACGGGCTGTATACTGGGCACGCTGGGGTGTGAGTGCTTCGAGGGCGGATGCCTTGGGGATTACGAGTGTGTCGGCGGAGTCTGCCTCGAGCCCGGAGACGGCGACGGCGATCCTACGGGTGACGGCGACGGCGATCCTACGGGTGACGGCGACGGCGACGGCGATCCTACGGGTGACGGCGACGGCGACGGCGATCCTACTGGCGATGGCGATGGCGACCCCGTCGAGACCTGCGACAACGCCACCGGCACGGCAGGCTGCGAGTTTTATATCACGAGGTTTCCCAACAAGTTCTCTGGTGGTCTTCCGCCGGCTGCGGTCACCTTCATCAACCCGAGCCCCGACACGCCGAGCACGGTCGAGATCTACATCAAGAACAACGGCGTGTGGGTAGACGCCACGCTGCCGATCGAGGTCGCGCCGCTGGGCCATGAAGTCTACGAGTTCAACTCTGGCGCGATCTGGGCTTCCCCCAACGTGTCCGTGGGGGCGGCGCTGCGTTTCAACAGCGACAGCCCCGTCGAGGTCATCTATTCGGCGCCGGGGCCGTCGGCGATCGTCGGGGCATACGTGGATGGACGCGCTGCCACGCATGTGCTGCCCACGTCGGCCTGGGGCTACGATTACCGCGCTCTGGGCTGGCCCAAGGGGGCAAACGAAGGCATACACGCCAGCTATCTCGTCGTTATCGCATCGGTCGACAACACCACGCTCCGGTTCCGCTCGCCAGCCCAGATGGCGGCTGGCGCATGGGACGCTCCTGCTCCGGGCTTCCAAGTTCAGATCGAGCTCGACGCCGGTGACACCTTCAAGGTCAATCCCGTGAACGTCGGCACGAGTGTCTCGGGCACCCAACTCACCACCGACGCCGAACACCCGATCGCCGTGTTCACAGGCCACCCTTTCGCTGAGCTCTACGAGGGAGATTCAAAGCACACCTTCATCCTCGAGCAGAATCTCCCCATCCAGATGTGGGGGACGGAGTATGTCGGGCTGCGGGCGCCGAGGCTCGTCGATGCACCGCTCTCCAGCGCGTGGCAAATCGCAGCGTGGCAGGACGATACCGAGGTCACTTTCGAGTACAGTGGCACAATCCAAGGACTCCCGCCGGGGCCCGTCATCCTCCAAAATATGGAGTTCATCGAGTTTTCGGCCAACGGCATCGATAACATCGGGGACTTCGTCATCTCATCGAACCAGGCTGTCGGTGTGATGAACTACATGGTCGGGCAAAAGTGGAACCAGACTGACTCCACGGGCGCCGCACAGATCGCGGTCGCGCCCGCAGATCGATTGCAGACCAGCTACGTCGTCTACGTTCCTGACTACCTGCCCACTCCCCCCCGCATGCGTCTGGGCGTCGGGCGTGCGGTCGATTCACCGATCTACTTCAACGGTCAGCCCAACGACCCCCTCGGGCTGAGCCAGCTATGGATGCTCGGTGACTGGGAGGCGGGCGCCTGGGAACTCGCCGAGGGGGTCACACGAGTCACGGGCGACGAACCGTTTACGGCCAATGTGGTGTTCTCGCCCGAGGGTTACACGAACTACACCTACGGCTTGGGCTACCTCGCCGGGCTGAGGACAAACTGATCCCATGATCAACCTGATCGACATGAGCACCACCCTGAAGATCCTGCTACCGCTCGCGTTGCTTGGATGTGTGCCCGCCCCAGCGGCCGACGGCTCGGGTAACGCAGAGGATTCCACCAGCGAGGGCGCCTGCACCCCAGGAGGCGAGGATTGCGAATGTGTCGGGGGGGAGTGCCTGGGGGACCTGACATGTGAGGACAACATTTGCACGGCCTGTATCGACGGGCAGCTCGGTTGTGGGTGTGTCGGCGGCCAATGTCTGGGTGGCCTGGAGTGCGTCGACGACCTGTGCACCGATCCAGACACGGAGCCAACCGGCGATGGCGACGGTGATCCAACCGGCGATGGCGATGGCGATCCAACCGGCGATGGCGATGGCGATCCAACCGGTGACGGCGACGGCGATCCAACCGGCGACGGCGACGGCGACGGCGATACCTGCGAAACCGCTACGGGCCCGCTCGGCTGTGAGTTCTACGCGCTCAAGTTCCCCACCGACCAAGTGCAGATCGACGACGACCTTCCGCTGGTCATAGCGATCGGCAACGCGAGCATGGAGGTCGCGCAACTCGAGGTCTCCCATCGTGTCAACGGCGTGTGGGTCACGCTCGCTGGGCCAGTTCCCGTCGCGGGGATGAGCACGCACGAATTCTATTTCTATGGGGAGGAGTCCTTGCTCGCGCCCGGTCACTATGACAGCAAAGCCTTTCGCGTCACCTCGAGCCGCCCGGTCGCCGCGCATCAGTTCAACCCCGGAGGTCCCGCTAACATTTGGGCGCGTGTCAGCGCGACCAACTTGATTCCCGTCCCTGCTTGGGGCTCCATGGCCGAGACCATCGGCCGTGATCGCGGAGCCTGGAGCCCAGGCTACGGCTTCAGCGTGACCGCGGTAGCGACCACTGATGGGACCACGTTGATGGTCAATCCCACCGACACCGTGTCCGCCGGCCCGGATACACCGATGACAGATGCGCCGTTTCAGGTGCTGCTCGATGCGGGCGATGTCCTGAGCCTGTTCCAAGCCTCCGAAAACGAGGCGCTGCTGGGTACGACCTTCACCAGCGATCCCGACCACCCGATTGGCCTGTACATTTCGCAGTCGTGCGGCAACGCTATCGCTGATGTCTGCAATGATCATTATGCCGAGCAGTTGCTCCCAATAGACAAGAGCCACGGCGAAGTCTTCATCGGTCTGCGCGACACGGCGAACCCGCCAAATCAGCCCCAGTGGACCCGGTGGTTGCTGCTCCCCGAGCAAGCCAATACGACGGTCGTGATGGACTCGACGGATAACGTCGCGCTTCCCCCGCAGCCCTATGTTATCAGCGCCCCGACGTTGATCGGCACCTACAGCGTAATCTACCCCCAAATTGGGGACGTGTACTTTCAGGGGCTCTCGCCCCTCGCAATGTTCAACGTCGTCCAAAGCCGGGGTCCCTCACTGGTTCAGTTTCCGCCTCTCCAGCACTTACCGTCGCGCTACGTGTTTGCGATCCCCGATCTCAATTTGGAGACCAGCTTGTCGCTCGGCTACCCGACGGGCTCGGCGCCGATCATCACGGGCACCGGCGAAACCACCGTCCTCTTCGAAACCCATGAATTCGCCGAGGGTTGGACAGTAGCTCGCTACTCGCTCGAAAACGGAGTTCTCTATATCATCGAGAACGATCAACCCTTCATGGCCGTCGTCGATGGTTCGCTGGGCAACGCCGGCTTCTCGATGAACGGAGGCTTCGTCTACTAATCCGTTGGGTGGCGATCCACGCTCGACGGGAGTACGTACGCTTGGCTTTGGCTCAGGTGGCCCGAGGCTCCTCGGCGTCGCACGAGGTGACGACAGTCAGGGCCACGGCGCTGCTGATTGGTGATCGCATGGATATGGTCGTCGAGTCGTTCGATTCGTTTCTGTTGTTCAGCAACTGGACTACTTAGTTGGTACTGTGGCCGTGTCAGTTTTCGTAGCTGCCCCTCGACCTGGATCAGCAACATGCAGAAAAATATTGGACTCACCTCCTTGGTCCTCCTACGGGGCGTCATGGCCTACCGCTGACACCACGCCCGCCGACACCGGGAGCGAGACTGGTGACGGCGACGGTTATTCGGGCGACGGCGATGGCGACGGCGACGGTGATCCCGGCGATCCCGGCGTTGGCGACGGCGACGGTGATCCCGGCGATGGCGATGGCGATGGCGACGGTGAACCCGGCGACGGCGGTCCCTTCTGCGGTGACGGCAACCTCGACGAGATATCGCCGCGGGCTACCACACCAGCTGCGCGCTCTTGGCGGGTGGAACCGTCCGATGTTGGGGCAGCAACTTCCACGGTCAGCCCGGCCTGGGACCCACGATGAACATCGGCGACAACGAGCCCCCGACCTCCGTGCCCGTCTCTACCCCGTTACCTCGCGTTGCGCACCGCCGTCGCCAGAACATAGCGGTAATCGCCGAGCTGATTGGCGACCACGCGCGAGCACTTCGTGCTCACCAGCAGCTCGCGCCCGGTGTACGCGACCCAGCCCTGATCACGGGTCTCGGGCGCGCCGAAGCGGCCCTTCAACGCAGTTCGCCAACCATCCGAGACGGCTTGTCTCACCAGCCGCTCGCCGCTGGTCGTGCCGTCGCCTCGGACCGTTTCGAGGCTCGACACCAGCTGGTGGATGAGCGTCTGCGCCACTTCCTGGGCGACGATCTGCTCGTACCACGCGGGCTCGTCCCAGTACACGCTCCAGCGCGAACCCTCGCGCTCCATGGTGTCGCCGTCGTCGACCAGACCGAAGCGCTCGATCACGGCCGCCTCGGTGAGCGGAGCCGGCTCGCGCAGGAGCGGCGACGCGAGCAGTCGAGCCAGGATGATCTCGTGCATGCCACGATCTACCCGGCTTGTGACGTGGCGTTGAGGCCCGCGCTAGCGAAAGATGAAGTGGCTGGCCGCGTGCCCCATGAAGTCGTGGGGCATGCTCTCGACCTGGGTCGACGTTGACGCGGCGCCGGCACACACGAGCAGCGGCAAGAGGTGTTCGGGGCGCGGGTGGCAGCCCCTGGCTGCGGGGTGCTCGGCCCAGCGACGCAGCGCCGACGGGCCCGTGTCGCCGAGGCTGCGCAGGAAGGTGTCGAAGCCCGCCGCCTCAGCTGGGGTCGCGCGGCCGTGGTAGGTGTTGCCCGATCCGACCAGGAGCACGCCTTCACTGCGCAGTGGGGCCAACGCGAGCCCCATCGCCCAGTGTGACTCGGTGAGCTGGGGCTCGCCGGCCCTGTAGTCCACCGGGCCGCGAAGCGAGACGGAGACGACCGGAAGCTCGGGCCGCGCCGTGGTGACTTGCAGCCCCATCAGCGGGACAAACACGCCATGATCGTGGCCGCGGCCGCGCTCGAGTGCGCTCGGGATCCCAGCGCCCGTCAGCAGCTCGACGATCCGCGTGGCGACGGCGGGGGCGCCAGGATTTGAGATTGTGTATTCGTAGCTCTGTGGTGGGAAGCCACTATAGTCGAACAATAGGCCTGGCGCGGCGTCGGCCATGACGTGCACCGAGGCGTCGCGGCTTTCATGGTGGGCCGAGATCACGACGATTGTGGTGACGGATCGATCGTGCAGCGCCGCGTGAATTGGCAGATCCGGCGCCCAGGTCCGGACCAGCTCGGCATGGCCAGCGTGATCCAGGAGCGGGAGCGGGCCGCCGCCGTGGCCCAGGAACAGCGTTGGTTGCGTGTCGAATTGCTGTGTCATGGACTGCCCGATCATACCCCGGTCGCGGGTTCGGCTCGGCACCCTCGAATGTTACGGGGTACACACCACGAGCAGATGGCTGCTCGGGTGTCAAGTTAGCCAAAGGTCTAACTGTATTTCTGTGCCGATACGGCTACTAAAGCGCCCGCCGCTGGCACTCGACGTCAACACGCACAACTACGTGTCGGCGGCACGGATACCCAATGACGACCCACCACCAGACTCCCTCTTCCTCGACCCGCGCCGTCCTGCTCGGCCTCACGCTGCCGCTCACCGCCCTCGCCATGTCCGGCTGTGGCATCCAGGCCGACGACGCCGCCCCCGAGGCCGGCGCCCCCGAGCTGCGCAGCGCCCCGGTCTCCGAGTGCATCACGATCAGCGGCGAGGACGTCGAGGACGCGATGATCTCGAACCCGCCCAAGCACAACAACTATGGGGCGCACCCCCTCCTGCGGGTCGGCGGCAAGGACGAGTCGCTGATCCGCTTCAGCCTCGATGACATCCCCGCCGAGGCGTCGATCGACAGCGCGACCCTCAAGCTCTACGCAAATGGTGCGGTCGGCAACAACCCGATCAACATTCACCGCGCCACCGCGGCTTGGGCCGAGGACACGGTCACCTACCAGAGCTTCAACCAGCAGTTCGCGGCCGGTATCGCCGGCATCATCGCGCCCGGCAGCGCCAACGCCCTGCGCTCGGCCAACATCACCGCGCTGGTGAGTACGTGGGTGACCGGCGCACAGCCCAACTACGGCGTGCTGCTCGAGACCGAGGGCAACAAGAAGAACATCTTCAGCAGCAACGAAGGCGCCGGCGTCGGGCTGCGCCCCGCGCTCGAGGTCTGCTACACGCTGCCGCCCGAAGATTACTGCGATCCCGACCCGTGTGTGAACGGCGGGACCTGTGCCAACGGCGAGGACGACTACACCTGCGCGTGTCCGGCCGGCTTTGACGGGGTCAACTGCGAGAACGAGATCGACGAGTGCGCGGCTGCCCCGTGTGTGAACGGGGTCTGCCAGGACCAGCTTGCCGACTATATGTGCATTTGCCAGCCTGGGTGGACCGGCGACAACTGCGAGACCGACATCAACGAGTGTGACGCCGCCCCGTGTGTGAACGGTGGCATCTGCACCGATCTCATCAACGCCTACAGCTGCACCTGCGACGCCGGCTTCGACGGGGTCAACTGCGAGATCGACATCGACGAGTGCGCCGGCGACCCCTGCGTCAACGGCGAGTGCACCGACGGCAGCAACGACTACACCTGCGCGTGTGATCCCGGCTTCGAGGGCGACAACTGCGAACTCGATATCGACGAGTGTGTGGGTAATGCCTGCACTAACGGCGATTGTGTCGATCTGGTCAACGACTACGAGTGCGCGTGTATCCCCGGCTTCGCGGGTGAGTTCTGCGAGGAAGACATCGACGAGTGCGCTGGCGACCCCTGCCTCAACGGTGGCGTGTGTCAGGACCAGGTCAACGACTACGCGTGCGCGTGCGCTCCGGGCTGGACCGGGGAAAACTGCGAGATCGACATCGACAATTGCGAGCACAACCCGTGTTCATACGGGGTCTGCGTCGACGGCCTCGACGAGTACACCTGCGTGTGCGACGAGGGCTGGACCGGCGCCACCTGCGACGAGCC
>NZ_JMCC02000076.1 GCF_000737335.2 Enhygromyxa salina | reverse complement strand
CGTCCAGGACGTCACCATGAGCAACGGCAACGGCTGGGGGTTGGCCTTCATGTAGCTCGCTGAGGGTTTAGTTGTTGCTCCGAGGGCGCCTGGTGACAGGCGCCCGGTCACACCCTTTGCTTCCTACAGATCGAAATCACCCGCGGCTTCTGGGCCCGGAGCCCCAGCAGCGTGGCCCCGATGGGTGCGAGGATCGACAGCTTGCCGTCCGCGAATTCGGCCTGGCGCGGGTACACCAGGGTCACGTCGTGCTGTTCGCCGGTCGTCGCGTTTCCATGTGATATCGGCTCCCTCATCGTCAGCCGAAGCCCGCCTCGATCAGCGCCCCCATCTCAATCGGCCGACGACCGATCATTTGCTCGAGAGTCGGGTCGACAGTTGTGAATTCGCTCGCTCGGCTGGCCATGTAGAGCCCCATCACCAAGTCTGCAGTATGTGACGGTGCTCCGCGCGTCGCCAGCTTCGTCCGCATGTCATCATCGGAGACGAACTTGCGCACAATCGAGCGCCCCAGCAGCGCCGACGCGAGGGCGGCCAGATCAGCGAGGTCGAGCGCCTCCGCTGCGGTGAGCGGCGGCGTCGGTCCGTCGAATCGGCCCGGATTCACGAGAATGATCGCGTCGGCCTCGGCAAGGTCGGCGTGGGCCGTCCACGCGATCTTGCCGTCCTCCGGCGCCTCGACCACGCCGCTCTCGATCCCTTCGGCCATCATCATGAGGCCGCTCGCCCCGTAGAAGCCGTGCCGGAGCGCGGTCCACTCGAGCCCAGAATCGCGCAGCATCGCTTCAGTCGCCGCGTGGTCGAGCGCCGGCGGAAACTTCGACGAGGCGCTCGCGGCCATTTGGCTGGTGTAGACGATCCGTCCCACCCCGACGGCGCGCGCCGCCTCGATCGCTGCGCGGTGCTGGGCGAGTGTGTCGCCCCCGGACGCGCGCGCGTTGGATGAGACGAGCAGCACTTGTTTGGCACCCTCGAAGGCGTGCCGCAGGCTGTCGGGTTCCGTGAAGTCGCCGCGGCGGACCCGGACGCCGAGCGGCTCCAAGTCGGCGGCCTTCGCCGGATCGCGGACGCTGATCCCCACCTGGTCTGCGGGCACGCGCCCAACGAGCTGTTTGACGATCGCGCGGCCGAGCTGGCCAGTTGCTCCTGTGACGATGATCATGCGGATGAGTCTCTTGCGATGGGTTGTGGGTCGTTATCACCGATAACATCCTGAAGATATCATTGATTATCACCGCTAACAAGCCAAGACTATCGCTGGAAAGGCTTGGCGGTATATTGCCCGTGATGACCGAGCTGAGCCCGATCGCGGACGATACCCGTGCGCGCATCATCGTGGCCGCCGCCGGCCTGATCGCCTCCGGTGGGCGCGACGCGGCGACCACTCGTGCGGTCGCCGCTGCTGCTGCTGTACAGGCCCCCACGATCTACCGCCTGTTCGGCGACAAGCGCGGGCTGCTCGACGCGGTCGCCGAATACGAGATGGCCGCCTACATGACGCAGAAGGCCGCGCGCAGGCCCCATCCTGATCCGGTGCAGGACCTGCGCGACGGCTGGGACATGCACGTCGCGTTCGGACTGGGCCATCCCGGGCTGTTCGCGATCATGAGCGGCGGTCCGGATCAGCGCCCAGCGTCCGCCGCAGTCGCGGCTGGGTTGGAGCTGCTGCGGGGGCGGGTCCGGAGGATCGCGCTCGCGGGACGCCTGCGCGTCAGCGAGCAGCGGGCGGTCGCACTGCTGCACGCGGTGGGCACCGGAACTGTGCTCGCGCTGCTCGGCCAGCCGGACGAGCAGCGCGACTGTGGCCTGTCGGAGGTCGCGCGCGAGGCAGTCGTGGCTGCGATCACCACAGAGGCGGTCGCACCCGCGCAGCCGGGACCGAGCGGAGCTGCGACGGCGCTGCGGGCTTCCCTCGACCAGAGCACCGTGCTCACCAGCGGCGAGCGGCACCTGCTCGAGGAGCTGCTCGAGCGGATCGCCAACGCGTAACTCGAGGCGTCATGCGTCATCACTCGAGGGCGAGCTCGGGGAGCTGATCACCAAACACTGCGCTCAGGCCCTCACACAGCCCAACGCCCACGGCCAGGGCCCAGCGAGCCAAACGCGGCCGAGGGGGCGCCCGGTCGCAGCACCACGCTCGCGTAGATGTCTTGGCCCGGCGGCGACCACGGCCGGCCAAGCCGCCCGCGCCCTGCCGTCTGGGCGCCGGCGCCTCAGGGCCATGCCCGTGACATGCCAGGTGGCATTGTCGTCGCGCTCGGACGCAAACGAGACGTGGACCTGTTGGTCGTGTTCAGTGTCACTCATGGTCCCTGCACTGAGATTGGCACCAACCCGTCCAGGATGGGGTCCACCTTCGCCGTGATTGTGTCGGTGGTGGGCTTGAACGGCGACGTCCGAGTCCCAGATTTGCGTGGCGGCTCACCGAGGTACGGCGAACCCGTAGACAAACATGCACACTCGGTGCGACGCTGTGCTGGACCGCGAACCGCTGAAGTTTACCTATCTGCTCCGCGGGATCGAGGGCCGGCCGGTGTCGAATTGCCCAAATGCCTGACTTAGCTTCCGCCCCTCCTTGGGTTCGACTAAGCCATCGGGCGATCGTTGTCTATGGGGCGGTGTGTCTGCTCGCAGGGTGCTTGATGCTCTTCTGGTCCGCCGGCCTCGTGGGATTGCTCTTGGCACCCCTGTTCCTGGTGACGCCTGGCATCGTTGTGGCCTGGCTGGCCGCTCCGCTCGCCTTCGGTCTCGGCCACTGGATTGGTGACCGCTTCACGAGGCGCCAAGAAGGGCACGTCGCTGCCAAGATGCTCAGCCGTGCCGCCCGGTATGTGCACGGTACCGCAATCGTCCTGGGCACCTGCAGTTATTACCCGCTCGTCCTGCCGGCCGACCAAGACGGCGTGTCGCTTCAACCTGTTTTCATGCTCGCGGTGGTCCTGTTCGCTCTGGCGCTATCCGCATCGACTCATACGGCGCGTCGTCGTGGGTGGCCGCTCATGGCCGCCTCGTTCTCGGCGACGACCTACGCGGCCATCGCAGTGCTGATCGGCGTATTCAGTGGCGCAATGTGGATCGGAGGGTTCGCGCTGCCCTTCGCCATGTACTTCGCCGCCAGCGCGTTGTGGTTGCTCGGCGGGCCGCGGTGGCACGACGCGTAGCAGTGCGGAGCGACGGCCCAGGTCAGCGCAGAGGCCAGCTTGCGAACCGAGCTTGCGAACCCGGCGGCTGGGCGGCGCGCGACTCCGGCTCGGCCGGCGCATGTCCGACGTCGCGGCTCATCTCGTCGACGAGGAGGTGCCCGTGCGCCAGTGGTGAGGGGGACGGGGTGCATCATGGGCGAAACTGAGGAGCAGGGAGGGGATTGCGGTGGCCGCTCGTTTGTGGCCTATCCCTGGGTGATCGCCCGTCTTTGGCTTGGAGGTCGGTCCGAGCTTGGTTGGCGAGCCGATCGCAGGAATTGGTTGGCGTTGGCTATGAGTTGATCCAAAGGTTGCCGAAGACTCGACGCGGCCGCTCATGGCATCGGCGCTGGGCTGCTGCGCTCGCAGTCCACGGTGACCCGGAGCACGCGGATGTCATCGATCAGCGGCTCGCCGTCTTCACGATCGATGATGATCTTCTCGGTCCAGGGGTCGTTCACCCGCACGGGCCCGCCCTGGCTCTTGGTTGACACCGACCGTCGACGCAGCGGAGCGCCAGTCGTGGTCCCGTCCATTGTCTCCTGGCGGCTGGCAACGGCCTCGCCCTCGATCCACAGCGTCCAGCCGCTCACGGCCATCTCCGGTGGGGGCATGGGGCCCCCCGCGTACAACCAACCGGTCAAGGCCACGGAGTCATCCGCCGCGCGACAGCGCCAACCGCCAGCGCCGAGCGGACCGGCGAACACGACCTCGTAGGCGGTGCGGTTGTCCTCGGGCTCGTCGCTGGGCTCGGGCTCGTCGCTGGGCTCGGGCTCGCCGCTGGGCTCGGGCTCGGGCTCGCTGCTGGGCTCGGGCTCGTCCTGCTCTCGCGTGTCGCTACCCGGCTTCGCGGCGTCAGCTTTTACTTGCTGCTCGGGCGGCGTCGTCTTGGGCGCGGGCGTCTTGCATCCGGCCAACGCCGCCAACGAAGCCACAGCGGTGAGCGTGAAGGTGGAGATTCGCACGCAACCGTGTACCACGGGCTCGGGCGGCGGTTGACTCGCTATGTCAACGGTGCGCCTCGTGAGCAGGTGTCACGCGGTATGACGCTCTTCGCCGCTGTGTGGCTCAGCTGGCCGGCTTCAAGCGTCCGTCGCGGACGCTAGCATCGCGAGCGGCGGCGCGGCCCCACAGGCGCGGGCGACCGCTGTTGCGAGCTGTTCCAAGCGGAAGGGCTTGGGGAGAAAGGCCAACCCGTCTTGTTCGAGCATTGTCTCGACGGCGTGGTCGCAGCTATAGCCCGAGGTCACGAGCACGCGGACGTTGGGGCACAGCTGCTCGAGGCGGCGGTAGGTGTCGAGGCCGTTGAGCTTTGGCATGATCAGATCGAGAATGACCAGATCAAAGTCCTGCGTGCGTCGCTCGAACAGCGCGACCGCTGCGACCCCGTCCGAGCAGGTGGTGACCATGTAGCCGAGCCCCCGCAAAAACTTGGCGGCGAACACGAGCACCATCTCGTCGTCATCGACGATCAGGATGTGGCCGTGACCCCTCACCCGCGGGCTGTCTGGGAGCGGCTGCTGGACGGCGCTCTCTGGCACCGTGGGGAACAGCATGGTGAAGCTGGTGCCCTTGTCCGGCTCGCTGTCGACGAGGATCTGCCCCCCGTGGCTCTGGACCGTGCCGTAGACCCCGGCGAGCCCCAGCCCCGTGCCCTTGCCGGGGGCCTTGGTCGAGAAGAAGGGCTCGAAGATGCGTTGTTGGATCTCGGGGCTCATGCCAACGCCGGTGTCGAGCACCTCGAGTTCGACGTGTTGTCCGGGCGTGATCTGCTGGGCACGGGCCCGGCGGTAGACCTCGTCCAGACTCAGGTTGCGGGTGCGAATGATGATCCGACCGCCATTGGGCATCGCGTCGCGAGCGTTGAGGCCGAGGTTGAGCAGGGCGTGATGCAGCTGCGAGGGGTCGCCGAGCACGGTCGCCTCGTCGGCGCGCAGCTCCGTCGTGATCTGGATGCGCTTGTCGATAGTCCGGGACAGCAGCAAGATGACCTCGGCGATCAGCGCGTGGAGATCGACCGGGATCGACTTCGTCCGTCCCTTGCGCGAGAACGCGAGCAGCTGCTTGGTGAGGTCAGCGGCCCGCTCGCTTGCCTGAATGATCTGGTTTATCAGGTCGACGTCATCCTCGTCATCATGATCGTGATCAGCATGACGAGGATGATCGGCGTCGGCGTTCAGCGACATCTTCAAGAGCTCCGCGTAGCCCATGATGCCCGCGAGGATGTTGTTGAAGTCATGCGCGACACCGCCAGCGAGCTGGCCGATCGCCTCCATCTTTTGGGCCTGGCGGAGCTGCTCTTGCAGCTCGTTCTCCTGGGTGCAGTCCATGATGCTGAGCCGGACGATCAGCCCTTCCGACGAGGGCAGCCGAACCAGGCGCATCTTGCATGAGACCTCCCGGCTGCGGTTCAGGTAGACCCAATCAACGGTCGGCTTTGCGCCGCGTACCGCGAGCTCGACGAGATCGGCGAGGGCCTCGGGCGACTGGCGGCCGCTGGGTTGCAGGGCCGGGCTCAAGTCGTCGAGGTTGCTCGCCCGCAGCTCCTCCATGGACAGCCCGAACAGCAGCAGGGCGTTCTCGTTGGCGTCGACGAAGCGCCCCGCGTGCACGTCCATCAGGACCAGCGCCTCTGGAGCGTTCTCGATCACGGTGCGGAGTCGGGCCTCGCTCTGGCTCAGGGCGTCCTCGGCGAGCCTGCGAGAGATGGCGATGCCGGCCAGCCGCGCCGTCGCCCGAATGTACTCGAGGTCGGTGTCCTCTGGCGCACGCGGCTCCCGGTAGTACATGGCGAAGGTGCCCAGCACCTCGTCGTTGGCGTCGAGGATCGGCTCGGACCAGCACGCCCCGAACGCGCCGAGCTGCACCAACGCCTGGTGTGCCGCCCAGTAGGGGTGGTGGTTGACGTCCTCGACGACCACCCGCTTGCCCGTTGCCGCCGCCGTCCCGCAGCTGCCCACGCCTGGACCGATCACGAGACCCTCGAGCTTCGCGTTGTAGGCCGGTGGCAGGCTCGGTGCGGCGCCCTGGTGGAGCGTGCGCTTGTCGGGGGACACCAGCAGCACCGAGGCGCGCACGTCTGGGTTCACGGCCTCGGCCCGCGCCACGATCTCGCCGAGGACATTGGACAGCGGTTCGTGCATTGCGACCATCTCGAGCACGTGGGCGTGGGCTTCTTGGATCTCCCGGTGCCGCCGCTGTTCGCTGACGTCGATGATCTGGGCGAGCAAGTAGGTCGGGTCGCCCTGCTCCGTTCGGATCGGCGTCGTGCTGACCAGCGCATGCAGGATGGCGCCAGACTTGCGGACGTAGCGCTTCTCGACGCTGGCCGCTCCTTGCGTCTGCGCGAGCATGTGATCTGCCGCCGCGTGGCTGGTTGCCGTTGCGGCTGCGATGTCATCCGGGTGAGTGACATCCGCGATCCTGCGCCCGAGCAGCTCGTCCCGAGAGTATCCGAGCATGGTGCACAGGGCCGCGTTCACCCCGATCAATCGCCCATCGGGCTCGATCCGCGCCATGCCGAGCGGGTTGGACTCGAAGAACACCTCCATCTCACTGGCATTCACGAGCGGGCCTGTCGATGGAGCGTCTTTGTTCAAGTTTAACTCGCGCCTGGTCGTAGCTGATATTCGGTGGGGTCGCAACTTCGCTGGGCGTCCGAGCAAGGGGGGAACGGCGACTAGAGCGCCGGATGGGCGCTCGTTCGAGTCCTCTCGCCAGATGACCACAGCAGGCTCTCGCAACTAATTGAACACCTGTCCTCGTCATGGATGTTCGATCGCGCAGGCGTGCGCCAGGCTTCGGACGCGGTACGACACAAGTTCCGCAGCCCGTGGTGGAGCTGACTAAGCTGAGCGCGATAAAAGCCAGCCACGTCGCGCTCACCCGCCTCTCTGGGATTGTCCTCACCCTGCCCTTCGTCGTGGTCCCGAATGGACGCGCGGAAGCGACCCCGAGTCCGGCCGCCTCGACGAGCGCCGAAGGCTTCGCGCTCCGGGGTGGGGCGTCGGCTGCTTGATTCACGATCACTGCGTCTACCAATCGACCGGCGGCGCCGACGTCAGCAGCATGTGGGAGACCACCAAGCACAACATTCAGCTCAACCCCAGCTGCGGAGACGACATGCGGGCCGCCGCCGACGACCACTTCATGCCGCCAAACTTGTGCCCGGGCTCGAAGACCGTCGGCGGCTCTGGCAAGTGGCACCGCTACGCGCCCCCGCGCACCGACACGCGGATGCTGAAGAAGTACGCCAACACGGCGTCGCCCAAGCAGACGCCCTACGTCGGGACCTTCAACGTCGAGCCGCTGTGCTCAAACCGCAGGTGGTCGGGCTGGCGTCGCTGTCGGCCGCGCGGCGCCTACTCGACCACGAACCCGTCCGACAGGGTCCCAAGGAAGGCGACGACCGCGGCCTCCTCGCTCGGGGAAAGGCCGAGATCACCCATCTCGGTCTCGTTCACGTTCTCGCTCACCTCGGGCGGCGGCCAGCAGTCCAGAGCCAAGGCCTCGGCCTCTGTGAAGTCACCCGCGCAGGTCGGGAGCACGTCGCGGGTGTTGTAGAAGTGGACGACTCCTTCGAGGGTCCTGAAGTAGCCGTTGTGCATGTAGCTCTTGTCGAACGAGGGGTACGGCCGCAGATCGACGTTGCGCAAGGTTGGGACCTTCTGCTTGCCCCGGGACTCCTCCGCGAGCAGCAAGAGCGCCGCGTCGGAGAGCTGCGTCATCGAGTCTGGGGCGTCCGGGAGGACCCGCCAGCTGTCGTCGTTGGCGAGCCCAGCGATAGTTTGGCTGAGTCCGAAGTCGACCCAGCCGAAGCCGAGCGGGTTGATGGGTTGACCATCCACCTCGACGCCATCCATTCGATAGAACGGATTGTTGCGATTGCGAGGCACGCCCAGGTTGTCGTATGTAAAGTCGGTGAACAGCGGCGAAGCGCCGCCGAGAGTGTGACACGCGAAACACAGGGCCTTGCCCTCGAATAGCGCGAGGCCCTCCGCCTCGATCGAGCTCAACGTCGTGTCGCCTCTGAGGTAGGCGTCGTATTTGGACGAGAACGGGCTGGACAACGGCGAAGTCTCGAACGCGGCGATGGAAAACGCCACGCTGTCGAAGCCAAGGGCGCTGTTGGCCTTTTTGCACGCCACGGCGCCCCACAACCACTTGAACGCGAACTTGTACGATGCGTCGCAGACCCGGTCGACCACGATCGAGCCGTCAGCGAGAGCCTGTTCCACTGGATTGAGGAACGGTGCTTGGGCCTGCTCCGCCGCCGGATCCCCGAGCCTCCAGCCCGTCGCCCGACCATCCCAGAAGGTGCCGCCGACGAACTGTTGGCCATCCCACGAGAGGACCGGCGCGAACGAGTTGTAGGCCGAGCTAGGGGCCCTTCTACCGCCATGGCGACCGTGAACCGACCCCTCGTAAATGCCGCCGGAGAGGTTGGGGAGCAGCTCTGGGCCGGTATATCCGGCTTCGGGGCCATGACAGTCCGCGCAGGCTTGATTGAAGTTCACCGACAGATCCTCATCGAAGAAGATCGCTTCGCCCAGCTCCTCGATCGAGAGGACATTGGGGTTTCCTCGGAGCTGATCCTCTGCGGGCAGCGATGTCGTGTCCGAGGTTCTGCTCGATGTCCCTTCGCATCCGTCTTGCATCGACACGAGAGATGACAATATGATAGTGCAGATTGCGTGGCGCATGCATGGGGTCCAGGGCAATGTGAGCTAGTAGAAATCACTTTAGCAATGAGCTCTGGAATGTGTATCCGATGCGACAAGAGAACTTTGCGCGACGCGCAGGCGAGCAGGCGGTGAACTTGCGGAGCGGAAGAGCGTGCGCTTGTCGGCGGACACCAGCAGCATCGAGGCTCTCGCCGCCTATCCGTGCAACGGCCGGTGCGGGCCCGGCTGCGGGGATGCCCCGAAGTGGATCGGTGGCGGCGGCGGGTGGGGCGTCGGCTGCTTGATTCACGATCACTGCGTCTACCAATCGACCGGCGGCGCCGACGTCAGCAGCATGTGGGAGACCACCAAGCACAACATTCAGCTCAACCCCAGCTGCGGAGACGACATGCGGGCCGCCGCCGACGACCACTTCATGCCGCCAAACTTGTGCCCGGGCTCGAAGACCGTCGGCGGCTCTGGCAAGTGGCACCGCTACGCGCCCCCGCGCACCGACACGCGGATGCTGAAGAAGTACGCCAACACGGCGTCGACCAAGCAGACGCCCTACGTTGGGACCTTCAACGTCGAGCCGCAGTCGAACCAGGGCGCCAGCGGCAACATGGACTCGAACGAGCCTTGCATGACCGACCCGAGCGCGCCCAACTGCGCCGCCCATTTCGAGTAAGCTCTGGCGGGCATGCCCGCTGGCGCTTCCATGGACAAGCCCCACACCCTCGATCAGATCCTCGCGGCGACGATCGAGGAGCTCGAGCAGCGGGGGATCAACGGCCTGCGCATTCGCAACGTGGCCGAGCGCGCGGGCCTCTCGCCGGGGACCGTGACCCACTACTACCCAACGGTCCAGCATCTGCTCGACGCGGCCATCGAGCCGTTCCAGCAGCAATCGTGGCAGCTGCTCTCGACCCACCCTTTCTTCGCGGGCAAGAGCACGCTCGACCAGCTCCTGACGGAGTACTACGAGCTGTGCCGCGACAACCGCGAGCTCGTCCGAGCGCGGTTTTTCTTGACGGCGCGCGAGGGCAGCGTCTCGGACACCAACTGGCGTCAGTCCCTCGAGCCCTTCCTCGCTCGCCTGGACCGGGCCTACGGTCCGGCGGCGCGGCTCTATGGCCACACGATTGTGCTGCTGGCGATGCGCCTGGCGTTTCACAGCGACGATGAGCTGCTCGCAATCTGTGGCACCAACGATCCCGAGGTCGCCCACGCGATGGTCGTCGAGCACCTCGTTGCGCTCGCCGCCAGCGGCCCGTGGTCCGCGGCGACTTGACCTAGTCGAGTTCCCTGCGATGCCGATCCCGGGCGCCAACCCACCGGACAACAGACCTCTCGGAGGGGGCGCTTGGTGCAATTCATCGAATACGCGACGATCCACGTGTCCCTCAGGTTAGCTTCGCTACACAAATAGCTCCGCAAATTACGCCGCTCGACGGTCCGCCACGCGGCGCCAGATTGCCGTAGCCTGATTCCATGTTTCGGTCTCGCTTTTCGCTCCCCCTCGTCGTGTTGTTGTCGCTCGCGGGCTGTGTCGCACAAGCCGAGTACGACAGCGCGCTCAAGGATCTGGACACCAGCCGCAAGGCCCACGCTGGTCTCGCCGAGCAGCTCGCCGCTTGCCAGGCTCAGCTCTCCACCAACGGGGCCAACGCCGACGCCGCCCTAGCTGATCAGCTCGCCGCGACGGAGGCCGAGCTGGCCGAGCTTCGCCGCCAACGCGAAGCCGTAGAGAAGCGGCTCGAGGCATTTCGTCAGCTCAATGAAAAGCTCGCCGAGCTGATCGCCGCCGGGGATCTCGAGGTCTACATACGCAACGGACTGCCCGTGATCGCCCTGCCCTCGGAGGTGCTGTTTGCGGTCGGCAACGCCGAGCTGTCGGAGAAGGGACGCAAGTCGCTCGATCGTGTCGGGGCCGCCCTCGCGACCATGAAAGATCAGCGGATTCAGGTCTCTGGCCATACCGACAATCAGCCGACCAAGAAGTCGAAGTGGACCGATAACTGGCAGCTCTCGACCGAGCGCGCCCTCACGGTCACGCGCTTCTTGATCGACAAGGGCGTCACGCCCGAGCACCTCAGCGCCGCCGGCCACGCCGAGTTTGACCCGGTGGCCCGGAACACCAAGAAGGGGCGCGTGAAGAACCGGCGCATCGAGCTGGTGCTGCTGCCGGATCTGAGCGAGCTGACGCCGATCATCGAGACGGACGAGTAGAGCAACACCCGTCGCGGGTGCACACGACGCGCTGCAAGCGGGCGCAGCCGTCGTGCCTCGCTCGTGGCCGAGCAAGGCACGACGGACCGCAACCCCCGACGAACTCAGCGCTCGACGATGTCGGACTGCGAGCGCGGGTTGACCTCGTAGTGGTCGAGGAACTGCCCGCTGAACCCGGTGATCTCGAACTCGTCACCCTCTTCGATGCCGCTCACGTCGACGCCCGCGCCCGTATAGATGAACACGGTGGTCTCGCCCGAACCGTCATCGAGGTGGAAGACCCAACCGTAGGGCGCGTCGTCGAACACGGCGTCCATCACCGTGCCACGCACGCGGACCAGGCGGCCCTCGCTATCCTCGTTGATGTCCCCGGTGTCCATTGGTTTGGCGGGGTGGACGGGGTGGGTGCCGGTCACCTGAATGGAGTCTGGATACACGCCATAGACCTGCCCGTAGCTGTCGCCTACGATGCCGCTGACCGTGACGGTTTGGCCAAGCTCGAGCGTTTGGCCCATGGAGTCGTGAATGTAGATGCCCACTTTCCCGGCCTGAATGGCGAAACCTTCATCGTTGGGCGCGAAGGTCCCCGAGGGCACGGAGACGACGCCTTCGACGACGACCGGCGTGTCCTCGGCGGCCTCGCGGGCGTCTTGGATCGACGCTCCCGCCGCGATCGCGACGGCTGCACTGCCAAATAGGGTGAGACCCAGCGCAATGGCCGGGAGGGGACGACGTAATGTTGCGTGCATGTGATGCTTCTTTGTGGTCAGGCGCCTGTGCTTGGGCGCCGAAGTGCGGGCAATGTAGTGGGCGGCGTAGACAAATGCCACGGTTAAACATGACGAATGATACTCGTCAACTCACGACGGCAATTGAGCCATCCCCTCGCATGGCTGGCCTGCGAGCGAGTGCGGCCTCGGCCTTGGCGTCGCATTCACGCGCCGCCGTGTGGGCATTTGCGCATTGCCGTGTGGGCATTCGCGGCGAGTCGCTCAATGGGTCGTCTCTAGTCAGAAGTGCGATCTGTGACGCGGTCGCGTGGACCGCAGCAGCGTCAATGAACTCTTGCTCGTTCTCGAGCGTGGCGACGCGCGTAATTGGCCGGCCGAGCAGGCGCGCGATGGCTACGCCCGATGACCTCGAGCAAGTCGAGCCCCGCGATCGCTACTTCGCGGCGCATCGCTGAACACGGCGCACAATGTGCCGGGGGGCGCAGCGACGTGCGGCGGATTCAGCTGGCTCGGCTCCGAAATTATTGCGTACACTCAGGTCCAGATGCTGGACGTGTTTGCAGGGAAGGCGTGCGGTGTTGGCTCCTGTCTGGCGCTGACGAGCATGGTTTCGCTCGGGCTCAGCGGGTGCATCTTCGAGCGCAACCCTCTGTTCGTGAGCGACACGGAGAGCGAGAGCACGGGGGATGGGGATGGGGATGGGGATGGGGATGGGGATGGAGATGGCGACGGGGATGGAGACGGAGACGGAGACGGAGACGGAGACGGAGACGGAGATGGCGACGCGCAGCCCGATGCTTCGCTGGTCGCTCACTACCAGTTCGAAGCCAGAGGTCAGCTCGTCGATGACTCGGGCTACGGCAACCATGGCGTCGCAACGGTGTTGGGTCTGGGTCCAGGCGTGACGGGGATGGCCATGGACTGCGCGACGAGTGAAGCCGTGCAGGTCCCGGATAGCTCGAGCCTCGACGTGAGCGAAGCCCTGACGATGGCGATGTGGGTGCGACCCGAGAGCTTTCCGCAGGCTGGGCGCGCTGCGTGGGTCGACAAGTCAGGGCAGTACGCCACGATGTATGACGCGGACTTTGGTCTCGTGTGGCGCGTGGCCACCTCCGACGGATCGTTCCAGGCGGAGGCGGGGGCGCGGTGGCTGCCGCTCGGGGAGTGGACCCACATCGCCAGCACCTACGACGGCGCGGTCAGCCGGATCTACGTGAACGGCGAACAGGTCGCTACCCTCGACATGACCGGCTTGGTGGTCACCGACAACAGTGAGCCCATGGCGATCGGCAGCGACAGCCCCGGGTTCGACCAGCAGTGCTCGGGCCGGATTGATGACGTGCGTATCTACAATCGCGCGCTGACCGGCGCAGAGATAGCGACGCTCGCCGGGCCATGAGCAGACACGCGATGAGCTACGGCGGCGGTAGGATCAGGGGCGAGGGCCGGCCGCTCCACAACAGCCACAGTCGCGCGACCGCCCGCGTGACGCCGACATAGAGCGCGCGCCGGGCCTCCGGCGTATCTGGGTAGCTAACCGCGCTGGCGTCGGGCAGGATCACATAGTCGAACTCCAGGCCCTTGATCTCGTCGATACACGTCACGCTGATCCCGGGGCCAAAGCGAAAGTCGCCGTCGAGGACCAGCCGGCAGCTCATCGCCTTGCTCAGCAGCGCGTGCATGCGTCGACCCGAGGACGCGTGGCGGCAAACCACCGCCACGCTGGCCTGGCGATCGTGCAAGCGCAGCTCGAGCAGCGCGTGGATCAGCACGCTGACGAGCTCGAGCTCGTGGGCGCAGGGGCTGACGCTCAGGGCTGGATCGTCGCGGCGCAGCTCGCCCGTGGGGAGGCTGGCGAACAAGGTCCGCGCGAACGCCTCGATGACCGGCGGGCAGCGGTAGCTGGCCTGAAGCACGAGCTGATCGCAGCGCTCGCTGACCCCGAGCTCGGTGAGCAGCGCGGACCAACCGGGGAACACGACGCCCTCGTCGACCTGCTGGTGCTCGTCGCCAGCGATCGTGATCGAGCCCCCGGGCGCGAGCGCGCGACCGACCAGCGCGAGCTCGATCGGGGCGAACTCTTGCGCCTCGTCGAGCACGATGTGGTGGTAGCGGGCCAGCGCGGCCTTGGGGCCCAAGCTCGCGCCAGTGCGCAGGTACAGCAGCTCGAACAACACCGCGAAGTCCTCGGGGTCGATGCTCTGCGCGTCGTGTAGCGGCGTGCCCTCGTCGATGGCGCGACCGTCGACGGTGCGCAGTCGATCGGCGTCGACGTGGGCGAGGGCGCGCTCGCTCGTAGGCGAGAACTGCACCTTGGTGTGGGCGAGCACCTGCGCGAGCGTGCGAGGGCCGAGCTGGCCGTGGGACGCGGCGGCGACTTGCTCGAGCAGGGCTCGGTCACCAAACAAGTGCAAGAGCTGCTCACCGGTGCGCACGGTCTCGTCGTCGCGATAGCCGGCCTCGACCTCGCGCATGGCCGCGGTCCCGCGCACGATCTCGGGGAGCACCGCTCGCAACGCCGGGTGCCGCTTGAACCGAGCGATGGCCGGCGGGGCGTCCGAGCTGTCCTTGCGCGGGAGATCCCCGAACACCCGCCGGCCCTGGATCGCGGCCCAGTCGCTGAACTCGCGCACCTCCACGTCCTCGACGCCAAGGCGCTCGAGCAGGGCCGTGACGAGGCGGGCGAGGCCGCGGGTCGGAACCACGACCAGAGCGGTGAACGGGCGCCCGGCTGCGTGCGCGCAGGTGCGTAGGTGAGCGAGGCGATGCAGCGCGACGGTGGTCTTGCCGAACCCCGCCTCACCGAGGATCAGCAGCGATCGCGCCGGGTCGAGCTCGACGCCCCGGCGCTGATCCGCGTCGAGCTCGAGCACGATCGCCGCGTGGGTGTGGGCCCGGGCGGCCGGCTCGCGCAGCGGCATCGCCGGGAGCAGGCGCGTGGGTGAAGCCGTCCAGTTCACGCCCACGCGCGTCAGGCAGTGCTGGCCGTCGTCGATCTCGACCAGCTGTGCGGGCGCCTGCGTCCGCAAGATCGCCCGCTCGAGCACGACGCCCTCGACGCTGCGCTCCGCGTCGAGCTCGAGCTCGTACTCGTCGCCGACCTCGTGGGCCAAGAACACCTCGGCGAGCGGCGCCTGCTCCCAGTCCAGCAGCACCAGCGGGCCGGCGACGATCGACTCGCCGCCAAGGATCAACGTTCGCTCGCTCCCACGCGTGCGCACGCGCAGGTACGCGTAGCAGCGCGCCGCCGGGTGTCTGTCCCAGATCGCCGCGCACTGCTGTTCAATCGCCGCGCAGCGCTCACGTTCACTAGCGGTCAGGTCTCGATTCATACGACGCCCGATATGTCCGATCGTCTCACCGCTGCGCAAGCTATTGATTTTTCTCGGACTGGGCTAGGATCGGGCGAGGCGCGAGGCCATCGTGTTTGCGCCAGACGCACCTGACGACGCGACTCCAAGCTGATCGGCGCTCTAGACGTGACCGGGCCCGCGCGATAGCTTCCGCGCGATGCACCCTGTGCCCGATTTTAGCGCCGAGTTTGGCAGCCAAGACTTCGACAGGGGCCTCATCCCCACAGCGACGGCGGTACGCCTCGGCGCGTTCGCCCGCCCCCCCGGGCTCGACCTGCTGTCCGATCAGCGCCTCCTGGATCGGTTGGTCGAACAGCTCGCGCAGGAGCGTGCCGGCACCGATGGCCTGCTCCGGGCCTACCCAAGCATCTACGAGCTGGCCGTCGCCTGCCACATCCTGGGTGAGCCCAATCCATGGAGCGAGCTGCTCGAGGTGGACCAGCCGCCGACCGTGCGGCGTTGGGGGTTCTTCGAGCACTACCGGCTCGCCGCCCAGTTGATGGGGTGGGCGAGTCCCTTCATCGATCCCGAGCAAGGGGTCAACGGGCCGCGCTGGGAACGTGAGCGCTTCGAGTTGCTGGCGTGGAGCCTGCGAGCGGATCGACCGGCCAGCGCAGACGAGGCGGCCTACACCATACGCGCGCTGCTCGGGGCCGGCTGCTTCGGGCTGTCGCACGGATCTTCAGTCGAGCTGTCCTTGCTCGCGCCGACGCTCGGCCCCGATCCTGGCCCTCACTTCGACGCGGCCGCGATCGATCCCGCGTGGATCCGTCGGCGCATCGAGGGCAGCTGGCTCGGCAAGGTCGAGGTGCAGACGAAGTCGAGCGGGCGCGACGTGGTTGCGAGCTTTCGGGGCGCCACGATCGACGAGGCGGTGAGCGGATCGCTGGTGGCGTTCGCCTACAAACTGGATACTGCGCACTATTGGGCGCTCGAACGCGGGAAGCCCTGGACGAAGATCCTCGGTCGTCCCGAGCGCAAGATCCGGCTGGTCACCAAGGTCCCGGAGGGGGTCGCCTTCGACCCCGACGCGGACCAGCTGAAGCCCTACCGCTGTGCGTTCCTCAGCACCACCGCGCTGATGCGTCGCCGTCTGCTGGCGATGCGCTTTTACGACGAGGTGGTGTGCCACTTCCAGTGGGTTATCCAGGAGCCCGGCCGGCGTGATCGGGTGTGGGTCGAGCTCGACATGCCGCATGAATGACGCGCGCCGATTCCACGCCCTGATGTCGGGAGACGCGGGCGCGATCGAGCAGGCCTTCGACGACCGCGAGCCGACGATCGGATCCGTGGGCGCCCTGCTGTGGGCGGTGGCGTGTGAGCTCCGGACCAACGCCGACGATCCTCGCGTGGTCGAGGTCCTGCTGCGACTCGGCGCACCCGCCGAAGCGGCGTGGGACCTGCAGGGGCTGCGCACGCCGCTGTGGGAGTCCGCGGATCGGGGACTGAAGGAGGTCTCCAGGGTGCTGCTCGAGGCCGGGGCGGACGCCGGTTGGGCGAGCTCGGAGCGGAGCGTCTTGCATGCCGCCGCCGCGAGCGGGCTGCGCGACGTCGTGGATCGGGCGATTGAGCTGCGTGGCGTGGACGCGCTGCTCGGTGGTTGCACACCTCTGCACGCGGCTTGCGGGACAGGCAGCCCGTGCGTTGTCCAGCTCCTCCGCGCGGGCGCCGATCCGTGTCGGCGGGTGTCGGAGGGGCCCCACGCGGGGCACACCCCCATGCGTTTCGCCGTCGAAGCCGGGGCCGCCGAGGCGATGGACGCCCTGCTCGAGGCGGGCGTGGAACTCTCAGACGATGACGGGCTCGCGCTCCTGACCGTCACCCACTTCCCCGAGGTCTTCGCGGACGTCGCGGAAGTCTTGACCGACCGCGATGGAGGTTTCCCTCCGCGGGCCCCCAGGTCCGGCCATCTCGCGGTGGCCCGTCGGTTGAAGGCGCACGTCACCAGCGAGGTCGTGGAGCTCGCGGCGGAGGTGCTCAGCGAAGGGTGGTCGCGCCGGGTCGCGCTGGCGGTGGCGATGAAGGAGCAGGAGCGCTTGGCGAGGCTGCTCGGTGAGCGCGCTGGCGAGGACCTCGATGAGGCGACCCAGGCTGTGCTGGACCGCGCCCTGTGGCTCGCCGCCGACCGGGGGGATGTGGCGGTCGCCCGGAGCCTGCTCGAGCATGGGGCGGACCCCGACGCCACCGTGGCGATCGCCGGTGGGGGCGCCGAGCAGAGCGCGCTGACCCGTGCCGCACAGCATGGCGGGCTGGAACTGGTGGGCCTCCTGCTCGACGCCGGGGCTGATCCCGACGGGGCAGCGGGCGATCTCCGTGTCTGGGAGGCTCAGCCGCTGTTTCGCGCGCGCGGGGTCGACGTCGTCGATCGCCTGGTCGGCGCGGGCGCCCGGCCGCTCGCGATCGTGTCCTACCCGGACGTTGCGCTCGAGCTCGACGAGCCGAGGAACGCAACGGACGCGGCGCTCCACGAAGACCGGTGGGTCGAGGCGCGGGCGCTCGAGCGGCACGGCGTCGCGGCCACGCCTGAATTCGCCGCGCTTGCGCTCTTCATGGCGGTCCAGAACGGCGATCGTGAGGGCGTGGACCTCCTCCTCGAGCTCGGCGCGAAGCTCGACGAGCCGCCGGTCCTTGGATCGCTGCGGGTGGCCGCGCGCCTAGTTTCGGCGGCCGAGCTCGTCGCGCTCCCCGATCCGTCGGGCCTTCGCGCGGCGCTCACCTCCGCCGACGCCGACGCCCTGCGGCTCGCGCTCGAAGGCGGCGCCGATCCCAACGCGCGGCTACCCGGCTTCTCGTTCGAGGGACACGTCCTCATCCTGGAGCCGCCGCTCGTCCTCGCTATCCACGAAGGTCTCGACGCGCTCGCTGCGATCCTGGTGGCGGTGACACGATCGCCTGCACGCACGCTCCACGCGGCGAGCTGCGCGGGGCTCCACGACACGGTTGTCGCCACCCTCGAGCGAGGAGCGAACATCGACGGGACGGACGGCGAGGGCAAGACACCACTGCACCTCGCGGCGGCGAAGGGGCACGTCGAGCTGGTCCGGACGCTGCTCTCGCGCGGCGCCGCAGTCGAGGTTCGAGACCACCAGGGGCGAGGGCCGCTCGACGCAGTGCTGCGTGCGTGCGGTGTCGCGGAGGCTCGCGCCGCCATCACCAAGGCGCTGCTCGAGGCAGGGGCGCCGCACACTGGCTTCGATCCGCTGACCTTGGAGTCCGCGACCCTACGGGCGCTCGCGGACCACGATCGCTTCGGTCTGCGCGGCGATGAAGGTGCCCGGGCGCTCGACCGAGCGATCGATCGAGGAGCCGTGAGTGCAGCGCTCGCGCTGCTCGAGGCGGGAGCCGATCCCGACCGCCCATATCCCAAAGAGTGGCCATCGCTGTACCTCACGCCCGGCCAGCGCCCGCTCGAGCTGGCCGTCGCTGCGGGGAACGCCAAGCTCGTCGCGGCGCTGCTCGAGGCGGGAGCCCGCGTTGACCGATGCGGGCCCTTGCTCCGCCGGGCGCCCGATCTCGCCATGCGCCAACAGCTGCGCCGCGCGGGCGTCGAGGATCGAGGCGAGCGCCGACCGAGGCGGGTGTAGCGTCGAACTCGTCCCAACAAAATAGCCCGAACGCGCGCGCCAGATGAGACTGCGCGTGTTCGAGCTCGAGCCCGGGGGCTGATGAGCGAGTTCCTATTTACTCGCTGCTGCCGTCGAGCTGAATGCCGTCCAGCCCATTTTGGTAGATCGTGCTGATCTGCTCGGGGGTCAGGGCTGCATTGTACATTCCGACCTCGTCGATGCCGCCGTTCCAGAAGCCGACCTCGGCCTGCTCCGCGACTCCGGTACCATCATCATTTGGTTTGGCACCAACCCCGAGGCCAGTCGACTCACCTACGTCGAGGGGAGCCGCATAGGCGACGGTCGTCACGAGCGCGCCGTTGATGTAGAGCCGGTGCTCACCCGCCATGGCGTCCAGCACGACCGCGGTGTGGACCCACTCGCCGGATGGGAAGGGATCTTCAGCTGTCGCCCACTCGTTGTTGTTGAGCACGGACTGGAACATGTCTTCATCGGCCTCGCCGAGGCCGATGTGAAACTGGCCCGAAGTGCCGGGGCCCCAGTTCTTGACGATCGTGTTCCAGATGCCCTCGAGGCTTTCGGCGTACGCCCAAGCTACGATCGTCACATCATCGCCGCTGAGTTTCACGAAATCGGCGCCCACGGCTGCGTCGTCGCCATCGAGAGTCAGCGCCGTGCCAAGCCCGGGGGAGACGCTGGCGAGGTACTCGGGATCGCCGATTGGCATCAGATCGATGTTGGTCCCGCTGCCTTCGGTGGAGTCGCCGTTGAAGGCCCAATAGCCCGCGAGCGGCGGGAAGGGGTCGCCGTCACCGTCACCGTCACCGTCGCCGGTGTCGCCGTCACCGTCACCGGTGTCGCCATCGCCGTCGCCGGTGTCGCCGTCGCCGTCGCCGTCGCCGGTGTCGCCGTCACCGGTGTCGCCGTCGCCGTCGCCGTCGCCGGTTGTGGAGGTGTCTGTCGACGAGTCGGTTGCGGTCTCGGGGCCCGTTCGGCAAGCCGCCAGAATGAGCGCCGCCGACATATACGCAAAACGTGTTGCAAATCGATTCATGGGCGCGGAGAATAGTGGGTCCACCAATAATATCTACACGCGAAAGTGTAGGTATTATCACGTCGTGGGCGGTCCCGAGCGTGACGAGCGGCACCGACCGTTGGGATAACTGATGGTTACTGGAGGGGCACAATCGTATCAATTGTGGATACGCGCGACCCCTGCCCTCATTGTCCGGTCAGCGCCCCGATGAGGTGGGCGCTCTACACCGCGAGCGTCGCTGCGTCGGGGAGCACGTTGAACACGTTGACGGTGTAGGTGGTGTCAGTCGCGCCCGTGGGCTGTACCAGGGTCGCCACCGCGGTTCCTACGCCGGCTTCGCGCAGCTCCCCGACCATCACCTGGGCCTCGTAGATCGCCACGGTGCTGACGTTTCGGCTCTGATCGCTGACTTGGATCACGACCTGGCTGTAGGTCTCGACCGAGATCGGATCGGGGATCGGCCTTCCGTTGGCATCCGTCCACCCCCCCGAGCCGGTCCAGATCAGCTGGACCGTAGCGACGTAGCCCGCGCCGCCCTTCCCCCAGGTCACGTGGACCTTGGGATCGTCGCTGACCAACACGCAAGCTTTGAGCTCGAGGTCAGCGCTGGACAGCGCGAGCGGGCCGAGGTGAATCGCGTCGTCGTTGCCGGAGCCTTGGTCGTCGTGGACAATTGGGGGAACCTTGGCCCCGTAGACCTGGGCGCCAACCTTGATTGTCACAAAGGTTGTGTAGCGCACGCCCTCGGCCACCGACATGTAGAAGTCATAGCTCGCGTTGGCGGTCAGGTTGAAGTTGTCGAGCGACTCCCAGTCGTCGCCGCGGGCGTGACGACCACGGAGCGAGCCGCTGTAGTTGGAATTGGAGTCGTGCCATTGAATTCGGAATGAGTGAGTCATGGTGAGCTCTGGGCATGGGAATGGGGGGAGGCTGGGCGCAGCTGGGCGAGCCACTGCTCGATCTCGGCGGCCCGATCAGCTTGCTCGAGGGCCAGGTAGCGGGCGCGGGCTTGCTCGGCAAGGGTCCGGGCGGACGCGCGATCTTCGAGCTGGGCGTGGGCCTGGGCGAGGCTATACTCGACGTCGGCCCACTCGAGCGGCTCGCCGGGGTTGGCCTGGTGCAGGGCGAGGGCGCGCTCGAGGTCGACGCGCGCGCTCGCGGCGTCGCCGGACGCGAGTCGAGACTGACCGCGACCCTTGAGCGGGAACGCGAGGTCGAAGTGGTCGGGCGGGAGCCGGCGCTCGAGCGTGGCGATCGCGTGGGAGTAGGCCGCGAGCGCGCCAGCGTGGTCACCGAGCGCGGCCTTGGACTCGCCGATGTTGCTGTGCAAGATCGCTAGGGTTGGGTGGTCGGCTGCGAGAACGGCCGAGCGCAGCTCGAGCGCCTTGGCGTAGGCGGCGAGCGAGCCGGGGAAGTCGTTGGCGTAGAAGTTCAGGACCCCGATCGCCTCGTGGGCGTCGGCCTGCCACTCGGGGCGGCTGTTGTCGGCCGCGAGGACCCCCTCGAACAACAGCCGCGCGCGCTCGAGCTCACCGGTCGTCAGCGCCAGCTTGGCGAGGGCAAGGTCGACCCGCGTGGCTCGAGTTGCGTGCTCGCCAAGGGCCCCCACGACGATCGCCCGGGCGCGCAGGAGGTGCTCGTTGGCGTCGTCGAACTGGCCGCGCTGGGCGGCGAGCAGGCCGATGTCGAGCTCGATGCCGGCGAGCCGAGGCGAGCCGGGGCCGAGGTGACGGGCGGCCGCGGCCCGAGCGGTCTCGAACGCGCGCGCCGCCTCGTCGTGGCGACCAAGGTTGGTGAGCATGCGGGCGACGTTGACCTCCAGCAGCTCGGCTCGAACGGTCTGACCGATCGTGGTCGCCAGCGTGACCGCGGCTCGAAACTCCGCCAGCGCGGCCGAGTAGTCCCCGGCGCCATCCAGCAGCCACCCGCGGGCGCCGTGAAGGTCGACGCGGCGAGGATCGTTGGCGCGGCCGATCCGATCGACGGCCGCCTGGGCGTCGGCGACCAACCACTGCTCGAGCTCGGGGTGGCCCCAACTTCCGGCAGCGTCGATCGCCGCGCGGGCGCGGAGGCTCGCGGCTTGGTCATCGAGGTGCAGCGCCTCGGCTGCGCGCGCCGAGTTGACGGCCGCCTCCAGACCCGGGTCGAGGCGGCCGTGCCACAGCTGGCGTTCGCCCGCGAGCGCGCGAACCTCGAGGGCGAGGGGCGGGTAGTCAGGGGCGGACTGGGCCAGGGCTTCGACGCTGGCGTCGGCTTCGGTCAGCCGTCCGGTCGTGGCCAACATCCGGGCGCGCGCGACCGCTTCGAAGCCCTGGGCGATCGCCTTGGCGCGCTGGGGATCGCCGGGCAGCGGGTAGTGAACTTCGACCAGCTCCGCGCTCGCGCAAGCGTCGAGATCGGGCAAGCCCGCGAGCAGCTCCGGGGTCCGGGCGAGCAGCTCGGGATCGGGATCGGCCAGCAGCTCGGTCATCGCCGCGAACGCCCGCAGCTGGCGGTCGAGGCAGGTGGTGCGCTTGTCGAGCATCGCCTCGGACTGGCGGCCGTCGACCCACGTGGCTTCGCAGGCGCGCTGTTGCTGACGAACCCAGGTCTGAGCCCACGCGTCGAGGCCCGCTTCGACGTAGGCGCTCGCGGGCGTGGGGCCGCCGGACGCTCGGGTGATCCCGGCTCGGACAGCGGCCCGCCGGGACGGGTCCCAGACGCCGACGAGCGCGGATGGATCGGGGTTGCACTGGGGCCCGGCCGCGGCGGGCTGGGCCAGCAGCCATGGCCCGACCGCAGCCGCTCCGAGCAGCGCCACGAGGCCGACGCCCAACCGGCGCCGCCTTGGACCGGCCAGCGCCCGGCTGAGCTGGTCGAGCAGCGCGTCGACGCTTGGCCAGCGCTGATCCGGATCGCTGGCGAGCCCGCGAACGATCGCCGCGCGGACCCGACGCGGCACCCCGCGCGAGTCTTCGCCCAGGGCAGGCTGACCAGCGGCGATCGCTGCGGCGATCGTCTCGCGGTCCTGGCCGGGAAACGGTCGGGTTCCAAACAGCGCCTCGTAGGCGACCACGCACAGGGCGAATTGATCGCTCTTGGCGTCGCTCGGTTGGCCCTCGTGCTGCTCGGGCGCCATGTAGGCTGGGGTTCCGAGGATCGTCCCGGCCCGGGTCACCCCTTTGGTCAGGAGCCCCGCGAGCTCGGGTCCGTGAGGGTGATTGTCATCGTCGGTCTCGTCGAGGTTCGTGGCGCTGTCCGAGACCCCGCGAGCCAAGCCGAAGTCGAGCACGCGGACCCGGCCGTCGCGGCCGACCATGAGGTTGTCGGGCTTGAGATCACGGTGGATCATCCCGGCCGCGTGGGCCGCCGCGATGCCACGCCCGGCCCCCAGCACGACCTTCACGATCGATTGCCAGCTGCGCTTGGCGTCGCGCAGCCACTCGCGCAGGGTCTGGCCCTCGACATACTCCATGGCCAGGTACAGCGCGTCTTGATGGGTGCCGGTCTCGTAGATCTGGACCACGTTGGGGTGTGAGAGACGGGCCAGCGCCTGGGCCTCGCGCTCGAGTCGAGTCTGGGCCGAGCGAGCCCGAAACCGCGAGTTGAGCAGCTTGATCGCCAAGCGCCGATCGAGGGACTCGTCGTAGCAAGCGTAGACCACACCCATGCCGCCCTCGCCGATCTTGCGGATGATCGGGTAGCGGCCGACTCGCAACACGCCGTCGTGATCGGGGTTGGGGCTCGGACCCCCGTCGACAGGCGCGGCACCGGTCAGGTCGGTGGGGTCGGTCGTCGCGTAGTCTTGGGTCTCGCTGTCCATCACCGGCGCCCACGATTTCGCTGTCGGTCGGCTGGCAACCATACTCGAATCACGCGGCCTCGCGCACGCGTGCGGTGGCTTCATTTGGTGACGGACCCATCGTCGCGCGCGCTGAACTGCGGACCAATCTCGAGGGCGAGCTCGGCACCGCTGCGGGTCGGGCCTCACCTGTCGCGCGCGTGACCAAGTCTGTCCACGCGCTCGCCCTTGGTGTTACGCTCGCCGCCTGATGAGCTTGCCACGCCCGTTTGTCCAGCCTGCCTGTGTCCTGTCACTCCTCGCCCTGTCCGCTTGTACGGCCAACAGCGAGGAGGGGGGCTTCACGTCGTTCGCGGAGACCTCGACCGGAGACGGGGACGGGGACGGAGATGGGGATGGGGACGGCGACGGCGACGGGGACGGGGACCCCGGGACTGGCGACGGGGACGGGGATGGGGACGGCGATGGCGATGGCGATGGCGATGGCGACGGTGACGGCGACGGCGACGGGGACGGCGACCCCGGCCCCTACTGCGGTGACGGGGTCGTCGATCCGGGCGAAGAGTGTGACGTCGGCAACGAGACCATGTTCTGCGACGGCGACTGCACCTACGCGATGTGCGGCGACGGCTATCACAACATGCTCTCGGAAGAGTGCGACGACGGAAACAACCTCAACAACGACGGCTGCGTTGGCGCGTGCCTGCTCAACGAGTGCGGCGACGGTATCCTCTGGGAAGGTCAAGAGGAGTGCGACGACGGCAACATGGTCGACGTCGACGAATGCAAGAACGACTGCTCTGCGGCGGTCTGTGGCGACGGCGTGATCTGGGAGGGCGAAGAGACCTGCGAGGACGGGAACATGATCAACGACGACGCGTGCACCAACGCCTGCCAGGCGGCGACCTGCGGCGATGGGATCTTGTGGGTCGGCATGGAGACCTGCGACGACGGCAACCTCGACGACGATGATGAGTGCCCAGGCAGCTGCGAGCCGGCCTATTGCGGCGACGGCTACACCCTCGCCGACGTCGAGGACTGCGACGACGGCAACGACATCGACGACGACGGCTGCACCAACAACTGCACCTCGGAGTGCGGGGGCAGCTTCACCCAGAGCTGGTGCCTGCAGGTCGGAACCATGGAGCAATACACCCGCTGCGAGTCCGTTCAAGACGGCGGCACCACCTGCATCAACCCCGAGGTCAGGTACGGCGACCTCGAAGGTGGGATCCCGCGCCAGCATGGCGGGAACAACTACGCGCTGTGGTGCCAGCAGCTGGGCTTCTCGGGCTACTCTGGCAACGTGTCGTTCGGCCCACGCGACTGCACCGCCCCCAAGGGTGGGCTGTTCGGGTGCACGGGCTACGACGAGAACATCTGGCATTGGTGCGACTGGCAGGACGGATACTGGCACAACCAGTCGCTTGGCTATCAAGGCTGCAACAGCACAGAGATCACCTCGATCACCTGCACACCGTGATACCTTCGCGCTCATGACTTAGCCTTCACGTGCGCTCGCCGGATCGGTCTGTGTCCTCTCTTTGTTTGTGATCTCGTGCTCGAGTGGCAGCACCGACGACGGCGGGTTCACGAGCTTCACAACCGCGATGCCGGGCGACGGCGACGGCGACGGCGACGGTGACACGGGCGACGGAGACGGCGACGAGACTGGCGACACGGGCACGACGACGGCGGGCCCCAACTGTGGCGATGGCGTCGTCGACCCCGACGAGCAGTGCGATCTAGGCGCGGACAACTCGGCAAGCGGCGCGTGCACGCCCAACTGCTTCATCGCCGCGTGCGGCGACGGGTTCGTGTACGAGGGCTTCGAGGAGTGCGACGACGGCAACCCGCAGAACACCGATGACTGCGTGGGCGACTGCGTGTTGGCCACCTGTGGCGACGGCTACGTGCAGGCCGGCGTCGAGGAGTGCGACGACGGCAACGACGACGAGACCGACGGTTGCACGACCGCCTGCACCCCCGGCATGTGCGGCGATGGGGTGATCCAGGCGGGCGAGCAGTGCGACGACGGCAACGACGACACCTCCGACGGCTGCCCGGCCTGCCAGCTCGCGTTTTGCGGTGATGGCTACATTCAGGCTGGGGTCGAGCAGTGCGACGACGGCAACGAGCTCGACACCGACGCCTGTATTCCGGTCACCTGCGTCGAAGCGTTCTGCGGTGACGGCCACATTCAAGACGGCACGGAGACCTGCGACGACGGCAACCTCGAAGACACCGACGCGTGCCCGACCAGCTGCGAGCCCGCCTATTGCGGCGACGGCTTCGCGCAAGAGGACGTCGAGGACTGCGACGACGGCAACAACATCGACGACGACGGGTGCAGCAACACCTGCGAGTCCCAGTGCGGCGGCAGCTTCTCTGTTGATTGGTGCCCGCAGGTTGGAACCATGGAGCAGTTCACCCGCTGCGAGTCGGTCCAAGACGGCGGCACCACCTGCATCAACCCCGAGATCCGCTACGGCAACGTTACTGGCGGAATTCCCAAGCAGCACGGCGGCAACCAGTTTGCGGTGTGGTGCCAGCAGCTCGGCTTTTCGGGCTACAGCGGCAACGTGACCTACGGGGCGCGAGACTGCACCGCGCCCAAGGGCGGGTTGTTTGGGTGTACCAACTACGACGAGGTCACCTGGCACTGGTGCGACTGGCAGGATGGGCCTTGGTACAACCAGCAGCTCGACTATCACGGCTGCAACAGCAACGAGATCACCGCGATCACCTGCACGCCCTGACGCTGCCGTGGCTCGCGGGCGGGCCCGTCAGGTGTAGCGCTGCGCGCGCAGCTGCGGGTTGCGCGGGAACCTCGTGTAGAATCGAGTGGATGACTCGACCACGGCGACGCGCCGCTCGGACAACTGGGCACGACTCCTGGCCCGCGTTGATCGTGCTGATCGCGTTGGCCCTTGGCACCGGTTGTGGCGACCGTGAAGGTCTGCCGAGCGAGTGGCTCGTCCCCGAGAGCGTGCCTGGACATCTGGCCGACAACATGTGCTCGATCGCCTTCGACTGCTGCGACGCTGCCCACATCCCCGTCTGCGAGCATCCGGCCCCGGTGAAAGCCAGCGGGGTGGCTGGCTTGGACGCGGCGCTCGCCGCCAATCTCACATGGGACGAGCGGCCGCTGCAATCGTGGATTCCCGAATGCAGCGTTACCGTTGCCAACGGCAGCTATCTACCCTGCTCCGGCGCCACGCAGTTCTTCTACGGCGCTCAGCCCGAAGGCGCGACCTGTGAGGCGTTTGGCCATCGCATGTCCGACTGCCAGCAGGGCCTCGCGTGCGGGGCAGATCGGGTCTGCCATAAAGCGTGCGACGTTCCCAAGGTGGCATACGAGAACCATTTTTGTGGGTTCGAGCGTGGGATGTGGTTCGTGAGCTGCGCGGCAGGGTTGACCTGCTTTCCAGATGGAGTGTGCCGACCTGGACAGGCGCTGGGCGACTTGTGTGCAGAAGCCGAGCCGTGTGCCGTGGGTTGGTGCGACGAAGTTAGCAGTACCTGCGTCGCGGGCTTGCCGAATGACAGCCCGTGCGTGAGCGACCGTCAGTGTGAGTCCAACTATTGTTGGGAAGGGGCTTGCTACGCTGGCTCCATGCCCGTGTGCGGGCGTTGGGGATGGTGACGAGCAGGGGCACTCGAAGTCGCGGTCGACCTCAGAACCTCGGCTAGCGGGCGGACGCATTCTCCGCCCCAACGCGGGACGAAGTCCCGTAACTCCTACGGCCGAAGCCAGCCCCAGCAGGCCAGCTCGAGCTCAACTTCCGCGTGACCCACCCAACTGGCTGTCACGTCGAAAATTGGACACGGCGGGCGCGACGCCGGGGAAAACCTGCGGCGACGGCTGCTCCTTTCCGCTTGGAGGGTGGAGCTCGAAGGTTGGGAGATAGAGAACCCCGGCCTTCTTTTGGCGACGAGATCTCCGGTCTACGACTGGGCGCCTCGGTGGCCAAGAAGTTGGTCTGGGTGGGCTCTCGGCTCCGCATGTGCGTGCGAGCGCAGGCCCACGCCAAACCGAAACAGTCGCGGTGACTCGGCCTCGCGCTCGGGTTGCCGCGGATCCTCGTCCTCGATGCCATGTGAGCCGATCGCGCTGACAGCCAGACCAGGCTCACCCACATTTGTTCACGCTACACATACAGCGTTCAAAAATACCTTGACACGTTCAAGGATTTGGCCAAATCTTCACTCGAGTGATGGATCATCTTCTCGAAGTGCTCAAGATCTTAGATGGCGCGGTCAACGCAGACCACGCCAAGGTTGCAAGCTACGCAGAACAACTCGCATTGAAACTAGAGAGCGGCGGTGACTCTCGATCAGCAGAGCGCGTCCGCCGCACGGTTCGTGGCGGTCGCATGACTGAGTTGTCCGGAGCGCGGCTCAACCCATCTCTTCCGGTCGACAGCGAATCACGTCTCGCACTCGCCGACGAGAGGCACTTCAAGCACGATGAAATTTGTGTATTCCTCGATGCGGCCACTCAAACCCGTGTGACAGATTTTGTGCGCTACGTGGGGGCTTCCGCTCGTCTGTTGGCGAGCGGCGTCGGGATCGCTCCTTCCCTACTCCTTCACGGTCCTCCAGGCACAGGCAAGACTGAACTGGCAAAGTACGTTTCCGCGCAATTGTCTCTACCCCTTCTCACCGCACGAACGGACGCGCTGGTATCCTCGTACCTTGGAAGCACATCGAAGAATCTTCGTTTACTCTTCGAACATGCGATGGGTCGACCCTGCGTGTTGTTTCTTGACGAGTTTGACGCTGTAGCGAAGCTCCGGGACGACCAACATGAGTTGGGTGAGTTGAAACGCGTTGTTGTGACTCTTCTTCAGAACATGGACGCACTCGACAACAAAACGGTCATACTTGCGGCGACCAACCATGAACACCTCTTGGATGCGGCAGTCTGGCGCCGCTTCGCCTTTCGACTGAAAATAGGACTTCCTGGACCGGCTATTCGCGAGCAAATGTTCGGCCATTTCTTGGCGAATCACAGGCCCGTCAAGTTGGCGTTCGATCAACTAGCCGTTGCCACCGAAGGTCTGTCCGGTGCCGACATTCAAGAGTTGTGTAACGACGCACGCCGTGAAGCCGTCCTCTCGGACGCCGAGCATGTATCAGTGAACGGTCTGCTGATGCGCATAGCCCGCTCGCGTTATCCCGAACTTGAGTCGTTTCCCATTCGCGACCAAATGGTAGCGCTACGGGAACTCAACCCCAAATTGTTCACGATCCGCCGGATCAGTGAGTTGCTTGGCATCTCGACAGGTAAGATATCGACGCTTCTTAGGGAGGAACAATGACCACGTCGCCAAAAGAAAAATTGCCGCTGAAGAAAGTAGTCATCCGTGAAGGGGACTACTTCCGCCCCGGAGGAGGCGGAAGTAGTCCCAAGGTCTTCGAGCCAGTCACACAGGCGGTGCGCGAAGGTCTGGCCAAGAAGTTGCAGACCACCGCTCGCCACTTCGAGAACGCATTCAGCGAGAACTCACAGACAGCGGCTGTCGCTCGTATCGCCTTGAAGGATGAGGCTCTGGCGAAGAGCCACCGCCCAGTCAGCTTGCTCGAACGTGCGGACTGCCCGATCGTTGGCATCGATCACCTCGGCGAATTACTCGTAAGTGTCAGGCCAGCGACCATCCCAAAACTCGAACGTGCGCTCACTGGCGACACAACAAAAAAGGGTGTTGCAAATATATCCACGATTCGACTCATCGAGCCGTTCTCAGTGCGGGACGATCAACTCACCTCGCTGACCGCCGCGGTAAGCGATGGAGAGATTTCAACCCTGAAACTACGGCTATTTCGCCACGGAGACACGCAAGTGGATGCGACGATAGCAAGTTCCTTTGCGGCGAAGATGAAGTCGCTTGGTCTCGGAGCAGAGGCGGTTAACTATGGGGAACATATGACCGTATATCGAATCCGAGGTGTTCGCGCCGAGCATGTGGAGGAACTTGGACGGTTCGTTGGGACACAGAGCCTGGACTCATTCCCAGAGTATGAGATTGTTCGTCCTGCCGCACAACCAGTCGTGCGCCTGACGGCTGCTGTATTTCCCGCTCCCGACCGAGATGTCGACTACCCAGTGGTCGGTCTAATTGACAGTGGTATCGATCCGAACAATGCGCATCTCAATGCATGGGTCGCCGGGCGGGAGCACTACGTACCGGTCGCTGACCGTGACTACGAGCACGGTTCCTTTGTCGGAGGCCTACTGGTACATGCACGACTCATGAACCACGGAGACACGCGATTTCCACTGGCGGAATGCAAGATCGTGGATGTTGTGGCCATGCCACGTGGTGGGAAAATCACCGAGGATGAACTGCTCGCTATTCTTTGGGAAGTTGTGCCTAAATATCCACACGTCCGCGTCTGGAATCTGTCGCTAGCTGGCAGCCGACCGTGTTCGAACCATACGTTCTCCGACATGGGCATAGCGCTCGACGAGATTCAAACCAAGTTTGGCGTAACCTTCGTGCTCGCGGCTGGCAACTATAACAAGCCGCCGTTCCGAGATTGGCCCGTGACGAGCAACCTCGGCGACAGCGATCGGATCTGCGGCCCGGCAGATTCGGTACGCGCAGTGACTGTCGGCTCGATCGCCCACCGGGACAGCCCCGGTGCCCGAGTGACTGCGGCATCGCCATCACCATTCAGCCGGCGTGGTCCTGGCCCAGTGTATTTACCAAAGCCAGAAGTGACGCACTATGGAGGAAATTGCGATCCAAGTGGTGGCCATGCTCAGATTGGAGTCCTTTCCGTCGACGGCCGTGGAAATCTCGCAGAGAGTATTGGGACGAGTTTCGCGTCACCGGTGATCGCGGCACTACTCGCCCATCTCCAACACCGCCCAGTCGGAGGGCTATCGAACCTAGTAGCGAGGACTCTACTCGTCCACTCCTGCGCTCTAGGGACCGATCTGCGAACTTCAAGCACCGAGGTGAACTACCGTGGCTATGGTGTACCTGCAAACGTCGACGAGATTCTAGGATCAGATCCGTGGCGAGCGACGTTGATCTTCGAAATGGATCTCAAGGCCGGGGTTGACCTGCAACTGACGCCATTTCCATTGCCAGACTGCTTGGTGTCCGATGGGGTAATGAAAGGTGAAATGACTGTCACGCTCGCGTACGAACCTCCGCTGAATTCAAGGTTCGGCTCTGAGTACTGTCGCACCAACGTTGATGTGTCACTCGGCACCTTTAATGCGGACGAACAGGGCGAACGTGCGCATCATCGGCAGGTGCATCCATTTCCACGACGAGGGGAAAAAAGCGCCTTGGAGAAAGGCTTGATCGAGCAAGGCCTAAAGTGGTCGCCAACCAAGGTCTACCGGCGGTGTATGCCGCGAGGGGTAAACGCTGATCAGTGGCGACTAGTGATAGCTGCCACTGATCGAAGTGGCCAACCGAACACTGCGGTGCGGGTAGCAGTCGCCGTCACAATCGCCTCTCTTGAGGAAGATGCGCATGTATACAACGATATGGTTAGGTCCATGAATCAACTAGGTTGGTCGACAGTGGACATTCAGATCAGGGGACGTGATCGTTTCCGCGCATCCCGGTAGCGCGTGATCAGCTCAGCCCGCAGTGGCGCCGCGACCCGCCGTACCCCTTCGAGCACAGCATCTCCGTCCGGTTCGAGAGCGAGGGCGCGCCGCCGACCGTGCACCGCCGTGGCGTCGCGAGCCAGGTCCCGAACCGGCGAAGCGCTCGCTGGGGTCGGCTCGACGTGGTCGAGTTTGGCTCGAAGACGCGGGTGTCGATCGCAGGTGGGATCGAGATCACCATTCAGGCTGGCGCCGTGTTGGCCCATGCTTCGCTCGCGGCGCAGATGTCGGTGGCGACGCGCGAGCAGCTCGACCTGTTGATCAGCCGCGCGCTCACGGGTGACGAGGCCGCGCTCAGGGAGGTCGAGGTGCTGCTGCCGATCGCTCGTGGCCAGGTTCGTACGCACCTCGCAGCGACACCAAACGCGGTCGGAGCCGCGGCGCTGCGGTTGATCCTGGTGGGCTACGAGGAGTGAGTGAATGCCACCAAATCGCTCGGCTTGGTCGCCACTGTACGGCACAATGACAAAACAGCCCCCCGACAGCTCTTTGATCCGAGCTGCTGCAAGCGCTCGAGCCAACAATTGATCAAAGCCAGGCCAGTGGGCACTATCGGATCACCGTGAGGTTCTCGAGTCGGTCAGCCGCGTTCTTGTTGGGACTCACCACGCTCGCCACGTCGGGCCTCGCCACGGGCTGCGAGTCTTGCTCGTTCACGTTCGGGGGGGCGTCCCTCAATGTCCTGGTCAGGGTGCCGCTGGGCTACGAGGGCTTCGAGCTGCGGGTCGACGGAGTCGCGGTCAACAGGCTCGCGGCCCGTCGCTCTTGGCCACCGAGACTCCCTTGAAGGTGTTCACGCCGAGACCTGCGCCCTCCGTGCGTCTTCGAGGAAGTGGAGATCGTCGCCGAGCATCCCGACTGCGAGCTCAGCGAGAGCGTCTTTCCCCGGACCCGCGCGACAAAGAACCCCGAGGACTGGAGCACGACGCTCGTCCTGTCCTGCCCGCCGGCGGGCGTCCCCGGCCAGGTCGGCTGGTGGTGCGAGTCGGACGCGGACCGCGGCAACGACGGCTATTTGTGCGACTCGTCAACGCACGGCTGCGTTCCGTCGTCGTGCGCGTTCTCGGCCGAGTGCAACCCGGCTTCAGAGCCCGCGGTCGAGGGCGGGGTCCAGCCGGTACCGCTCGTGTGTGATCCAGGATCTCGAGCCTGCATGCCGTCGGTGGTGTGCTCGGACTGCGGCGACGACGAGGTGTGTGTCGGCGAGCCGATCCCGGGCTGGCGAAGCTCGCCGAGTGTGTGCGTCCCCGCCTGTGAGTTCTACGAACCCGACGCCTGCGGGGCGGGTGCCCAGTGTGACGGTGCAGGGTCGTACGACCCGATCAACAACGCGCTCGGGGCACACTGCGTCCCTGCCGGGGACAGCGGATCCGGAGCTGCCTGCGTCGCAACGGAGGTGAGCACCGGTTGCGTCTCGGGCTTCCTGTGTGCGGGCGGGGCTTGCCGCCGCCCCTGTGACCTGTACAGCGCAGATCCCAGCGGTTGTGAGGCCGGGGAGCGCTGCGGGTACGAGCTGGTCCCCAGCGATGGCTCGAGCCACACCACCAGCCCGATCTGCACCGCGGATCCAATCGATCCCGCCGAGGTCTGCACCACGAGCGACTGGCGGTGCGCGGACGATGGCGCCCGCGCCCTCGGCATCTGCGCTGAAGACGGAATCTGTCGCTCGTTGTGCACGCAGCCCAACCCCAACGACCCGCAGTGTGGAACGTGTACGCCGATCTCCCCAAACGACGCCCCCGACCCCGAGCTGGCCCAACAGATTCCGCGGGTCGGCCTGTGTCGACCGTAGCGCAATTTCCTGCTAGTCGCGCCTCGTGAATTCAACCGGATTGGCGCTCGATTAGCAGGGGCACACGAAGTCGCGGTCGATCTCCAAGTAGCGATCGAGCCCCTCGCCGTCGCTGGTCAGCGTCATCGAGCTCCAGCCACCACTGTTCACGTACAAATACTCATACTCCCCGTCGAGGTCGGCGTCGAAGATCGCGTCGACATCGGGGGACTGCTCGGTGTCCTCGAAGCTGTCGCCGGCCACGCGCTCGAGCTTGGTGATGCGCGCGGGGTAGCCGTCGCCGCAGCCTCCAAGATCAGCACCAAAGTCGAGCTCGACGAGGCGCACACGCGCGGCGGCGTCGACCCATGATGTCACCTTCGCGGGGTACCGCGCGGCGATCGACCCCCAGCTTTGCTCGTACTCGCGGCCCTCGGCCGAGAGCTCGTCGTACCAGCGCTGGTAGTCGGCGCGGGTCTCTTGCAAGACCGCCGAGCGCTCGAACGCGGCGAGCTGGGCCTTGCCCTCCGCGGTCTCGCGGGTCATCGGGGTGAGGATCACGGGGGCGGGCAGGGCAGCGTCGCGGGCCCACAGCGCGCCCTCGCAGCTCTCGTCCGACTCGATGTCCGCTACCAGCCAGTGGCCTGCGCGGGCCCACAGCGCGGGACGCCACAGCCGCCTCGGGATGTCCGCGGGGTCCTCGTAGCGCTCCCAGATGTCATCACCCATGACCCCGTCGAGGCTCCATCCATCATATTGACTGACGACGTGCAGCTCGCCGATCCGGGCGCTGCAGACCTTGCCGTCGCGGTTGTAGAGGTCGAAGGATCGCCCGCGTTGAGCCCACAGCGCCGCGGGTACCTCGGTCGGTGCGGCCCGCTTGGCGACTCGGTAGGTGGCGTCACCCTTGGGTTCGTAGAGCCGACCGGCGCCCCACTCGGGCGCGGCTTCGGTGCTGAGCACCAGGCCGTTTGCGGTCACGAACAAGAACGCGGACAGCTCGTCGGTGGGCGCTTGCGCCGGCTCGGGTGCTGGCTGTGGCTGCGGCGCGGGCTCGGGCGCGCGCTCGCACACTTCGACGACGATCGTCTCGGGTGTTGGCGCGGCCTGGATCGGCAGCTCGGCGTCGCAGCTCGCCGGCGCTGCGCTCGGCTGCGGGAGTGTCAGCGCAAACATCAGCGGGCCCAGCAGCAGGCCCCCTCCAACCGCAAACTCCAGACCTTCTCGGCGTCGCACGGCCCTCGCACGCACGAGCGGCGGCGTTGATTCCCAGCTCGATGCCACTTCAGCGACGCATCAACTGCGGTCTCGACGACGAACAAAGACGCTGTACATCCATGTACGTCATGGTAGGCAAAATGCACCATGACAATCATCCGCAACCGAATTCTCATCTGCTCAATCGTGGCAGCTTGTGCCTGCAGCAAAGCCGAGGGCGATCTCGTTACCGAAGAAGACTTGGAGGCCATCGATGACGCCGGGCTGCTTCAGTCCGACATTGCGAGTGGGTCCACCGACAAGATGGAGCCGGTGCTCTTGCCCGCCGGTGAATGCGTGCAAGTGCCAGTGTCGAAAGTGTATGGCTACCAGCATCAGTGCGAAGGCGAGATCTCCGTCAGCTTTGGGGCCGGCGACATTGAAGGACAGGAGTCCTTCATGTTCGGACCCAAGGTGTCAAATGACAAGTATTGGGTCGACCCCGATAGCTACGACAAGCCCCTCGTGGCGGCGTGCTGCGGGTCGTTCGATTACACCAACCCCACCCCAGAGGACAACGCCCCCTACGTCAGCAGCTGCATGTTCGATGCCGTTCAACAGGTCTGCCAAGGGCTCCCCTACTTCCTACGAAAACAAGCAGAGGAAGAGAGTGATGACGCCAAGAAGGCTCAGATTGACGCGCTGGCCGCCAGCGTCGACAACAAGACAAAAGAGTGCTTGAAGGCGCTCTGGGCCGGGGGCCCGCCAGGTCCTGGCGGGACCTCCACCAGTGAATTGGCCGGCACGTCGTGGTCCCCGGTGACAGACGCCACGATCACGATCGACGGGCTCGAGATCCACGACTGGACCCAGGCTGGCGATCTCCCCTGGAGGACCTGCAGTGGCATGTTCGAGAACGACGACGCCGTGATCCCAACGACCGCGTTCAAGCTGCCCGGCGCCAGCGAGACCACCCGGGCGGTCTTGGTGCCAGGCTCGATCATGACGGGGGTTGGGCCGCTCGAAGCGAGCGGCGTCATCGTGCCTTGGGCGTTCGCTTCGTCGCTGACGATCGCAGACATGAGCGACATGAGCGTGCGGATCTCGGGCCTGCAACTGCGCGCTGGCTATTCGGCGATGATGGTCCTCGAAGAACATGTCCAGCTGAAGCGCGCGTCCGTGACCCTGCGCAATCCCATCGTTCCCAGCGAGGACGAAGGTGAGTACACCGTCGCTCCTGGGGCGGCGAACTTTGTCGCTACGGCCGTGCTCGAGGGTGGCGGAGAGGTCGTCGAGGGCGACAGCCGGATTATCGACATGGTCAACCAGGGCCCGATCGTGTTTCGCAAGGGGCCTGCTGGGGAGTGGGTGTTTGATCCCTTCGAGCTCGTCTACGAGGAGCCCCACTTTGGACCCTGGGCCCTGCGCTTCGACGGGCTGATCTTCAGGCCTGCGTCGGGCTGATCCGGTAGTGAGTTGGCACAAACCGCCAGGATGGGGTTGATCCGATCTTTGCCCGGCACTCTGTGCAATGGTTGCGCATGCCGGAGACGAAAGCTCAGCCGCTGGTCTTGTCGCTGTGTTTGCCCGTGTGCCTGGCGCTTGGCTGCGGTGGCAACGACACCCAGCAGACCCCAACCGGCGACGGGGTCAGCAGCGTGACCCTGGGCGAGGACGACAGCGGCGATCAAGACGCCACCAGCAGCGACAGCTTGGGCGACGACAGCAGCGACAAGCTGGACGTCAGCAACGGCAGCGGCGACAGCGGCTCGGCCGACGACGGCGGCCCCATGGGCGAGTGCCAGAAGGTCGATCTTCTGTTCGTGATCGACAACTCGGGCAGCATGCAGGACGAGCAGGCCAGCTTGGTCGCCTCGTTCGAGGGCTTCGTCGCCGGCATTCAGGCGGAGCTCAGCCAAGCGGAGAGCTACCACATTGGGGTGGTCACGACCGACGCCTACAGCGGCAACGGGTCTGGCTGCAACACCCTGGGCGCGCTGGTCACCAGCACCAGCGGCGACGCGTCGAGCAACACCAACTGCGAGCCCTTCTCTTCGGGCGCGCGCTACCTCGACGAGACCGAGCCGGACCTGGCCGCCAAGTTCTCTTGCATCGCGCAGGTCGGCATCTCGGGCTCGGGTGACGAGATTCAGGCCCAGGCTGGCTACCACGCCCTGTCCCCGCTCATGAACGGCCCGGGGGCCTGCAACGAGGGCTTCATCCGCGACGACGCGCTGCTGGTCGTGGTCATCATCAGCGACGAGAACGATCAAGAGGTCTGCGTCCCGTTTTTTGGCTGCATGGGTGGGTCCGAGGGCGACCCCGTCGACTGGTTCGAGAAGTTCAAGGCCTACAAGAACGGCATCCAAGAGAACATCGTGGTGCTGGCGTTGGTCGGTGACGGGGACAACAGCTGCGGCGCGGACAACTGCTCGCGCCTGATCGCGCTGACGAACTGGTTCTTCAACGGCTCGGTCGGCGATATCTGTGCGCCCAGCTACGAAACCTTCTTCAACGACGCGATCGCCGTCATCGACGACGCCTGCGACAATTTCACGCCGCCAGAGTAGCCGCACCAACGCGCAGGGATGTGGGCACAGTATGATGTGCACCATGTCCAGGGTTGCGCTCATGAGTCTGTGTTTGATCGTTGGCCTCGTCGCTTGCGGCGATTCGAGCGGCAGCGAGGTCGGCGCTGAAACCGAGACGGCTGGCGACGGCGACGGCGACGGCGACGGCGACGGCGATGGGGACGGCGACGGCGACGGCGACGGCGACGGCGATGGAGACGGCGACGGCGACGGCGACGGCGACGGGGACGGCGACGGCGACGGGGACGGCGACGGCGACGGCGATGGCGACGGCTTCGAGTGCGACTACGAGGTCCGCCCAGACGGGGTCCTGATGTTCGAGGCCGAGTCGCTGGCGATCGTCGAAGACTGGCAGATCGCCGCCGACATGCCCGGTCACTACGGCTCGGGCTACATCTTCTGGTCGGGTCCAAGCTTCAACAACCAGCCGGGCAACGGGCTGATCGAGGTGGAGCTTGGCATCCACGAGCCCGGCCGCTACCGCGTGCAGTGGCGCAACCGGATCGGCATGGGTGCAGACGCCACCGAACACAACGACGTCTGGCTGCGGTTCATGGGCGTCGCCGACTACTACGGCAAGGCCGGCAACGATCCCGAGACCCGCCGGTACCCCAAGCCGATCTGCGAGGACGCCAACTTCATCAGCATGATCGAGGCGCTGCCCGAGGTTGGCGATGCGGGGTGCGCCCAGGGCTCGAGCGTCGACGGATGGATGAAGGTGTACTCGTCGGGCGCGACCGAGTGGAAGTGGTCGACACGCACCAGCGACAACGACGCCCACGACATCTACGTCGAGTTCGATGCGCCGGGGGCCTACACCATGCAGCTGTCAGCGCGCGCGGACTACTTGCTGCTCGACCGGGTCGTCGTCCACCGTGAAGACGTCAGCAACGAGCTCGCCCAGGCCGAGGCGCAAGCCGAGACGCCCTGCGGCTAGAAGATCGTCACCGGGGCACCGAGCCGAAACCAGCCAGTCGTGCGATGCTGAGCCGGTGCCGATGATCTCGCGCAAGAAGCAGCCCTACCGGGTGTCCGACGCGCTGCGTCGCTACTTGGTCGGACACGGTCGTGAGCTGCGGCTACCGATCCGCTACGAGGATCTCACCTACTACGGCGACACCGTCCCGGTCTACGACAAGCGCGGCCGCGACACGCTGTGGGAGTCGGTGCTGTACCCCGCGAGCGAGCGCAAGCGGATCAACCGGGCCCTGGTCGACACCTACGCGACGCTGCGGGTGACGGGTGATCTCTCGCTGATGCAGCACCTCGTGACCGACCGGGTCGACGTGTGCTCCTACGGCAACACCCAGCCGTTCCGGGTCCGGATCCTCAACACCCTCAACGAGAACTTCGACTACTTCTACGTCAAGCGGGCCGACGCCTCGCGGGTCTACGGGCTCGAGCTCGAGCACATCCTGTCGCCCAACCGGCTCGAGTTCATGACCCACGACGACACCCTGGTCGAGTCGCACATCGCCGGGATCCCGGGCGACGTGTTCATGCGTGACCACCTCGAGGACAAGCACCTCGACGAGGTCCGGCTCGCCAAGGAATTCGTCAAGTTCTGTGAGCGCTGCTTCATTCGCCTGCTCGGTGACATGCACGCCGGCAACTTCGTCGTCGACATCACGCCAGACTTTGACGAGACCAGCTACCGGCTGCGCGCGATCGACTTTGATCAGCAGAGCTACGAGGGCAACATTCGCGTGTATCAGCCCAATTATTATGTAGAGAACAATCCCATCATCAAATTGGGCATGCGCTGCATGGAGCAGGCGACCACGCGGCAATATCAGCAAGAAGAGCGCAGCCTGATCCGCCACCGGGCGACCAGTGAAGCGGAGCGCTTGCGGCAATTGCTGGATGTGATGCGGTTTGACGAGCTCGCGCCCGAGGCCAACGTGGCGGCGCTGCGGGCCGGGTTGATCGACGCGTACGGGGACCGTCGCTTCGAGCGCTGCCAGACCATGGGCGCGCTGGTTGACGCGTCGCTGAGCACGCTGGCGTGGGAATAGCTGGGGTCTGCACCGGCGAAGCCGAGGCTTCCACAGAAGCCTCGGCGGGCAAACGGGTTGGGCTCAGCTCAGCTCAGCTCAGCTCAGCTCAGCTCAGCTCAGCTCAGCTCAGCTCAGCGTAGGGGCCCGGCGCGGCAGCTTCACGGTGAACACCGTGCCTTTGCCCACCGTCGACTCGACCTTGATCACGCCGCCGTGCTCTTCAACGATCCGGTGAACCAGCGCCAGGCCAATCCCGGTCCCGCCGCTCTTGGTCGAGTAGAAGGGCTCGAAGATCTTACCGAGCGCCGCGGCCTCGATCCCGCTGCCAAAGTCGCGTACGCGCAGGTATACGTGGTCGTCTCGCGGCTCGAGCTCGAGCTCGAGCCGGCCCTCGCCGTCCATGGCTTGGGCGCCGTTGCGGACCAGGTTCCACAGCACCTGGGTCAGCTGCGAGATGTCGAGCTCGACGGGGACCGGCTGCTTGGGGACAGTGACGACGAGCTCGACGCTGGCGTTGGTCGGGTCGGCGCGAAAGCTGTCGGCGAGCTCGACGAGCGCGCGGCCAAGCTCGATGTTGGAGCGCACCAGCTCGCGCGGGCGGGTGTAGTCGAGCAGCTCGGACACGATGTCGGCGAGCCGGGCCGACTCGCTGCGGATCACCCGGATCAGGCGCTGGTCCTCTTCGCCAACGTCGTCCTCGAGCAGCTCGGCGCAGCCCGAGATCGCGGCGAGCGGGTTGCGGACCTCGTGGGCGACCGAGGCCGCCAAGGTCCCGAGCGCGGTCAGCCGCTCGTTGCGTCGCAGCACGCGCTCCATCTCGCGCAGATCCGTGACGTCTTGGAAGTTGACGATGTGACCCAAGAACAGGCCCTCGGCGTCGAGCAGGGTGCTGCACGCGAGGCCCAGGTTGACGCGGCGGTTGTCGTTGACGCGGTTGACGGTCAGCTCGAAGCGGTTGCGGACGCCGCCCGAGTCGTCGAGGTGCCCACGCACTCCAGGCAGCAGCGCTTCGCAGTCGCACCCAACGAGGTCGCCGGTCCGGCCGAGCAAGGCCGCGGCGGTGGGGTTGGCGAACAACACGATCCCGGACTGATCGACGGTCAGGAGCCCCGAGCTGAGCGAACGGACGATGTTCTCGTTGAGCGTGCGCAGGCTGCCGAGCTGCATGACCGACGACAACAGCTGGGTGTTGAGGTAGCTCGACAGCATCGCTACGACCGCGATCGCCCCAGCATTGCGCAACAGCGCGACCCACAGCTGCGCCGGCTCGATCACCGCCCCGACGCCGGGACCCGTGAGGCCGCTCAGCACGCCGACGAACTGGGCCATGCTCAGGCTGACGTAGAGCAGCCCGCACGCGGTCGCGACCGCGAGGATCTGCCGTCGGTCGCCCATCGTCGCCGCCCCGAGCACGGCGATGAGAAACAAGAACGCGAGGTCCGAGTCGACGCCGCCGGTCAGGCCAACGGCGATCATCGCGAACACGATGTCAAACGCCGACTGCGCCCAGCTGATCGCGCGCAGTCTCTTGCTCGAGGTCCGGACGCCAGGCTGCGGCCGGATCTGCCACGCGAACACCAAGGTGACGACGAAGCCGCTGGCGACCGCGGTCCAGCCGAGCCATTCACCGGGGGTGAGCGTGTGCTGCTCGGCGAGCCAGGTGGTGTAGGTCAAGATCAGGGCGAACAGCGCGACCAGGACCAGCCGAAAGAACATGAAGTAGGAGATGCGTCGGCGCATCGCCTCGGGCCCGGTGTCGGGCCTGCGCGGCGGGGGCCCAGGTCCGTCTTTGAGTTCGGTGCCGAGATTGACCTGCAGCTCCGCGCTGAGCATCGCGACTCCAGAGGTCTCGGCGTCGGGGGCCACGGCTACTTGATGCCGCCTGCGACGTCGAAGATCGGGAGGTACATGGCGATCAGCATGCCGCCGACGCCGACCCCGAGGAACACCAGGATCAGCGGCTCGAGCATGGCCGACATCGCGGCCACCGCTGCGTCGACCTCTTCTTCGTAGAAGTCGGCGATCTTCTGCAGCATGTCGTCCATCGCGCCGGTCTGCTCACCCACGCCGATCATCTGCACGACCATGGGCGGGAAGATGCCGGTCTCGAGCAGCGGCGAGGCGATGTCTTTACCCTCGGACACCTTCTCGCGGGCGTAGAGAATGCCCTTTTGGATCACGGCGTTGCCGGCCGTGCGCGCGACGATGTCCATCGCGTCGAGGATCGGCACACCCGAGGCCAGCAAGGTGCCAAGCGTGCGCGTGAACCGGGCGACGGCGCCCTTGCGCACCACGTTGCCGAAGATCGGCAGCTTGAGCAGCATGCTGTCCCACATGTAGCGGCCCTGCGTGGTCCGCTTGAACGCCGAGATCCCGAAGCCGGCCGCGACGACCAGCGGGATCAGGATCAGCGCGTTGCCAGTGATGAAGTGGCTGATGCCCAGGACCACCCGGGTGGGGCCCGGCAGCGAGCCGGCCCCGAGATCCTTGAACATGGTCTCGAAGGTGGGCAGCACGAAGGTCATCATGATGATCATGACGCCAACACCCACGACCACGATCGCGGTTGGGTAGACCAACGCGCCGCGGACCTGACGAGCGAGCTTTGCCGACTTCTCGAGATAGGTCGCCATCCGGCGAAAGATCAGATCCAAGATGCCGCCGGCCTCGCCCGCGGCGACCAAGTTCGAGAACAGCTGGTCGAACACCTTGGGGTGCTTGGCCATGGACTCGCTCAGCGACTTGCCTGACTCCACGTCGGCCTTGACCTTGGCCAAGATCCCGCCGAAGTGCTTGTTCTCTGCCTGGCTGGACAGCATGTCCAGGCACTGCACGAGCGGCAGGCCAGCGTCGACCATGGTCGAGAAGGTGCGGGTGAAGACGACCAGATCCTTGAGCGAGACGCCGGAGCCGAGCGTGGGCAGCTTGAGCGCGACCGGCTTCTTCTTGACGCTGTTGATGACCATGCCCTGCGCCGACAGGCGGTCGCGGACCACGTTCTCGCTGTCGGCTTCCATGGTGCCCGAGCGGTGCTCGCCCGCGCGGGTCGACGCTTCCCAAATCCACGCTGCCATCAGTATCCCCTGTCTTTTCGCTGGATGTGTGACAGGCCCTTGCCCGCTTTGAGCATCGAGTCGAGCTCGGTCTGTTGGCTCGAGCGAGCCATGGCCTCTTCGCGCTCGAGCTGATCGGTGAGCACGAGCTCGGCGAGCGATTGGTTGAATGTCTGCATGCCGTGCTCGCCCTGGCCAACCTGCATCTGCGAGTAGATCTGGTGGACCTTGTCTTCGCGGATCAGGTTGCGGATCGCGGGGGTGGGGATCATGACTTCGACCGAGAGCACCCGACCGCCGCCCTTGCGGGGCAGCAGCGCCTGACAGACCACGCCCTCGAGCACGAAGCTCAGCTGCGCGCGGATCTGGCTCTGCTGGTGGGGCGGGAACACGTCGATGATACGGTTGATGGTCTGCAGCGCGCTGTTGGTGTGCAGCGTGCCGAAGGTCAAGTGGCCGGTCTCGGCCACGGTCAGCGCGGCCCCGATCGTCTCGGGGTCACGCATCTCGCCGATCAGGACCACGTCGGGATCCTGGCGCAGGATCGACTTGAGCGCGCGGGTGAAGCTGATGGAGTCCGAGCCGATCTCGCGCTGGTTGACCAGGCACTTTTGGTGCTGGTGGATGTACTCGATCGGATCTTCGAGCGTGATGATGTGCTCGCGCCGCTCGCGGTTGATCAGATCGAGCATCGCCGCGAGCGTGGTGCTCTTGCCCGAGCCGGTTGGGCCCGTGACCAACACCATCCCGCGCGGCTTTCGGGCCAGCTCCTTGATGACCGGGGGCAGCTTGAGCTCGTCGAAGGTGCGGATGTTGTAGGGGATCAGGCGAAACGCCCCGGCGACCGCGCTCTTTTGCATGTAGAGGTTGGCGCGGAACCGGGCCAGGCCCTTGACCCCGAACGAGAGATCGAGCTCTTGCTCCTCTTCGAACCGGTGTTTCTGCTTGTCCGAGAGGATCGAATAGCACAGCGACTTGCAGTCGTCGGGGCTGAACGGGGGCGTGCGCAGCGGGACCAGCCGACCGTCGAGCCGCAGCATCGGCGGTGAGGCGGTGGTGACGTGCAGATCCGTCGCCCCCTGATCGAGCATGGCCTTGAGGAGCTGATGGAGGTTGGGGATCGACATCGAGGCGATTCGGTTTCAGGGTACAGAGGGTGGAGCGCTTTGGCCAACTTGTTGTCGTTGTCGTCGCCGGCCTGGCCCCGCGGGCTGCAGCGCTGGGCTCCGGCCGCGCGAATTGGCGCCGTCCAAGGCATCCGCCGGTGCACGCGTGAGCAGCGAGTGACAGCGAGCTGCGAGGCACACCGACCTGGGACGCGTTGTGCGGGGTGGTACTCTCGCCCCCCCGGAGCCCGGCATGAACGATCCTCTGCGCGCTGTCTTGATGTGTGTCCCCCTGCTGCTCGCCTGCCCAAGCAGCGAGGTCGACAACGCCGACACGGAGACCAGCGGAGACGGCGATGGGGACGGGGATCCGAGCGGCGATGGGGACGGGGATGGCGACCCGAGCGGTGATGGGGACGGGGATCCGAGCGGCGATGGGGACGGGGATCCGAGCGGCGATGGGGACGGGGATGGCGACCCGAGCGGGGACGGGGATGGCGACGGCGATCCCAACTGCACTGGCCCCAACGGCACCCAACCGATCCCCGCCAACGCCGCCCAGCCCGACACGCCGATGAGCCCCGGCTCGACCTGGGCCTACTTCGAGCTCGAGGACTTCCAGCCGCAGAGCTGCAACTTTGGCCAGACCTACAGCCTCGAGACCTTCAAGGGTCGCGTCACGCTGTTCACCCTGATGCGCTCGACCTGCGAGATCTGCCAGGGCACGCTCGAGAAGCTCGAGCAGATGCAGGCCCAGCTGACGCTAAAGGGCCACGAGGTGTGGTTTGTCGCGCTCAACCAAGACGGCTACGCCGACACGCAGCAGGAATTCATTGATCGCGCCTCGTTCCCGCTCGTGCAGGACACCGCCCAGGCCAACGCGTGGGGCTTGATGAACGAGATTGGCCTTGGCACCGACGACATCTACATCTACGACTCCAACGGAGTTCTGCACAGCTACTTCAACTACGCCGACGCCAACCCCAGCATTGATCTGAACACCCAAAGTGGCTGGGATACCGTGTATGGCGCGGTGATCGCTGCGCTCGAGGGCTGACATGCGCCGGGGATGGTTCGCGTCGTTGCTGTGCGTGGGCGCGTGCGTGTCGAGCCCCGCCGATGAGTCCGCCCAGTCGGCCAGCGAGTCGGCCAGCGAGTCGGCCGGGACCGAGGCCGAGTCGGAGACCGGCGAGCTCAGCCCGGAGGCCGAGGGGGCCGCGCTCTACGAGCAATACTGCGGGTTTTGCCACGGTGACGTCGGCCAGGGCTACGCCGCCGACAACGCCAACGCGCTCGCCAACCAAGAATTCCTGCGCCTCGCCGACGAGGCGTTCTTGGCCGCCGCGATCCGCTACGGGCGTCCGGGGACATCAATGTCGGCCTGGGGCGCGGTCAAGGCCGGGCCGCTGTCGGATCAGCAGATCGACCACCTGGTCGCGTTCATCAAGTCGTGGCAGACCGTGCCTGACGCGGACGTCGATGGCTACGAGATCGACCCCGCGTCGTCCGTGTTCCGCGGCGAGACCTACTACGCGGTGTACGGCTGCGAGGACTGCCACGGCGAGCTGGGCGTGGGCGGCACGTACATGAGCCTGGAGAACCCGTGGTTCTTGACCATGGCCAGCGACGGCTACCTGCGCGAGTCGATCGTGAACGGGCGCCCGGGCACGCCGATGGCCAGCTACGCCGACGGCGGCATGGACGACCTCACGCCCGCCCAGATCGACGACGTCATCAAGCTGATCCGCAGCTGGGAGCGCGAGCCCGACACCGATCCGCTGCCGCCCTTCGTGCCCGATGTGTCCGACGCGGTGCTCAACCCCGACGGGCCCGATCCCGCGTTCACGCTCATCGACGGCCGCTACATTGGGGTCGACGCGGTCAAGGCCGCGCTCGATGCTGGCGCCAAGATGATCTTGCTGGACGCCCGGCCGCACGCGGACTTTGTTGAAGGCCACCTCGCGGGGGCGGTGTCGATCCCCTTCTTCGATCTCGAGCTGGTGATCGACGAGCTGCCGAAGGACGTGTGGATCGTCAACTATTGTGGCTGCCCGCACGCGGTCTCGGGGCAGTCCTTTGACGCCCTGGATGCCGCCGGGTTTGGGCAGATCGCCGTGCTGGACGAGGGCTACTACGAGTGGGTCGATCGCGGGTATCCGACCGCGCAGGGCGAGTAGGCAGACCGGGGTCTGTCACAGCGCCAGCAGCAAGAGCGCGCCGCCGCCCAGCAGCACCAGGCCCATCAGCACCCACCAGGTGATGTCGGTCTCACCGCCCGCGCTGCCGGCCACGCTGTCGTCTGCTCGCCGGCTCAGCTGCTGGGTCGGGAAGCTGATCACCTCGGTGTCCCGCGGGGGCCGATCGACAAGCTCGACGACGACAAGAAGATCCCCAGCGCGCCCATCTTCGCTCGCCGCGCCCTGGCCACGCAGCCGCAGCATCGCGCGCTCGGGCAGCTGCTCGGGGAGGTGCAGCTCGATCGTGTTGGGGTCTTCCCCGTGCAGGACCACCCGCTCGAGCAGCTCGCCATCCACGGCGATCCGGGCGGGGACCGGTGCGCGGAGCGTGGCCCCCAGCGCGGCCCGGGGGATCTCCACGCTGACGCGCAGATCCGGCCCGCGCGGGAGCTCCCCGTCGTCGTCCTCGAACACGCTGCCGAGCTCGCCCACGCCCGCAGTGTCACTGCCGAATGGGCCCACGGCAAGCGCAGCGCATCAGAGCTCGGCGCACATCGCCAGCAGCACGATCACCGCGAACGCGATCAAGAGCAGGATTCGCCGACGTCGGTGCACGGATCCGATGGTACGCGACTCAGGAGCGTGACCGCGACCCGCGGGCTCCTACTGGAAGTTTCGGCGACGAAGAGCTCGGCGGAAAGACCAAGCGAGGCGGCGTGATGCGTTGCGCCACGGGCTCCTGGGGTAGGATTTGGCCATGCGGATCTACCTGGTGCGGCACGGGGAGTCTCGCGGGAACGTTGACAGGGACGTGCACCGTGAGATGGCGGACCACGCGATCCCGCTGTCGAGCCGCGGCCACGAGCAGGCCGTGGCCGCGGGTCGGTTCTTGGGCGAGGCGCTGGCCCAGCTGCGCGACGGCTCCTATGAGGGGGCGCAGCCGCACGTTCGCCTGTGGGTCAGCCCCTACCGAAGGACCCGCGAGACCGCAGACGGGATCGAGACCGGCGTCGCCGAAGCCGGCGGCTGGGTGACGGATCGCCGCGAGCACATGCTCTTGTGCGAGCAACAGTTTGGGTTGTTCGACGGTGTCCCCGACGAGGAGCTCGCTGAGCTGTTTCCGGCCGAGCACGCTCACTACGCCAAGCAAGAGGCGTTCGAGGGCCGGTTCTGGGCGCGGATGCCCTTGGGCGAGAGCCGGTTTGACGTTGCGACCCGCGTGCATCAGGCGTTTGGGACCTTCCACCGTGACGCCGAGCGGCATGGGATCGAGCACCTGATCGTGGTTTGTCACGGTGTCACGCTGCGGGCGTTCTTGATGATGTGGCTGCATCGCTCGCCCGAGTGGTTTGAGGACGAGCCCAATCCACATAATTGCGCGATTCGATTGGTGGTCGGTTCCGAGGATCGGGGCACCGTGTTCCCCGGGTTCGCCCGCGGGACATGAGGCATGAGGGTGGCCAACATTCGGAGAGCGCAGCGCCGACACGCTCGAGGCCGTCTTCGCTGATTGAGTCTAGAGCACCAATCAGTTTGAATTCACGACGCCAGGCACATCTGGGGCCGCTCCTGCCGTTGTCGGTCGGCGCTCGCAGTATGCCGGATACAGCTTCGGCCTCCCTCCTAGGCAGGAACGGCCCCAGACGCACCTGACGACGCGACTCCAAACTGATCGGCGCTCTAGGGCACCGTCAGCAGCTGATCTGCCGCGGCGACGCTGGCCGGCAGCTCCGCCCCGCAGTTCGTCAGCAGCACGATCGCGCGTCGCCCCGGCACGAACATCAACTCCGCCGCGAACGCGCCGTTGTTGCCGCTGTGGCCGTATGCCGTGGTCCGGTCCGCAAGGGACCACGAGCGCAGGCCGTAGCCGTAGCGTTCGTCCGGGCGCCGCGCCTGCGGGAGCGGCTCACCGGGCTCGAGCATCGCCGCTGTTCCGGGTAGCCGCTCGCTCCCAAGCGCGAGCGCGAACCAAGCAAGATCGATCGCCGAACCCAGCACGCCGCCACCCGGGTTCATCCAGCTGGGATCGCCCGGCATGAACTCGAGATCGTCCGCGACGCGGATGGGAGCGCGGCCCTGCGCGCCGTCGAGGTGACCACACGCCGCCGCGCTGGCCAGCTTCGCGTCAACGGTGAAGCTGCCCAGCCCGAGCGGCGCGGCCACGCGCTCGCCAACCAGCGTCGGGTAGTCCTGGCTCGTCGCCGCGCTCAGCATCGCTCCGATCACGGCGTACCCTGCGTTGCTGTAGTGATACTCCCCAGGTGCCCCGGCCGCGGCGCTGCGAGCCAGCGCTGGCAACCACGCGCCGTCGAGCTCCACCAGCTGCGCGGGCGCGATCTCTCCAAGCCCGCTCCGGTGTGACAGCAGCGCGCCCAGCGTGGGATCCGGCACGCCGCTGGGGGTGTCGTAGCCAGCCACTAACGCGCCCGCGCGGCCCGTCAGCGACAGCCGGCGATCAGCGACGAGACCCAGCGCCAGCGCGGCCGTCACCGGCTTCGAGATCGAGCCAAACCGGAACTGCGTGGCAGCGCCAACCGGCGTCGCCTCGCCGAGGCAGCGCACGCCAAGCTGCAGCTCGAACGCCGCGGCGCCGGGCTCGGCGACGGCCAGCGCGAGCCCGGGCAGCTCGCGCTCGACCCACTCGGCGCACACAGCTCGGATCAACCCATGCAACCGCGGGTCCGCCCCGACCAGCGCCTCGCTGATGCACGCGCGCTTGCGGTCTGCGTGGGGGGCCGCCTCGGGACCCGGCGGCGCGTCGGACGTGGCCGCGATGACCGATGGCGCCACCTCTGGCGGGTCGCGCACGACCGCCCGCTCGCCGGCCTCCGAGTGACACCCCGCGATCGAGATCAGGGCCACGAGCGACCAACGCACGCCGCCACCATAGCAAACGCGAGTCGAGCCGAGCACGCAAACAGGGCCGACCCGCTCGCGCAGGCCGGCCCCATGGTTCGAGTGAGTGCTTTGAGCTCACGCGCGACGGCGCGAGATCAGTACAGCGCCTCGAAGATCCCCGCCGCACCCATGCCGCCGCCGATGCACATCGTGACCATGCCGTAGCGACCCTTGCGACGGCGCAGCTCCGCGAGCAGCGTTGACGTGAGCTTGGCCCCCGTGCACCCAAGCGGATGCCCCAGCGCGATCGCCCCGCCGTTGACGTTGACCTTGGCCGGATCCAGGTCCAGCTCGCGCAGCACGGCCAGCGACTGGGCCGCGAACGCCTCGTTGAGCTCGAACAGATCGATGTCGTCCTTGCTCAACCCGCACTGCTTCAACACCCGGGGGATCGCCTCGACGGGACCGATGCCCATCAGCTCGGGGGCGACCCCGGCGACGGCAAACCCAACGAAGCGCGCCAGCGGTGTCGCGCCGATCTGCTTGGCCTTGTCGGCCGACATCACAACGGTCATCGCGGCCCCGTCGCTGGTCTGCGACGAGTTGCCGGCGGTGACCGTGCCCTTGACGTGAAACACCGGGCGCAAGCCCCCGAGCGCGGCCACGCTGGTGTCGGCGCGCGGGCCTTCGTCGGTGTCGAAGGTCCCGCCCTCGATCGTGGTCACCGGGATGATCTCTTCTTTGAAGCGACCCTCGGTGATCGCCGCGATCGCCCGCTGGTGGCTCTGCAGCGCGAACGCGTCTTGGTCGGCGCGGCTGATGCCAAACTTGCGCGCGACGTTCTCTGCGGTGACCCCCATCGAGACGTAGACCTCGGGTCGCTCGGCGACCATCTTGGGGCTCACGCGCGGCTTGTTGCCGCCCATCGGGACCATCGACATCGACTCGATGCCGCCACCCACGCCCACGTCGAGCGCGCCAACCATGATCCGCTCGGCGATCATGGCGATGGTCTGCAGCCCAGAGCTACAGAACCGGTTGACGGTGAGCGCGGCGGTCTGATCGGGGCACCCAGCCCCGATCCCGATCATGCGCCCAACGTTGAGGCCCTGCTCGGCCTCGGGCATCGCACAGCCAATCGCGATGTCCTCGATCATGCTGGGCTCGAGCCCGTTGACGGTGGCCATGGTGGCGCGCAGGACCTCGGAGCCCATGTCGTCGGGCCGAGTGTTGCGCAGGCTCCCGCGCCCGGACTTGCCGACCGCGGAGCGCTTGCTGGCGACGATGACTGCTTCTCGGATTTGTGCCATTTGCTTGGTTCCTTTCAGGTCAGTCCCGCGCTCAGTTTCGCAGCGGCTTGCGCTTGTCGAGCATGTGTTGAATCCGCTCGAGGGTCTTTTGGGTGCCGCACAGCGACAAGAACGCCTCGCGCTCGAGGTCCAGCAGCTGCTGGGCGGTGACGGTCCCTGCGGTCGGCTTCATGCCGCCCGACAGCACGTGGATCATCTTGGTGCCGATCAGCTGGTCGTGCTCCGAAGCGAAGCCGCCCCAGCCAAACTCGTGGATGCCCAGGACCAAGTTGGCGCCACCGGGCGCGCCCATGACGTGGATCGGCTCGTTGCGATCCGGCGGCACGTAGTTGCTGGCTGCCAGCGACAGCGCGGCCTGCTTGGCGTCGGCGACGACGCGGTTCTTGTGGAAGGTGATCCCGTCGCTTGGGCGCAGCCAGCCGGTTGCGCGGGCCTCGAACGCGGACATCGAGACGTTGCCGGTCGCCGCGGCTTCGAACCCGCGGCGGACCCAGTCGAACACCTCGCCGGCCTTGAGCTGATCCGCGTGAGCCGAAGCCCGCCGCGCGATCTCTTTCATGCCGCCGCCAGCCGGCAGCACGCCAACCGCGATCTCGACCAGACCCATGAACAGGTCGGCCCCAGCCTGGATGTGGTCCGCGTGCATCGAGACCTCGCAGCCGCCCCCGAGCGTCTGCCCATAGGGCGCGACCACGACCGGCAGCGCCCCGTGGCGCAGGTTCATCAGGGTCTGCTGCAAGGTGTTGACGGCCAGATCCAGCTCGTCCCACTTCTTTTGCATCGCGGCCATGCCGATCTGCAGCAGGTTGGCCCCGCGGCAGAAGTGGTCGTCTTGCGAGCCGATCACCAGACCGACAAACCCCCGCTCGCGCAGCAGCTCGGGCGCCTCGGCCATCAGCTTGACCACGCCCTCGTCGAGCACGTTGGCCTTGCTGCGGAACTCCAGCAGCGCGACCCCATCGCCGATGTCGATCAGCGCCGCCGAGGTGTTGCTGTGGATCTCACCCTCGGGCTTGTGGGCCGCGAGGATCAGCATTCCGGCCGGGGTGGGCACGTCGACGTAGGACTCGCCGTCAAACACCTGCTGGTTGCCCGGCCGGCCCTTGTACCAGGTCGCGTCCTCGCCCTGCGCGAGCAGCTTGGTGATCGCCGGCGCGGGCTCGATGCCCATCTCGGCCATCTGCGCGGCGCACCACGCCGGGCCCGCCGCGTCCATCAGCTCGAACGGCCCCATGCCCCAGCCGTAGCCCCACTTCATCGCGTCGTCGATCTGCTTGGGCGTGTCGCAGATCTTGCCCGTCAGCGTGGCCGAGTAGTTGAACAGCGGCAGGTAGACCTTGCGGTAGAACTCGCCGGCCCGACCCTCGAGGCGCATGGCCTTGTTGACCATCGCGCTGGCCGAGCCGCGGATGCCCTTCAGCTCCGGGAACGCGGGCTCGATCCGCGGGCGGTACTCGCGGGTCTCGAGATCGAAGGACAGGATCGCGCGGTTGCCCTGCGCGTCCTTGCTCTTCTTGTAGAAGCCCTGGCCCGACTTGTCGCCCAACCAATTATTGTCGAGCAGGGTCTGCAGCGCGGGGCTGATCTGCATCTTGTCGTAGAGCGGATCAAAATTGTCCGCCGCAGGATCCCCGCTGAGCGCGTCACGCAGGTTGCGGATCACGTGGCCGGCGACGTCGAGCCCGACCATGTCGCCGAGTCGGTAGCTGCCGGTCTTGGGCCGCCCGATCGGCTTGCTGTTGAGGGCGTCGACCTCTTCGATCGTGTACTTGCCCTCGGCCGTGGCCGCGAAGGTCAGCAGCATCTCGCCGATGCCGATCCGGTTGCCGATGAAGTTGGGCGTGTCGCGGCACAGCACGACCCCCTTGCCCAGCACGCGATCCGAGAACCGCGCGACGTCGTCGACGTAGCGCTGCGCCGTGTACTTGGACGGGATCACCTCGAGCAGGTGCATCCACCGCGGCGGGTTGAAGAAGTGCAGGCCAAGCAGCCGCTCGCGGGCCGCTTCGGGCAGCGCCTCGGCGATGTCACCGATCGGGATACCCGAGGTGTTGGTCGCCAAGATCGTGTGATCCTGGGCCGCGGCGGCGACCTGCTTGAACACGCTCTGCTTGATGTCGAGGCGCTCCACGATCGCCTCGATCACGATGTCGCTCTGGCTCACGGCCTTGGCGAGATCGTCTTCGAAGTTCCCGGGGGTGATCCGGGCCGCGAAGTCCTTGTGCATGAGCGCAGGCGGCTTGGCCTTGGGCAGAGCCTTGAGCGCCCCGAGAGCGAGCTTGTTGCGGGCGGCCTTGGGGGCGTCGGTGTCGACCCCCCTTGGTACGATGTCGAGCAGGTAGGTGCGGATGCCGGCGTTAGCCAGGTGAGCAGCGATCCCTGCCCCCATCGTCCCGGCACCCAGCACTGTCGCCACGAGCTGGTGAGGAGGTCGATTGAGCGTCACGCGGCGGACAGTAGCAAAGACCCGGCGGTTTATGACCCCCACATGGACGGTAGACTTCGCCGACTGCAGCGGCTGGCGCGTCTGGTCGCTTCGCTCCCCTGAAAGGGGGCTCGGGAGCCTTCGGCGGACGTGTACGGGTGCTTTGCCAACTGCAGCGGCTGGCGCGTCTGGTCGCTTCGCTCCTCGACAGGCAGGGGCGTCTTATGCGCATCTTGGCTGAGAGTCCGCTGCCCACGGTGAACCAGTCCACGGAGGCGTCCGCCAGCGCGCGAGAAGCCCTCGCCGAGCTGAAAACAGGCCCGGCTCGAGCCCCGCGAATGGACCCAGACCGTGGCGCGTCGCTTGGGGGCCGCGCATCGCGTGCCAGTCATGTGCAAACGCGCGCACGCCTGCGTTCGCCGGGCAACGTGACAGTTTGGCCGCTAAATGGCCACGCCATAGTGAGTTGCTACGATTGGCCCACACTTGGACTCGCGCATGAACACTCGTCGGACCTACGGCACGCTCACCGCTGCAACGGCGGCGCTGACCGTTGGGTTGGTGTTCGGGAGCGCCGAGGGCTGCGTGACCTCCAAGCACGTGGTCCCGGTCCACGCCCACGCCCACGCCGATGCCGATGCTGATGCCGAGCTCGAGGTTGCGAGCGTCGAGCAGACCACGGCACCGTCGGAGCCCGAGCGCCCACCGCCTTGGACGGCGCCCGAGCAACCGCTGCTGCCGGGGGTCGATGGGGCCGCGCAGCTGCTCGCGCGTGGGCAAGCCCAGGCCGCGCTGGATCAGCTCGCTGCCGTCAACAAGCTCGACACGCTTCCGGGTGAGGCCGCGCTCGAGCCCGAGTCCCGCGAGTGGTTCATCGCCGGGGCGATCGCCGGCCGTGCGTACATGCAGACCCAACAGTGGGAGCTGGCGGTGCTCTCGCTCGAGCCGCTGGCGGCCAGCAAGAAATTTGCCGACATGCTGCCGCGCGACATCGTTGGCCATGAGCTGGCCCGGGCCCGGACCGCGTGGGCGACCCAGGGGGGGCTCGATCCGGTGGCCGCCGATATCCAGCTGCGCAAGGCCGTCAGTGAGCTGGGCAAGCTCAAGGCGCTCAAGCCCGATCGCATTCAGGGGTTGATGCGGGTCGCCCAGGGCGAGGCGATGATCGCGATCCAAGGCGACACCCCGCGCGCGACCAAGCTCGCGGCCAAGCAGGCCGACAAGGCGCTCGAGCGGCTGATCACCAGCTTTCCCAACCATGCCGACGTCGGCGAGTGGATGCTGCAGCGGGCGCTGGCCAAGCAGCGGGCGGGTCTGACCAAGGAGTCGGCCGCGGCCCTGCGGCGGGTGGCGATCGATCGGGCGGGCGAGCCCGAGGCCGCCCGCGCGTGGACCGAGCTCGAGCGCCTCGCCGCCAACAACGACAAGATCAGCGCGTCCCCGCTGAACACCGAAGAGCTGCTCGCCGCCGGCCAGGCCGCGCGGGTGCTGCGGCGAATCGAGCGATCCCGGGAGCTGCTCGAGGCGGTCTGGAACGACCCGGACCAGCCCAAGCACCGCCACCGCGAGGCGGGTCACTCGCTGGGCTGGACCTACTACAAAGCCCGCGAATACAGCCTCTGCGCCGACGTGCTCAATGAGCTCTACGCGGATGTCCCCGCCATGGACACCCGCAATGACCTCGCCCGCTGCCTCGAGCGCGCGGGCCGATACGACGAACTGATCGCGCTGTGGGTTGGCGTGTACGACGGCAACAAGGGTGCATTTGGTTCCACGGCGCTGTGGAACGCGATCGATCTCGCCGTCAACGCCGGCAAGTATGCCAAGGCCAACGAGCTGCTCACGGAATACGAGACCCGCTTCAAGGGCCGCGGCAGCGAGCGCCGGTGGTTGCACGCGTGGCTGCCCATGCGCCTGGGCGACGACGCGACCGCGATTCAGGCGTTCACGCAGATGCTCGACACCGGGCGAACGGGCGGGCAAGAGCGAACCATCACGTACTTCTTGGGCAAGCTCGAGCTTCGCAGCGAAGACCCAGACCTTCGCGCCCAGGGGATCGCGCGCCTGCGGGGGTTGGTCGCGGTTGGCTACGACCGGCTCAGCGCGAATGGGGTGATCGGCGGCCACCCGCTCTACTACGGCTTGATGGCCCGGCAGCGGCTCATTGACGCGGGCGAGGATCCGGGCCCGCCGCCGCAGGTCAGCCCGCTCGACTGGGAGCAGGACGCCGGCCAACATTGGATCGGCCACGCCGACACCCAAGCCCTGCTCACGGCGATGGCGGCCGAGCACGGCGAGTCGTTTAGCTCGCTGATCCGCGCCGAGCAGCTGTTCGCGGCGGGCTGGATCGAAGAGGCCAGCCGCGAGGCGCGGGTCGCCGCCGACGAATTCATCAATGCCCACAGCGTGTATTCGGGATCCGACATGCCAGGAACGCGGACCGAGGCGCTGGTCGCTGGGCTCGCGTGGGCGCCCGAGTGGCGCCACCCCGTCGCCAGCCCCGGCAAGACCGCGCGCAAGGCCATGCGCGACCCAGAGTACCGCGCGCGACTGGCCGACGACTTCACGCGGCTGACCTGGGCGATCCAAGAGCCCTACCGGTTCGGCAAGCTGGCCAGCTACGAGCACCCCTATTGCGCGCGCTGGCACCTGCGGGCGTACCGGGAACCAATCGAGCAAAACGCGTGGGAGCGCGAGATTGATCCGCACCACCTGTGGGCGCTGATGTACACCGAGTCCCGGTTTCGCCGCCACGTGGTGTCGTACGTGGGCGCGCGCGGGGCCCTGCAGATCATGCCGTGGACCGGGCGGCAGCTCGTTGAAGATCTAGGTGAGCTCGAGGCTGGCGATCGCTTTGATCCCGACATCTTGTTCTCGATTGAGCATAATAGCCGGCTGGCAACTTACTACATTAGTGAGCTGCTGAAGAAGTTCCACGGTCAGGCCGCGTTTGCGTATGCAAGCTACAACGGCGGGCCCAACAATGTCGCGCGGTGGCTGGCGGCCAAGAGCCAAGCGCCAAACGGCGTCGAGCTCGACGAATTCCTCGAGGAGATCCCGTTTGCCGAGTCGTCCCGCTATGCGCGGCGGGTGATGGAGGTTCGCGCGGCCTACGGGCTGCTGTACAACGGCGAGCTGCCGAGCTGGACGAATGTCGTAGACCCGGCGTTCGAGCTGAACATCGACTATTAGCGTGTTCACAGGTCCGCGAGCGCGCCGATCTCTGCGTCTGACAGGGCGCGGTCGTAGATCAGCAGAGAGTCGATCTTGCCGGTGCAGCGTTCGTTGAATAGCGGGCTGTTGCTGCCAATCGCGACCGGCTCGGCGCTGCCCGTCAGCATCACCCCCGTGGTGCTGAGGGTCGCCAACGAGAGACCGTTGGCGTAGAGCCGGGTCATGGCGCCGTCGTAGGTGCAGGCGATGTGGCTCCACTCCCCCGGGGGGACCACTCCCGCGTCAACGCCGATCTGAGATGTACCGTGGTTGGTGAGGATGCGGCACACAAATCCCACGTTGGCGTCGAACATCATGCCGTACTGGCCAGAGTTGTCGAACCACACGTCGCGGCCAAACTGCGGAACTGTCTGTGGATGAACCCACATCGCCATGGTCACGGCGGATTTTACGTCGAGGCTGGCGCTGTCGGGGACCTGCACGGCCTCGCTGGTCGCACACTCCAACGCCATGCCCGAGACGCCAACGCCCAGGCCCAGCTTGGCGGCGAAGCCATGGTTGGCGTGGGTCGAGCCGTCGACGACTTGATCGGCCGTTTCGAACTGATAGCAGGCGATCAGCGACTGGTCATTGGCACACGCGTCGCTGCCGTCGCCGTCGCCGTCGCCGTCGCCGGTGTCGCCGTCGCCGGTCTCGTCGTCGCCGTCGCCGTCGCCATCGCCGGTGTCGCCGTCGCCGGTGTCGCCATCGTCGTCGCCGTCGCCGCTGCTGGAGACGGTGGTCTGCTGTGACTCGTTGCCATCTGTGGCCGTCGAGTCCTGGTCATCGCTGGACTCCTCGCCAGCGAGGCGCTCGTCGAAGGCAGGATTGAGCATCTGGCAGGCTCCGACCCAGCCGAGCAGGGTGAGCAGGGGGAGCGTAGGGCCGATGAGCGATCGCGGTTTGAGCATGGTTCAGCAGCAGCCAAGTTGTCGAGTGTGGTCGGGCCCGAGTACGCGCACGATGCTCGCCGACTAGGCGCTCAGAGATCGGTGGGAGTCACCCGCGCCGAGCTTGCTGGCCGCCCACGCGTAGCCCTGCTCCACGTCCTCGAGGATGTGGATCGGCATGGGCAGGCGCTGCAGCTGCATCAGCGTTCGAAGCGAGGAGCGGATCAGCGTTGAGTCGACCACGACGACCACGCCACGGTGATAGCGGGCCGAGACGTCGAAGTTGTCGGCGAACCACCCGGCGAGCCGCTGCAGCTGCGCGAGCTCGGGAACCTGAAGCTCCCGGCAATCGAGCACGACCGCGTACGATTGAGCCTGCGCGGTGAGCTTGTCCATGTCGGCGAGCATTCGCTGCAGGTCGCTGTCTGTCACCGCACCGTGCAGGTGCATGTAGATCAACGGCGCGCGCTTGCTGTCGAACATGTAGGGCATGAGCCCAGGGTAGGGGGACGGCTCGATGCCTGAAGCGAGGCCGGGCAAAAACTTGGTAGATAGATCGCTCGCTTCGGCCTTGACGCGGCAGTTGGCCACCAGGCGATGAGTACGGAGCTTTAGCGGGTCCATCGAAGTGGTCATGTACCCGCTTGTTCTGGTCACTCGGTGCCCCGACCGTCTAGGTGATCGCGGTGCGCTCCACGCTCGGGGGGATGTGCTCCGCGCAGCCCGGCCGGGCGAGGCGGCGCAGCCCGTAGTGGACGCTCACCCGATCAACGCCGAGGCCTCGCCGCAGCCGGTCACGACCAGCACGCCGCAGCTCCGCCTCGGACAGGCGCCGAAACAAGCCAACGCACTCGGGATAGACTTGGGCCAAGCTGGCGAGCTCGGCCCGCAGCCCCGCGGCTGCCTCGGCGATCGGGGGCGGCTCGGGCTCGGGTCGGGTTGGCTCGGGCGCGCCCTCGCTGGCGATCAGCCGCTCGCTGCTGGTCACGAGCCCCCCGGTCAAGCTGCGCAGGCGTCGGAACCCCGGGAGTCCTGGCAAGGTGATATCGCTCTCGTGGGTCTGATTCGAGATGATGTCGATGGGGATACGCGCGACGAATTTGTTGTCGTCGCGTCCTACGCATCTCTGATATCGCCGAGATCACCGACGACGAGCCAGATGCCGACGGCTTCAGTGTTCAGACGTTTGCCCGAGAGCGGCTGATCGTCCTGCGCGAGGACCTGTCCTTGCAGTTCGATGCCGATATTCACCAGGAGATGTTCGCTTGGACACCAGGTGAGTACTTCGAGAACAACCGCCAACACGAACGATACAGTGAAATTGGGCCCGTCGCAGCTGAGGACCCTCGACAAATGCCAAGTCAATCGCTGCGCCGAGCCGACAGAGCGAGCATGCCTTACGATGCCACGCTCGACGCATACGTCGCGGTACAGCGTGAGGAGTTGCGACCGGCGCTCACCGAGGAGGATTATCCCGAAGCTCGTTCGGACTCGTTGGCGCTCACACAGATCGTCCGCTGGTTCGTCCCGGATCAGCGGTAGCCTGCACCCTTTGCGAACTTCTCAGGGGCCCCGCAACCTGTTACGCTTGGCGCGATGGAGGCGCTCGCGCCCGGCGACGCTCGACTTCGATCAACTCGCCCAAGCGTCCGCGCGGGCCCGAGGCAACGCTTGGCGCGCCGCAGGGGCCCACGGCGTCGACCTGTTGCTGCTCGGGCGAACGCTTGCCCCTGCGCAGCACATGCAACAGCTCGAGGACGCACTGCGCCTCATGGCTGGCGTGGGTCGCTGATGCCTAGGCGCACGCGGCCTCTGCAAGACCTCGCGCTGCTCGAGCGGCTCAGCGACGCGAAGGTCGAATTTTGTATCATCGGTGGCGTCGCGGCGGTGCTTCACGGCGCGACGAGTCTCCGGCCATGTCGTATTGTAGCGTTTGCAGCCGACTGGTGCCCACATGAGCGAGACTAAACTACCCATCGTGCTCGCAGGTGTCGGTGCAATTGTCCTGGCGATCTGTCTCCTGGGTTTCGCTCAGTTGGGCGGCGCTGGGGGAGCGAGCGCCGAGCGCCCCGTAGCGGGCCCCGACCGTGAAATTCCCCAGTCAACCGCGTCTCCATCGTCGCCGGCTTCACCCGCCACGAAACGCATGGACGAGGTCGAGCCCGAGCCCGACACGGTCACCCGGCGACCAAGAACGAAGGAGGAGCGAGACCAGCTACGTCGAGCGCTCCAGCATCGCTACGGTCGCCCGACCGCGAAACATGAGGCCGTCGAACCTCCAGCCCAGCCCCCCGCAGCTCCGCTGCCTCCAACATCTTGGTCCTCGCTGCCAGATGAGTACGCCCGGGGGATCATCCAGGATCAATTGATCCCGGCGGCCGAGAGTTGTTATGAAGATATCGCGGCGAAGGGCGCGGGCGGTGCCTTGACCTTGAGCGTCGCCGTGATTGGTGATGAAGAACTCGGTGGGGTGATTGACCGGATCGATGTGAACCCCGAGAAGACATCAATCGAGGGCGATCTCACCGAGTGCGTCCGACAGTCGGCCTACGACATGGAATTTGAACCGCCCGAGCAGGGGCAAGGTGTGGTGGAATTCGAATTTACCATCGAGTTCTCCGATGACGAAAAGCTTTGAGTTGATTTCTAGTAAATCTGCACGAAGCCGACCGAGGCCGGATGCTCGTTGTCGCCGATGTCCTGGTGGATGCCTGCGAGGCGAGCAGCGCACAGGTGTGCTGAGAAGTTGGAAAGGATGGTGGCGAGAATGATTGCGCGCGACGCTAGGCTAGCACGCGCCAAGATCGCCGGCGTCGCACTCTACAGCTGCCAGAAGCGGTGCCACAGGCTGGCGCCACAGACGGCGAAGACCCGGGACGGCACCAGGGGCCCTGGCTGCTGGGGGGACGCTACGTCGGCATCTGGACAGTATGATGGACGAAGCGGGCGATTTCGTGTTCTCGCGCGTGGTGTTCGAGCGCGTGCTCGACGATGCGGATCAGCCGATGCCATGAGGTGCCGGCTTGTCCGCGCTGACGCCCGCCCGCTCGTGAACGCAACTTTGCGCTGGCGCGTGTGCGGACAGTTCGCCGAACGATCGCGGTCGGCGTGCAAGCCTGAATATGCTGCGCAGCCCACCAATGACGCGCGAACGAAGGAGACGCGGGTTGTCCGGGCTTTGAGATGCTCGTAGGTTGCTGTTGAGGTATGTCGCGCGTCGGGTCCATCTCTGCGATCGGGATTGTGCTGGTTTGCAGTCAGTGCATGGAGCTGTCGACCGAGGTTGGCGAGCATGTGATCTACCATTGGGACGAGACCGAGGCGCGCTTGTGCGGGGGGACCGTTCCCATGGTGGACCGCGTATTGGAGTTGGTTGGCGGCCACTACGGCTGGGGGCCCGACGACCTCGGGCCGGGGATCGAGTACTTCTGGCACGAAGAGCTGGCGGTTCAGGCGTGCTCCTTGCCCTGGGTTGCCGACTGCGAGAGCCACTTCCTGAATCGGCCACTCGTGTTCTCGAACACCCCGATCCAGACCCACGAACTCGCCCATGCGTCGCGCGGCGGGCACGGCCGCCCGTTTGTGGGGTATCCGGCCTTCATCAACGAAGCCTTTGCCTCGCGCTGGGAGTCGGCGGTAATCCAGGGCGGCGTCGTCGGATACGCTACCCAGCCCGAGTTCCTCAGCGCGGCAGAGCTGCGGGCGGCGCTCGATGTCAACGACCCCACGAAGGTGAACTACGCGCTCGCGCTCACGTGGTGGGTCGCGCTGGAGTCGACCTACGGCCCGAGCAAGATGGCCGAGTTCATCCTGGCGCTCGACGGCGTGACCTCGGCGAAGGGCGTCGAGCGGGCGACGCGGCGGGTGTTTGGGATCTCGCTGGCCGAGTCTGCCGCGATCGCCGAGAGCTTGCCCGAGTCTGCGTTCGACGACCCCGCCTGCGCACTCGAGGGGCTCCCGACCTTCACGTGGACCGGCTTGCCGCTCGTGCTCGAGCGCAGCGAGCCGCGCTGTGAAGATGATGACATCATCAACTTCAGTAATGACACTGTCGGCTGGCTGTTCGCGCTCGAGTTCCCAGACGAGCCGAAGCCCTACTCGGTGAGCGTGACGGTCCCGAGCGGGACGGACCCGATCACCCAGAGCATCTTCGTGGTGCCCTGCGAAGGCGAGCTGGACGCCGTGTACGGGCCGCCGTACATCGCCGCTGACGCCACAGACGGGGGGGACCCGAACTGGCAGCCGTGGCCCTGGCACCTTCGGGGGCGCTATGTGGGGCATCTGCGCAGTATGAGGGACGAAGCGGGTGATTTCGTGTTCTCGCGCGTGGTCTTCGAGCGCGTGCTCGACGATGCGGATCAGCCGATGCCGTGAGGTGCCGTCGGATCCGCGCGGCCTGCTCCGCACCGCTCGTGAACGCAACTTTGCGTTGGCGCGTGTGCGGACAGTTCGCCGATCGATCGCGGTCTGGCGTGCAAGCCTGAATATACTGCGCAGCCCATCAATGACGCACGAGCGAGCGTGACGCCGGTTGTCCGGGCTTTGAGATGCTCGTAGTTTGCTGTTGAGGTATGACGCGCGTCGGGTCCATCTCTGCGATCGGGATTGTGCTGGTTTGCAGTCAGTGCATGGAGCTGTCGACCGAGGTTGGCGAGCACGTGATCTACCATTGGGACGACACCGAGGCGCGCTTGTGCGGGGGGACCGTTCCCATGGTGGACCGCGTATTGGAGCTGATTGGCGGCCACTACGGCTGGGGGCCCGACGACCTCGGGCCGGGGGTCGAGTACTTCTGGCACGAAGAGCTCGCGGTTCAGGCGTGCTCCTCGCCCTGGATTTCCAACTGCGAGAGCCGCTTACTGAATCGGCCACTCGTGTTCTCGAACAAGCCGATCGAGACCCACGAACTCGCCCATGCGTCGCGCGGTGGGCATGGCCGCCCGATTGTGGGGTATCCGGCCTTCATCAACGAAGCCTTTGCGTCGCGCTGGAACTCGGGGGTGATCCAGCGTGCCGGCCCCGGATTCGCTACCCAGCCCGAGTTCCTCAGCGCGGCAGAGCTGCGGGCGGCGCTCGATGTCAACGACCCCACGAAGGTGAACTACGCGCTCGCGCTCACGTGGTGGGTCGCGCTGGAGTCGACCTACGGCCCGGCCAAGATGGCCGAGTTCATCCTGGCGCTCGACGGCGCGACCTCGGCGAAGGGTGTCGAGCGGGTGACGCGGCGGGTGTTTGGGATCTCGCTGGCCGAGTCGGCCGCGATCGCCGAGAACTTGCCCGAGTCCGCGTTCGACGACCCGGCCTGCGCACTCGAGGGGCTCCCGACCTTCACCTGGAGCGGCTTGCCGCTCGTCCTCGAGCGCAGCGAGCCGCGCTGCGAAGATGATGACATCATCAACTTCGCTGAGAACAGCGCCGGCTGGCTGTTCGCGCTCGAGTTCCCAGACGAGCGGACCCTCTACTCCGTGAGCGTGACGGTCCCGAGCGGGACGGACCCGATCACCCAGAGCATCTTCTTGGTGCCTTGTGAAGGCGAGCTGGATGCCGTGTATGGGCCGCCGTACATCGTCGGTGGCGCCACAGACGGCGAAGACCCGGGCCGGCACCAGCGGCCCTGGCTGCTGGGGGGGCGCTACGTCGGGCATCTGGACAGTATGATGGACGAAGCGGGTGATTTCGTGTTCTCGCGCGTGGTGTTCGAGCGCGTGCTCGACGATGCGGATCAGCCGATGCCGTGAGGTGCCATCGGATCCGCACGGCCTGCTCCACGCTCAGCGAGAGAGTCTTCATATGAATTAATGCTGGGTCGCAGCACCGATCCCTGCGAGTCGCCGACATCGCCGCAAGTCGTGCGATTGAGTATCGTGGAGCCCGTCGATGTTTGCAGGTTGACGTGGGGCGGAATCGCACCAAGGATATTTGCATCACTTCAACCATGTCATTTGTGCCATCACGTTCTCGGCCATCATGACCCGCGCCTGGGCGTCCATTAATGTACCGCTGGTGGCGCCAGATCGGCAATCTTCATGACCCTGGCCTTGAGCATGCGCGACGCGGAGCCGCGTCGCTCTGACGCGATCGGGGAACACCATGAAGAACTCACCCATCACCACCACCACCACCATCACATTCCTAATTGCGGCTCTCACAGCCTCAGCAGCGGGGTGTACAACGAAGGATCCCGACGGCCTCCGCATTTGGTGCGACGGGGGGCCTGCCGGGCTGTACTACGAGAATGCACTGCACGGCAAACGATACAGCTTCGGCCTTTGCCTTGGTCCCGAACACTGGAGCGAGACCGGCGAGACCGGCGGCATCGATCTCGACAGTTGGACAAACGACGAGGATGACATTAGCGCGATTCGCGGCATGTGCGTTCAGCATTGCTTGAATAACACGGGCGACGGATTAGGCAACTGCCTGCAATCCTCGGATTCGTTGTGGCAGCTCAAGAATTACAACAATATCGTCGTCCCGGATCCGCTCATGCGCATCAAGGACCCTGCCCGCCTCTACTGCTATCTTCCCGCAGCCAACCTCGCCATGCGCCCGTGGAAGACCAAGGTCATCCCGTCAAGCAGCTCGCCAACCTGGCCAAGCAGCGGCCAGCCGGTCGAGCTGGCGTGCGGCGACTTCGAGACCTGCGCCGACGAGTTCACCACACCGATCGCCGTCGGCCTCTACTACGACGACACCGCCACGCCGTGGGGCCCGGGCATGGGCGGCGCCGATCATCTGTCCACGACCACCGTCGCCGGCCGGTCCTCACTCACGATCACCCTCCACAACCCAGACTCCACGCCCAGCTCGGACGCGGCGCCGCTCGAGCACGGCGAGGTCGAATACTCGGCGCCGGAGTGCAGCGAGCTCGACTGCCCGCTGTATCTGGCCAACCTCACGATATCCAATGACTCGAGCGCATGGACGCTCTACTCGGACGAGCTGCTCGACGACGTGTCGATCAGCGAGGTCAGCGTGCAGCTCCGGCGGCCGGCCCTTGGCGTGTGGAACACGGCGACCGGCGAGTTCTACTTTGGCGAGCAGCGGATCGAGCTGGTCGTGACGGGAACCTTGGAGATCGGCGAGGGCCCGCCGATGACCGAGACATTCTTCGTGACCAACGACGCGGCGATCTTCGGCCAGCTCGGGCCCGGCGGAGAGGTCGAGATCGACGAGCTGCGCGTGGACAACAGCGAGTTCTCGCTCCACGCGACGCTCGACTACGACAGCTACGCCGGGAGCCCGACGACGGTGAACCTTGCTCCCGTTGATCTGGATTGAGCTGCTGGTGGTGAGGGTGAGGGGCTCGGTCCGAGCAGACCTGACGCTGGCCAGAGCCCGCGCGGCCGCAAAGCCGACACCCACGTCGCCTTCGGGCTTCCGCGTGGTGGGATGCCCAGCGAAGCCGCGCCGCAGCGTGGCGGCGTCGCGGCGGGCTCAGGCGCCGGGGAGCGCGAGCGCGGCTTGGAAGTAGGTCATGGCCTGGGCCATGTCGGCCTCGCGGTCGCAGCGGTAGAAGGTCTCCGCCTCGTATTGGTAGAGGACGGGGAACTGGACCCGGTAGATCAGCTGGAGCTCGTCGATCGTCATGCCGAGCGAGAGCGCCGCGAGGGCGTCGAGCTCTCGAGGTACAGGCGGGTGCGTCGGTACGGCGCGATCAGGCATGCGGCAGGCTGGAGCTTCGCACAGGTTCAGGTCAGGTCAGGTCGAACGCGAGCTCGGCGAGACCCAGGTGGCCAACGATCGCGTTGAACACGGCGACGTCGTCATCGAGGCCGCCGATCGTGAAGTCGAGTTCGCCGTCGTCGGCGATCTCGAAGTAGCGTGCGGCGACCCAGGCCAGGCGCAGCGCGACCGGATCACCAGAGGCTTGGGCGCGCTCGACCAGCTGCGGCAGGCCGGCGGCGAGCTTGCGGGCCTCGTTGACCGGCAGGAACTCGTTGCGCTGGGTGAGCGCGGCGAACTGAGCGGCGTGAACCTGGCAGCGCCCGAGCAGGCTGGCCCAGTCGCCGGGGAGCTCCTGGGTGAGCTTGGTGTAGAGCTCGCGGGCGGCCCGGGGCAGCCGAAGGTCGCGGGCGCTGGGGAACTGGGGCGGCAGCGCCGTCGCGCTGGGGTGGCCAAGCGCGAGGGCAGCGGGGGCGGGGCTGAGGCTCGGAGCTGGGGGGGCCGCGGTGGGCCCGGTGGTGGGCCCGGTGGTGGGCCCGGTCGCGTGCTCCGGGTTGGGCTGGGGCTGCGCGTCGCGGGGCCCGGGCGGCGTCGCGCTGGGCGGGGGAGCTTCGACGGGCGGGATGAAGTCGTCGGCGAGGTCGGCCAGGACCACGAACTCACCGCGGAGCCGGGCGCCGACGAAGTTGGCGGTGCCAGCGATCGATGCGCGCGGCGGCACGCGGCCATGCAGCTCGTGGATCGTTGCCATGAACGCGTCGACCCGGGCCACGCCCTCGCCCGCGTTGAGCAGCTCGAGCAGCAGCTCGGCCTGGGTGGGGACCCGAACGCCATCCCACGAGTCCAGGCCAATACCGGAGCGGTTGGCGATGATCGTGGGTCGGGCACGGGCGACGACCGCGACCATGCCGGTGGTCCACTGCGCGTGTTCGGGGCTGAGCTCGCGCAGCTCGCCAAGCGCCTGATGAAAGGACAAGCCGCGGCCGCGCTGACGCAGCAGCACCTCGATCAGCTCGCCGGCGACCTGGACGGCATCGAGGCCGCCGGGGATGTCGCGGTCGATCAGGCCCAGGCGACCATCGCCAAGCGGGAACATGGGGATCGAGGTCCGCAGGGTGTTGAAGGTGTCATCGAGCACCTCGACCTGCTCACCGAGCCGCGCGCGCAGCTGGTCCTCGGGGATCGGGGCGCCGGCCTGCTCGAGGATCTGCACCGCCGCCGGGACCAGGTGCACACGCGTCTGCGGGACGCTGCCGCGCAGCGCGAAGCGTTGGCGGCCAAGATCTTCGACCTGCCCCGAGCGCCGGAGCATGCTGCTGAGCAGCCACGAGGTGATCCACTCTGGCAGCCTGCCTTCTTCACCCGCGAGGTCGAGCAGGTCGTGGGCCATCCACTGTCGCCCGGGGCCCGCCTGCTCCATGAAGCGCTTGGCCAGCGGGACCAAGCGCCGCTCCCATAGTTCGAAGTCGGGGAAGTGGCGCGGCAAGGCGACGTGGCCGCGGGTGACGATCACGCACGCGTCTGGCAGCTGGCCGCGACCAAACAGCTGGTGTAGCTCGCGCACGCTGACCGGGCCCTCGCGGGTGGTCAGGTACGCGAGCACCCGGGCGTCACGGGTGTGGCCAAATCGCAGTACCTCCGACGGGTGATCGTCGTTGTCGACGACCAAGCTGGCTTGCGCGCGCTGGATGAACAGCGGGCGAAGATCGGCCTCGTCGGCGAGCAGCTGCGCGCCAACCAGCTCGAGGAACGACGAGTAGGGGGCAGGCCACTCGGTCCGGCGCAGCGCCGCAGCCAGCTGCTCGTAGGCGACCTCGGGCTCGCGCTCGCGCTTGTGGGTGATCAGGAGGTCGTCTCGATCCCACGTGTAGGCGTGCCAGTCATCGGGGATCACGCGGTTGGCCAGGTAGCGAAGGAACGCCGGCCGGTCGACGAGCGGCTGCAGGAAGCTGTCGTCCTCGAGGTCGCTCAGCCACAGGTAGCTGGCCTCGCCGCGGGCCGCGGTCAGCGTTGCGCGGATCCGGCTCATCCAGCTCTGGTCGGCCCGCAGGCGGGTGAGGCCGCGCCCCTCGAGCTGGCGGATGCGCTCGCGGGAGACGCCCAGGGTCTCGCTGATCGCCTCGAGGGTCTCGGCCTCGCCGACCGCGCCGCTGCGACGCAGGACCACCTGGGCGTCGCGGTCGGGCAGGTGCGAGAGCCGAGCCTCCCACAGCTCGAGCACCGTCGCGAACGCGCTGGGGTCGAAGGTGTGGGCGGGATCGGCCGAGGTGCCGGTCTGCAGGTGCGCGGGCGTGGGGTAGCGCTGCCAGGTCTGCAGCAGCTGCTCGAGCGACCTGGCCAGGGTCGTGCGGCCGACACCCCGGGCCTCGCGAACCTCGGCCTTGGATCGGGCGACCAGCTGGCCGACCGTCTCGATGCCTTCGTTGTCGCAGAAGGTGAAGGTGCGGGTGGGGAAGTCGACCTGCTCGATGCTCAGCGCCAGGATGTGCGCGGGCAGGGTGCTGGCGAGCTGGTCCCAGCTGAGCTGGGTGAGGTCGATGAGCTCGGGGTTGACGGGGGCAGGGACGGGCGCCGCGGCGTTGGAGCTGTCAAAGCCCTCGGGCCAGCTGACCTGCGCGGCTGCCAGCGCGGCCGCGAGCTCGTCGAGGGTCTCACCCGGGGGCGCCTGTTCCAGCAGCCCGTTGACCTCGCGCAGGCAGATCTGGCCGAACGAGCGCAGCTCGAGCAGGCCCGCGCTGGTCAGCGCGACGGCCTGATGCACGTATTCGAAGCCCGCCCGGCGAAACACGTTGGTGGTGCGCGCCGAGAGGTGAAAGCTGGAGAGCGGCCGGGCCAGCAGCTCGCCGCGCAGCTGCTCGACCGACGGCCCGCTGTGCTCGGGCGCGAGCTCGTGCCACCAGGTGCGCAGGGTCTTCGCCCGCCGCTCGGTGGTTGCCGGGGCCAGCTCGGTGGCGGTGGCCAGGAACGCCTCGGCCGAGTCGGGATCGAGGCTCCACAGCCCGCCCTTGCCAAACCGCGCCCAGGCCAGGCCGACCGCGCTGCGCTCGAAGCAGGCCCGCAGCAGCTCGAGTGGATCGACGCCGCCGTGGGCGAACTCGACGACCGTCGCCGTTGGCTGGCCGGAGGCGTCGGTCAGCCCAAGCAGCTGGGCCGCGGCGCGATAGTACATTGCGTCGCGCCCTCTATAGACCAGATCACGCAGGGCAAACTGACGATAGTGGAGCAGCACTGCGTACTCGAGCGCTCGCTCGATGCGGTCGGCCTGGGGGATCGCGGAGGACGGAAGTGGTTCGATCATCGGCGGCGGCGGGGACGCTGGGAGACTATCTGATCATGGGTCGCGAATCTCGGCGTTTGTTGCCAAGCTCGCGACCGAATCGTCGTTGTCGCGCGCGGATTCGATCCAGATCGCGGCCGCCGAGACGACCGGCCGCGCCCTCTGCGTTGGAGTCTGCCAGTCCGCGCTAGGACCGCGACGACGCGCTTGACCGGCCACGACAGCCCGGCTACGTCTGTCGAGCCGCCGGTTCGCCCCAAGTCACAACGAGGGGCGTCACAAGAGGGAATCTGGTGCGAATCCAGAGCTGCCCCCGCAGCGGTGAGCGGGAACGAGGTCCGCACGAAGGCACTGGGGATACCTGGGAAGCCGCGGGTCCAAGGAAGCCGACCGGCCACGAAGGTGGCGGCGAAGCGCCCGCGAGTCCGAAGACCTGCCGGCGGTCCGGGCCTCGATTCATCCCACACACCGAAGGTCCGGGTGTATCCGCAGTCTCGTGGGGAGACGCAGGAACCCAAGTGATCCCGCCCGCAAGCTCGTCCCCGTTCATCGCGCTCAGCTCCCTCGGCTCGCTCAGCTCGCTCAGCTCCCTCGGCCGCTTGTTGCTGGCGCTGTGTATCTCGCTCACCCTGGCTGCGTGTCGCGGTGACGCGGCGCGCGAGTCGACCGCCGCCAAGGGCCCCGCCAAGCGCATCGCCTCGCGCACGGTGTTCGCCGACGAGGTGCTGTGGCAGCTCGGTGAAGAGGTGCAGGCGCGGGTGGTTGGGCTCAGCCCCATGGCCGACGACGCGCGCTACTCGACGGTCGCGGGGCGCTGGCCGGCGAGCACGCCTCGGGTCGGGCAAAACCCCGAAGAGCTGCTCGCGCTGGCGCCGGATCTGGTGATCGTCGCCAGCTTCAGCGCGCCGGAGTACCGCGCGGCGATCGAGGACAAGGTCCGGGTGTTGGTGCTCGAGGACTTCACCGGATTTGACGACTACTTGGCCAACCTCGCGCAGATCGGGGAGGCCAGCGGCGCGACCGAGGCCGCTGGGCGAATGCGTGATCGCTTCGTCGCGCGCCGGGCCAAGCTCGAGGCCGCGCGGCCGCCCGTGGATCAGCGGCCCACGATCATCGCGTGGGACTACGGCTATGTGCCGGGCGCCCAGACCAGCTTCGACGACGCGGCGACGACGGCGGGCTTTGTGAATTTGGCCGCGCGCGAGGGTCTAGAGGGGCACCAGCGCCTCGACGCCGAGCAGCTGGTCGCCTGGGATCCGGCCTGGATCGTGGTTGGCTGCGGCGAGCTGCCCTGCGCCGAAGCCCGGTCCAAGCTCGCGGCGCAGCCGGGTCTGGGCAAGCTCAACGCGGTCGCGCAGGGACAGATCATCACGATCCCCGCGCCGTATCTGGCGACGACCGGCGAGGACATGCTCGAGCTCGCGGCCCGGTTGCAGGCCCCGCTGCTGGGGGCGCATGCCAAATAGCGCGACCGGCCCCGCGCGAAGCTGGCGACACCCGCTGGTGTGGAGCTTGGGCGCGCTCGCGCTGACGCTGGCCGCTGCGTTGGCGCTCACGATCGGGCCGGGCAAGTTTGCGTTGGGTGACGTGCTCGAGCTGTTCGCTACCAAGCTGCGCGGCGGCCAGCTCGAGCCAACGGCCGAGGCGATCTTGTGGGAGCTGCGGCTGCCTCGGATCCTGCTCTCGCTGTTGGTTGGGGCTGGCCTTGGCTGCGCGGGCGCGGTCACCCAGGGGCTGTTTCGCAATCCCCTGGCCAGCCCCGGCGTGCTGGGGATCTCGACCGGGGCCGCGGCGGCCGTGGTCTTGGGTTTTGCCCTGGGCGTGGACGAGCAGGGCTTGTGGGTCACGCCCACGCTCGCGGGGCTCGGCGCGCTGACGATGTTGGGGCTGCTGTTTGGGTTGACCTCGCGGCGCCAGGACTTGGCCTATTTGCTGTTGACCGGCGTCGCCCTCAACGCGCTGGCCGGCGCGGCTTCAACGGTGATCCTCGCGCTGTTTTTGGATCGCTACGCCCTCGCGCAAAAGGCGATGGCGTGGATGATGGGCAGCTTCGACGGCCGCGGGTTCACGCAATTGGGCTGGGCGAGCGGGCCAATACTCATTGGCATGATCGCCGCGTGGGCGCTGCATCGGCCCCTGGACTTGCTGGTATTGGGCGAAGAGACGGCGGCCACGCTTGGGGTCGATCGCGGCCGGCTGCGCTTGCTCGCGGCGCTGGTGGTTGGGCTGTTGGTTGGAACCAGCACCGCCGCGGTCGGGGTGATTGGATTCGTGGGTCTGGTCGTCCCTCACGTCGCGCGCGCGCTGTTGGGCGTGGCCGGACACGCCCACGCCCGCTTGTTGCCGGCGAGCATGGTGATTGGCGCGGCCTTGATGCTGGGGGTCGACACGCTGGGTCGGGCGCTCACGCCCATGTTCTTGGCCCCGGGGGCGTTGACCAGCTTGATCGGCGGGCTGTTCTTTCTGTGGCTGCTGCGGCGCCACGGCGGGGGGGCGTCGTGACGCTGCGCGCCGAGAACCTGGGCCTGCGCGTGGCCGGGCGCTGGCTGATCCGCGGCTGCTCGTTCGAGCTCTCGCCGGGGACCGTGAGCGTGATCGTGGGCCCAAACGGCAGCGGCAAGACGACGCTGCTGCGGGCGCTGTTGGGGCTGATCCCGCCCGACGAGGGCAGCGTGTGGCTCGATGGGATCCCGCTCGCACGCCACTCGCTGCGGGCCCGGGCGCGGGCCTGCGCGTGGTTGCCTCAGCGGACCGAGCTGCCGTGGGGGATGCCGGCGAACGAGCTGGTGATGCTGGGTCGCGCGCCGCATCTGTCGGCGTTTGCCGGGCCCGGTCGCGCCGATGATCTGGCGGTCGCGGCCGCGCTCGCGCGGGTGGGGGCGAGCGAGCTGAGCACCCGGGATGTTCGTACCCTCAGCGGCGGTGAGCTGCAGCGCGTGTTGCTGGCGCGACTGCTCGCCACGCAGGCGCCCATGTTGTTGCTGGACGAGCCGACCACGGCGCTGGATGTTGGGCACGCGCTTGGGTTGCTGGAATTGGCGCGGGCGCTCGCGGCGTCTGGGCATGGGGTGATCATGTCATTGCATGAACTCGAGCTGGCCCGGCGATATGGTGATCGAGCGCTGTTGCTGCGGGGTGATGATGTGGGCGGGTATGTGTTGGGGGCGGCCGAGGATGTACTCACGCCTCGGTTGATCTCTGAGGTATTCGAGGTTGGTACGACGATCGTCGATGGGCAATTGCGCTTTCACAGCGTGGCGCCCTGAACGCCTTGAAACGTGTCGGCCCGCCACCGGCAGATCATGACGCTTGACGGGTCGCCGTATGTCGCCGATTTCGATGACGACGGGTGCTCTGATATCCTGTGGTACAAGCCTGATGACCCACAGCGTCAAAGTCTGCTGTGGCGGTGCGTGCCAAGTCAACGAGACTTCATCTGCGAGCCCCCGGTCACAACACCTGCGGGGGCGTACCCCGTCGGGTTCCGAGGAGGATACTGATGCTGAACAAGACCCGCTTGGCCCCGCTGCTCTTGCTACTCGCGGTCGCCTGTAGCTCACGCCCCACTACGTCTGACTGCGATGGGATGTGCCAACCCGCGGGCCCCGAATTCCCGGGAGTCGGGGAATGTAAAGAGGGCGCATGTACGCCTACTTATGCCGAGTGTTCCGACAAAGCCGATATTTCGACCTGTGCGGAAGCGTGCGAGGCGCAAGGAAGCACTTGCGCAACCAACGGCTGCGGAGGTTACACGTACCAGGTCTTCGCGTTTTTCGACTGGTGCGAAGACGCGGAGTCGCCCGGGGTCGAGGTCGAGCAAGACTGCAACGACCCAATTGAGTGGCAGTTCGCAAGCGCGGTCAAGTGCTGCTGCGAACAGGAAGACGTGGGCTGATCTGGGAGCCGAGCTGAGCTGAGTTGTGACCTGATCGGCATCGCTCTGGACTCGAACAGCTGGCGTGACTCACGCCAGGGGATACCACCGCGAGCCGGCTCGAGTTCACGACCGACCACCCACATCACTGGTCCAATTCCCAGACGTCGAGAGCCGACTCGCAGTCGTGCGTTCGCTCGATCTCTGGGACGAAGGTGCGCTGAGCGCCAAAATCGGGGTTGCTTGGACTCGTGAGTGTGACGGTAATCTCGCGTGGAACGGTGGAGGTGCTCCTTTCGTAATCGTCGAGGTACAGCCATGCCCGCTGTTCCTCGCTCTGAAGGCCAGCTGACAAGACCCATTCTCCCGCGGACGCACCACAGGTATGCATGGTTTCGTCAGTTGGATCGCCACAGGTAGCCTTGATGGTCTGCGATGCGAACTCCAGATGAATCTCGAGTTGGTCGAGATCGGGCGGCAAATTTAGGATGACCATATCATACCAGGCACCTACGCAGATGTCAGTGTCATCAACGCAGCCAACGAGGCAAACCCAGGAGATGGCGAAGGCATGGCTTTTCGTGGTCATTGCAGGCCTCAGGGTGCTTCGAACACCGGGTCAACACCGTGGCTGAAAGCTACACTACTTGAAATCTGAAACTGTGGGAAGGGTTGCTAGCCCATGCACAAACCCGCGCGGCGTCTGATCAGCTGCGGCGCGCGCCCGGCAGCTTGACGCGGATGCGGGCGCCCAGCCCAAGCTCGGAGAGCACCTCGATCACGCCGCCGTGGCGATCCACGATACCATGAACAATGGACAGCCCGAGCCCGGTTCCAACGCCAATGCTCTTGGTGGTATAGAAGGGCTCGAAGATCCGCTCGAGATCGGCGGCGGGGATCCCCGGGCCGTTGTCGGCGACCTCGATCCCGATCGCCTCGTCTTCCACGAAGGTCTGAACGCGAATGAGCGGATCCGGGGTCCGCTCGAGGGCATCGCGCGCGTTGATCACTAGATTTGCCACGACCTGCAGCAGCTCGCCGGTCTTGCACGGGATCGGGCTAATGTTTGGATCGAGCTGAACCTCAATTCCGATCCCGCTCGAGGCACACTGGGCGCGGAGCACCCCCATTGCCTTGCTCACGACGTCGTTGATGTTGATGAGCGCCGAGCCGCTGGAGTCATCTTTGCGGCTGAAGGTGAGCAGACGACCCACGACGGCCCCGCCGCGGGTAACTTGCGTCTCAATCAGATCTATGAATTCCAGGATGTCTTGCTGGTCTTGCGCGAGCACGGCGTCGCGCATTTCGTCGATTGTGAGGGCGATGATCTGAAGCGGCTGATTGAGCTCGTGCGCGACCCCAGCCGCGAGCTGGCCGATCGCCGCGAGCTTGGCTGCGTGAACGAGCTGGGCCTGGGCCTGGGCCAGCTCTCGCAGGGCGCGCTCGTACTCGTCGCGGCTGACGACCGTTGCTTGCAGCTCTTCGCCGAGGGTGTTGAGGGCCACGCCGATATTGTTGAGATCTTCGTGCAGCGCATCGGGTGTGGAACAGCTGCACCCCCGGCGGACGCGGGCGTTGAGCCGCCCCTGGGCGAGGTCCCGCATGACCGCTAGGATCTCGCTGGTTTGCTGCTGATCAGATGGATCCACAATCGCACCGGGGGCGTCTAGTGGGGCGGCAGGCTCGGGACCGAGCCGGTTCACGTTGGGCAGGGTTTGGTGCTGCGACCGAACGTTCATATCTACCCGCAAAACTAGCAGATTCGAGCTTGGCGTAGTCGCTGAGCCGACCCGGCGCAAACATGGCGCGCTCAATACCGCGCCCGCTGGCAATTAGGCCAATTCGATCAACTGACGATTTGGTTGCGCGCCGCGAGTGTTCGTTCGATCACCGCGATCAATTCACCGCAGTCTGGCGTCTTTTGGGCGCCGCCATCAGCTCCGCAAGCGGCAACGGTCGCGGCCAAGTCGGCCTGCGAACGATCGCTAAATAGCAAAACAACGCAGTCGTGGCTGCTCCTGCGTCGGACCAGGCGCAGGAGCTCGGGGCCATCGAGCACCGGCATCTCGATATCGACGACGAACACGTCGGGCTCGAACTCATCGAGCATGCGCTTGCAGTCGAGGGGGGCGTGGGTCGTGGCGACCCGGTAGCCGCGTTGTTCGAGGGCGTCTCGCACGATGTCGAGCACGAGGAGGCTGTCGTCGACAACCAGGATCGTTGGGCCCGGGGCGGAGTCATGGATCATTGCGGCGGTCCAAACGGGGATGCGAAGAGGCTTTCGTCGAGGTTCGTTGACGGGCGAGTTCGAGCGCTTCGCTGCGCCAGCTCGAAAGCGCGCCGCGCAGCGTGGTGGTGCCCGCTATCGGGATGTCGTCGGACAGCTGCATGCTTCGCTCGAGCTCGAGCCAGCAGCGTTGGGCGGCCGGCCAGCGGCCGCGTCGCTCGTAGGTCAGCGCCGCGAACAAGATCGCTGGCCACAGCTGCGGGGCCAGCAGGCGCGCGCGACGAAGCGCTTCGCTCGCGGCTTGGTAGTCGCCCAACGCGTAGTTGGCCAGGCCCGCCCACAGGTGCGCTTCGGTGAGGAGTGGTTGCCGGGCAGTCAGCTCCGTGGCGAGCTGCAATCCGTGCTCGTACTCGGCGGACTGGACGGCTAGACCGGCGCGCTCGAGCGGGTTGTCCTCGATGCGTTCGCTGCCCTGGGTGAACCCGCCTACGAAGGCGTCCGCAAGCGGGCGAGAAGCCCTCGCCCGAGCTGAAGACGCTGCAGCGACAGCGGTGCTCGGGGCCAGCACGGATCGCGGCGGCGGTGGTGGGCGCTTGGGTGTGGGCCGCGTGGGTTTGGGCTGCACCTCTCCACACAAGAGGTCGCTGCTGCCAAGCGCCAGCTCGCCCCCGGGCAGCAGCCGCTCGCGCAAGCGTGAGACCACGGACTTGGCTTGGCCAAGCCCGAAGTAGATCAACACGTTGCGGCAGCAGATCAGGTCAAAGCGACGCGCTGGCGCCGGGTCACACAGGTTGTGGACGGCGAACTCGACCTTGTCGCGCAGGCTTGGGTCGATCACCCACCGGCGCTCTGGCTCCTCACCTTCGGCTTGAAAGTACCGCTGCAAGCCCGGCGGCAGCTCGCGCAGGCTCCAAGCGGCGTAACGCCCTGCCCGCGCGAGGTCGATCGCCACGGCGTCGACGTCGGTTGCGAGCACGCGGACCGGCAGCTCGAGCTTGGCGGCGACCATGGCCAAGGTCCACGCCTCTTCACCGCGGGCACAGCCGGCGCACCACAGCTCGAGCACGCGCTCCGGAGCTTGGAGATGCCGCGCGTGCAGCAGCTGCGCCAGCGCGTCGAGCTGATCTGGGTCGCGATAGAACCAGCTGTGGCGAACGGTCACGGCGTGGACCAGGCGAGCACGCTCGTCTTCGACGTTGGCTCGCACGCGCTCGAACAGCGCGTCCTCGTTGATGTTTAGCCGCGCGACTCGGTCTTCGATGTGGCGGGCCACCGCGGCCGCCATGCCACCGCGCGCGGCGTCGAGGCCATACTCGACGTGAAGCAGCTCGACGAGCGATGCCAGCGCGCTCATCGGTGCCCCCGCAGCCGGGCGCGCTCGCGGACCCAGCGGACGATCGCGTCGCCGATCGCAGCGGTGTCGAGCACCTCGAGCGCAGACGGGAGCGCAGCCCGGGGCATCCCCCACACGGCCGCGCTCGCGCGATGCTGCACGATCGTGAGCTTGCCAGCGGCGAGCATGGCCGCCAGACCGGCGCTGCCGTCGAGGCCAAGACCGCTGAGCACGACCCCAACGTGTGCGCCTGGGGCCGCCGCCAGCGAGGTCAACAACACATCCACGCTCGGGCACAGCAGCGCCGTGGTGGCGGGACGGTGCGCCCGCAACGACCCGGCTTCGAGCACCAGATCCATACCGCCGGGCGCCAGCACCAACAGCCCGGGTGAGGGCACGATCGGTTCGTGGGCGACCTCTACATCAAAGTGGACCTGTGAGCGCAGCAGCCGGGCGAAGGCCGAGCCAAAGTCGGCGGGCAAGTGGTGGGTGATGGCGATCGCGGCTGGAAGATCCGAGGGCAGCGCGGTCAGGATCTCGAACAATGCCTGGGGGCCGCCCGCGGACGAGCCAAACCCGACGATCGGTGTGTAGGGTTGATCGGCCGCGTGCGGTGTCGGCCAGGTCGAGCCCATCACCGGCTGCGAGGCGGTTGGCGTCACCCGATTCACGGCGACCGTGGCCAGCCGGCGCACGCTGGCCCGCAGCGCCGCGCTCGCCTGTTCATCCTGAGCGCGGGCCTTGTTGACCAGCTCGAGGGCCCCGCGCGCGGTCGCGGCCACGGCGAGATCTCGGTCTTTTGCGTCGAGCCCGGTGACGACGAGGATCGGCCGCGGATCGTCGACCATGATCGCTTCGATCAGGGCCAGCCCGTTCATGCCGGGCATGTTGAGATCGACGGTGACGACGTCTGGCTTGGTCGCAGCGAGCCTGGCCAGCGCGGTCCGACCGTTGTGGGCGGTGCCGACCACCTGGATGTCGCCGTCGGCCTCGAGCTGCTCGGTCAAGACCTCGCAGCAGATGTCCGAGTCGTCGACGACGACCACCCGGATCGCGGAGCGCTTGGGGCTCGCCGGGTTCATCGCTCGACCTCGACGAAGCGGGCCACGACCTCGAGCATGTGCTGGCGACGAAAGTCTGACTTGACCAGGTACGCGTCAGCGCCGAGCGAGCTGGCGCGCTCGCGATCGGCGGCCGAGCCCCGGGTCGTGACCATGATGACCGGCAGCTCCGAGTCGAGCTGGCGCACGCGCGCGAGCAGCTCGAACCCGTCCATGTTCGGCATCTCCACGTCCGAGACCACGAGATCGACGTTGCGGCAGCCAAGCAGCTCGAGCGCCTCGACGCCGTCGCTGGCGGTGCAGACCTCGAGCCTGGCGGAGGTCAGCAGCTCGACCAACAGCTCGAGAACGATCGGCGAGTCGTCGACGACCAGCACCCGGGAGCGCGGCGCCAGCGGCTTGGGGGGACGCTCGCGCGGCTCGGCGCGGATCCGCTGGCCAAGCAGGGCGGCCGGCTCGAGCAGGAGCACCAGGCGCCCGTCGTCCATCACCGCGCTCGCGCTCGCCGGGCCCACGGCGGCGAGCAGCGGGCCCATCGGTCGGCGAAACAGCTCGAATTCACCGAGCACTGGCGGGCTCGCCAGCGCATGGATGCGGCCGCCGTGCTGAAAACAGATCGCGACGCGATCTTCGATCAGGTGGGCGTTGGGGATGCCCAGCAGCCGCGCCAGCGAGACCAGCGGGACGTGCTCGCCATCGACGACGATCGAGGTCGCCCCACCGGTGGACTCGCGCTCGCTCAAGGCGGTCACGCGAGCGACCCGGCGCGAGGGCAGGCCCCACAGCGAGCGCCCAAACGGAACGACCACGACGGTCTCGCGGCTGATCGTCGCGGGCACGCGCAGCTCGCAGCGAGCGCCCCGGTCGATCGTCGAGGTCAGCGAGACCTCGCCGCCCAGACCCTCGACCGCGCGACGCACCGCGTCGAGACCGATGCCGCGGCCGGACAGCTCGTTGATGCTTTGGTTGGTCGAGAATCCGGGCTTGAACAGCAGCGAGAGCAGGTCGCGGGGGGTGGCCGCGCCGGCTTCGGCGGCGGCGAGCAGGCCCCGCGCCTGCGCCTGCGACCGAACCTGCTCGATGTCGACGCCGCGCCCGTCATCGACGACCGCGAGCACGACCTCGGGCCCGTCCGAGCGCGCGATGATCTTCAGGGTCGCCTCGAGGGGCTTGTTCGCGCGTGAAGGCCCGGGCTCGACGCCGTGGTCGACCGCGTTGCGGATCAGGTGCATGAGCGGCTCTTGCAAGCGCTCGAGCAGCGAGCGCTCGAGCTGGGCACCGCCAGCGTCGATCAACACCCGCAGCGGCTTACCCAGCTGCCGGCCGAGCTCGCGGGCGTGGTCGGCGAGGGTCTCGAGCGCGGGTTCGATCGGGACCAGCCGCAAGCTCCAGGCCAGCTCGGTCAGCTCGGCGAGCTCCTGCCTGAATTCTTGGTCGAGCGTAGCCGCGCGCTGGCTGTCGCTGGGGTGGGCGCGCACGCGCAGCACTTCGAGGCGCTCACACAGCTCTTCGACGAGGTCGACGCGGATCTGCGAGAACGCGAGCGGCTGCGCGGCCGATGCCGCGGTGGGCTTGCCAGGCGTGGCGGCGCCAGGGGGCTCGACGCCGCTGAGCAGCGCGAGCCCGCGCTCGAGCGCCCGCGCGGCCTCGCTGTTCTCGACCAGCGGCGCCTGCAGCCGCTCGTGGATCAGCGCCACCACGGCGCGGATCGGCGCGAGGCTGTGCCCGCCGTCGTCCACAGCGAGTTGATCTTCGAGGGCATGGACCAACCCCGCGAGCGAGGCCAGGCCAAGCATCCTGGCTTCACCCTTGAGCGTGTGCAGGGGGGCCCGCAGGGGCGCGACCACGCTGGGCTCGAGCGCGTCCGCGGCCTCGAGCGTGGCGAGGATCTCGACGATGCGCGCCAACGAGCCGGTTCGAAACCGGGCGAGCAGGGCCTCGCGTCGCTCGGCGCGGCTCACCGGTCTGGCGCTCCTTGGGCGAGGAGCCGACGGGGATCGCAGACGAGGCTCAGGCCCTCGGGCAGCTCGATGACGCCAAGGATGGCACCGCTGGCGTCGTGTGGGCGCAGCAAATTCGAGAGCTCGAGCAGCTCGACGTGATCGACGATGTGCATGGTTGCCGGGACCTCGACCGCGCCGCCGCCCTGCAGTTGCAGCGTTCTTCGCACTGGCTCGGACGAGCTGGTGGGCGTGGGCGTGAGCTTCTGTCCGTGGACGAGGTCGGCGAGCCACGGGGCCCCTCGATCCGCGCCCGGCCCGATCCGCGAGCCTGGCTCAATTGACGCGATCACGCTGTCTGGGATCGCCAAGCCGGCACCCTCGAGCACCAGCAAGCGCATCAGCGCCCGCTCCGGTGCAGGCTCGCCCACGCTTCGAGGTTCAACACGGGGATCACGTCGCCATCGAACTCGAGCTCACCCCGACATGGCATCCCGCGCTCGACCAACCATCGCGTGGCGTGCACGGGCTTGATCGCGTGCGACTCGACGGCCCGGACCTCGAGCACGCGATCAACTGACATCACGAGGGTGTCTTCGCCGACGCGCAGCACCGCGTTGCGGCTGCGGGTGTGCGGGGGCTCGAGGGCTGGCGCGCGCAAGGCGGGCCCAAGGTCGAACACGCCGACGGCTCGACCACGCCACGCCAACGCCCCACGCAAGAGCGGCGGCGTGTGGGGGATCGGCACCCACTCGCGCGGGCCCAGGATCTCGAGCACCGTGAGCGCGTCAACGGCCACGTGATGGCCCCCCAGCGCGACGGGCATCAGGGCGATCGAGCCAGGCTGTGTCGAGGTCGTCATGGGTTCAGCGCGGGCGAGAGGTCTCGGATGGTTGGGAAGATTGTGGCCCGTCCAGCACGTCGGCGCCGAGGCGAAACCGGCTCGTGAGTCGTTCGAGGGCCGTCGCGTGCACGCGCAGGCCCTCGGCTGCGGCGCGGGTCTGCGAGGTGGCGGCCGCGGCCGCGGTGACCGTTTGGGCGACGGCCGTCATGCCCCCCGAGGCCTGCTCGGCCCCAACGCTCTGCTCGCGGGTGACCTCCGAGATCGTCCGTGCGGCCTCGGCCGTCCCCTGGACCAGGGTTCGACTGGCCTGCGTCGCCGCGAGCGCGCCCGCGCCTGCGCTCTCGATCTGCGCGATCCGGCCACGCACGTCGTCGACGGTCCCCGTCACCCGCTCGGCGAGCCTGCGCATCTCTGCGGCGACCAACGCGAAGCCACGCCCGGCCTCACCGACGCGGACCGCCTCGAGTGAGCCGTTGAGCGCGAGCAGATCGCTGCGATCGGCGATCTCGCGGATCAGCCCCAGCAGGTCACCAATGCTCGACACTTGGCGATCGAGCTCGCTGTTCTTTTCGACCAGCGCGTCGGTGGTCGCGTAGGCCTGCTCGGCGTTGTGCAGCACGACGGCGGCCGAGCTGGCGATGTCGTCGGCGGCCGCGGCGAGGTTGCTGACGCTCGCGCTGACCTGACGGACCGACGCGGCCTGCTCTTGCGCGGCCTCGTCTTGTTGGATCGTGAGGGCCTGGATCTCCATGGCCGCCGACGCGAGCTCGAGCGAGGTCTCGCGGATCCGCGCGACGACCTCGTTGAGCTGCGCGAGCATGGCCCGGAACGCGTCTTGAAGATCGCCCGGCTGATCGATCTGCACGCGCAGGTCGCCCTTCGCGACGGTGGTTGCGGCGGTAGCGAGCTCGTCGAACACATCCAGGACCTTGTTGAAATTCACGACCAGATCGCCAAGCTCATCGTCGTGGAGCGCCCCGAGCCGACGCAGCGATCGGACCTTGCCGTCCGTGGCCAAGCTCTTCGCGGCGTCAGAGAGCCGCGCCAGCGGCAGGCTCGTCAGCCTGGCGAGGGCCCAATGGGCCACGCCGCCTGCGAATGGGGTGGCTGCCACGAACAGGACGACGAACAGCACGACCAGGTGGAGCTGCTCATCCACGGTCTGCGTGCCGAACGCCCAGCGGCCATCTGGCAGCGGGGCGGCGGCGAGGATCTGGCCGCTGCTGGGGTCAGCGGCGACGACGGGCGCCGGCTCGGTCGGGTCGTGCGTCAGCACGGTCTCGGCGAGTACCGACGGAAGCTGATCGGTGGTCACGACCGCGAAGTTGTCCGGTGGTCGTGACGGGTCGCGGCCAGCTTCGAGGTGGGCGGCGGCCAGCGCCACGTCACCGCGAAGCTCGGCGCTGGCCTCGGCCTGCAGCGCGTCGGCGTGGACCATCAGACCAAGCCCAAGCATGGTGACCACCACCCCCCACGACAGCGCCAAGCCAACCATTATTTGGCGTCGAGTGAACGAGCCTGGCACCCGATGAACCAGGATCTGGCGGTCGCGCAATTGCCCGGTGAGCTCGAGCCGAAGCTGCAGCAGCGAGAACGCCAACAACGGGTGAATGATGGCGGAGACGATCGGGACCAGCCCGCCGACGAACAGTCCGGCGCCCAGCAGCGCCAAGCCGCCCATGCCCTGGGTGCCGGTGACGATCGCCAGCGGCATGCCAACGGTCCACCCCGCCGCGTAGCCCATGATGAACCGGCGCCCGACCGTGCCCAGCGCGTGATCGGCCTTGCGAAGCTCCGTCTCTTCGAGCGTGTCGGGGTCTTGCTGCCACGCGCGGACGGATCTGAGGATGAAGAACAAGTCGACGATCCACGCCAGCATGCGGACGGCCATGAGCCCGATCAGGATCGGGACCGAGACGAGATCGATCGACCCAAGGACAAACACCAGCTGGACCGAGACCACGAGGTCGATGCTGCCAATGAGCGCGAATGAACGCGTGAGCACGTTCTTGTTGGCATCCATTGCTGCGTATTCTACGCGATCGTGGCGTGCCACCCGCACTTTCGTGCGAGGTTTCCGGCAACTCGGATGATCGGCCGTTTGGGCTCAGCTGGCAGCCGTCACGCGCCGAGTCGCTCGTGGTCCGCGAACGGGTGCCCGGCTGCGTACTCGCGTGCGGACATCCGCCGCTTGCCCGGCGCCTGCAGCTGGCCCACGCGGACGACGGCGTCAGCGCAACAAACGTGCAGGCCGTGATCGTCGACGCCGAGCACGGTCCCGGCCGCCGCCGCAGCCTCTGGTCGCGGCCAGCTGCTGACCCCGGCGACGAAGAGCTTGATCGGCGCGCCGGCGTGGGAGCTGAACGCCGCCGGCCAGGGATCCATGCCGCGGATGTGGTCGACGACCTGCGCCGTGGGGCGATCCCAGCTGACCTGGCCCTCGGCCTTCTCGAGCTTGGCCGCGTGCACGGGCTCGCCTGGGAGCTGGGATTGGTCCTGGGCCGGGGGCACGTCGGGAAACTCGAGCAAGAACGCGTCGAGCACCTCGCCGCCAAGCACCGCGAGCCGCTCGAACAATTCGCCGGAGGTCTCCTCGGCGCCGATCGGCGTCGCCTGCATGCGATAGACCGGCCCGGTGTCGCAGCCAATGTCCATGCGCATGATCGCAACCCCGGTCTGCGCGTCGCCAGCTAGGACCGCGCGCTGGATCGGCGCGGCGCCCCGCCAGCGTGGCAGCAGCGAGGCATGAACGTTGACGCAGCCGTGGGCCGGCAGCTCGAGCACGTCAGCGCCCAGGATCCGCCCGTACGCGGTCACCACGATCAGCTCGGGCGCATAGGGCTCGAGCAGCGCCCGCAGCCGGCCCTTGCGAACTTGGGTGGGCTGCAGCACGGGGACCCCGAGCGCGGCGGCCTCGACCTTGACGGCCGGCGGCTTGAGCTTGCGCCCGCGCCCCGAGGGACGATCGGGCTGGGTGACGACGGCGACCAGATCACAGCGGCGCGCGACCGCCCGCAGCGACGAGACCGCGAAGTCCGGTGAACCCATGAAAACCGTCCGCAGTTGCTTGCTCATATGCCTTCCCCCAAGTGCGCGAGGTAGGCCGAGCGCATCGAGTCGTCGGCCAGGATGTCGCGGGCTTCCTCGATCGCGGCGCGCAGCTCACGAAGCTCACGCGCGTGGCGGCGGCGGCTGTCGTGCTCGAGCGCGTCGTCCGAGAACGTGGCGCTGAGCTCGAGGTGGGCCTGGCGAACCTCACTGCGCGAGGCGTCGCGGCCGAGCCCCAGCAGATCGAAGTAGTCGGCCTCCCGCGCCAGACGCAGGCGCTCGAGGATCCGATCGCTGTCGACCTGGGCTGGATCTCGATCGCTGTGTGCCTGCGGCTCGGGCTGCTCGCGCAGATCCACGTGGCCCGCGAGATCCAGGGTGAACAGCAGCGCAAACAGAGCCTGCTCGTCCGCGCCGTCGGCCAGCAGCGCCGCGACCCCGTGACGACCATCGAAGCGGCGCAGCCACGACTCTTCCTCGGGCAGCAGCCGAAAGCTCTCGGCGATCTCGGTGACCAGGCCATCGAGCCCGCCATCTACGCGCAGCCGGGGCACCAGCGGCCCCCGACCGCCGACGCGTCGGGTCAGGCGATCTTCGAGATCGCTGGCGTCACAGCGGTAGCGAACGCCGTCGAGGATCAGCGCGGCCATCGGGACCTCGAGCTGGATGGGCTCGTCCGTGCGATCGCCCGGCTCGGTGCTCCACGTGCCGTCTGACCACACGAAGGTCGCGTCGATGACCCGCGCGAGGTGGTCGCGCAGCTGCACGTCGAGCTCGCGGGCTTTGAGGAAACCCGCGTCGACCAACAGCTGACCGGCACGGCGCGGCTCTTTGGCCGCGAGCCGTCGGGCGGTCTCGTACTGCGGTCGCGTGAGCACCCCGCGACGCAGCAGCCCGTCGACCAGGCGATCGCTGGTGGCCGTGCTGCGGGCGAACACGGCCTCGCCGTCGTGCAGCCAAAGTTGTTTCTCCACGCGCGCGCGGTTGAGCCGGAGCTTGCCGGTGAAGCGCTGCTCGTGCAGAGCCCACAAGACCGTGGCCACGTCGGTGTCGGCGGTCAGCTTGCCCGACTCGCGCAAGCTGGGATCGATGCGCAAGCTGGGCGCCGAGCCAGTGGGCGCTGGGGCGGCGCGGCCTCGGGTGGCCCGCGATCGAGCGCGGGGACTGGGCGGGTCGTCCCGGCTTGGACCACGGTCGCGGCCGAGCTCGGGCTCGCGCGCGCGCGCGGAGCTCGACGGCCAATCCCTGCCGGGATCCACGCCCGACTCGCGACTGGGGTTGGGGCTGGGGCTGGGCTCTCGCCGTGGCGGCGGCCGACCCAGGCGCGAGGTTGGGCGGGCGGCGTCACGCCCGTCACCAAGGTCACCGCCGCGTCGAGACCCCGCGCCACCGTCGCGACTTGCCCAGCTCTCGGAGCTGCGCCGACGCGTGGTCGCGCTGCTGCGCTCGCGCCGGATCATCGTGGACTCGCTCGGGTCGAAGTCGTCCTCTGGCCACGGGCTGTCGCGCCCGTGCGTATCGAAGCGCGAGGTGTTCTCGGGCGGCGCGCGCTCGGGTCGCCCGGGTTCGGACCGGACCGGCTCGGTCCGCACGAAGTCGCGGTCGGGTCGACGACCCAGCAGCACCGCGCTCGAGCGGGTGGTGTCCGGGCGCTCGCGGCCACGTCGGAGCGGGCCCTCGTGCTCGGGTCGCTCCCACGCGCGGGTGCGTTGGCCTTCGCTCTCGGACCCGAGATCGCGCTTCGACGAGGGATACCGGGGCTCGTCTCGCCAGCTGTGCCGCGCGGAGCCCGTGTCCTCATCGGGGTCGAGCGGTCGCCGCTCGCGAACTAGCTGATCGGTACCGTCGCGTCGGGTCGGCCGGGCGCGCTCGGGCCGGGTGTCCCGGGTGTCCCGGCTGTCCCGACCATCCCGACCATCCCGAGCCGACGACGCGAGCGCTGGGCGGGGGGTGCTCGGGGGTCCGTCGTCGACGAGATCTGCCGGGAACGTCACCCCATCGCCGCGAACCTGATCCCGAACGTTGTCCCGGGTGCGGTCTCGGTGGCGACCCCGGGTGTGGCCGCGCTCGTCGTTGACCAGCGGATCGCTGTCGAGCATCGCGTCACTGGGCGGATCCACGTTGGGGATCCGGTCGAGGCCCATCTCCGCGAGCTCTGGATCAGACCGGGGGTCATCGGTCCGCAGCGAGGCTTCCAGGCGATCGAGGGTCCGATGCAGCTCGCCGAGCGCGGCACCTCGCGGGCGGGGATCGGGATCCCGATCTCGATCTCGATCTCGATCCTCGCTTCCACGAGACGGCCCATGCCCCTGCGATCGCGAGTCTCGCGTTGGCGGACGAACAAACTGGGCCAGCGCATCGTGAAGCTCGGCCTCGGTCGCCGGCTCCTCGACGAAGTGGTCCGCGCCGATGTCCAGCACGTCGGCAAGATCCCGCAAGTTGCCCCCAAGCCGGCCGTACAGCACCACGGGGATCGAGGCCCCCGCTCGAGTCCGCCGCAGCCCAGCGAGCACAACGTCGGCGTCGAGGTCTCCGATGCACGCGATGATCGCGGCCGGAGGCGAGCTGACCCGGACCCGACGGTTGAGCTCGCGCGGTGAGCAGAGCACCACGCCGTAGCCGCTCGCGGCGATCAGGTCGGCGAGCTGCCGGCGTCCCGCCGGGTCGCCGACGATCAGGATCTCCGGCGTCACGCGGCCAGAGATTACCAAACCGGGCACGTCGCACCCAGTGTGTGTCGGCTGATCGCGCCCCGGATGGGCGTGGGAGCGCGCCACCGCGCCAAGCGCGAGCTGGGATCACGGTAAATGTGTTCAGAGATCCGCCAGCGGGCTGTTGTCAGCTCGGTTCACCCTGGGCAGCGAGCTGATATCAGCTCGGGCGAGGGCTTCTCGCCCGCTTGCGGACGCCTCGGTAGATTGGTTCACCCTGGGCAGCGGGCTGATATCAGCTCGGGCGAGGGCTTCTCGCCCGCTTGCGGACGCCTCGGTAGATTGGTCCACCCTGGGCAGCGGGCTGATGTCAGCTCGGGCGGGCACCTTCGAAAACTGGGAAGCGAACTGTTTGCGGCCTGGAGCTCGCTGCAGCCGTACGAACGGCGCGAGCGCTGAGCGAGGGACGCGATATGCAAAGGCAAGTCGCGGCGACGCGCCGGGCGGGGAGGGCCGCCACGAGTCGTCCCGAGCGGAGCCCGTGATGTCGCCAGACCCAGCAAGCGCCACCAACAACGCCAAGGAACGCTCGCACCAGCAACGTTGGAACCACGACGTCACCCGTGCGGCGGTCGGCGGGGTACTGACCTTGGTGATCGCGTTTGGGGCCGCCGGGCTGATGGGCTCTGGCAGCTACTTCCAGGCCGGCCGCCTCGTCGACGCGCTGCGATCGGTGTTGCCATTTCTGGGCTCGTCGAGCATGGGCGCGAGCGCGTCGATCTTGGCCCTGATGCTCACCTTGCTCGGCATCAGCCGGACCTCGAAGGCGACCCTGACCGAGCTGTTCTACCGTCGAATCCTGTGGATTGGCCGGCAGGCGAGCGCGATGTTCTTTGGCTCGTTGCTGCTGCTGCTGACCCTCGCGGTGCCAGTCATCGAGGCGGACTCGCTCGACGACGCCGAACGAGTCGTCGTGCTCCAATTCTACGTGACCGCGGGCCTGACAGCGGTGATGAGCGGGCTCGCGGTGTCGACGATCTTGATGCTGCAGAGCACCTTGTCGGATCTCATCTTGGTGTTGGGCTTCCACGTGGAAGATCACCCGCTCGTCAAGGCGAGCGGCGGCGACGACAACGACTGAGCAGGGTTCGCGGGGCGCTACATCAGCGTGTAGGGGTCGACGTCGACCCGGGCGACGGTGCCGATCCGCCCGCGCCCGTGGGCGCCGAGCTCATGGCGAAGATGCCGGAGCACCCAGCGCAGCGCGTCGCGTTGGCCGGTCCGCAGCAGGATCTGCATTCGCAGCCGCCGGTTGATGCGCTCGATCGGCGAGTCGATCGGGCCCAGCACCTCGATCCGCGCCTCGCCGCTGGCCTGCGCGACGCGGGCCGCGAGCCCGGCGACCGAGCGGCCAAGCTCGCGGGCGCGGGCGTTGACCTGTGAGCGATCTTCGCCGCTGATCCGCACCAGCGCCACGTAGCCCAGCGGTGGATTGCCCAGCTTGGCCCGGCGCTCGAGCTCGAGCTTGGCGAAGCCCTCGAAGTCGTGGGTGCGGGCGTGCTGGATCGCGGGGTGATCCGGCGCCCAGGTCTGCAGCACCACGCGGCCAGGGCGATCCCCCCGCCCCGCCCGGCCGGCGACCTGGGTGAGCAGCTGAAACACGCGCTCGGTCGCGCGAAAGTCCGGCAGCGCCAAGCCCTGATCCGCGCGCAGGACCCCGACCAAGGTCACCCCCGGGAAGTCGTGACCCTTGGACAACATCTGGGTGCCGATCAGCACGTCGGCCTCGCGCCGCCGAAATTGATCGAGCAGCTCGGTCAGCGCCTTGCCGCGCGAGGTGTCGCGATCCAAGCGCGCGACCCGGACCCCGGGCAGCGCAGCCTGGATCGCAACCTCGACCCGCTCGGTCCCCGCCGCGCCGTGCTCGAGCTCGGTGCCCCCGCAGCTGCGGCACCGCTCGGGCGCGCCCTCGATGTGCCCGCACAGGTGACACATCAAGCGGTTGCGCTTGAGGTGGTAGGTCATCGACGGGGCCGAGCAGTCGGGGCACTGCTGAAACGAGCCGCAGGTGGTGCACGACAGCGCGGTCGTGAACCCGCGGCGGTTGAGAAACACGATCGCCTGCTCGCCCGCCTTGGCCGTCTCGATCAGGCTCGCGCGCAGCTTGGCCGACAGCAGCGTGTCGGGATCGGGCAGGTGCTCTTTGAGGTTGACGATCTCGACCTCGGGCAGCGGGCGCGGGGTCGGTCGGGTTCGCAGAGACAACAGCGTCAACCGCTGCTCGCGGGTCCCGTGCCAGCTCTCGAGCGAGGGCGTCGCCGAGCCGAGCACGACCACCGCACCCAGCTTGCGACCGCGGACCAGCGCGACGTCGCGGGCGTTGTAGCGGACCCCTTCGTCTTGCTTGAACGACGCGTCGTGCTCTTCGTCGACCACGATCACGCGCAGCTTGGGGACCGGCGCGAACACGGCCGAGCGGGCCCCGATCACGATCGGCCGTTGACCCGCGCGGATGTGGCCCTGCACGTCCAGGCGCTGCTGCGGGGTCAGGCCGCTGTGCAGGACCGCGACCTCGTCGCCAAACCGCGCCCGAAACCGGTCGGCGAGCTGCGGGGTCAAGGCGATCTCGGGGACCAACACGATCGCGCCCTCACCACGCGCGCGGGCTTGTGCGATCAGGTGCAGGTAGACCTCCGTCTTGCCGCTGCCCGTGATCCCATGCAGGAGCGCGGCTTTAAATTGCTCGGCGGTCAGGGCCGCGAGCAGGTGCTCGAGCGCGGCGTGTTGATCCGCGGTGAGGGCAGGGGGCACCGTGCTGGCGATCGGCGGCGACGCGAAGGGATCGAGCTCGCGCAGGCGCTCGGACTCGACGACCAAGCCTGCGTCCAGCAACGGCCCGATCAGCTGACGCACCCGCGGGTAGGGCCCGCGCAGCTCCGACACCGAGGTCCAGCTCGCGGGCGGCTGCAGGTCGAGATAGTCGAGCAGGGCGCGACGTTGCTTGCTGCGGCCAACGACCTGGGCGATCGCGGGCTCGTCGGCGCTGCCGCTGCGCAGCCGATCCGTGCGACGGTAGTGCGGCTCCGTGCGCGCGCGCCGACGCTCCGCTTCTCCGGTGTCGATCTCGACCAGCCCGCGAGCCGCCAGCGCCGAGACGCGCATCAGCGGCGCCGGGATCGGCCGCGCCTTGGGCTGCTTGGTCAAGCTCGCGACCACGGTCCAGCCCGGCCCCGCGTCGCGCAGCCGCATGAGCAGCCGCCGATCGTGCTCGTGCAGCTCGGGCTCCGAGTTGATCGCCGCCAACCCGGCCTCGGTCAGCCGCGCCCGGCGAGCGTCAACGCCCATCGCCGAGCCCGGCAGCGCCAGCCGATAGGTCTCGCCGAGCGGGGCCAGGTAGTAGTCGGAGATCCACTCGCACAGGGCGACCAAGTCGGCGCTCAGCGAGGGCTGCTCGGGCGGATCGAGCAGCTCGAGCAGCTCGCGCAGCGCTCCTTTGTCTGGCAGCTCCGCGGCGCCCGGACGGACCACACCGATCAGCGCGCGCGCGCCAAACGGCACGACCACGCGCGAGCCTGGCTGCGGCATCGGCAGCTCCGCCGGGACCGCGTACGTGAACGCCTGATCCAGCGCGACCGGGACCGCGATCGATACCAGCCGCGAAGGTTGCTGCTCGCTGCGATCCGGGTCTGCCAAGCTCGTGCCCTGTGTTCGTGCCCTGTGTTCGGCCCTGTTCGGGTCAGCGCTGCCGTGCTCGCGCGCCGCTCGCCCGCGCACGCTCGCGCTGCTGCGTTCGCGTCAGGTGCAACCCCTGCCACAGCCGGCGCGCGCTGACCAGGCGCTCGAAGACCCCGACGCTGGCGGCCACCAGCGCCAGGGCGAGCAGACCGCGGCCAAGCCACCCGGACCACACCGACCACAGACCGGCGAGCCCCGGCGTGTCGACACAGCGCGCGGCGCCAGCCACCGCCGGCCGGAGCCAGACGAGCGTGAGCACGAGCGCGGTCACACACGAGCCAAGCGCGACCCATGGCGGGATCTCGCCAACCTCGACGACCACGCCGAGCCGGCGGCGGCTCGCCCGGCGACCGTGGAACAGCATCGCCGCGCTGGCGAGCGTGGCCAGTACACCCAAGAGCGCCGCCGCGGCGAGGCTGGGATCAGGCAGCGCCGGTTCGGTCTGGGTGAACGCGCGCTCGAGCGCGGCCCCGATCCAACCAGGCGCCCGCGCCCTCAGCCCCGCGAGGATCGCCAAGCACACCAGCGCGGCGAGGGCCAGCGCCAGCGAAGGTGATCGTGGACGCAGCCCTGCGGCTCGCGCATCTCGCATGCGCTGTGAGCTAGGTGGGACGCTGGCCGACACTCCTCGGTCTCGCAGCCCCGCCCGCCCAACGCAATTAAACCGCCCGCTCCGGGTGATCTCCATGGGCGCAGCACCTGCCCACGAGGCCCTCCCATCGGACGGCCCGGCCCGTGCATGAGACGGCCCAAGCAGCGAAACGACGGAACATCGGCGAAGATGCACGCCGAAGCGAGCTGAGCCCCCTGAGCCCCCTTCTAGCGGACAAACAGCCCCGAGGAGCGAAGCGACCTGAGCCCCCTTCTAGCGGACAGACAACCCCGAGGAGCGAAGCGACCGCAGAAGGCGAAGTCGAAGATGCACGCCGAAGCGAGCTGAGCCCCCTTCTAGGGGGCCAAACATGCGTCAGCGGACAAACGGCCCCGAGGAGCGAAGCGACCAGACGCGAAGCGGCTGCCGTCGGCGAAGTCCAAAGTGCCCCGGGGGGGTCAAAAACAACCCCGTGACCCCCGTGGATCTATGGGCAGGCGGCGGGTTAGTCTCCTGCACCGAGCCATCGCCATGATTCGCATTTCGCTCAGCGAAGAGGGCAAGCCCCCGCGGCTGCTGACCTTCGATCGGCCAGCCGTGACGATCGGACGCCGTGAAGGTAACGACCTACGCCTCCAAACCGCCGGCATCTCTGGGATGCACTGCAAGATCAGTCGGGTCGGCAACGGCTTTCAGGTCGAGGACCTTGGTTCGACCAACGGCACCTACCTGAACCGCCGCAAGGTCGTCCAGCCCAGCCCCGTCAACCCCGGCGACGAGATCGTCGTCGCACGCTGGACCATGAAGGTCGTCGCGGACCAGCAGGCAGCGGGTCCGCAGCCTGGGTTGGCTCAGCCGGTCGTGAACCGTGGGCCTGGTGGGCCGCCGCGACCTGGTGGGCCTGGTGGGCCTGGTGGGCCGCCGAACATGCGTGGACCTGGCGGACCCGGTGGACCGCCGCGACCTGGCGGACCTGGCGGACCTGGCGGACCGCCGAACATGCGCGGTCCGGGTGGACCTCCCGGGATGGGTGGGCCGCCGAACATGCGCGGACCGGGTGGACCGCCGAACATGCGCGGGCCTGGTGGACCGCCGAACATGCGCGGGCCTGGTGGACCCCCCGGGATGGGCGGGCCCCCCGGGATGGGCGGGCCTCCTGGGATGGGCGGGCCTCCTGGGATGGGCGGACCACCCGGGATGGGCGGACCCCCCGGGATGGGCGGACCACCCGGAATGGGCGGACCACCCGGGATGGGCGGACCACCCGGAATGGGCGGACCCCCCGGGATGGGCGGGCCTCCTGGGATGGGCGGGCCACCCGGAATGGGCGGACCGCCGAGCCTGCAGGGCTTCGCCGAAGGCCCGCCCGCTCGCCAGGGTGGTCAGACGTTGCCTCCCATGATGGGTGGCGGTGGCGGTGGTGGCGGCGGCGGTGGCATGGGCGGACCGCCGATCGACGCTGGCCACACCATGCCGCCCTCGCTCGGCGGATCGGCGCCCAAGCTTCGCGGCGGTGGGCCACCTGGAATGGGCGGCCCACCCTCGTTTGGTGGACCTCCGGGGCTCGACGGCCCGCCTTCGTTTGACGGTCCACCCTCGTTCGATGGCCCGCCTTCGTTCGACGGGCCTCCGGGGTTGGACAGCGTCGAGCCTCCGCCCGCGTTTGGGATCCAAGCGGGGCCGCCCGGTCTCGATGGTCCGCCCGGACTCGGCGGTCCGCCTTCGTTTGGCGGCGGCGGGCCCTCGCTGGGTGGTCCACCTTCGTTTGGTGGTGGCGGGCCCTCGCTCAGCGGCGGGCCCTCGCTCAGCGGTGGGCCCTCGCTCAGCGGCGGGCCCTCGCTGGGAGCTGCCCACGGCGGCGCCCCGTCGCTCA
>NZ_JMCC02000075.1 GCF_000737335.2 Enhygromyxa salina | reverse complement strand
GAGAGAGCTCTCACGTCGCTCGCCAATGCTCGCGGCCAGTGCGAGACAAACTCGCCGCTTCGCTCGCGATCTACGTGACCCGGTACAACCTTCGCTGGTCGCCGGAGGCTCAGATCGTGGTCCAGCGTTCGCACTGGCGCGGCCACTTCGGTCCGCCCAAAGGGGGCCGCCCGCGGACGGTGCCGATGACGGCGCGTGTCGTCGCGGCCCTTCATGCGTTGCCTCGCTCGATCTCCGATCCGTGGGTGATCGTGCGCGACAGCAAACACGGACGGGGCCATGAGACCCACAGCTCGCTGGGCTGCGCCGTCGGACACGTCGAGCGAGCGGCCGGGCTTGGCAAGCCGGGGCGGCGTGGCAAGCTCCACAGGTTGCGGCACACCTTCGTGACGCGGCTCGCGGCGGCCAATGTTCCGGCGCGGTCGATCATGGATCTCGCCGGACACGCGCGGCTCGACACCACCATGAAGTACATGCACCTGATCCCCGGCGCGGGTGGCCAGGCGATCGCGGCTCTCCAGGCGTTCGACTTGGGGCAGGATAGGGGCAGGGAGGAGGGGCCGATCACCGGATCGGCCAGCTAGCACCCTCTACCTATCCAAAGAACATTGCGCGCGGCAGGAGTCGAACCTGTACGGGGACTTGCGAGAAACGTCAATGATGGCGCGCAGTTGGGCCGCAAGCCCCCGTGATCACTCAGATTTCCTGTCCCGTCCTGTTCCACCTTGCCCTCTATTGGAGAGCCTCGTTCCGAAGCGTTGGAGCACACGAGGAGCACATGCGTCTACTGCGCGGCACACGGGTTCTCGACGCCGGGACAGGGGATGGCTGTGTGTTGGGACGAGCCATCGCAATTGTCGAGACATGCGGTGCCGGGACTGACGAGCAGACGATCGTCGAACAGTTGACCGTCGGCGAAATAGAGCACCGGAATCTGCGCGCAGGTGTCCTCAAACCGCATCTGGGCGGTGCTGCCACTGTAGCCACTGAAGGGGAGAATCCCGCCTTCTTCCGAAGCGCTGAACTCGGCAAGGCCAGGCTCGAGCTCTCGCCAGGTGCCTCCAAGCATCATCCATTCCCCGTTACAGCCTCGGCTGCCATAGGTCCAGGTGCCGTCGGCGTCGACCCGAGTCCAGTCGATGGCGTGGTGATCCCAGAACGAGTCGCCCCAGTCACCCACGAACCACTCGCCCACGAGCCACTCCTCAGCGGGAGGGGGGGCCTCCTCGGTGTCAGGCCCGCAGGCAGCGAGGGTGAGAAAAAGGAAGCTGAGGATGACTGGAAGGCTTGGACGAAACATGTCTCAGGACTCCTCCACACGAACATAGGGGGCGACGGCGGGAACCCCTTGGTCGCTGAGGATGAACAGCATGTACCATCCCGGAGGAAGATCAAAGGAGTTGGGCTCCACCTCGAGCTCGACGAGCTCATCGCTGGGGCGATCGGTGATGGTCAGCGGGATACGCCGCTGGGCCATGTCGAACTGGTGGGTGGTCGACCCCAGCCGGATGAGCGCTGCCTCCTGAATCTGATCGGAGGTCGGCGCGCCGCCGGAGGTATCGAGGGTGACCGACAGGATCTGGCCGTGTTGGACCACCTGCCCGTCCAAGGGGAGCGCCAGCTTGGGGCGTGGGCCGCGGAAGAGGTATGGAGGCTCGTAGATCTCAGCGTTCTGCTGTTGGATCAGGCCCTGACGGGCACCGCTTCCCGTCGAGAGCACGGTGCCGTCGGGCAGCAGCAGCGCAGTCGAGTGGTACATCCTCTCTTTTTCCTGAGTGGCCGCTTCGCACCATCGGCCTGGATCGGGGTGCCAGATCTCCGTGACTTTCGTGGCGAAATCAGCGTTGTCGACGAACACACACTCGTCGGGCTGGTTGTCGCACTCGCCACTGTAGGGGGGACCGAGGAAGTCACAGTCGCCATCTTCCTGGCAATTGACGATCTGGTCGTTCTCTTGGCCCTCGAGGAAAGAGCAGATGTTTGCAGCGCAGGCGATAGACTCGACCCGGTTCGGACTCCAGCCAGTCATGTCCTGGTAATAGTCGCCCACCGGGTAGCATCGGCTTCCCTGCCCACCGCACTGACCCCAATCGCCGTTGTTGGAAGAGTTGCCGCCAATGGCCGCAACGGTCCCGTCTGCGAGAATCACGAAGTTGGAGAAGTGCCGTGCGTGATTCATGGGCACGCGGACCTCCCACTGGGCCTGGGCGAGGTAGTCCTCGGCCGACAGATCGATGACTTCGGTCCTTGGTCCAGGCTGGTCGCCACCACCGGCCTTCATGATCATGTTGGGTGCGTACATCACGGCTGCGCCACCGGGGATGTTGCTCGTCTTGACTTCAGTGATTGGGTTGTCGAACCACTCGCCGGTTTGCGGATCCAGCACCACGCCATTCCATTGGTCGGGGCCAGCCGAATCCTCCGCCCCACCCACGAAGAGGCGACCATCCCACAACTGGAAGACGAAGGGGTAGAGGATGCCCGTCAGGCGCACTTCGTTCTGCACGAGCGGGTTCGTGAATGGGTAGAGTTCAGGCAGCACGGTGGTCTGCCCGTTGGGCTGATCTAGGTCGTAGATCTCGACTTCGCCTGCATTGGTTCCTCCCATGATGAACACGCCCCCTTCGGCAAGCGCAGTGGCGGTGGGATACCAACGCTGCTTGGCCAGGGAGTTGAGCAGGCTCCAGGATTCGGTGTCCGGATCAAAGAGCAGAACATCGCCCAGACCCGAATCTTCGAACGCGCCGGTGTTGTTGCCTCCGACCACCAGGATCCTGCCGTCGGGCAGCGGAGTGTGGCCTGCACAGAAAATGTCCGAATCGTAGACCGTCTCCTCGCAGGTCTCGCCTGGCTCGCAGTCGGCATCCGTCTCGCACTGGATCTTGGTCGACTCCCCCTCCTCGTTGGTACACGCCAGCACGTTGTTAAAGCGCGTCGGAGCGTAGGAAAAGGTCCGGGTCTTCCAGTCGTAGAGGTAGGCTTCGGACTCGGGCCAGATCAAGACCTTGCCGGTGTGCAAATGAACCGCGTGGACGGCCACGACGGAGCGTGAACCCGTCTCGCAGTCTGGCTCACCTGCGCAGTCCATGTGGCTTTGGATGTCGCTCCAATCAAAGACCTCCGACCAGCGGCCAATGTCCTGGGGCTCCGAGCCATCCGAGCACAGGGATTGCCCTCCCCCTGTTTCGCTTCCTGCATCCGTGCCACCGCCCGGACCGTTGTCGGAGCAAGCAGCGGTGACCAGGATGGCGGGGAGGAAGATGGCGGGGAAGAGGGTAGGGAGCTTCATGGCTGACACTCCTCTGGCGACGGGCATGCCCCGCAGCAGATCCACCTCTCGACGGCCTCGATCAAGGTGTCTGTGAGCTGGCATCCCTCGGGGGCCGGCATTTGCAGACCGGCCCCGCCGACCAGATCGGGGCAGGTGTGCGTACCCCGAAGCTTGTGCCAGAGGTAGCTCTGGCTGGGCAAAGTTGTGACCCCATCGACCAGGTTCATGAGCCCAGTCTGCGCAGAGGGTTGATTGATGAGCCCGGCAGACGCCGGGGCACGCAGGTCCAGATCCGCCCATTGTCCGCCCGGTTCGTGGCAACCATCCACGCAGTTGGGCGTCCAGATGTTGTCGAGTTGATCCCCGTAGACGATGTCGGACTCGCACTCATACTTGGCGCAGACGGGTTCGGTGGCGTCATCGCAGGTGTAGTGCTGATGGGGTGGACACTCACCATGCCCACCCTCGAGGCCGCCATCGCTTTCACTGCCAGTGCCAGAATCCTGATCTGCCACCGGTTCCCGGCAGCCCATGACAAACAACGGCGCCCAAAAAAGTGGCGCCCAGAATCTGCGGCTCACGCATCGCATGCGCAAATCGTGACCGGAGAGGCAAGCCCTGTCAAGCCGGACCCTGATAGCCCCGTGAAAGGAAAAATTACACCGAGGCGCGCTTTCGTGCGGGTCCTGCGACCGCCGGATCCCCCTCTACGACAGCTCCCCCAAGAGCGGGTCCTTCTCCCGGTAGCGCCTGCGCTTGGCTGCCTCGTTGGCCTGCGCCAGCAAGGGCATCAGCTCCATCAGCATGCAGATCGCCTCTTCTTCGTCTGCCGTCCAGGGGCCTCGTGATTCGGTTTGGCCTGGGTCTTGGGGAAGACGTGCATCGTCTTGAGCTTTGCTTGCATCTTGGGCCCGAGCTACATCTTGAGCCAGACCTCCGCCTGTGTTGTGGGTGCTGCTGTGGTTCATGCTTGGTTTGGGTTCTCAGATTCGTCGCCGCTGGCTCCGATGCTACAGGCGACGAATCGAGTCGACCATCCTCCGGGGTGAAATGGGGAGTAGTCACGGCCAAAACGAGGTCTGGTCATCCTCTACGTTTGGGGATCGAAGGCGTCCGGGGGATGATGGCCATGACCAAAGGAGGGGCCCAAGGGGACAATTTGCTTAACTTAAGCCAATAGGAGCTGTAGAATAGGGGCTACATTACTTCCCTAACCCCCCATCCTATGTCCAAGAATGTCCTGGCCTATGTCCGTGTTTCCTCCAAGAAGCAAGAGGACAATGACAACTCCATCCCCTATCAGAAGCGTGTGATCAGTGAGTACGCCCAGCGTGAAGGACTCCAGATCATTCAGTGGTACGAGGAGACCCATTCCGCCTACAAGGGGAAACGGGGTCAGTTCCGCCAGATGCTTGAATCCTTGGATCGCCCCAACATCGACGGGGTGATCCTGCACAAGCTCGACCGCCTCTCGCGGAACGTGGGGGACTTCGCCCTGGTCGACAAGATGATGGCCAAGGGCAAGGAGTTCATCGTCATCGAGGGCCGCTTCGACACCCGTCGGGCTGCGGGGAGACTGGCGCTTCGCAATCTGTGCAACATGTGCGTCTGGTACTCGGAGAACCTGTCTGAGGAAGTCACCGCCAAGTTGGGGGAATGTCTGCGTCGGGGTTACTACCCTGGTCCTGCCCCGATCGGCTACCGTGACGGAGCCAACAGCGACCCCGACCGCAAGAAGAAGTACGCCCATCCCATCCAGGGGCCGCTGACCGTGGAGGTCTTTGAGCTCATGGCCACCGGCAACTGGTCGATCCGAACCGCTTCCAAGCACATGAAGGCGCGGGGCATGCTCAACTCCGCTGGCAGCCCGCTCACCAAGTCAGCCCTCCAGAGAATGCTCAGAAACCCCTTCGCCTGTGGTCTGGTGCGCTGGACGCCCTCTTCGACCGGTGAGCCACGCTTGTTTCCGGGCAACCACGAGCCGATCATCTCCAAGGCCTTGTTTGACAAGGTCCAGACGGTGCTGGACCAACGTCTGGCTCCCAACAAGCAAAACCATGACCACGCCTACGCCAAAACGGTCCGCTGCGAGTGCGAGCGCTACCTGATCCCCAGTCTGCACAAGGGCATGGTCTACATGGTCTGCCAGAACAAGGGCTGCGCTTTCACCTCGATCCGGGAGGACGAGCTCGAGGATCACTTCGCGACTGCCCTCGCGCGTCTGGGCATGGGCATGGGCAGTGCCCCCAACTCCGGTTCTGGCTCCGACTCCGGCTCCTCATTCATCCGCCTGGCCCACGAGGCCGCCTTGCGTCTGGCCGAGACCAGCTCGCAGCGACGCAAGGCGGAGAAGGCTACGCTCGATCGGCAACTGGCCCATGTCCGGGGCCGCCTGAGCAAGCTCGACGAGGCTATGCTCGAGGGCTTCTTCTCTCCCGGTGAGGGGACCGCGAAGAAGGACGAGCTGCGCTCCCAGCAGGCCGTGCTCCTGACCGAACTCGCGGAGCTCGACGACGACGGTGGAAGCAAGGGCAGCGGAAACGGCTCCGACTCCGTGACCGCCCTGCTCGAGGGTCTGCATGCCCTGCCCACCCTCTATCGCGGCCTCGGACCCTTCGACCGTCGTCGCATTGTTCTATCCCTGTTCACGAAAAGGCAGATGCGCCCTGAGGGTCTCTACGCCGAGCCTCATCCTGCGTTCATCAAACTGGCCGATGCCCAGGCCGCAGTCAGAACCGTCCGAGCGCTCTCGAACCCGGCGTCGATCGCCTCTGGGGCCCCTGAGCAAGCCGATCCCACCGCCGAAGCCGCCCAAAATCTCACCCACGCCAAAAAGCCCGACTCGAACTCGGGACCAATCGCCTCCGAGGGCCAGAGCAAGCCCGTTGCGGCCGACGGGGGAGGAGGAAAAGTTGGAAATGTTGCAGGTGGTGGACCGAGTGGGCCAGCCCTCGGCCTTCTAACCGATCGCCTGCAGGTGCTCGTCGACGAGGCTGCGGATGGGCTGATCAGACTCTTGGCATCATCAGATGGGCTGGGACTCCTGGACGTCTTGATGCCTCCCAGCTACAGCGCTCCAGGGTCGTAGATCATCACCGGAAGGTCCTCGATGTCCAGTTCCGCGCAGACCTGATGCACAAGTTGGCGGGCCTCAGCTTCAAAGTCAGAGGGGATACTCTCCTCGAACGGTGCTGTTTCACGAGAGGTCTGCTTCATGTATTCGTGGGCCTCAAGGAGAAGTCCAGGTATAGCCACGATGAACGTGCACACGTATTGTAAGTACAAAATTGCAATGAATCGAAGTTCTTCGACTGATTCGGGCGCTCCGCTCTCCAGGCGGGCAAGCAGTGGGGAGTCTCGTTTGCCTCGCTGCTTGCTCCACCCGTGCGCCAGCCAGCGGCTACGCATCACCTTAATCGCTCCTAGGCTACGCCGGGCGCGAGTCAGCAAGGGTTTGGTGGCTCGTAGAGTCGTTCGGTGAGCAGGGGTCTTTCCGGCCTCTTTGGCAAAGACCATGATCGCTTCGTCGATAGAAACGATCTTGCCAATGATGAAGAGACAGAGGATCTTGTCCAAGCCGAAGCCTCCAGGAGGCTGCGGCTTCGGTTCGCTGTCGTCTAGCTCACGTAACGCGTGAAGCAAATGTGTGAAGTGAAAGTGCACTTCCGCAAAAGTAACCGCGGCTTGAGAGCACGGTTTAGGGCGCTGCCGGCGACGAGACACTCCCAGGTCTCGAGCGTTTTGTTCGTCGAGCATTCCTGCGCGCGCTAGGAGTTCGGCTAGCGTCCAGTTGTTGGATGGCTTCCGCGAGTCTGCCATGGGGAGCCTGTCTCGTTGCGGCTGGCAACGCAAGTTACAAACACTGCTTGGTCACAATTGATTTCCTCGAGTGCCACCAAGAGGTCTGTTGGTCGCTATTAGGATCGTAGCCGCCATCACCCTGCTGAGTCGACGCTGTGACGCAGTATGCCTTGCTAGACTCGTTCCCCCACGATGATTGGAAAGTGAAGGTCAACTGCGATGTCCCAACTCCAGATGGATTTGAATCGGAGATTACGAAGTAGTGCGTGTTAGGCCCACAGGGGTCATCTCCCGGATCTGAGACCCGCACCTGATAGGGGCGGTTCCCGAAGTTCGAGTTGTCTCCCTTTTGAGCCTTGATCGTTACGAAACCAGTTTGAGAGTTGACTGAGGCACAGACCTCAAAGATCTCACCACCACCTCCGCCGCCATTGTCCGCGAAGGAGAAGCTATTGCATTGGTACTGACTCACGCCGTAGGTGTCGCTGCACATGCACATCTGGTCCGCGACACAGGTCTGATTATTGACGGAGCATGTTTGATCCACCGAACAGTTTTCTGCGACCTGGGTTGGACCCCAAGCTCCGTATCCGCCAGTACAGGAAGTAGCGTTCCCTGGGCAGAGTTGGTCTCGGAACTGAATGTTTAGGTCATCTCCGCAACTGTTTCCGGAACAGCTGTACTGCGAGTCAGCATCCTGGTCGCAGACGAAGTTCGACGACCGAAAATTGCACCCGTCACAACAGATGCCCGAGTTGCAGTCGCACTGAGGGTCGTTGTTGATGCAGTAGTCATCAAAGCCGTCTCCAGCGTCCTGGCAGCCCTCTGCACACACATCGACTAAAGAGTAGCTTCCATCAGTACACTGAAAAAGACTTCCTGTCGTTTGTCCTACAGATTCCCCGCAGTAAAGTCCATTTCCGCTAGGACAGGATTGCGGATCGATGCAGTAGTCGTTGTTCCCATCTCCCGCATCCTGACATCCGTTCTCACAAACCTCGGCGAGCGTGTAGTTGCCGTTGACACAATCGTAGAGGCTACCGGAAGTCTGGCCTACCAACTCTCCGCAGTAGAGGCCGTTTCCGTACGGGCAGGAGTTTATTGCTCCTCCTCCGACCTCACAGGGTTCTTCTTCTGTGGGTACACACTCTGCGTGCTCGACACATGATGCAAGAGCGGGATCGCAGTATTGTGAGATGGGACACTCAACAACCTCACAGGGATCCTGAGCGGCGTTGTCATTAATGCGTTCATAGCCCATTACGACCCACTTTGCCATATGAGCTCGCGTCGCGGCACTCCCAGGATTGAACCAAATTTCACCGTTCATGTCTGGTTGAGGGAGATTGATGAATCCCCGGGACACTCCGAAGTATACGTATGGCGCATACCAGTCGTTGTAGATGTCTACGTCGGTAAAAAGATCGTTTTCTTCTACGCCAGGGCCGAGCATGCTAGCCACGCTAGCGGGGGTAGCGAAGGCTTTCCAAAATCCAAGGTCCCAGAATCCGCTGAAATCATTCGGATAGAATGCCAGGGTTATCATTTTCAGGGCCTCAGCCCTATTCAGGTTGTCGTCGGGGCAAAAGGAGATTGAATTACCCGTGCAGACCCGGTCAGGCTTTATTACAGGAATGTAGGGGAAAGTGGTCAGATCGTGGATGTAGTTGTAGTCAGGGTCGGTGTTTGGGACATCAGAGAACTGAGCAAGAGGTGATGCTCCGGCGACTTTGCTGCCCAACGCTACTCGGATCCATCGGGCAGCCTCGCGCCGAGTCGCGGGCAATCCTGCCCCAAACTCACCGTTCCAAAGGCCAAGATCGATGCCATAGTAGCGCATCTTCTTAGCATATGACTCGGCCCACGTGTACTCCGTACTTGTGATATCAATAAAGTAATCCTTTACCAGAGGCTCTGGATCCAAATAACCAAAACGGGCAAATGGACCGTTCGGATCAATGGGGGCGCCTGGTGATGGCTTGCCGAGAAAGTCGGCCTCGTTTTCGAAGTATGCGTCCCCTCCGTATAGGTGTTCGAGGCCACCGTCCAGCCACGCTTGAAGATGAGCCAAATTAGCCCACTGGCGGACAGTCAGGTGGAGGTGAGGAAGATACCAAGATCGTCCTGTCATACCTTCAAGGCCCAGCAAGTAATTACGGGAGACCGCAAGGCCCGCCTCGACATACCTCTCGTGTAGGTGGTGATAATGTGTTGTTATAATTATGTCAGAGTGCAGGTTCAGTCGAGCAGCTATAACGATCGAGTTCCCCCATCCTGAACTCTTGTTCGACACAAGGACCTTCCCGGCCATAGTCGCATGAATCTTGTCAATTCCAGGCTTCCTCTGATCTATGCCGTTCTCTGGGTCGTATAGTCCGCCATAAGTGGAACCGCCCAGATCGAGACCGTTGTGACCAAAGGCGTAATGAGGATCGTTAACTGTTGTGTTGAAGACCTGTGATACCCGCCAGGCCGGATTCGGATCGGCGAGGGGAGGATTGAAGTCTGCGAGCGGGATCTGGTTTATATCTGTCGCTCGGAAGATTGTTTCGCCAGTGATGATTTCGGGGGAGCCCTCGTCAGCTCGTCCAAAAGGCACGAACGCTAAGACCATGGCTGTTGTGGCAGCCACTAAAAGACAGAGAGTTTTGATGTTCTTCATGGCAGTTACCTCGGCGAGAACACGCTCGTGCCCACAATTATATTGAGTTCATCCAAGTAGAGATCTGCTCGGTCGCTTAAGTATAGGTTGATGACGTGTTCGTCAGCTTCGTATGCAACCTGACTTCCCCATGCATCCTCGGCCGCAGTCCCATGTGCCCGCGCATAGGTGTCGGGCTGCATGTGGACAAAAATCGTTTTCCCGTCGGCCAGTGTGTATTCGGTGAATTCATGAGCGGCCCAGCCCTCAACGGGGACTTTTGGTGCTGCGAATTCATGCATTTCTACGATCAATGCCCTAGCGTCACTCTCATTCCCAGGGGTGATTGTGTGGGGACCAATCTCTAGCTTGACTGGGGCACCTAGGTCTGAGTCACCTAGCACAACTATGTAGCCGGGTTGCTCATGTATGATCTTCCAGTCTTCGGGGAGATCGAAGCTGACATGGGGGATAGGTGTACGGTCGACTCCGGTGTAGCAGCCACCAAGTAGCCCGCCAGCAAACAGCACAGTCGCCATTATCCTTATTATTGTCTTCATGATGATGTTTGGGTTAGAGGTGGCGCGCGCGACGCACCTGTACGTGTACGTGTACGGCAACACTTGTCGCCAGTCCAGAAGTAATTGCTGTAGGGATAGTGACAAACCACCGGGAGGGGTCATAAACCATCAATAGCCAGCGATCCGGGGGTTTCAAGTGGAGCAAAGATGGACGACTGGTCGTAGCTGTGGCAAGGTTGCTCTCAGAGCAGCTACCTGCGCATCTAGCGGCGAGTATCTGCTTGGGATAGATTCTATTTGCTCTGAGTATATCATACATTTGTCATTTGAGGTACAGATCACCAAGACTCGTTGCGAGGATCAGTTCTCCGCACCGACTTCCGCACCGGATCAAGATTGCTCAACAGAGCCACAAACGGGCCACGGGCTGACAGAGGCGGAACGGCGGGGTAACCCCCGCCCCCCGGCCCTTTTGACGTAAGGCGCGGACCGGGGGGCGGGGCTTCGCCACCGCCGTCCGCCAACGGGTGTGACGGGCATGACGGGCAACGGGCCAACGGGCCGGGAGCGAAACTGAACAACTTGATCTTAAGATCTACGGGGATCCATAGCCGACAGTCTGACGCTCGACAAAAATGGACAGGCTGTCCACCACCAGATCCCAACCGCCCGCCTAAGACCACCCGGCCCAAAATGGGCCACCCTCAGTGTTCCTTGGATCAGTTCCCAGATGGGAACCAGCGGGACCTCAAGTTCGACAGCAACTCATCGCCGAGCGTGAAATCGAGACCAACGACTGCTCGAACTCGAGGATCATGGCGAGGGCCAGGAGCTCGCTGGCCGCTGTATCTCAAATGAGGGCGAAGTCTTGAGCACCCAACTACAATTCACAAAAAATTCTTGGGGTTACCAAAAAACTCCTCAAGCCGCTTCTGCGTCATCCGATAGGACGGATCCTTAAAATAGGCTTGCTTGATTGCCTGGACCATGAATTTTCCGCCTGTCTTGTCGTATTTCCGGAAGGCGTCGGGCGTGAAGAACCCGGGCTGAAAGTGGGTCGTGTTGGATCCACCCAGGGGGCGGCAGGTGTCGCAGTCGAAGTCAACCTTCGCCAGACCACCGCTGGTGTGCTGAGTGAGAAACATCCGCGAGATCGGCTTGCCCATCTTGCACCATTTGCACGTGCCGGGAATTCGGAGGCGCCGAGCCCGGCGAACGAGATCGTTGAACCTCGGCAGCGTCGGCCCCTTCAATTTCTGAGTGTGCACATCATCCTTGATCATCCACCAGACGTAGCCGGGGTCATTGAAGAACAGCCATTCCAGAGTCCTCTCTTTATACCTTCCGAATCCGAGCTTGTAAGCCGTGGTGGTACCCATCGCAGCCCAGTGTAGATCAAGCCGTTCCAAGGTTCAATGCAGCCAAACCGTGCGTCTTCCAGGCAATCCGGCAGACTTTCGGCCCTTCGCTGGGCCGAGCATGGCGGACTCGAGGGGTGTCGGCTCCCGACTCACACCCTGTATCGATCCAGGTGAAGTTGAAAGGGAGGATCACCTCACCAAGCGAAGCTCACCCTGCATCAGCGAGTGTACCAAAGGCCATGTCAGCACCTGTCCCAGCGCTGCACCCCTCGGTGATACAGGCGCTGGAACCGCAAACAGCGGAATTCTCTAATTGACGGGGCGGGCCGCCGGTTCTGGCCTTTCGCTCCGCTTCATGCCCAGCCCCGGCTCCAAGCACAGGGTCCACCAGCCACTCGGCTCCTCCTCAGGTCATCGTCGTCGCTCGCGGGGTGGCACCAGTGCTTGGAGCCGGGGCTGTCGCCCCAGCGCCCCACCCCGTTCTGCAGGGATCGCGGACCTTCGTCCACGGAACCAACAAGCCTCCTGCGGAGGCAAAGCACGAGCATCACAACAAGAATACTGATCTCGACATAATCACCTGACTTGATCCAGTCCGTTTCATCCCATCCTGCCGAGCCTTGTCCCATTACAATCCATCAAAGTAGCTCTTGCCTCTTCTTGTCCTTCTTATCCCGGCAAGAACCCAAGATCTCCAAGCAGCGAAGAGTGTCCGAATCTGCTAGCTTCGTGGTATTAACACTTGATGACTCCAAGCCATGCTTGGAGGATCCGAGCGTCGCATCGCTGGACGTCTGGTGGCGTCTCCGGCTTGCGACATGGATCTGGGCTCATGGCCCTTTGAGCCAAGCAGTTTCTTTGGCTGCTCGAGGGACACGCGGCAAGTGTGTCCTCCACTTGCCTGCCTGTCTGCATTCAGCTTGTTGCCAGTGCGGCGAGGCCTGCTCACCCCAAGGAGGTCACCGTGTTCCAGCTCGAGATCAACGACTTCGTCGTCATCAGCGTCTTCACCTTCACCTTCACCGTCGCCGAGCCCAAGGAGGCAGTGGATCAACTCGCGACATCTGCGCCGCCGCAGCGCCTTTGTTCGGGTCGCGATCGGCTCAAGAAGGTGCTAGGCTGCCCGTCCAACCCGCGCGCCGTCCTCCACTCCGAGAGGGATTCAGGATGAGCGTTTACAAGAAGAAGTGGACGAGCCAAGACGGCCGCGCCCACACCAAGTGGATGGTCCACATCAAACACAAGCGCCAAGACGGCACACACCAGGTGATCCGCAAGGTCTCACCGATCAACACGCGGCGTGCCGCCGAGGCCTACGAGCGCGAGCTCCGGGAGCAGCTGCTCCCGGGCGGACGTGGACGTGGGCAGGGGCACGGCAAGGAGAAGCACATTTCGCTTGGCGGAGGCAGCACCGCCCAAGCGCCCACACTGGCAGAGTTCATCGACACCTTCATACGAGAGCACTCAGAAGTCGAAGGGCTTCGCCCTCGCTACATGCGAGAGCAACGACGAGTGCTCGAGCAGCATGTCGTGCCGGTCGTCGGCGAGCTTCGGCTCGACCAGATCGGCTCGAGGCAGTTCAGCATGGTCAAGCGGCACATGCACCGCAAGAACTCAGACTACTCCCCCAAGACGATCAACAACACGCTCGGCGTGATGTCAAAGTTGGTCCGCTTTTGGTGGGAGCATCAAGAGCTCGACGCGCCCCGGTTCAAGATCGGGTTGATCCGCATGGATCAGAAGGACGCCCAAGTCTACGAACCACAGATCTACGAACAGCTGGTCTCCGGCGCTGCGGCGACGGGGAATGAAGTCCTGGCGATCATCCTACTCATGGGCGATGCAGGTCTGCGCCAGGGTGAAGTTCGGGCACTACAGCGGGGGGACCTTCGCTTCGGCGAGCACCCCTCGGTTCGGGTCCAGCGAACCCGCAGTCGTGAGGGTGAAGAGCACCCTCCCAAGGGCAAGCGCAACCGCACCGTGCCGATGACCTCGCGCCTGGCCGCGGCCTTGCGTGAGCACCTGCGATCGAGCGGGGGCAGCGACCTTCCGCATGTGTTCATCAGCAGGGGTCAGCCGATGAGTCAGTCAGCCGTGCGGGCCAGGGTTCGCCGAGCAGAGCGCCGCGCCGGCCTTCAGCAGAGCGGCCGCAGCCACATCATGCGCCACACGTTCGTGACCGACTTGGCGGAGAACAACACGGCGCCGCGAGTCATCCAGGAACTCGCAGGTCACAAGGACCTGAAGACCACGCTCCGCTACATGCACCTGCGTGACGGCATGGCTCAAGCGGCGATCAAGTCCCTCGAGCAACGGCACGCGCAACAACCGCGGAGCACATGAGGAGCACACGATGATCACCGTGATCCCAAATCGGTATCCCAGTGACCATCAGCACTCAATCTAAGGAGTGCGCGCGGCAGGAGTCGAACCTGCGGCCTTTGGCTTCGGAGGCCAACGCTCTATCCAGCTGAGCTACGCACGCGAGGCCGCGATTCTTAGCCGACCCCACCCCCCACTGCAACCCCACCCGGCCCGCGCCCCTGCGTGCTACGCTCGCCCCCAAGATGACCCCCCACGCCCGAGCCCGAGGCAGCGCGATCTTCGCAAATCTCCCCGCTCGCGTCACGCTCCCGCTGGCGGCCCTGTGTGTCGCGTGGGCCAGCGTGGCGATCGAGCTGCCGGATCTCGACACGATCCGCCGCTGGATCGTCCGCATCATCGAGCTGATCGTGCTTGGCGGGATCGGCCTGGCGGTCATGGTCAGCCTGGCCTTCATCGGCGCGTGGGTGCTCTCTCACCTGCGCCAGCCCAAGGCGGAGGACGAGCCGCGGATCACGTGGATGTCGCATGCCGCGCTGTGGTCGAGCTTCATCCCGGTCGGCCTGACGGCGGTGGCTGCGGGGGGCATGTTCGTGCCTGTGCTCAAGCCGCTGATGCTCAAGGTGTTCGCGTACGCGGTCGCCACGGCGGGGGTCTCGTGGCTGATCTGCATCGCGGCGCTGATCGTCGGCGGGGGCAAGCCGGAGCTGTCGCGCGTGCGCCGGGGCCTGTTGCTGGCCGGCACGCCGTTTTACTGCCTGGCCGTGTGGCTCAGCCGCTTCTTGTGAGCGATCGCGGCCGGCCGCACCGATCCGCTTGTCTCGGAGCCCCCGGATGGGCGAGGCTCGCGGTTCGGAGTGATTGAAATGCGCTGTACTGCCCCGACTTCCTTGTCCGTCCTGTTTGCGGCCGGCCTGTTCCTCAGCCCACTCGCCTGCCGCAGCGACAGCCCCGCGGACGGCGAGACCAGCACCGAGACCGGGACCGAGACCGGGACGGGCGACGGCGACACGGACCCAGGGACCGAGACGGGCGACGGCGATGGCGACCCCGGTGACGGCGACGGCGATCCGCCCCCCACCAACTACGAGGTCGGCTTCGACGTCACCGATCTCACCCCCACGGAAGCCGAGCTCGCCGAGGGCTTCTACCTGGGCGGCTACGGCTTCTACACCGAGCGCGGCGCAGCCGAGGGCATCCACGATCAGGTCTACGTGCGCACGATGGCGATCGGCTACGGCCCCGCGGACGGCGGCATCTTCGCGGTCGCCGACGCGATCGGAATGGGCAACCAGTGGACCCGCGCGATCCGGGCCGAGGCCGCCGCGATGACCGGCCTCAGCGAAGAGCAGATCATCATCGGCAGCACCCACAGCCACGGCGCGCCGGATCTCCAGGGCTTGTGGGGGGGCGTGCCCGAGGGCTACCGCGCCCGGATCATCACGGCGATCGCAACGTCAATGGCGACGGCCTGGAATGACCGCGTCCCGGCCGACCTCGAGGTCGCGTCAACGACCGCCGACAACCGCAACCGCCGGGGCTGGGACTTCACCGACGACGGCCTGTTCGTGGTCCAGGCCCGCAACGTCGACGGGGGCGCGCTGCTTGGGGCGATGGTCGCGTTCGCGGCTCACCCGGTCGTGCTCGGCAGCAGCAACCTGCAGATGTCCCGCGACTATTGTGGCTACGCGGTCGACAACCTCGAGGCCCAGCTCGAGGCGCCCGTGCTGTTCTTCAACGGGGTCCAAGGCGACGTCTCGCCGCAGGTCCCCGACGGCATGTACGCCGACGACTTCGAGCGCGCGCAGGCCTACGGCGACCACGTCGCGGCCCGCACGATGCTGGCCCTCGACGCCGTCGAGCCGGTCGGCGTCGACATGTTTCGCAACTACGCGGACTTCGAGCTCGACGTCACCAACGAGACCTTCTTGCTGGCGGCCCAAGCTGGGCTCCTGGACTACGACTTCGTGATACGCGACGGCGTCGGGCTGGTGGCCACCCAGACCGCGTACTTTCGGTTTGGCGACGAGATCCAGCTGGTCGCGTTCCCCGGCGAGTCGCTGACCCGCAACGGCCTGCCGATCAAAGAAGCGATGACCGCCCCACACCAGGTCGTGCTCGGTCTGTCCGGCGACGCGCTGGGCTACTTCGTGCCCTCGGACGAGTGGAACACTGGCCTCAATGACAACTATGAAGAGTCGATCTCGGTTGGCATGGACGCAGCAGACGTCACGCGCGACCTGCTCATCGAGCTGATGAGCCAGGACCCCGGCTAACACGTCCCGACCTCGAGTGCCGCGAACGTGGCTGCCGACTGCAGCGCCGCGTGCCTCGCTGGCCTGCGACGCGCGCAGCTGTCAAGATCACCCCAAGTGTTGATCGCAGACGTGGACTGGCCCTCGATCGTCGGCGTCGCCGCCGTCGGCCTCGCGGTGGTCCTGATCATGGCGATCATGGCTTGGGCTCACTATGGGTTTTGGGTGCGCAGGCTTGGCGTGGATCTCGACTACGCCGAGCGCCATGAGTTGCGAGCCGATGACGGCGTGCCGTTCACGCTCCTGCGCCTGCCTGCCCGGGTCTCGACTCGATCGGAGTTCAGCGACCCGCCGATCCTCATGGTCCACGGGATCGCCTCGAACCATCGCAACATTGACGCCGAAGAGGGGCGCTCGTTGGCCCGGTACCTGCGCGACCTCGGTCGCGACGTGTGGTTGCTGACCTTGCGATCCGGGCAACCCAGCTTGACGATCGGCCAGCGCGCGCGGGTCGACTTCGCATCAATGGTCGAGCACGATCTGCCGCGGGCGATCGAGTTCGTGCGCAAGCAGACCGACAGCCCGAGCATCGACTACGTGGGCTTTTCGATGGGCGGGATCTTGCTCTACGCGGCGCTGGGCCGAACGGTCGAGGCGCAGAGTCTGCGCCGGGTCGCAACGATCGGCAGCCCGGCGCGGGTGAGCCCGCCGATCCGAGTCCTGCGGGCGCTCGGGTTCCTCCCGCGCTTTGTGTTTCGCGTGGTCTGGCTGCGGGCCCTGGCCAGGATGAGCGCGTTCGCGATCGAAGGGGTCCACACGCCGCTGCATCGACAGATCTACAACCCGCTCAACGTCGACCGCGGCGCGACCTCTCGCGCGCTCGTCAACCTGATCGAGGACGTGCCTGCGCCGCTCTCGGCCGACTTCGCCAAGTGGGCTCTGGGTGATGGGATCGTCCGCGTTGCGGGTGAGGACGTGCTCGCGCGGCTGTCTGAGGTGCACGTTCCCGCGATCTTCTTCGCGGGCGCGGCCGACAAGGTCGCCCACCCCGAAGCCGTGCGCGCGGCCTATGACGCGTGGGGAGCCGACACGGATGAGGTCGAGAAGCGCTTCGTGGTGCTGGGCGTCGACAACGGCTGTGAACAAGACTATGGCCACGGTGATCTAGCGATTGGCGAGCGGCTCACCGCGGAGCTGTTTGTGCCGCTCGCGGAGTTTCTCAACGCCGAGCGCAGCCCGGCCTATCCCAGCTGACTATTGCCAAGTCGGGCCATGTGCGCCGCGCTCAGCTCGATCTTCGTCGCCCCGAGGTTCTGCTCGAGATGCGCGATCTGGGAGGTCCCGGGGATCGGCACGACGACCGGCGACAGATGCAACAACCACGCGAGCGCCACCTGCCCAGGCGCGACCCCAAGCTCATCCGCGATTTGGGCCGCCGCCGTGCCCGGCTTCGTCAGCACGCCGCTCCCCAGCGGGTACCAGGGCAAGAACGCGATGCCCTTGCGGTCACACGCCGCGAGCACTTCGGCGTGGCTTTGATCCCCCAAATTGAAGCGATTTTGAACCGAGACAATTGGCACGATCGCCTCCGCGACCTCTAGCTGCGCGACGCTGACATTGCTGAGCCCAACCATGCGGACCTTGCCCTGCTCGCGCAGCCGCGCCAGCGCCTTGATCGAGTCCTCGAACCGGACCGAGTCGTCGGGCGCGTGCAGCTGATAAAGATCGATGCACTCGATCTTCAAGCGCTTCAAGCTGGCCTCGCAGGCGGTCTGCAGGTACTCGGGGCGGGCGTCGGACTGCCATGACTTGTCGGGCGGGCGCAGGATCCCGCCCTTGGTCGCGATGATCATCCCCTTTGGGTAAGGGTGCAGCGCCTCGGCGATCAGCTGTTCGCTGGTCCCAGGCCCATAGGCGTCCGCGGTGTCGATGAAGTTCACACCAAGCTCGACCACGCGACGCAGCAACGCGCGCGCGCCCTCGGGATCTGCCGGCATGCCCCACACACGCGGGCCACACACCCGCATGGCGCCAAAGCCCATGCGGTTGATGGTTGGACCATTGGGGCCAGGAAAGGTGAACTCGAGCGCGGGCACGAGCTTGATCTATCACAGTTGTTGGGCCGGCCGACTTGGGGTGCTGGACGTCACTTCGCAGCGGTCGCGTTGGTTCGCGGCGGGTGGATCTGGGCCAGCAAGCGTTGCGCCTCGGGGTACCCCGGGCGCAGCGCGAGCGCCTTGGCGAGCGCAACCTCGGCGGCCGCGAAGTCCCCGGCGCGCCACTCGATCTCGCCTCGCACCGTCCACAGCTGGGGCTCGTCTGGCTGCCAGCGCAGGGCATCCAAGATGTGGCCGCGCGCTTCGTCGAGCCGCGGCGGGTCACGCTCGAGCGCCAAGCGAGCGCGCAGGTACGCCTCGTAGGCGGCGGGGGCGGGCGGCGTGGACTTGACGAGGACCTGCTTGCCCTCGGCGTTGGTCACATAATGCAGCCCGCGGTTGGCGGTGTAGCCGTTGGTCCAGCACCCACACAAGCACGTGAGCGCGGCGGTGGTGACGAGCGCCAGCGACGACGCAGACAGTAGGTGAGACCGAGACCGGGGCATGGGACAGCGCCGTCATCGTGCCACGTTCGGCGTCGTCGTGCTCGTTGTGGTCGCCACATGGTATGAGCGTGGCCATGGCCTACAAGACCGGGCTCAGCGAGGTCGCCGACGGGTGCTACGCCTACGTCCAAGGTGACGGCTCATGGGGCTGGAACAACGCCGGCCTGATCTGCGACGGCGAGGCCAGCTTGCTGGTCGACACCTTGTTCGACACCCGCTTGACCGCGCAGATGCTGAGCACCATGCGCGACGCCGTGCCCGCGGCCCAGTCCATCGGCACGGTCGTCAACACCCACGCAAACGGGGATCACTGCTGGGGCAACCAACTGGTCCGCGACGCCGAGATCATCGCGTCGCGCCGGGGCGCCGCGGAGATGTCGGAGCTTCCGCCGGCGATCATGGTCAAGCTAAACAAGATCGCGCGGCTGTCGATGCGGATGGGCGTGCTCGGCAAGGGCCTGGGCTGGGTCGCTGGCAAGCTCGGCGTCGAGCTGCTCGAGGCGGTGGTCGAGGCCGCGCCCTTCGTGGTCGAGATCTTCGGCGACTTTCACTTCGAGGGTATCGAGCTGGTCCTGCCAACCCGCACCTTTGACGATACATTGAGCCTCAGCGTGGGCGACAAGCGGGTCGAGCTGATCGAGGTTGGCCCCGCGCACACCAAGGGTGATGTGATCGTGCACGTGCCCGATGATCGCGTGGTCTATTGCGGCGACATCCTGTTCATCGGCGGTCACCCGATCGTGTGGGAGGGCCCTGTCTCGAATTGGATCGCCGCGTGCGAGCGGATCGAAGCGATGGACGTCGACGCGATCGTGCCAGGGCATGGGCCGCTCACCGACAAGGCCGGGGTCCGGCGCGTGCGCGAGTACCTGAGCTACGTGCACGACCAGGCGCGCGCGCGCTACGACGCCGGCATGAGCGTGTTCGAGGCCGCCAAGGACATCGCGCTCACCGATTATGTGGAGTGGGGGGAGTCCGAGCGGATCGTCGTGAATGTCGATACGCTGTACCGCGAGTTCTCGGGCGCCGGGCCACGCAAGAGCGCGGTGCCTTGCTTCGCGGCGATGGCGAAGTACGCGGGCAAGAGTCGCTCGACGATGGCGTGAATTCGTGCCGGGCGGCGGCGGTGCTGGCGAGGTTGCCGCTGCAAATGTCGCGCGAGGCCCTTCGCGGATGGTCAAGCGTGCGCTGCTAAGCTGACGAAACCATGCTCGACGTCGCGGTCGTCGGAGGCGGACCGGTTGGGTTGCTGTGTGCTGTCGCGCTGCGTCTCCAGGGTCGAGCGGTCACGCTGCTCGAGCGTCGCGCTGCGCCCCGGAGCGACAGCCGATCGATAGGGATTCACGCGGCATCGCTCGCGCGCATGCGGGGCTTGGGGGTGCTCACGTCGTTGCTCGAGCGCGGGATCCAGATCGAGCGTGGGGTCGCGCTGGGGAGCCGAGGGCGGCTGGGGACGATCGAGTTTCGCGCCGCGTCGACGCGCTTCGGCTTCGCGCTGGCCGTTCCGCAGGCACAGACCGAGGCGCTGCTCGAAGCTCGCGCCCACGCCAGCGGCGTCGAGCTGGTCCGTGGCGCGAACGTGAACGCGCTCGAACATCGCGGTGATCACGTCGTGCTTGGGTATGATCACCAAGGACAGAGACGAAGCGTGAGCGCTCGCTATCTGCTGGGTTGCGACGGTGCCCACAGCAGTATCCGTCGGCTGCTGAAGGTCGGGGTGCGTCGTCAAGCGCTGCGCGGCAACTTCTGGATGGCGGAGTTTCCAGCCAAACCCGAGCTCGGCACCGACGCGTGGATCTATCTGGCAGATCAGGGCTTGGTCGAGAGCTTTCCGCTGCCGGGTGATCGGCGTCGCTGGGTCGTGGAAGTCGAGGCCCGTCGAGATCAGGTCAACCTGCGCGAGCTGTGCAGGGCCGTTCAGTTTCGCTGCGGTCAGCTGCTCGAGCCGGACGCCGGCTCGCAGCCGAGCGCGTTTGGGGTCACGCAGCTGCTCGCCCAAAAATTTCGCTGCGGTCGCGTGTTGTTGCTTGGCGACGCGGCCCACGTGCTGAGCCCATTCGGCGGCCAGGGCATGAACTTGGGCTGGCTCGACGCGCTCGCCTTGGCTGAAGTCTTTGCTGGTCACTGGACCGTGGGTGGGCTCGCCGACGCGGCGGTCACCGACTGGGAACAACGTCGGCGCAAAGCCGCCAAGATCGCGCTGCGGCAGGCCGCGTGGAACACCCGGATCGGGCGGCGAACGGCGTGTCCGCGGCTGCGCAACGCGCTCGTTCGCGTGGCTCTGCTGCCGCCCTTCGCCGCACATTGGAGCCGGCGGTTTGCGATGGTGTCGCTGGGCGGGGGCACGCTTTGATCATCTCCTCGCCCGCATATGCAGCGAGAATGTTTCCATGCGCCATGACCCTGTCGCCATGCAGGCGATGGTCTTGTAGCGCTCGAGCATGCGGTCGAAGATCGCGCAGGTGTTGTCGATGCGCTTGTGGTCGGCGGCCGCACCATCGAGCACGCGAACGAGCACCGGGCTGCGTTCGGCCAGGAGTTCGTTGTGGGTGTCGCCGCGGTGAAGGCCGGTCGCCCGGGCGGACCGTCATCCGCTCGTGCCAGGCTTCTCATCTGCTGAGGACAGCGTCGCTGGAACGCACACGCCCAGGCTCAGCGCCCGCGCGGCCATGAAGCTCAGCAACGCCAACCACAGCACTTGCGGCCCGCCGTCGCCGTAGCGGGCCCACAGGGCGAGCGGCAAGAACCCCAGGCCAAACGAGAGCAACATCGCCCGCGCCAGCGTGACCCCGGCGGTCAGCCCGATGAAGTAGCCGTCGAGCACATATGCGATCGATCCCAGCAGCAACACCAGGACCAGCCAGCCGCGCGCGCCCACGACCGCGGCGAGCAGCTCGGGTTGATCCGTGAGCAGCGTGAACAGCTGCGGAAACGCGATGAAGGCCAGCGCGAACCCACCCGCGGTCGCCAGCCCCCAGCGCATCGCCAAGCCCAGCAGCTTGCGCAGCCCGTGCTTGTCGTCGCGTCCAACCAGCACACCGGTCAGGCTCTCGGTTGCGTGGGCGAAGCCGTCGATGAAGTAGCTGGCCAGCCCGAGCACCCGCAACAACACGGCGTTGGCAGCGAGCAGCGTTGACGAGAAGCTGGCCGAGAAATTGGTGAACAGCGCGAAGGTGGTGATCAGCGCGAGCGTGCGCAGCCAGATGTGTCGGCCCAGGTGCAGCAGCGGCGCGAGGTGGGGCCAGCTCAGGACCGGGGCGGTTGGTTGGTCGCCGCGGGTCTGCGCCCACGCGCGCCACACCATCGGCACGGCGGCGAGCAGCGCCGCATATTGGCTGCCCATCGTCGCCCATCCCGCGCCGGCCGCCCCCCAGCCAAGCCGGACGATCAGCAGATAATCCAGCGCGACATTGACCCCGTTGGCGACCACGGCGATGACCAAGATCGGCCGGGTTCGCTGCATGCCCAGCAGCCAGCCCATCACGCAAAAGTTCAGGAGCACGGCGGGCGCGGCCCAGATCCGCGCGTTAAAGTAGGCCCGCGCCGCGAGCTCGACCGCGACCTCACCGTCGAGCAGCGCGAACGAGACCCAGCCGATCGCGCCTTGCAGCCCCAGCAAGAGCGCCGCAAACACCAGCGCGAGCACGCCCGCGCGCAGCAGCAGCGCGCGCGACTCGCCAAGTTGTTCGCGCCCAAACGCCTGCGCCGTGAGCCCGGTCGTGCCCATGCGCAGGAACCCGAACGACCAATACAGCAGATCGAAGATCACCCCGCCCAGCGCGACCCCAGCGAGGGGCTCGAGCTCGTCGAGGTGGCCGAGGATCGCGGTGTCGATCAAGCTCGCAACCGGGACCATCAACGAGGCCGCGATGCTCGGCAGCGCCAGCGCGATGAAGCGCCGGCGCAGCGAGGGCTCGGGCTCCGCTTCGCTCACAGGGGAATGTTGCCGTGCTTCTTGGGCGGGTTCTCTTGCCGCTTGTTTCGCAGCAGATCAAAGCTATCGACGAGCACCTTGCGCGTGTCCGCGGGCATGATCACGCGATCCAAGAACCCAAACTCCGCCGCTTTGTACGGGCTGGCGAACAGCCGGCGGTAGTCGGCGATCAGCCTGGCGCGCTCGGCTTCGGGGTCCGCGGCCGCGGCCAGCTCGCGCCGGAAGATGATGTTGACCGCGCCCTCGGCCCCCATCACGGCGATCTCGGCGGTTGGGTAGGCCAGGTTGATGTCGCCGCGGATGTGCTTGGACGCCATCACGTCATAGGCCCCGCCGTAGGCCTTGCGGGTGACGAGGGTGACCTTGGGGACGGTGGCCTCGGTGAACGCGTAGAGCAGCTTGGCGCCGTGACGAATGATCCCGCCGTACTCCTGATCCGTGCCGGGCAAGAACCCGGGCACGTCAACCAGGGTCAGCAGCGGGATGTTGAACGCGTCGCAGGTGCGAACGAAGCGCGCGGCCTTGACCGAGGCGTTGATGTCCAGACAGCCGGCGAGCACCAGCGGTTGGTTGGCGACGACGCCGATCGGGTGGCCGTCGATCCGCACGTAGCCAACGACGATGTTCTTGGCGTGGTGCTGCGCGACCTCGAGGAACACCCCGTCGTCGGCGACCGCCTTGATGATCTCGCGGATGTCGTAGGGCTTGTTGGCGTTCTCTGGCACCAGCGTGGTCAGCTGCTCGCACGCGCGGTCAGCCGGATCGCTGGTCTCGCGCACGGGCGGCGGCTCCATGTTGTTGCTGGGCATGAAGCCAAGCAGCGCGCGGGTCATCGCCAGCGCGGCGGCCTCGTCGGCGCACGCGAAGTGGCCAACGCCGGACTTCTCGTTGTGGGTCATCGCCCCGCCCAGCGCCTCTTTGGTGACCTCTTCATGGGTCACCGTCTTGATCACGTCGGGCCCGGTAATGAACATGTAGCTCGACTTCTCGACCATCAGCACGAAGTCGGTGAGCGCGGGCGAGTACACGGCCCCGCCCGCGCACGGCCCCAGGATCACCGAGATCTGTGGGACCACGCCGGAGCTGAGCACGTTGCGCTTGAAGATCTCGGCGTAGCCACCGAGCGCGGCCACGCCCTCTTGAATCCGCGCGCCGCCGCTGTCGTTGAGCCCGATCACCGGGGCCCCGACCTCCATCGCCTTGTCCATGACCTTGCAGATCTTCTCTGCGTGGGCCCAGCCAAGGCTGCCGCCAAACACGTCGGGGCGCTGGGCAAACACAAACACCCGGCGGCCGTCGATCGTGCCGTAGCCGGTCACGACCCCGTCGCCGTAGGTCTGCTTGCGCTGCATGTCAAAGTCGGCGCACTGCGAGGTCACGAAGCGATCGAGCTCGACGAAGCTGCCGGGATCGAGGAGTAGCTCGATCCGCGCGTGTGCGCTCTGGCGGCCAACCTGCTCGAGCTTGGCCAGCGCGGCCGCGTTCTTTTGCTCGAGCTTGGCGATGACGTCGCCGCCCGCGTGGGCCTGGGGTGGACCGCCGCCAAGCTCGGCGACGCGCTCGCGCAGCTCGAGGGCGGCGACGGGGTCGTGGGGCGGCTGGGTGTCTGGATCCTTGGCCATCGGCGGGACTTTACGCAGGTGCTCCACTCGAGGCCAGCGCCCTCGCCAGGTTTCGCGGTCATGCGGGGTGGGTAGCGTCGCGCATGGCCCGCTGGTCTGCGTTCAGCTCGGGCGAGACACCTCGCCCGAGCGGAGGCCCGTCTACGCTGGGCAGCTGAAGCTGTCGGTCTTGCGCTTGATGACGACCTTTAGCCTGATCGGCGGCTCCTTCGCGGGGTCAAACATCCAAACCCCCTCGCTCTCCTCGGTCGACTCGGCGTCGAGCGGGCGAAACTCGAGGTTGAAGACGCTCGCGGCTCGAGACCAGACCATGCCGCCGCCGGTTGGCAGGACCTGGGTCCCGCTGCCGCTGTACTCGAACGCGACCTCCTCGAGCCGGGGGTCGACCCCGGCCGCGTAGCTGGCCGCGAGCGTGAACGCACCGGTGGCCCCATTCGACCACACCAGGTCGAGCTGCTCGAATTGCTCGCCACCGTGCTTGACGATGAGGTCGCTGCCGGATTTTTCGACGGTGACAGCCAGGGTCGGGCTCGCCGAACAGTCGGCGCAACTCGGGTCCAACGTGGTGTTGCTATAGATGATCGTGCGATGTATCGGCATGGTCTTGATTCTCCTTCGTGCGCGTGTCCGTGCACTCCTGTTTGGTGAAGACGATCGATTGGATGGGGGTGAATTGTTCAGAACGATCGGTACGAGCTTCAATGCACAAAGGTCCGTTGAATTTCAGCGTCTCGAACCATGTGTGGCGGGGCACGCGGCCGCTCACGACGCCAGCGAGCCGGCCGCTATCGTCGATCAGGCCACCACCCGAGCAACCCTCGGCGCTGTCGATCTTCAACGAGTACACTGAACCCCTGACACCGACGGGGGTCCGTTCGCTGAATTTCGCGGGCAGGCCCAACGGGTGAAAGCTGGCCGTTAGCCGCTGGTTCTTCGTGACGGGCTCGGCGAGCTCTAGCCCTTCGGTCCATGGGCCCGTTCGCGCGCCAGCGAGCTTCAAGCGCATCCAATCGACGTGATTGTTGGGATCGTTGACACTCTCGAGGACGCAGCTGGGTCGACGCACGTGGCTCTTGGGGACCACGACGACGCGCGCTCGTTTATCGACCACGAAGGCGTCCGTGCGGGCGATAATGATGTACATGGAGGACAGGTCAGCGCCGCCATGTGCTGAAGTCAAGACGGTTCCGTCGGCGAGCAATGACCCGGATCGGCCCCCGAGCATCGGCTGCGTACGAAACTGGTTGCCCCAGACGCTCGAGCACAATGCTTGAGTGTGTCCCTGATACCGCCTGATGTCTTCCATCGTCGTGTATTTGAACCGACACGTGTCGTGCTTTTCATCGCAGGGGTCACCAGCGACATTGACGAGTTGCACTGTGGTGAGATATGCCGACGATTTGCTGGGACCCGCGTCGTAGAGATCTCCGTCGTGATCGTAGATCCAATGGCTAGGGCCGGTGGCAGCGGGCCGCAACTTTGACAAGCCCACCCGCGCATGCGCGTCTCGGACCAAGCCCTTGGAGTCACAGCCAAGGCCAACGACGGCGACCAACGCCGCAATGATGTACATGCTTTGTTTCAACATTACGACTCACATTCGGTGTGCCCGCAGGCGATCAATTGTTCCAACTCGAAGATCGTGCGCGCGGGCCAACCCGCGACCCGATAGACCTCCAGCGCGGAAGCGGCCAGCTCCCGCACCCGCGCGCTGTCTCCCGCGGCTTCACGCCCGGCGAGGGCCCGCGCGAGCAACCACCTCGCTTCGGCGGCCGACGCAGCGTTGACTTCGGCCTCGGGCGCGGGCAGCCCCTCGAGCTCGAGCAGCAACGCTTCGAGCTGCGCCACCCCCAGCTCGACCGCGCCGGATTGCAGGTGCACGTCGGCCAGCCCCACGCGCGCAGCCAGCTCGATCTGCGTGACGTCGCTCGCCAGGGCCGTGGTCAGCAGGGCTTGGGCTGCGTCGCATCGTTCGAGCCGGCACAGCAGCCAGGCCCGATTCAGGTCCAGGGCTGCGGCTTCGTCGGGGTTGCGCGGGGTCGGGACCCGCTCGAAGCTGGCCAGCGCGTCAGCGTAGGCCCCGCGCTCGAGCTGCACCCACGCGAGGATCTCCAGCGCGTTCGCTCGATCGCTGGCGTCGGGGGGGAGCCGCTCGAACTGGATCGGCCACGCCCGCGCGGCCGCGCGCTCGGCCGCCTCGAGATCGCCGCGTCGCCAATACAGCTCCGCCAGCCAGGTCGACGTCGACGCGACGCGCAGCGAGTCTGGTCCAAACGCTCGCTGCTCGATCTCCAACGAGCGCTCGAAGTGACCCAGCGCCGCGTCGGGTTCGGGCCCGAGCAGCGCCAGCCCAAGATCGAACTCGACCGCCGCCAACGCCGGGTGGCCAGCACCCAGGCGCGCGCGTCGGACCTCGAGTAGCTGACGATAGATCTCGATCGCCCGTGCCGTCTGCCCAGCGTCGGCGAGCGCGTTGGCGCGGCGCAGCTCGAAAGACTCGACCCGCGGATGCGCACCGCCAAGCACGGCCGCGAGCGACGTGACGGCTTGCTCGAGCAAGGTGACGGCTCGTTCGTGATCCTGCGCGTGCGTTGCAAGGCTGGCGCGGGCGACCAGCTGCTCGGCCTGCAGGACCGGATCGTCGTGGTGCTCGAGCAGCGCGCCCGCGAGATCCAGCGACCGCTGCGCGCGACTCGAGTCTTCGAGCTGCTCGATCGAGAGCTTGGCGAGGCCCTGGCGGATCTGGACCTGGCGCCCAACATCGCCAGCGGTGGCAGCGAGCCGCGCCGCGGTCACCAGCGCTTCTTCAGCCTCGAAAAAATTGTCGCCGCCGCCGAGCGCCCGTCCATAGAGCTCGAACGCCTCGGCCAGGGCGAGCTCGTGGCCCAGCCCGTTTGCCAAGCCGATCGCCGTGTGGGCGCGCTCGCGGGCGCTGTCGAAGTCCAGAGCCGCGAGCGCAAAGCGAGCCTGATCGAGCTCGCGGGCGAGCGTGGGTTCGGCCCAGATACCGCCGAGCGGCCGAGCCGTCAGAGACTCGATCGCCTCGCACGCGTGTGGATCGCGGAGCTCGGCCAATTGATGTTCCAACCGCTCGAGCGTGTGTGGGGTCGCGACGGCGAGGTTGAGCAGCAATTCGTCGACGGCCAGCAGCTTGCGCTCGAGACAGGCAAGCCCGAGCTCGCGGCTCAGCGGCAGCTGTCGGCTCGCGCCCCGGTTCGGCGTGCAGACGCGCGCGTGGGCGCTCAACCAGGCCGCGCGGTGGGTCTGCCTGGCCCGCTCGAGCTGTTCGACCGCAGCGTCGGCGTAGGGCGCCCCGACTCGCTCGATGTGGGTAACGAGCTCGCGCTGCCGCGCCTCGGTCCACACCGCGTCGAAGTCCGCGGCCCGCTGCTCGCAGCTGGCCAGTCGCTCGGGTCCGGCCAGGGCCGCTCCCGCCACGAGCCCCACACCAAGCAGCGTCACCGCGCCCGCTCGCCGACGCAGCCGCCCGCGGTCGAGCCGGGTGACGAGCTCGGCCATGCTGGGCCAGCGCAGCTGCGGTTGATCCGCGAGCCCGCGACGAAGCACGCGACGCAACCAGCCCGGCCCCCGCATCACGATGGGCAGCTCGTCGACGGCCGCGTCGCTCGCCGCGGTGACCGAGGGCTCGGTCGGCGCGAGCGCGCGGGCGAGCGCGACGCAAAAACTGAACTGATCGCTCGCGGGTGTCGCTGGCTCGCCGCGTCCGAGCTCCGGTGCGATGTATCCGGGTGTTCCAACGGCCCCGTGGGGGCCCGCCGCGGAGGTTGTTGCGTCCAAGGGCGCGGCCCAGGCCAGGCCAAAGTCGACGACGCGCAGCCGCCCGTCACGACCGACGATCGCGTTGCCTGGCTTGAAGTCACGGTGGATCACGCCCGCGTCGTGAGCCGCAACTAGCCCCGCGCCCGCCTGGCGATACATCGCCAGCAGCTGGTTCAGGCTCCGGCGCTCGCGTCCTTGCCAGCTCATCAAGGTCTCGCCCTCGACGAGCTCCATCGCAATGAAGATCTCGTCCTCGTGTTCGCCGACCTCGTAGACGCTGACCACGTTCGGGTGCGAGATCTTGGCGAGCGCCCGGGCCTCCTCGAGCAGACATGTTCGTTGCTCGTCGCTCAGCGGCCGTCGACGCAGAAGCTTGAGCGCGACATCGCGCTGCAGCGCCGTATCGCGGGCTGCGTAGACCACCCCCATCGCGCCGGCCCCGATCCGGCGCTGGATCTCGTAGTGCGCAACGGTCTCGAGCGGCTCATCCAGGCCAAACATGCGCTGGTGGATTCGCGCCTGCATGGCGAGCGCGCCGCGAGACTCGCTTGGGGGGCTGAACTGCAGCCCATCTTTCCCTTGCTCCTCACTGATCAAGGTCAGCTCTACCTTCGACCGCCGCACGAGGGAGATGTCCGCCTCGCGCGATGGTCAGTTCATTTTTCTCACGACTCGATGATAAAATGCACCGTGTCCTCTGATGATGAGCTTCTGTTGGCCTGGCGTGCTGGCGATCAGCGGGCGGGTAGCGAGCTGTTCAAGCGACACTATGGCGCGATTCGGCGGTTCTTCGCGAACAAAGTCGACGACAGCCTCGAGGATCTGGTCCAGCGCACCTTTGAAGCATGCGTCGCGGGCCAGGAGCGCTTCGAGGGCCGCGGCAGCATATCGGCCTACCTGCGCGGGACCGCGCGGAACCTGCTCTACCAGCACTGGGAGGCCCGTCGAGCACGGGGGGCCTCGGTCCCGATCGAAGACGTGTCGCTTCACGATCTCGGGGCTGGGCCGTCGTCGATGCTGGCCAGGACCCACGCCGAGCGGCGCTTGCTCGAGGCGCTGCGCCAGGTGTCCCTGGCCGACCAGGAGATCCTCGAGCTCTACTATTGGGAGGAGCTGACGGGCGTCGAGCTGGCCGAGCAGCTCGGCGTTCCCGAGCAGACCGCCCGCAGCCGCCTGCGTCGGGCTCGGCTTCACCTGGCCAAGGTCTATCGCCGGCTCGAGCGGTTCGCTGGCGCGCCAGAGAGCAGCGACGCGCAGCTCGACAACAACGCGCGCGGCCTCGGCAGGCGCGCCAGTCAATGACTCGCAAAAAATTTAGCTAAACAAAAACGAATCGAGATCCCTCGTGACTGGACCAACCCTGTGAAGCGGGTTGAACCATGCGCAGCGGATCTCTACTCATCTCCATTCTCGTCGCGGGCGCGGCCTGGGCTATGCCCGATCTTGCGCTCGCGGCCGACCCTCCACTCACACAGCTTCCGACGGCGCCGGGGGGGCCGAAACTATCGATCAACGGCTGGGCGCTGCTCGTGACCGGCGAGTGGAAGCTGACCGGGAGCGCTGCGCAGCTGAAGGTCACGTGGGGTGGCACCGACAGCTGCACCGTGGACGCCGGGCCTGAGCCCCGCACGCTCACCGCGAGCGAATGCGCTGGGCTGTTCAACGATGGGGTCCGCGATATTACGGTGGTCGCCGACAACTCAACGACCACGATCGCGGTTACCTGGCCGGACAAGCCAAACTGTATTGGCTACACCCAGCAAGGTACGGAGATCGTGGTGGATCAGCAACCCTGTGACGCGGTCGAGAAGGGCGACGGCTACTATCTTGCGAGTTCTGGTGGGAGTTCGTGGGAAAACCGCAACAACGGTGGGACGGCGTTGCCCGATGCGGTCAAGACCGCTGTACAACAAGCGATCCTCGACGGCTCGGCGCTCCGCGTGCTCGGCTGGGTCGACGAAGAGCTCACCCTGCTGGGGTGGAAACCACCCAGCCTCAGGGGGACTCGACCAAGCGCCTTTCAGCCGAACGAGGCGGACAAGAAAAAGGCGTTTGAGGACAAGAAACTACTGAAGCGGTGCAGTGGGTTGTTCGAGCCGACGCCCGTAGCCACAAAAAAACAGCGCGAAGTTGACAAGGCTCGCAACAAAGCAGTTCGCGAGGACTGGCGCTATGTCATTTGTATTGACGCGAGTAACCCAAATCTGGTGAAGGTAGACCGCTCGACCACCGTAGCGGGCGCCGATCCGGCGTTCGTCGAGAACGGCACCCATCTGTTCGAGGGCCGCCAGCTCGAGGTCCACGTGCTCCACGGCGACCAGCACGCCGTCACGATTGACCTCACCGGCAAAGAGGGGACCGTCAACCATCTCCATGTTGGCGAGAGCTTTTCCCAAGCAGCGGTGCCTGAGGAGCTGAAGATCACCTCGAAGCCGTTCGCCGGCCGGGCGACCGACCAGACCGCGCAGTTGGCCGTGACGGTGACGCCGATCGGCTCCAATACGGCGGTCTCCACCTACCACGAGGTCATGAACGTGACCGCGGTGTACCGCGCCGCGATCCGGTTCGGGTACGCCGCGTTGGTCTCACCGTTCGAGCGCGAATACTCGGCACGCGCGGCGACCGACGCCGCCAATAACCCTGGCAAGGCGATCACGCTGGATGCAGGCGGCTCCTCGCCGGTGTTCCACACCGAGATCGTGACGGCGGCCTCGGTGTTCTTCACGCCCGTGTATCAGGGCGAGGGCACGGTGACCGGCGGCGCGCTGTTTGGATTGGGTCTCCTCGCCACCGGCGGTGACGCGGGCTTTGCAGCCCTGACCTCGGTTCACGTCGGGCTCGAGCTCGACGTCGGTCGCGACTTTTCGCTCGCGGCCGTGATGGCGATACGCCGGACGAATGTGCTCAAAGACGGCTACTTCGTCGGTCGCGCGGTCGCGGACGAAGAACAATTCACGCGGCTCGGATTTCGGCCTTCGTTTGGCCTGATGATGACTTGGAGCCCCGCGTTCACCCAGGCATTTGGCAAGGCCAAGAAGGCGAAATGATCATGTCCACAGCCTCTATCAAGCTCATCTGTGCAATCTCCATCTTGCCGCTGATCTGCGCCTGCGACCAACCAGCTGGGGAACGCTGCGATCTCGACGCGATCGAATCGCTCCGGCTCGACGCTGACGACGGTGAGGTCGTCGTCAATGTCCAGTCTGGGGACCTCAGCTCGACCGCGAACGCAGGCGCGGTGACGATCTCGGGCAGCTTGTCCTCGGATGTCCGAATCGAGCGGCTGAACGTCGGCAGCGCGGCGGCCAAGGGACTCACACCAAACTTTGCGAGCTGGTCGGTCGAGCTCAGCCAAGCCCAGCTGCAGGCCGCCCGGGACGGCGAGTTCGCGCACCTCAGCGTCGTCGCTACCGACGTCTGCGGGGTCGAGCACGCCAGCGACGAGGTCCAGGTTCGGGTCGACGCGCCCGCGCAGAGCCCGGCGCCTGGGCTGAAGCTCACCGTGACGCCCAGCGTGCCCGGCGAGTGCTATGTGCCAATTGATGGCTCGGGCGCGGCGCGCTTGCTGCTCGAGGCGGATCTGTCGGCCGCGGGGGTTCGTGTCGAGCTCGACGCGATCGTCGACGGTGAGTTCTTGGGGGTCGGCGACGCGGGCGTGCGGCTGATCGCCGACGGAGATCGAGCGGCGTCGTCGCCAGTCTCGTTTCGGGCCAAGGCCGCGGGCGCGCTGGCGTTGGTGGCGAGCGCCGGTCCCGACTTCGTGCTCGACGACTCGGGCCTCGAGGCCGTGAGCGCGCCCAGCTTCACGGGCGCATCGGGAGCCGTGACCGCTGGGCTGGCGCTGGTCGTGCGCCCTCGGACCAACGGGCGGCTCGCTCGCTGTTGGGCGTCCTCGAGCGCGCCCGCCATGGTCTCGGTCAGCGGTCCAGGGGTCGCCGATCTGCTGATCGAAGACGCGGTCTTCGACGAACCCGACTGCGAACAGGAGGCCGTGATCGACGTGCAGTTCGACATGGCAGCTGCGCCCGGCGTCCAGCTGCAGCTGTGGTGTGCCGACACCTACGGCCAGATCGGGGCCCACAGCCTGAGCGTGCAAGGTTGATGCAGACCCAGCGCGCCTGTGAGCTCGCGGTCGGGCTGCTGTGCGGTGAGCCGGAGCGAGCCGCAGCCACGCTGGGGGTCACGCCAAGTCACCGCAGCTTGGTCCGCTTGGTCGCAGCTGCGCAGCCGTGGCTGCGCTCGCGCAAGGTCCAAGGCGTCGGCGTCGGTCGTCGCGTACGTCAGGGGGTTCGGTTCGCGGATCAGCCCGTCGTGACGATCCTCGTCGACACCAAGGTCGCCGCCCGCGGGCTCGCGCATCCCATTCCCCAGCGACTGGTCTTGCCTGGCCACGGCGAGGTGGAGCTCGACGTCCGGCCGGTCGGGCAGCTATTTGCGCAAGCCCGCTACCGCGTGTCCCGGCCGGCCCTGTGCGGCTCGAGTATCGGGCACGCGGCCGGGGGGATCGGCACGCTGGGCTGCCTGGTGCGTCCTCGCCGTGCTAGCGAAGCTGTGTATCTGCTCTCGGCCGCCCACGTGATCGCACCACATGGGCGGGCCAGCCTGGGCGATCCGATCTACCAGCCCGCAGTCGCCGAGTACCGGCCACCGCGATCACCGATCGCCAAGCTCAGTGGGCACACGGCGCTGAGCCGGGGCAGGTCTCACGCCAACTCGGTGGACGCGGCGATCGCCGAGTTGACCGAGCCGCACAGCGTGGTCCGGGACCTGCTCGCGTTTGGTCTCGCACCGAAGGACACTGCCCAAGTCGCGGACGGGGATCGCGTTGACAAGGTTGGCGCACGCACGCATCGCACGAGCGGCTGGGTCACCGAGATCACCGCGAACGTGTTCCTGCGCTACCCCAACATGGGCGGGGCGCTGGTTGGCTTTCGCGATCAGATCGTGTGCACGTCCATGTCGAGGGCGGGGGACAGCGGCGCGCTCGTCGTCGACGCCCAGTGCAGGGCCATTGGGTTGCTCATTGGGGGCAGCGACACCGCGACCATCGTCACCCCGATCGCGGCCGTGCTCAGGGAGTTTGGCGTTCGCCTGGCTTGAGTGTTGCGCGCGGGGCCCCACTCAATCTGCGCGCAGGATCACACCCACGAAGGGCGGCGGCATCAGCAAGCTCCCGCCAACCGCAAACCGTGGCCCGCCCGCGAACCCAAACACCGAGTGCAGCACCAAGTTGGTGCCCGAGTCCTCTGCTTGAACATCGAAGCCGTTGGCGCTGATGCGGATGATCGTGCCTTGCACGCCGACCGCCGTGGCGCCCTGCTCGGGATCCACCCACACACCGTTGAGCCCGGGGATCGCCAAGGTCTCGCCCGCCCAGATCGGCCCATCGAGATCCATCAGCCGGTTGATCCGCCCGCTCGCCCGTCCGCCAACGGAGATCACTCCCTCGGCGTCGGACCCCCACACGCTGATGATGTCGAAGCCCGCGGACTCGGGGTAGGGCGCCCACGTGGCGCCGTCATAGTGGAGCGACGCGCCAGCATCACCAACGACCCACACGTCGTCGGCGGCGGCACCCCAGATCTTGAACAAGCCGTGGCTGTTGACGCCGAGCTCCGGGACCTCGACGAGCGCCCACTCACCGCTTGCGCCGTCGCGGCGGAGCAGCACGGGATCGTCGGACACCGCGTCGCCGCCAACCGCCCACAGCTCCTCGGCGCTGGCTCCCCACACGCCCCACAGCACTCGATCGGTCGGGCTGTCCTCTGGCGTCCAGACCCCGCCCTCGCGCCGCACGATCACGCCATCGAGGCCAACGCTCCACACCTGCTGGTCGACGCCGTACACCCAGTTGAGCATCGAGACCTCGGCCGGCAGCGACTCGACGACCCACTCTTCGTCGACGCTGTGCAAGACCCGACCGCCGCCCGGCTCGGGCTGGCCGCCGACCACGAACACGTCGTCCGGGCTCGAGCCCCACACGCTCATGATCGCGCCGATGTCTTCGTCAGCCTGGAATACCGGCTGCCACTCACGCTGTGCTTCGCCGGTCTCGGACCCCGACTCGGACGTTGGGTCCGCCGTGTCGTCCTCCGCAGGTGGCTGGGTACAAGCGCTCAGAAGCAGCACCCACGCGCAGTTCGAGGCGGATCGCATGCGCGAATGGTATCGCTTCGCAGCGGGGCCCGGGCGTGAGAACTTAGTTGGGTGAACACGCGTGCCTTGCTCCCACTGATGCCGCTGCTGCTGTCCTGTGCGAAAACCGTCGTTGGCGATGATGGGTCGTCCAACGGCGAAGGCGACTCGGACACGAGCGCGGAGGGAGTCGACTCGAACACAGGCGACGGTGATCCGCCCGAGGACTGGTGCGGCCTGAGCGAAGGCCCCAGCGAGCCATGGTTTCAGGTCTACCAGGGCCAAGAGCTGCTTGGTGGCGGCAGCGACTTGCGGGTCGAGTGCGGCTTTCAGGGCTTCTTCATGCTCGAGACCGACCCGCAGCTGGGCGGGTTCATCCCCGAGAGCGAAGAGGTAGAGTTCCACGTCACGCTCGACGTCGAAGGCTACAACGTTGGCCCCAACGGCCACTTCGCCGAGAGCGACTTCAACATCTACGTCGCGTGCTGCGAGGAGACCTACGAGTACTCCTACGAGTGCTACTACCTTCAGACCCGGTTCCAGCTGTTCCCGCCGGATCAGATCGACGATCTCTCGGTCATCCACGGGCTGCCCGGCACGCTGAGCGTGACCATGCAAGCGCCCGAAGGACCCGTCGAGCAGGTGCTGGACGTGCAGATGTGGGCCGTCGAGCAGAACTCAGAGTGGGAATTCTGCGACTATTAATGACCCCCACAGAGACCTTAGACTTCGCCGACTGCAGCCGCTTCGCGTCTGGTCGCTTCGCTCCTCGGGGCCGTTTGTTCGCTGTCGCATGTGTGGCCCCCTGGAAGGGGGCTCGGGTGGCTTCGGCGGACGTGTACGGCTGCTTCGCCGACTGTGTTCGCTTCGCGTCTGCTGTCGGCGAAGTCTAAGGTGTCTGTGGGGGTCAAGGAAAAGACTCTCGGGGCGTTCCGTGGCACACTGCGCGGACATGGCCTTCGCGCATGTCTCACTCGAGGTCGCCGAGCTTGGCCCGATCGCCGCAAAGTTCGTTGGGGACGCGGCACCCGAGAAGATGCGGATGATGGTCGCGGGCGGGCTGGCCCCGCTGCCGCCGCGGGACATGTTGGTCGCGCTCTACCAGGTCTGGGTCTCCAACGACGATCACGCCGAGACGGCCGGCAAGACGATCGAGGGCCTGCCCGCTGCGGTGCTCGACGGCGCGTTGGCAGACAAGCGGCTGCCGGCTGGCGTGCTGGATCTGCTGGGTCGCAAGTTCGCGCGCAACGATGCGGTCCTGCAGCAGGTCATTCGCCACCCCAAGGTCGATGACGAGTCGCTGATCGGGATCGCGCGTGTGTGCCCCGAGGGCGTCTGCGACGTGCTGGCCGACAACGAGACCCGCTGGCTCGCCTGTCCGAAGATCGTGGCCAGCCTCTACCAAAATCGCCACTGCCGGATGAGCGTGATCCACCGGATGCTCGAGCTCGCGGATCGCCAAGACGTGGATCTGGGGCTCCCGGCGATGGACGAGATCCGGCTCGCGCTGGCCGACAGCGGCCCGGTCGACGAGACCCGCGATCAGATGTTCAAGGACATCCACTCGACCGAAAAAGTGGTCGAGGCCGAGGCCCAACTGCTCGACATGTTCGGCGCCGCCGATGTGCAGGACCAGCTCGACCTGCCAGAATTCGATGACCCCGACGCCGAGATCTACGAGGGGCCGCTGCCTGGCGACGAGGCTGGCGACGGGGCCGAAGCAGGCGCCGAGCAAGCGAAGCCCGAGGACCGCGAAGAGGACAAGCAGCCGATCAGCAAAGAGAGCCGCATGCATCAGATCGGACAGATGCGGCCGCTCGAGAAGATCCGCACCGCGCTGCTTGGCGACAAGTACGATCGCTCGCTGTTGGTGCGCGACTCGAACAAGACCGTGGCGATGGCAACGATCCGCTCGCCCAAGGTCCGCGATGACGAGGCCGTGGCCTTCGCGGCCAACCGATCGCTGCCGCAAGAGGTCATCACGTACATCTCGAACCGGCGCGAGTGGGTCAAGCTGTACACGGTCAAATTGCACCTGGTCATGAACCCGAAGACGCCGTTGGCGCGCTCGATGAGCTTGCTCGCGTTTCTCAACCGCACCGACGTCCAGAAGGTCGCGCGCTCGAAGGCGATCCCCTCGGCGCTGGCCACGGCCGCGAAACGTAAGATACAAGCGCGACGTTGATGTACGCAGTGTCAGCCGTACGCGCGACCTTGCTTCGCTGGGGGGGCATCCTCATCCGGCCGCGGCCAACGCTCGCGGCGCTCGAGCCCGGCGAGGGTCGCTTCGATTGGTGGCTGCTCGCCGCGCTGTTCGTGCTGGGCAGCCAGATCCAGCACCTCACAGAGACGGTCGCGCGCTACCAGGTGTTTCGTAGCTTCTGGCTGCTGGTCAACGGGCTGGCGATCGCGCTGCTGACCCCGCTGCTGGTCGGGCTGATCGTAGAGAGCATCGTTGGCGCCGCCCGCAGTCGCTACCGCCACCTTCCGCTGGTTGCGCTGGTGCTGGTGGCGACCTTCGCCAACCTCTTGCGCCAGCAGGGCGTGATGATCCCCGGCCCGCGCTACCTGCCCGAGATGCTGGGGACCGCGTGGGCGGCCGGGCTCGGGGTCTGGATCCGCGCTCGGGTGCCGGCGCCAACCGAAGCGGCGATCGATGACGCCGCGCAGCTGGACCAGACCGCCGATGACGCCCCAGGAGTCACCCATGACTGACGCACGCCGCCCGCTCGACAAACTTCAGGTGGGGATCGGCGCGTTGGTCGTCGCGCTGGTGGTTGTTGCAGGCGCGCAAGACCTTGGCATCGGCCTGCAGAACTGGGACAGCTACACGCCGGTGACCCGCGGCGATCCAGTCCCGGAATTCTCGACCAAGCTGGACGACGGCACCGCGTTTGGCCCGGCGCAGCTCGAGGGCCAGGTCTCGCTGCTGACCTTCTGGGCGACCTGGTGTGGCGCGTGCAAACTCGAGATGCCAACCGTCGCCGCGATCGATCGCGGCTACGCGGGGGAGTCGGAGTTTGTCGTGTACGGCGTCAACCGTGACAGCGGGCCGATGAACGAGCGTCGCCAACTCGTGCAGGCGTTCCTCGCGGATCGGGACCTCGAGTTCGCGCAGATCTACGACGACGGCCAGCTCGCGCGGGCGTTTGGGGTCGAGCAGATCCCGTACATGGTGTTGGTCGACAAGCAGGGCAGGGCGCGGCACATGCACCTCGGGCAGGTGAGCGAGCGAACCTTGCGAGCGGAGATCGACGCGCTGCTCGACGAAGACTGAGCGGGCGAGCTGAAACCAGGCTACGCGCGGGCTTCGAGTCGGGACACGATCGGCCCGGTGAGCTCGGCGAAGCGGTGCCCGGCCTCGAGCAGCAGCGCGCGGCAGCCCGAGACCCCCAGCATCCGCAAGCTCAGCTCGTGCGCGCCCAGATCCAGCGCGATCCGGCTGCCGTCGCTGGTCGTGAGGCTGGCCTGGGCCTGGTCCTCGTCCTCCTCGACCGCGCCACCGTGCAGCTGCGCGAAGTCTTCGAGGCGCTCGACCACGAGATCAAAGTCTTGCGGCATACCGTCTGTGCGCGGGTTGGCGATCGGCACGACCAGCTCGTCGCAGGCGACCGGAAACACCTCGTCAAAATCGAAGGGGAGCGAGTGGGGGGCAGCGAGCGGGATCACCTGCCGCTGCCACAGCGCGCGCGCGATGTTGGCGGGGTCGAGGCCGATCTCGATCACGAAGTGAAATTGCGGCGCCTCGACGTTGCCGCCATCGATGGCGATCGCCCGCTCGAGCTGGCGCCGCCGCAGCCCCAGCAGCCGCTTGGCCGCGTCGTAGACCGCCCGGACCTCGTCGCCAACCGCTTGCTCGACGAGGGTCTGGACGAACAGATCCCCCGCGCGGCCGTGCTCCGTTGGCAGCCGCTGGCGACCGCGGACGAAGCCCGGCAGCTCGCGGATCGCGACCGAGTCGAGCCGCCGCAAGAACGCCCGCTCGTGCTCCAGCTCCAGCCCAAGGCTCACTCGGGCTCACCGCCAGCCGGCGCGCTGCCAGCCCCGGACCGCCTGGCCTTCAGCTTCGCCCACAGCTTCCGGGCCTGCTCCCACGCGACCCCGTAGCTGAACGCGGCCAGCAACACGATGATCGGATCATAGGGCACCCGGAACCGGGCCCCGCCCAGCCACACGCCCGTGACCACCATCAGCGCCCAGAAGTTGAGGGACACCAGCGCCTCTTTGGGCCGCCTGCGCGGCGCGAACACAAACCCAAGCCCGAGCAGCGCTGGGACCATCAGCAGCGCCCGGTGGATCCGCGACCACACCTCTTGGCGGTGGCGCCAGCCCTCGTCGGGGTCGGTCGAGCGCGGGCGGGGGTTGGCCTGGTCGGGCCACATCAGGTTGGTCCGCCACAGCATCACCCAGTGGGTGAAGGTGAAGTAGGCCTGACGCTTGACCCCGCCGCGGACCAGGCAGGCCTTGACGATCTTCTTGTGGATCTCGCCGTCGCCGATGTAGCCGCGGTACTCGATCTCGCTACCGGGTTCACGGCACGCGCGGCGGGTGCAGCCAAACTCGTCGATCGCAAACCCGGGCACCTCCGGGAGCGGCTCGGGGTGGTCGCCCCACACCGACTTGACCTGGATCAGCGAGTTGGGGTTGCGCTCGGTGTGGGCCTCGAGCTGGATCAGCGGCGGTGGTGAGAACCGGATGGTCCCGTGGCCCTCGCCGTCCGGGCGCGAGTAGATGCCCTTGTTGTGACAGCGCCCAAACACCAGGTTGATGCTGCTGTTCTCCGAGACCAGGCCGACCCGCCCCGTGTGCACGTGGAAGCGGATCGCGGACATCGTGAGCAGCAGCCCCAGCGGGACCGCGATGTAGCCGATGTGAGCCCAGCGGAGCTTGGCGTAGGGGTTTTCGGAGCCGCGCCACCGCCACCGCGCCACCAGCCAGAAGCTGCCGATCAACGCCACGCTCAGGATCACCTGGGGCCGGATCAACATCCCCAGGCCAAGCAGCAGGCCAAGCAGCCACGCGTCGCGGCCCCGGCCCTCGTCGACCACGCGGATCAGCATGAGCACGGCAAGGGTCAGGCAGAAGCTGAACGGCAGCTCGCTGAGCACGTAGCCGCCGATCGCGATCAGCGGGTAGTAGACGACGAGGAACAGCCCGACCGCAGGCGCGATCCAGGGCAGCCGGGCGCCCATGATCCGATCCGCGATCGCGTAGGAAGCCGCGACGATCGAGGCCCCGAACACCGCGTAGATCACCGCGATCGCGCCAAAGCAGTCGCGCCCAAACACCCACTTGATCCCCGCGACCAGCCACGTGGTGCCAAACGGGAAGAACGCGTCGTACTCGCGGACCGAGAACGGGTCGTCGAGCAGCGAGTCTGCCCGGCCCCAGTAGCCCTTCATGTCCGAGTAGATGTACTCGCCGTGCGGGTGGACGTTGAGGTTCCAGTTCAGGCGCACGATCAGCGCCGCGACGAACAACACCAGCACCCACCAACGGCGCTTGCGGTCCGCACCAAACCAGTCGCTGACGCGGCGGTTGAGCGACACAGGCACGGCGGGTTTGGGTTTGAGAGCGGCCGCGTCTACGTCCATGCCTCGGGACCCTGCTCGCTGGTGTCGGTCTGGGCGATCGCGGCGAGCGTGGGGAGGATCAGCTGCGACCACGCGTCGCGCCGGGCGAGCAGCTCGGTGCGCCGGTCACAGCGACCATAGCGGCCGAGCGCGGCGGCGTCGGGATCCGCGGGGGGCAGCTGCTCGCAGGCCCGCTCGGCCTCGTTGGCCATCGCTTGCGCCTGCTGACTCAGGGCCTCGAGCACGGCGTCGCTGTGCTTGCCGCTGGCCTCGGTGATCCACTGGATCGTCTGCCAGGCCAGGCCCGCGTGGCGGCCTTCGTCGTCGACGATCCGCTCGAGCAAGGTGAGGATCGCGGGGTCTTGGCAGTGGCGCTGGGCCCGGCGGGCGATCAGCGTGGCGATGGTCTCGCCCACGCAGCCCTCGACGAAGGTGTCGATTGCGAGGCGGATCCAGTCTGCGCCAACTTCGGCGCCGTCGGGATCGTGATCCGCGAGCGCCGCCAGCCCGCGCACGCGCGGCTCGAGCGACCCGAGCGGCCCGGGCTCGCGCGCCAGCCCAGAAAAGCGCGCCGCCAGCCCAAAGCAGTGCATCGCGTGCTCGACCTCGTCGCTGGCCGCGGCCTGGACCTCACCCAGCAACGAGGGCGGCGCGGCCATGGCCATCAGCTCGAGGGTCGCGCGCTCGAACGCCGCGATCGCGGCGTGCTCCATCAGCGCGTCGTCGACCCACATCTGCGCAAGCCGGGCCCGCACGCTGGGATCGATCGCGGAGTCGGGGCGATCTTCGGGCGCCGCGACCTTGGCCGGGTCGCACGACCAGCTCGAGCCCTCGCGCAGCTCGGCGACGATCATGTCTTCGCCATCGAGCAGCGGCCGACCCGAGCAGTACTCGAACCAGTGGTAGCAGCAGATGTCGGTCTTGCCGGCCGCCCGCTTCTCGGTGGTCACCGAGGTCATCAGCCGCCCCTGCATCATCGGGTGGAACGACAGGCCGTCCCACTGCTTGTCTTTCTTGTTCAGCGCGTTGACGACGTCCGGCTGCGAGATGATCTTGGACGGGCAGCCCATCTTCTCGGGCACGTGCTGGATCGCAAACTTGCGGGCGTTCTCCGGCGTGCCGCACCAGTCGCCGGCCGGGCAGCCGTCTTCTTCTTCGTGCTCGGTGAACGGGTCGCGGGCTGGGCCGAAGTAGTCGAACTCGCCAGCGGGGATGTCGTCGATGCGGGCCGGCGGGACGTAGCCTGGGGACGCGCTGTCGGTGGTCGTGCGTGCGGGCTTGGTCGCGGCCTTGGTGTCGTTGTCGTCGTCGTCTTCGTCGTCGTCGTCGTCGGCGTTGTGCTGCTTGGCCGCGTCGGGGGCCTTCGCCGTGTTGGCCGTGTCGACCTTGACGGGCTTGACGTTGGCCGCGTCGTCACATGCGCTCAGCAGCGCAATGGTGGCCAGTGGGAGGCCGATCTGGACCCAAAGCCGGTGGCGAAGCAGGTCGGTGTCGCGCATGCGCGGGAGAGTAGCGTTTTTGGACCCCCACATACACTGGGGGACTCGCCGACTGCAGCCGCTTCGCGTCTTGTCATTTTTAGACCCCCACATGCACTGGCGGCCTTCGCCGACTGCAGCCGCTGGCGCGTCTGGTCGCTTCGCTCCTCGGAGCCGTTTGTTCGCGGGCGTATGTGTGGCCCCCTAGAAGGGGGCTCGGGGTGCTATCGAGGAGCCGCGTGGTGGGCGGCTGGCGCGTTGGTCTGCTCTTGACCCCACAGGCACCCGCCACTTCCCGACAGCAGCGGCTGGCGCGTCCGGTCGCCGAATGGTCGGGGCCGCTCAGCGCTCGAGGGGGGGCAGGGTGTCGGCGATGGTCTTGCGCTGCGGGCGGGGGCCGACGCGGCGATCGGGGCCGTTGGAGGCGGCGATGACGACGACGGTGATGTTGTCTTCGCCGCCGCGCTCGAGGGCGATGTCCATGCAGACTTGGGGCAGGTCCGAGTAGAAGTGCTGGCGCGCGAGGTGGGCCATCTCTTCGAGGTCGATGTAGTTGCACAGCCCGTCCGAGCACAGCAAGAACGCGTCGCCGGGGCTCACGTTGACGGTGAGCACGTCGGCCTGGACCTCGCGCTCGAACCCGACCGAGCGGGTGATGATGTGCTTGAGATCGCTGAGCGCGGCCTCTTCTTCGGTGAGCAGGCCGGCCTGAACCTGCTCGTTGAGCCACGAGTGGTCGTTGGTCAGCTGGCGGGCGACACCCGAGCGGAACAGGTAGCAGCGGCTGTCGCCGACATGGACGATGTGACCGCGATCTTGATGGAACAAGATCCCCGTCAGCGTCGTGCCCATGCCGTGCAAGGTGGGCTCGTGCTGGGCGTGGTCGAAGATCCTCGCGCTGGCCTCGCTCGCGGACGCGCCAAGCAGATCGTTGACCGCAGCCTGGGCGATCTCGCGGGGCATGTCGGACAGGCCCTGCAGCCCACGCTGGACCACCCGCGCGACGACCTCGACGCAGGTCCGACTCGCGTGGGCTCCACCGGCGTGACCCCCCATGCCGTCAGCAACCAAGAACAGCCCCGTCTCGTCGTTGAGATAGTGCGAGTCTTCGTTGTGACTGCGGACCCGACCAACGTCGGTGATCGGCCAGGCGCTCAAACGCATCCCACGAACCATATCATCTTTTATTGACCCCCACAGAGACCTTAGACTTCGCCGACTGCAGCCGCTGGCGCGTCTGGTCGCTTCGCTCCTCGGGGCCGTTTGTGCGCGGTCGCATGTGTGGCCCCCTACAAGGGGGCTCTGGCTCCGTCTCCGCCGACCACCTACTACTCGACTTTAGACCAGTGTCCGTCCGCGTGAGGTGCGGGATCCTCACCCGACGCAAGTGCAGGATGCTTGCGGTCACTCGAAGAGCCCCCTTCCAGGGGGCCACACATGCCCCTGCGCACAGACGGCCCCGAGGAGCGAAGCGACCAGACGCGCTAGCGGCTGCAGTCGGCGCGGTCTCAGGTCTCTGTGGGGGGTCAAAAGAAGACCAGACGCGCTAGCGGCTGCAGTCGGCGCGGTCTCAGGTCTCTGTGGGGGTCTAAGGAACTCGCCAAGCGGCGGGTTCGTCGGTGATCTGGATCTCTGTGCCGTCGAAGCGGATCCGCTTGGGTTTGTCCTCGACGGTTGTGAGGATCGACACCGGGCGGCGCCAGATCCTGACCAGGTTGCGCAGCGTGTCGCGGGCGTAGTTGAGGCGCAGATCCACGCCCTCGTGTCGGTGCGCGAGCAGCAGCTCGCCGCGGTTGAGGTGGTTGGCGTCGACCACGTAGATGAAGGGCTGCCCGAAGTTGGTCAGCTGCTGCAGCATCGTGTCCTTGATCTTCTTGAACTCGCGCGACTCGATCTCGTGGCGACCCGAGCGGCGGTTCTCCACGAACGTGAAGAAGCGGTTGCGGCGGCAGAACTCGAGGGTGAAGAACTCGTCGATGAAGGTGACGTCGTTGTACAGGCGCCGGACCTCGAAGATCTTCGACTTGCCCAGGTTGAGGCGCAGATCCCAGTCGTCGCGGACCTGGCGGTCGTCGCACTCGTCCCACTGCTTGCCGAACTTGCCCTTGTTCCAGCGGTCCTCGATGTCGCGGTACAGCTCGACGCCGAGCTTGTAGGGGTTGAGCTGGTTGGGGCCCATGGCCGTGACGCCCGAGGCGGCCTCGGCGTAGTCGATGAGCTCGTCGTCGCGCAGGGCGCGGGTGGTCATGAGCTTGGAGTGCCAGTAGGTGGCCCAGCCCTCGTTCATGATCTTGGTCTGCCGCTGCGGCAGGAAGTAGTAGGCCTCCTCGCGGATGATGCCGAGCACGTCGGCCTCCCACGGGTCGAGCGGCGCGTGCAGCAACAAGAAGCCAAGCAGGTCGCGCTCGGGCTGCGGGGGGATCTTGCGGCGTTGCTCTCGCTCTTGCTCGGCCCGCTTGCGCTGCTGCTCGATGAACTCTGGTGGGTTGATGTAGTCGTCGAGGTACGAGCGCTCGGAGTCGGCGTTGGCGCTGAGCCGGCCGATGTTGATCGGCATCTCTACGCTGGGCTCGCGGCGCTGCTGCTGCGGCTTGCGAAACGGCAGCCACGGGTCGATCAGGTTGTCGAGCGAGTGGCACACGTCGATGAAGCTCTCGACCTTGTCGATGCCCTGACGGTCCATGTGCCGACGCACGCGCGTGGCGTGGTTGGCCATCCCGTCGATCATGCGGCGGTCGGTGTGCGAGAAGAACCGGTTGTGCTTGAAGAAGTCGCAGTGCCCGTAGACGTGCGACATGACCAGCTTCTGATCGACGAGGCTGTTGCCCTCGAGCAGGTACGCGTAGCAAGGGTCGGTGTTGATGACGAGCTCGTAGATCTTCGACAGACCGTAGGTCTGGCTCTTGATCATCCGGTCGTACTCCATCCCGAACCGCCAGTGCGGGTAGCGGACCGGGAACCCCTCGTAGGCGGCAATCTCCGACATCTGCCGGTAGTCGACCAGCTCGTAGATCGTCGTGAAAAAGTCCAGGCCGTACTCGGTCGCGTAGCCCTCGATCTCGGCCTGCAGATCCGCGAGGTGCTTGGTCAGCGTGGCCACTCAGCGGCCTCCCTTCAGGAACTCGCGGATCGAGTCCATGATGTCGTCCTTGGTCTTGATCTCGCTGGTGACCAGCATCTGTTCGTCGCCAAACGCCGCGGTGAGGTCCTTGATGAACTGGCCCGAGCCGTAGGGGCTCTCGACCTGGCCGTAGCCAAACTGATTGGACGCGGGGATCAGCTGCTCGCGCAGCAGCCGGATGCACGCGGCGGTGTCGTCGACCGACCAGTTGTCGCCGTCGCTGAAGTGGAACGCGTAGATGTTCCAGTTGCTGGGGTCAAACTCGCGCTCGATCAGCTCTGCGCACTTGCGGTAGGCCGAGCTGATCATCGTGCCGCCCGACTCGCGGGTTGAGAAGAACACGTCGCGCTCGACCTCGCGCGCGGTCGCGTCGTGGATGATGTAGCGCGACTCGATGCCCTTGTACTGGCTGCGCAGCCAGGTATCGATCCAGAACGACTCGATGCGAACGATCTCTTTTTGCTCGTCGCCCATCGAGCCGGACACATCCATCATGTAGATGATCACCGCGTTGGTCTGCGGCTTGGGCTCGGCCTTCCATGAGCGGTAGCGGCGATCTTCGCGGACCGGCACGATGATCGGGTGCCGCGGGTCGTAGGTGCCCATCGAGATCTGCCGCCGCAGCGCGCGCTTGAACGTGGCCTTGAAGTGGCGAAGGCTCTCGGGGCCGGTCGTACGCAGGCCAACGTAGCGATCTTTGACTGTTTCCAGGGTCTGCGAGCCGCGCGGCTCGATGTTGGGCAGGCCGAGCTCCTCGCCCAGGATTTGCGCGAGCTCGTCGAGGGTGACCTCGACCTCGACGGTCTTGTCGCCCTCGCCCTCGCCGGCCTTGCCGGCCCCGCCCTCGCCCTCTTCCTCGCCCACCGGATCGCCTGGATCACCCTCGCCCTGGCCCACCCCTTGGCCCTTGTTGTCGCCATGGATGAAGCGTGGGATGTCGATCTGCGGCATCGGGATCGAGACGGTCTCTTTCCCCTTCTGCGCGATCATGTCGCCGCGCGAGACATAGCGCCGGAGATTTTCGCGGATCCGACCGCGGACGATCTCTCGAAAGCGCCGGTGATCCTTCTCGATTCTCGAAATCATGCCGGTGACTTGGGTGAGCGCGCGCGGTTTGGCCGGGCGGACGCGACGGGAGTGTAGCACCGCCCCGGCGAGTCTCGCTGACCAACTGCAGGATGCTCGGCACGACTCGGCTGTCGTGATCCCCGCCGCGGTGACGGCCCAGGACCCACCATGGCCTCCAGTCCCCACGCGAGAATGTTGCGCGCGGTTGGTGGCCGCTGGGTCCCCATCGGTCGTATGCTCAGCCGCACACCACCGCGCGTCGCCGCGCGCGAACTGGGACAGCCACAAGACCGGAGCCATGAGCACGCAAAGCCTCGTCACTCAAATCGCCGCGCTGCAGGACTACCAACGCTACGAGGACCTGCACTGGTCCGGAAGCTTCGAGGAGTACCTCGGCATGGTCCGGCACAACCCGCGCATCGCCCGGACCTCGCATGAGCGCCTCTACGACATGGTCCTGGGTGCGGGTACCAAGACCTACGTTGACAACAAAAAGAAGATCACGCGCTACCGGTTCTTCTCGGACGAGACCCACGGTGGCCGCGACGCCATCTACGGTCTGGACATCGCGCTGATGCGGCTGGTCAACGTGCTCAAGGCCGCCGCCATGCGCTACGGCACTGAGAAGCGCATCATCTTGCTCCACGGTCCGGTTGGGTCGTCCAAGTCCACGATCGTCCGCCTGCTCAAGCAGGGCCTCGAGGAGTACAGCCGCACCGCAGAGGGCGCTCTGTACACCTACGAGTGGGCGCTGCCCGAGGAATTGCGCTACCTGACCGCGGGCGAAGAGACCTTCCGGTCGCCCATGAACGAGGAGCCGCTCAAGCTGATCCCGCCGGAGTGGCGCCAAAAGGCGATCGAAGAATTTGGCCTGTTCGATCCCGGTGACGCAGAGACCGGGCGCAAGCCGTTCCGCCCCTACGTGCCAGGCCAGCTCAACCCCGCGTGCCGCTTCATCTTCAAGGAGCTGCTGGCGATCTACCGGGGCGACTGGGCCAAGGTCATCCAGCACGTCCGCGTGCGGCGCATGCTGATCAGCGAGGAAGACCGGGTCGGCATCGGCACCTTCCAGCCCAAGGACGAGAAGAACCAAGACGCGACCGAGCTGACCGGTGACATCAACTACCGGCGCATCGCCGAGTACGGCAGCGACACGGACCCGCGCGCGTTCAACTTTGACGGCGAGTTCAACGTCGCCAACCGCGGCCTGATCGAGTTCGTCGAGATCCTCAAGCTCGACGTGGCCTTCTTGTACGACCTGCTAGGGGCCACCCAGGAGCGCAAGATCAAGCCCAAGAAGTTCGCCCAGACCGACATCGACGAGGTCATCATCGGCCACACCAACGAGGCCGAGTACGAGCGCCTGCTCGAGAACAAGTTCATGGAGGCGCTGCGCGATCGTACGGTCAAGATCGACATCCCGTACATCACCAAGCTGCAAGAAGAGATCAAGATCTACGTCAAGGACTACAACCCCGAGCGCGTGCGCGGCCGCTTCATCGCCCCGCACACCCTCGAGGTCGCCGCGATGTGGGCGATCCTCAGCCGGCTCGAGGATCCCAAGAAGCAAAACCTCTCGGTCCTGCAAAAGCTCAAGCTCTACGACGGCAAGACCATGCCTGGGTTCACCCAGGACTCCGTCAAAGAGCTGCGCAAAGAGGCCAAGCGCGAGGGCATGGACGGCGTCTCGCCGCGCTACGTGCAGGACAAGATCGCCAACTGCTTGGTCAGCGATCGCGGCCAGGCCAACATCAACCCGTTCTTGCTGATGAACGAGCTCGAGTCGGGGCTGCGCAACCACTCGTTGATCACCAGCGAGGATCAGCGAAAGCGCTACCGCGAGCTGCTGGCCGTGACCAAGCAAGAGTACGAGGACATCGTCAAGAACGAGGTCCAGCGGGCGATCAGCGCCGACGAAGAAGCAATCTCGCGGCTGTGCGCGAACTACATCGACAACGTCAAGGCGTACACCCAGCGCGAGAAGGTCAAGAATCAGTACACCGGCCAGGACGAAGAGCCCGATGAGCGCCTGATGCGGTCAATCGAGACCAAGATCGACATCGCCGAGAGCCGCAAGGACGACTTCAGGCGCGAGATCATGCACTACATTGGCGCGCTCGCCGTTGAAGGCAAGCAGTTTGACTTCCGCACGAACGAGCGGCTGTACAAGGCGCTGGAGCTGAAGCTGTTCGAGGACCAGAAGGACAGCATCAAGCTGACCTCGCTGGTGAGCAGCGTGGTGGACAAGGAGTCGCAAGAGAAGATCGACGTGGTCAAGCAGCGGCTGATCCGGGACTATGGGTATGATGAGTCCTCGGCTTCGGATGTGCTGACTTACGTTGCGAGTATCTTCGCGCGCGGGGAGATGAAGGGGGACTGAGGTCGCTCTTGGTTGGTGGTGGGGGCGCCGCTGGTGGGGACACTGGCGGCGCGCTTCGTTTTTGGGCCAGACGTCCGACTTAGGCCTGGACCAGACTAGTTTTCGGGCAGGAGATCGCTCAGATCGAAGCTAGTCCGAACCTCCACTTTGGCCTGGTCATAGACGGTCTTCAAGTGTTTCCTGTTGTTGTTGCGCACCACAGGCGAGAGGTCGAAATCGAGGGTGCAGAATAGCCGGCGACGGTCGGAGGGTAGCTCGCACGCGCGCACGAGCACGGCTGCCAGAATGGTCTCATCAAACGGCTTCAACTGCGGGTCGGGAACCTCGGTGCGCATCGATATCGAACGATCGAGCATTGCATCGTTCAACGCAAACACTTCCAGTCCGCTCGAGTTTTGGACTTCGCTGATACGTTGATCCAGCCGTGCAAGCTCAGTGGTCACCAAATCGGAGAACTTGGCCAAGAACTGATTGGCCGCGAGCGACGTCTGCTCGTCGATTTCCCGCTGGTCCTTGGCCCACTTTCGGAACTGCTGGAGGACCCTGTGCTCTTTGGGCTGATACTTGCGCAAGATAGCTGACTGCGCCTCACGAAGGGCAATGTGTGGTACATGAATCATCACCTCGCCTCGGGCCGCGCGATCGAGCAGGGTGAGGGCGTCCCGTGACCGACGGAACGAGGGTACGCAAACATCGACTACCCAGTTTGATTCGACGAATACATGGATCATCCGAACCTCCCGGACTCCACCCGGCCCTCGGCTACTGCGGGAAGCAGATAACGTGCGACATCGGGGCGAACCTCCTTGGCGACACTGGCCGCCGAGCCCGACGTCAACCCATCGAGCCAGCTGCCGACCAACATCTCGAGGTCGTTTTCGTTGTCCGGGATCTCGGCGACGCCGAGCAAGACCGCCGTGTCGTAGACAGCGACCTCGCGGATCGAATCCTCGCCTTCATAGGTGTCGCGGAGCATCCAAGTCTGACGGGGCGTGACCATGAGACCGAGCGGGCAATTGCTCCGAGCCATGTAGGACGCGAGCTGCTGGATCGCTGCTGGTCGATCAAAGTGACCGCCGCGCTTGATCTCGACGATGAGCCGTAGTTCTGGGAGATCACGGGCCAGCACGATGAGATCGGCGAGAGGTTCGCGTCGCGCCATGGCCACAGGATAGCATGAGCGCGTCAGACGAACATGGCCCGCTACGTCGAGACTGGCGCCAGTCTGAGAACCGGTGGCTGCTGGCGGCGTGGGGTTTGTCGTCGGGGTGGCGGAGCGCCTGATCCGGTGAGGCGTTCAGCACGCACCGGGGCGGCTCGAACTCTCGGTGCTTCTCCACTTGGATGACAACGCCCTGCTCGTGGGATTGCGGACTCCCGAAAGGTCGTCACGGCGTCGGTTGTTGAACCGGCTAGGCACTGAGCGCGAGGTTAGAATACGGGCCTGGGCGCGAACGGCGTCGGTCAGAGGCGATCGAAGAGCGCGTGGATCTCGGGTGGGGTCGGGCCGATCGCGTGTTTGCGTAGGTCGGCGACGAGCTCTGGGTCGTCGCCGCGATCGAGGCAGGCGCTCGCGCGAGCTTGGTGAGCGCCGGCGTTGTTGGCGTCGCCAATCGCCAAGGCCACCTCGATGCGACTGTACGTGGCACGGAGGACCGCCCAGCCGCAATGTTGTCAGCGAGGTCATCGGACAACCCGCCGCTGGTGTTCGCAGCGCCGGCGCTGTGGGGATCCGCCGGGCAGTGAGGGCCGCGTGTCGCAGGACGCTCGAGCGAGGCCGGCCACAGGCTCGCGCAGCAAGCAACTACAAGTACAAGCAGCGCGCGAGCGGATTGCCCGCAGCGCAAGCGCGGGTGCGTGCGTTCGTTTCGGATGCGGACCCAACACCGGTAGCTTTGGCAGGTCTGCGCGGCCAAAATTCGACGGGTGACCCGTTCCCCCATTTCGGGGGATACGCGATCCAGAGGCTCCCCCATATCGATGTAGGTGCGATCCGAGCCAAGATCTCCGCCGCAGCCAGATCCGGCCTGAGATGGCGAATTCGCATGCTGGTGAAGATCTTGGGTTCCACGCGGGATCCCCACGTTCGTGCGGCGAAGCGCAATCGCTAGTCTTTTGAGACCACCCGCGACAACGGGCGCGAACGAAAGGCAACTTCAACATGCATAAAAAAACCTTCATCCTCCCCCTGACCCTCTGCCTCCCCTTCATCCTGTTCGGCTGCACGGGCGACGACGTTGCCGGCGAGGACGTCAGCGGCAGCGACACCACGAGCGACTCTGGCGACGGCGACGGCGACGGTGACGGCGACTCGGGTGATGGCGATGGCGACCCCGGCGATGGCGACGGCGACTCCGGCGATGGCGATGGCGATGGTGATGGTGACTCCGGCGACGGCGACGGCGACACCACGGGAGACGGAGACGGAGACGCAGGCTACTGCGCGATGGGTTGTGAGGAGGACAGCGACTGCTGCCCGATGGGCTCGCTCGACTGTCCCAGCGACAACTACCCCAACAACTGGTCGTGCAGCGCCCAGGGCGTGTGCGAATTTGGCGGCTGCGCCAACGACGACGACTGCGGGGGCCTACTCCAGAGCCAGGAGTGCCACCCGATCGGCGATCTGCCGACCTGCTTCGAGCCCTGCGCCAACGATGCCGACTGTGCGCTGCAGCCAGGGACCACGTGTTCCGGGGTCGCCGACGACGACGTGAAGTACTGCGCCCCGGAACCGGCGCCCGCGTGCGAAGGCGACGCTGACTGTGGGGGCTACGGGATCTGCAACGTCGAGAGCGGCGAGTGCTACTGCGAGCAGGACGGCAACTGCACCGCCGAGGGGGCGGACACCTGCGTCCTGAACTGAGCCGGTGAGCACGAGAGCGCGGGCGCTCCCAGCCACGGTTGGCTGGGGGCGCCCGTTCTAATTGCGGCGTTGCCCACACACCAGCGTGACCGCCAGCCCGCTGCGACGGGCGTAGATCCGCAAGCTCGCGGGGATCGGCTTGCCGGCCGCTCGCAGCGCTCGCTGTTCTCGCGCCTCTTGTTTGACTCGCTCGGAGAATCGTGGGCTCATGTGCGGCAACGATACACATTGTCGTCACTGTCCGAAACACCCGGCCCCCTGGCCGCGACGCCGAAGGTCCCCGGCCGCTTGGCCGATTGGTCATAGTTAGCAAGAAAATTGAGTGAGTTGAATCGCGGCCCAGCGGCTGGAATGACGTTGGAATTACACCTGAGGCCGAAGCGCAGGATCGGCCGGCCAGCCGGCCGAAGATTCGTGCGATCCCAGCCCAATGTTAGAATCATGATAGTAATCCGCGCCTGGCGGCTCGAATGTCCGAGCTTGCCCGATTTCGCCGGTCTATGGGCCGGTTGAACGTTGACCCGTGACTGTTGCCTATCGCCACAGTATCCAATTATGACCATTTAACCAATGCGGTAATCCCAGCCAAAGTGACTGGTTTAGCCAAGGCTGTGACCAGAAAAAAGTACGTGCGCCCCTGAGACTCCGTGATACCAAATTGGCCAAAGGTACAGGTCGATATCCCCGGGGATCATCCCGCATGACCTGTTTCGGTGCACGAATGTCGAAAGTTCATCCCCAAGCCCATCAGTTTCTATCCACAAAGCCGGAGACCGAACTCCCAACAGGTGGGATGGCGGCCGAGTTGCTGGCTGGCCGTCAAACAGTCTCGACTGTGCTCATCGATACATTGCATGCAATGGGCATGCAGCAGGCATTCGGCATGATCGGCGGGGCGATCGTGCCCTTTTATGACGCTCTGTCCCGCTCGCCCCTCAACCTGGTCCACTTTCGGCACGAGAACGGGGCTGTGTATGCGGCGATCGAGGCCTCGCTGGCCGACAACGTGCCGGCGCTGGCGTTCACGACGACCGGCCCAGGTCTGACCAACGCGCTGACCGGCGCGATCACGGCCCGCTACGAGGGCGCCAAGCTGCTGTTGATCTCGGCCGTCACCCCGCTGTCCAAGCGCGGGCGCTACCCGATCCAAGAGAGCAGCAGCGAGAGCCTTGGCCCGGGCATCTACGAGCCGGGCGGGCTGTTCGACTATGCGGTCGCAATGCACGATCCGGCCGAGCTGCCGCGGATCATTCGCACGCTGGCGCTGGGGTTTGCGAACCCGCGGGGCTTCGTCGCTCACCTCGCGCTGCCGCTGCCGGTTCAGGCCAGCCCGGCGCCGCGCGTGGCGATTACGGTGCCGCGCGTGGAGGTGGCTCCGAGCGTGGCAACGATGGACGAGGTGGTCGCGCGGCTGCATGGTCGGTTCGCGGTCTGGGTTGGCCACGGCGCCCGCCACTGCGCGGCGCAGGTCGCCGAGCTGGTCGAGCGGCTCAAGGCGCCGGTGATCTCCACGCCGCGCGGCAAGGGCATCTTCCCCGAGGACAGCCCGCATTTTCTTGGCGTCAGCGGCCTCGGTGGTCACGAGGATCTGGTCGCGCGCCTGACCGAAGCGCGGGTGGATCGGGTGTTGGTGCTTGGTACGCGGCTTGGCGAGATCAGCAGCTCGTACGACGCTGGGTTGATCCCCCGCGGCGGCATGATCCACGTTGATCTGGATCCCAAGGTGCCCGGCACGGCCTACCCCGAGGTCGAGACCCTCGCGGTGCAAGCCGAGCTTGGCCAATTCCTGACCGCGCTGCTCGAGCGCAGCGACGAGCTTGGCGGCCCACGGGCGCTGACCGTGACCCCGCGGGTCCCCGCGGTGCAGCTCGAGCCCCGCGAGGAAGATCGTGTGCGGCCGCGCTATCTGATGCAGTGCCTGCAAGCGCGCGTGGTCGAGGGGAGCGACGCGGTCGTCCTCAGCGAGACCGGCAATTCGCTGGCGTGGACCAACCGCTACCTGCGCTTCCCCAGCCCGCACCGCTACCGGATGTCGGGGATGTTCTGCCCCATGGGCCACCTCAGCGCGGGGATCTTGGGCACCGCGGCGACCGGTCGCAAGGCGGTGGCGGTGGTCGGCGACGGGTCGTTCCTCATGCAAAACGAGATCAGCACCGCGGCGGCAACCCGCGCGGACGTGATCTGGATCGTGCTCAACGACGCGCGCTACGGCATGTGTGATCAGGGCATGCGCTGCCTCGGCTACGACGACGCCAAGCAGCTGCAGTTTCCCGAGGTTGACTTTCTGGCCTTGGCGCGCTCGATGGGCGCGGACGGGGTCCGGGTCTGGCGCGAGCAGCAGGTCGTCGACGCGCTCGAGTGGGCGCTGCGCGAGCGCGGGCCGTTCGTGATTGACGTGATCATCGATCCCAACGAGCTGGCCCCAGTCGCGGACCGGATCGCCAGCATCTACACCCAAGCCAGCGGAGCGTGAACGGCATGAGCGCACGAAGCATCAATAACCCTGGAACCATCGCGTCGGTCGGCGTCGCGTTTCCCGAGGACGTGCGGACCAACGATTGGTGGGAGCACCACCACCCACAGCTGGTCGCGCAGCACCGCGAGGCGTTGCTCGCCAAGGTCTGGGCCGACCACACTTGGCCACCCACGGGCGCCTCGACCTACGATCAGTGCATTGCGCCGTACCTCGAGGATCCATTCCGCGGCACGGTCGAGCGGCGCTGGATGGGCCCAGACGACAGCGCGCAGAGCATGGAGCTGGCCGCGGCCAAGGCTGCCATGGACGCGGGGGGCTTTGCGGGCGCGGACATCGATCTGGTCCTGGTCAACGCGCTGCGAACCGACTCCCACGTGATCGGCGATGGCGCCTACTTGATGCAAAAGCTAGGCATGCGCACCCCGGCGATCAACTTCGAGAGCGCCTGCTCTTCGGCGGTGGTTGGCTTTCACCTGGCCTCGGACTTGATCCGCGCGGGCCGGTATCGACGGATCATGGTGATCGCCTGTTCTACGTATACACGCGACGTCGACCCTGACAATTCGTTCTCGTGGTTCTTGGGTGACGGCGCGGCGGCGGTCGTCGTCGAAGCGGCGCCCGATCCCGAGCATGGCTTACTCGGCGCGCACACGATCCCCACGCTCGAGACTTGCGGGATCTTTTATCACGAGCTGGCGCTGGTCGATGGCGCGCCGCGTCTGATGATCCGCGCGAGTCGGCGCGCTGGCAAGGCGATCCGCGACAACTCCGAGGCCTACCTGCGGACCTGCGTGGACGGGGCGCTGAGCGAGGCCGGCGTCCGTCTCGACGACATCAAATTCCTCGTCGTCAACACGCCAACGGCTTGGTACGCACAGTTCTGCGCCAAGGTGCTGGGCTTCGAGATGTCGCAGATCGTCGACAACTATCCTCGCTTCGCCAACTGCGGGCCGGCGTTGTGGGCCAACAACCTGCACACGGCCGTGAGCGAGGGTCGCGTCGCGCCGGGCGACTTGGTGCTGGGCTACTCGATCGGATCGGTATCAACGGCGTCGGCGGTGGTGTTTCGGGCGGGCGAGATCGCGGTGGGCGGGCGTTAGGTCCTCAGGGAACCGGCTGCAGCTCGCCCGGGGTGAGGGCGCCCTCGCTAAACCGCAGCTCGTCGATTGTCCCAACGAAGCCGCCGAACCCGGTTGGGAGCCCGCCGATCTGGATATACGCGAGGTTGGGGCTGAGCAGCGAGGGCACGAATGGATCTTCGGCGTTGAGGAAGTGGTCGACGTACATTCGCATGCCGCTGTTGTCGAAGGTCAACGCGACGTGGTGCCACTCGTTCTGGTCGAGGGGCGTGGTGCCGACCAGCCCATAATTTTGGTTGCCAGCAGCCCACAGCACCCTGGCGGTACGCAGCGGCGGGACGGTGTGCTCCACGTAAACGGTCAAGTTTGGCTTGGCCGCGGTGTCGACCTCGTGGCCGTAGTACAGGATGAACTGACGCGGCTGCGTGGGCTGCGTGACCCGGACGTAGTACTCGATCGTGAACGCCGTGCGGCCAGCGAGCACGCCCAGCGGCACGATCACGTGGTCGGTGCTGGTGAAGCTCAGGCCTTCACCCACGATCGCCGGGGTTGTTGGCTGCAAGCTGGACATCTCGGCGTGGAAGTCGTTGCCGGAGCTGTCAAAGATGGTTGGCAGCGCGATGTCGTCGAAGCTGTAGTGGGCGATCGCGGTGTCGGGGATCTCGCCGGTGGTCCCGGTGTCGGTTGGGTTGGTGTCGGTGGTCTCGGTGTCGGTTGGGTCGGTGTCACTGGTGTCCGACTCGCTCTCGCTCTCGCTCTCACTGGTTGCGTTGGTGTCGGTGGTGTCCGAGCTCGCGGAGCTGGCCGACTCGCTGGTGTCGAGCATGTCCTCGCCCGAGCCGCTGTCGTCGGAGACGCTCGACTCGAACCCGACCGGCACACACAGCCCAGCGAGGCCCTCGGGCGAGAGCACGCCGTAGCGATACCCGCTGGGGCAGTCGCCGTCTGGGAATGCGCAGCCGCCCGCGACACACTGACCGCCGCCACCACACTGGCTGCTGTTGAGGCACGCGAACGAAGTGGGCAGCGTGCAAGCTGGTGTAGCGAGGCCGGCGAGCGCACCGGTGATCCCCCAGGCAAGCTGCTGCACGAGGTGGCGCGCGCGCGCGGTCATCGCCAGCTCCCGATCGTCAGCACGACACCGACGTGGTCGCGGCCTAGCGCCGGCGCGACGCCGATTTGTGTGCGCGGTGGGTGCTTGGATCGATGGAGGCGGACCGCGCCAACGATCAACGTGACGAGGCCCGCCGCGGCCAGGACCCCACCGCTGGCGTACAGCCCGATCGCGCCGCGGCCCCGGCCCGTGTTTCGATTGAACGCGGCCTCGAAGTCCGTGTAGGTGTTGGCCGAGATGACGCGGCTGTCGACCACCGCGCCACCGACCAGCAGCCCGCCCGCGAGCGCCGTCAGCCCAGCGCCGACGCTGATCGCCCCGACGCCGCGGCGGGCTGACGGAGCGTCGTCGTCGTGCTCGGCTGCTGGCTCGCTCAGTCCGGGCGCTGGCTCTGGCGGTTCGGGCTCGGTCGCTGGCTTGGGGGGCGCGATGACGAGCTCGCCCCGGACTTGGAAGCGCAAGGTCTCGATCGCCTCGCGCTGGGCCTTGGACAGGTTGCCAGCGAGCAGGCGTTCGTACAGCTCGAGCGCTTCTTCGTAGTGTCCCGCGAGCCGCTCGGCCTGGGCCCAAGCGAACAGCGTGTCGACCCGCGGGGCCAGGGCGTAGGCAACCGCGAACTCGCTGGCAGCCCCGGCGTAGTCTTCGCGGGCGTAGAGCTCGGCCGCCGCTTCGTAGTGCGCGTCGGCGTCCGCTCGCGTGGCGGGGGATGCCTCGGCCGCCCGCGTGGGCGCCCAGATGCAGGCGATCGAGATGAAGAGAGCGAGGGAGCGACGCGGCATGTGAAGCTCAGTTGGGGAGCGCCAGAGAGTTCTTGTTCCAGTTGGTGTCTGGCTTCGAGGTCTTCTTGGTCTGGCGCTTTGGCTCGCGTTGCTTGGGCTTGTCCGGCGGTCGTTCGCTGCTCGGTGGGGCTGGCTTGGCGCTCGCCGGCTGGGCGACCGGGGCTGGCTGGGCCGGCGGGGTGACGACAGCGGGGGCTGGGCTGGGCTCGGGCGGCTGCTCGGGTGGCTGGCTGTCGACCACCTCTGGGCGCGCGCGCGGTTGTTCGTCCGACCCAGCGTTCCCCGCGAGCTTCCAGGTCAGCGCGACCAGCAGCGCCCCACCAACCGCGCCGCCGATCCACGGCCACGGCTGACGGCGGCGCGTGCTCGGGTCATCTGGGCTCGTTGGTCCGGGGACCGCCGGTCCGGGGCTGGGTGCCACGACGGACAGCCGGGTCGGAGCCTCGTGCTGGTCCGCGCCGCCGCTGGGCGCGGCGTTGGCTTCGGCCGACCAGTGGGTCGTGAACACCTCGGAGTCCGTCACCTCGCGCGGCTCATCCTCGAGCTGCGCGCGCTCGCCCTCGAGCTCTTCGGCGAACAGCTCGGCCATGAGCTCGGCGATCCTCGAGGGCGACACCACCAGCTGCTGATCCAGCGCGAACGCCTCGAGCGCTCGCTGCAGCTCGAAGGCGCTGGCGTAGCGTTGGTCGCGGTCACGGGCGAGGGCGCGCAGCACGATCTTCTCGAGCGCTGGCGGGTAGTCTTTGCGCACGCCCGACGGCGGCGGGGCGTCTTCGCGGGTGATGCGACGGATCGTCTCCATCTGGCTGTCGCAGCGATACAGCCGCTGCAGGGTCGTCAACTCCCACAACATCACGCCGAGCGAGAACACGTCGCTGCGGCTGTCCAGGGCCACCGAGCAGTCGATCTGCTCGGGCGACATGTACGGGAGCTTGCCCTTGAGCACGCCGACGGCGGTGCTCTCTTTGCCGTCGAGCTTGGCCTTGGCGACCCCAAAGTCGAGCAGCTTGGCCACGCCACCGTAGGTCACGACCACGTTCGCGGGGCTGACGTCGCGGTGGACGATCGCCAGCGGGCGGCCGGTCTCGTCGCGGGCCGTGTGGGCGTAGTGGAGCCCGGCCGCGACGCCGATGCACACGCCGATCACCAGCTCGAGCGGCGGCGCGTTCCAGGTCGCGTCGATGCGCTTGGCCACGTCGCGCAGGTCCGCCCCGTGGACGTACTCCATCGCGTAGTAGACCCGCTCGTCACTCTCACCAATGTCGAAGACCTGCGCGATGTTGGGGTGGCTGAGGCGAGCGGCGAGGCGCGCCTCGTACAAGAACATCTCGATGAAGCTGGGATCCTCGCAAAGGTGGGGCAGCAGGCGCTTGAGCACGACCTGCTTGGTGAACCCGTGGGCCGCCTCGAGCCGGGCCAAGAAGATCTCGGCCATGCCGCCAACGGCCAACCTTCGGACGATCCGATAGCTGCCGACACGGCGCTGAGCAGGTTCGGACACCGCATGCACGCTATCCGATCGTCATGCGTGCGGGCCAGGTCCGCCGTCGGGATCTGGAGATAGCCGCGGTGAATCGGCCCGCGAAGGGCGTCCGCGAGCGGGCGAGGAGCCCTCGCCCGAGCTGAACACACCCCGCGACCCGCGCCGCGACGTCCCCGCATATACTCGGCGGACATGCCTTCGGTCCGCGACGAGCAGCTGCTAGCGAGCATCCGCGTCGGTGATCGGGCGGCGCTGCACGCCTTCGCCGAGCTGATCCGCGAGGCCGTGCGCGAGCTCGAGATCCCCGGGGTCTCCGACGCGCGGGGGCGCCTCGATCACATCGTTGGGCCGCTGCGCGCCCGCCTGCTCAACCGGCTCAGCGCGCCGGACTTCGAGCTGCGCGGCTCGCTGCGCGGCTACGTGATGACCTTCGTCGCGCTGCGCCGTGACGAGCTCGAGCCTGGCGCGGCGCCAACCGGGCTGCGGCGGCTCGAGCTCGCCGACACGGATCGACTCGCCAGCGCGGTCGCTGTGGCGCTGCAAAAGCTGACCCAGAGTCACAACCCCGACGCCCGCGAGCTCGCCCATACCTGGCTGGCGCTCGCCGAAGAGGGGCAGGCCCTGGATGTTCGCAGCGGTCACGAGACCGCGCGCATGCTCAAGACTGCCTCGCCGATCTTGGCCCGCAAGAGCGACGGCGAGTTCGCCGGGGCGCTGCGGGCGTTTCGAACCATGCTCGGCTACGAGCTCGGAAAGTTGGGTTTTTAGCGATGCAAGCGAACGCCAAAGAGATTCTGTTGCTGGCGGCCGAGGACGCGTTCGAGTTCGAGCGCTGGCGCGACGCAGGGCCGGTGACCGCCGACATCGATCCCGAGACCCGGGCCGCCGAGGTCGCCGAGTTCGAGGCGCTGGGGATCCCGCTGCCCTCGGACTTGGACAGCCTTCGCAGGGAGCTCGAGCACGCGCCCAAGGTCCGCGAGGCGATCCGCTGCTCGGCCGTGGCCATGCGTCGCAGCGGCCGGGCCTCGGCTTCGTCGCTGGTCGCCCTGGGGCCGCAGCAGCTGATGCCAGCGGGCATGGGCATGCCGTGGGGGTGGCCTGGGGGCCCCATGATGGATCCGCGCCTGGATCCGCGCCTTGCCGCGCAGATGGGGTTTGTCGGCGGGGCAGCGGCCGGGCGTGGTGGGGGCACCAACGAGGACGACGAGCCCCGGCCTCGCAGCAAGCGCGAACGCAAGCTCGCCGACGCGACCGTCGTCGGTGCGGACGGCGGGTCGATCGACGCCCAGGTGGTCGGTGACTACGACCTTGATGACGACGACGCTGATCTCGATGACTTTGACGATCCCGAAGATGACGAGCTCGAGCGAGCGCGGCAACGCGAGGCCGAGCGGCGCAGGAAGAAGCGTCGGGCCGAGGCGCGCAAGGCTCGAGCCGCGCGGGCCCGCGAATGGGACGACGACGAGTTCGACGAAGATGATGGTGACGACTCGATGGTGGCCGTGGCGGCGAGCGGCGCGGTCGATCGCAACACGTGGATCTTGGGCGGCGTGTCGGCGGTGGCCGTGATCGCGCTGCTGTGGATCGCGTTTGGTGACAAGAAAGACCAGGGTGATCCGGCTGCCGTGGATCCGGCGGCGCAGCTGGCCGCGCAGCAGGAGCAGCAGCAGCCCGCACCGCCAGCGCCACCCGCTCCGGCCGCTGTGCCGATCGACCCGAACACGGGCTTGCCCTACGGCCAAGTGCCAGCGCCAGTCGCCGACGCACCTGGGGTTGCAAGTGGCGGAGGTGGAGGAGGTCGTGGCGGTGGCGGGCGCGGCTCGGCCGTGCGCGGCTCGGGTGGCAGCGCGCCTGCACCAGCTTCAGGGGCGGGTGGCGGTACCGCGTTTGGCGGGTTCAAGGACGTGCCCGGTCCGCCTGGCACCGAGCCAGCCCCCGCGGCGAACGGCGGGACGCAGCCGGCCGCCAACGGTGGGACGCAGCCGGCGGCGAACGGCGGGACCCAGGCGGCCGCCAACGGTGGGGCCGTCGTCCCCGCGCCAGCTCCAGCCCCGGCCCCCGCTCCTCAACCCGCCGCGGACACGCCCGCTGAGCCGCCCAAGCCAGCGCCGCCGGAAGAGTCGCTGCTGACCAAGTCCAAGATGACCCCGGCGATCCGCCAGGGGGTCACCCAGCGAGTGGGTGATCTGCTCGCGTGTTTGGAAGACGCGCGGGTTGGCAAGCCAGACCTGGCGGGCAACGTGGTGTTCACGGTCTCGCTGGATCAAGACGGGGTCGTGACCAAGGTCGACATTGGCAAGGACGAGGTCGGCTACGGCGTGGCGAAGTGCTCGGCCAAGAAGATGCGCCGCTGGACCCTGCCCTCGGCTGGGATCCCGATCATCTTCGATGTCCCCTTCGCGTTTTGATAGACCCCCACAGGCGGTTTCGCACTTCGCGGTCACTCGCTTCGCTCGCTCCCAATTGGCTGGCTGTTCGCATCCGCATGTTTGGCCCCCTAGGAGGGGGCTCTTGTCTGGGCGATTACGGCCACCGGATGGCGCTCCATTCGATGCTCTGCCCCCGCGAGGGGCGGCGTGCTTGGGGGAGTGACTGGCCCCGTAGATGGTTTCGCACTTCGCGGTCACTCGCTTCGCTCGCTCCCAATTGGCTGGCTGTTCGCATCCGCATGTTTGGCCCCCTAGGAGGGGGCTCTTGTCTGGGCGATTACGGCCACCGGATGGCGCTCCATTCGATGCTCTGCCCCCGCGAGGGGCGGCGTGCTTGGGGGAGTGACTGGCCCCCTAGACGGTTTCGCCCTTCGCGGTCACTCGCTTCGCTCGCTCCCAACTGGGGGGGTGTTCGCGGGGTGTGGTTACTTTTCGAGCTTGTCGAGGCGTGCTTCGAGCTGGTTCAGGGTCGCACGCAGCTGACGGTTCTCGGCGTCGAGCGCTTGGACTTGGGCGTTCAGGGCCTGGATGGCAGCGAGCGAGACGCCGTCCGCGTCAACTTGGAAGATGAAGCGATCGGTCCCGCCAACATTGAACGCCGCGCGGAAGTCTTGGGCCATGGGGCCGATGTGGCGGGTGTGGTGTTCGTCGGACTTGTAGCTCCACGTGCTGATCGGAAGCGAGGCGACGTGCTCGAGCGCCCACTGCGGGTCGACGGGGGTGAAGTCTTGCTTGAGGTTGCGATCGCTCATGGGACAGATCGCGCTGCAGAACTCGGCGCCCATGGGGACCGGGATGCCGGCGCAACACATCGTGCCATCGCAGCATGTCTCCTGGTTGGCGCAGCTCTCTCCTTCGTTCGAGCAGGTGCCCCCGGTGTCGCCGTCGCCGTCGCCCGTGGGATCGCCGTCGCCGTCGCCGTCGCCGTCGCCGTCACCGTCGCCGTCACCGTCGCCGTCGCCGTCGCCGTTGGTGTCAGCATCGCCGTCGCCGTTGGTGTCAGCATCGCCGTCGCCGTCGCCCGTCGCACTGCTGGTGGCCCCGTCGCCATCGCCATCCCCGCTGGGATCGCCGTCGCCGTCGCCGGTGGGGTCGGTTGAACCGGAGCCCTCGTCGTCACCACACGCGACAAGCGACACAGTCATCAACCCAGCGAAAACCACCGATCGCATCTTCATGCTGGGATTCTGGCAGGCCCAACCTCCCGCTGTCCACGTCGATCAGTGCCAGGCTCCAATGATCGCGCCCATGACCGTGTAGGCGACCGCGTGGTAGCCCGCGTCGATCAGGGTGAGCACCAGGCTGCGCCGCTCGAACGAGAAGGTGATCGCCATCGAGCCCCCGACCCACACGGACGCGAGCGCGCCGTAAGTCATGCCCGTGACCAGGGTGACGTCGGGACCCAAGAAGAACGCCAGGTTCAAGGCGATCACCACCGAGATCAAGAACGAGACGCCAAAGGTCCGGCCCACGCCCTTGCTCAGCTCGTCCTCGCTCAGACCGGCCTCGCGCATCCACGCTTTGGCGAATAGGATGGGGCTGTACCACAGGCCGCCGATCAGAAAGCTCGAGAGCGCCGCGGCGCCAACGGCGAGGTAGTTGATCTGTGAGGGATCCATGGCGAGTTCGCTAACACTCGACGCCGCGCAGGCGAAACTCAATTCCGACGAACGGGGACCAGACGGGGGTGAACTGGGCGCTCGCTCTGGTGAGCTGGCCAGCCCCGAGCACAGTCCGGCTCACGACATCGATGATCGCTGGGTGCGGCGCCTGGGGATTGCGGGGTTTGGCCTGATGATCCCCCGCGTCACGCCGCTGCTCGACGGCGTGGGCCCCGGCCAGCTCGCGTACTGGCTGGGCACGCTGTGGTTCTTGGGTCTGGCCGCGGCGATCTGGCACGGAAACCGCTGGTTGTTGTTCGAGCAGCGGCGCCACTACGGCTGGTTCAATCACCCGCTGCGCAAGCTCTCGCTGCTGCTGGCGGCGATCGTGCTGTACACGGCGCCGATCACCGTGGTCGCGCTGCTGGCTTGGTATGGGTGGATTGGCGCGGTGGCCGATGCCGATGCGATCCGCACGGTCGCGCTGATCAACGTGATCTGCGTGGTGTTCGTGACCCACGCCTACGAGACCGTGTTCTTGATCAAAGAGCGCGAGGGTGATCTGCTGCGGGTCGCTCGCCTGGATCGCGCCCGGGCCGAGGCCGAGCTCTCGGGCTTTCTGGCTCAGGTTGATCCGCACTTCTTGTTCAATTCGCTCAACACGCTCGGGCACCTGATAAAGACCGACTCGCGCCGGGCGGTCGCGTTCAACCAGGACTTGGCGGGGATCTATCGATACTTGCTGCGTCAGCGCGGGCGGAGCTTGGTCACCCTGGCCGAGGAGCTGCGCTTTGCTCGGGCCTACCTCGAGCTCATGCAGATCCGCTACGGCGAGGCGCTGCGCTGCGAGCTGCCCAAGCCCATGCAAGCGGGCGCCCGGTTGCCGCCAACGGCTCTGCAGCTGCTGATCGAGAACGCGATCAAGCACAACGAAGTGGGGGCCGGCGCGCCGCTGGAGATCGAGGTTGGCTACGCCGAGCTCGAGGGTGCGCCGTGCATGTTCGTGGCCAATCGTCGCCGTCCGCGTCGGAGCGTGCGCGAGTCCGCCGGGACCGGCCTGCGCAACCTCGACGAGCGCAGCAAGCTCGCGGTTGGGCGCGGGATCCAGATCGATCAGCGTGGCGAAGAATTTCGCGTGTGCGTGCCCTTGGCAATGGCTGCACAGGAGTGTGCGTCGTGACCCGCGTGGTGATCATCGAGGACGAGCCGCCCGCGCGCGCACGCTTGGTCGCGAGCTTGCGCGAGCTGGATCCGCAGCTCGAGATCGTCGCCGAGCTTGGCTCTGTTGCGCAGGCGGTGCGCTGGTTCGAGGACCACCACCACCAGGGCGCGCCGGATCTCGTGTTCGCCGACGTGCAGCTGTCCGACGGGCTCTCGCTCGAGATCTTTGCCCAGGTTCAGCCGGCCGCGCCGATCGTGTTTTGTACCGCCTATGACGAATACATGGTCGAGGCGCTCGCCCAAAACGGGATCGCGTACCTGCTCAAGCCCTACACCACCACGGAGCTGGGCGACGTATTGCGCAAGTATCGACGGCTCGAGGCCCATTTTTCCACGCGCTTGGCTGCGCTGGCCCGCGCGCTTGGACAGCCGCGCGCGTCCGCCCGGCGGCTGCTGGCCCGCGACGGCGACACCTTCGTGGCCGTGCCGATCGACGAGATCGCGTACTTTGGTGTGCGCGATGGCGTCACGGAGCTGGTCCGACGCGACGCGCGACGGCTCGAGCTGGATCGGACCTTGGCGGACATCGAAGCCGAGCTGGTCAGCGCTGGGTTCTTTCGGATCAACCGCCAGTACCTCGCGCACGCCGACGCGGTCTCCGGGTTTAGGAGCTACTTCAAGGGCCGGCTGCTGGTCGAGCTGAAGCCGGCCGCGAGCGAGGATGTGGTCGTGAGCCAGCCCAACGCCGCACGGTTTAGGAGCTGGCTCGAGGGTGCTTAGCCCAGCGCCCCAGCGCGGCGCAGCAGCACCAGCGTGTGCGTGAAGTGGACGCTGCTGCCCAGGATCACGAACACGTGAAACACCTCGTGGTAGCCGAACACCGTCGGGATCGGGTCTGGCCGCCGACGCGCGTAGATGACCCCACCAGTGCTGTAGGCGACGCCCGTCGCCAGGAACAGCACAAACGCGGCCGAGCCCGTCGCGGGGATCAGCGCGGCCGCGTAGCTCAGGCCGGACCAGCCAATTGCAATCGCCAACGCAGCGGTGACCCACGTGGGACCGTGAGCCCACACGAGTGACTTGCCGATACCCATTGCAGCGAGCGCCCACACCAGCAGCAGCGGATCCAGCATGAACGCCTGGCGGTCGAACAGCAGGAACAGCGGGGTGTAGCTGCCCGCGATCAACACGAAGATCACCGAGTGATCCAGCCGCTGCATCCGGCGCAGACCCGCGGGTGTCCAGTTGCGACGATGGTAGGTCGCGCTGACGCCATACAGCAGCGCGAGGCTCAACCCATACACGACCACCGCGCGCCGGGCCGCGTGGCCTTCGACCGCGCTGAGCAGCCAGGCGCTGGCGGCGACGAACACAAAGAACGCGATTTGGTGCGACACGCCGCGCAGGCGTGGCTTGGGCGGGGCAGACGAAGCGCTCATGACCGTCTCAGGCTTGGGCAGCCTGCTTCAGATCGGACGCGAACGCCTCGAACGAGGGGGCAAAGTCTGGCAGCTTGGGCGCGATCTTGGGCAGGAACGCGCCGGTCAAGACCTCGGCCATGGTGACCGTGGTGGTGGTGCCGTTGGACTCGAGGGTGAAGGTGCGCACGCCCTTGAAGATCTTGTTGCCGTCTTCCCAAACCATGCGGCGGTGGGGCTCGAAGGTGCTGACCAGCAGGGGGAACACGCGGTCGGGGGCGACCTTGGCCTTGAGCTTGATGCGTTGGCCTTCTGCGATTGTGCCTTCGATGCTGGTGACCGTGGAATTCCACAGTGGAAAGTTGGCGGCGTTGGTGAGCAGCGCCCAGACGGCCTCGGGCGGGGCGTTGATCGTGACGCCAACGCGGTACTCGAGGTAGCGCTCACCCTCGAGCTTGCGGGCCTTGCCGTCCGGGGGGATGGGCTCGGCGGCTGACGGGGGGGCTTGGATCTTGGCGGTGAGCACCGACAGCGCGAACATGGACGCGAGGCCGGCGACGATGAACGGGATCCAGAGGTACCAGGGCACGCTGGACTGTATCGCACTGGCGCGGGGCGTGGGAGAGGTCGTCTTGGCGCTCATGCCGCGTGCTAGCGTCGCAGAATGAGTCTCTCAATCATTCTCACCACCATCCTTTCAAACTTCGCGACAACTACCCCCAATCTTTGCGACGATGTGTACTTGGACGCGGCGGGGTCGCCGTACATGGACTCGATCGGACAGATGTTGTCGATCTACTGCGTGTGGGCGGGGCCGGATGCTCCGGTGTGGGACGCTGATGTCTGTTGCACGATCGACGATGACGGGGCGGCGTGTGTCGTCCCGGACTCGAACGGGCGCTGTGCCGTGGGCGATCGCACATACTGCGAGTACGGGGCGAAAGTCGGCGGCGGCGTGGTCTGCTATCAGCCGTTCCCGAGCATGTGTGACGAGGGATTTTGTATCGAGGCGCCCGACGTTCCGCCCGTGGCTCAAGCCCTGGGAACGGCGTGCTGTGGGGCAGGCGGGGCGTGTCAACCAGTGACCTTGGAGACCTTGAAGGCGTGTCTCGAGAATGGGGGCAAGTTCGTCTCGTGCTCGGACGGCGTCGAGTACGAGGACGGGACCATGGACTGCTGGGACTAGTCCTCGCTGGTGAGGAGAGCCTGGGCGGCCTCGTTGATGCGATCCGCGTCGGCGCGCCAAAGGGCGTGGTCTTCGGGATCACGGCCTTTGGTGCCCTGTTCTTGTCGCAGCAAGGTACCGATCCTCGCCGCCCATCGTGTCGACTCCCAAGCCGCGAACCGCCAGTTGATGTTGCCTTGGTTCTTCAACGCGATTGCGCTGGCTAGAAACGCCTCAGCGATCCGATGTGCGTCGTTGGCCCGCGGCTCATCCCTCACTTCACGAATGTCGAACTCCTGCTCCCAAGCCGCGCTCGCTTCCCGGATCCTGCCCAACTCGATGTAGGCGATGACCTGCTCGACGGTCGCGCGCGCGTCGTTGTTGTCGCTGATCTCTGCCAGCGTTTCACCATCGCGCTCGAGCACCTCGTTAGACTCGAGCGATGTGCCGATGGGCTCGACCGACGCCGTGCTGGCTTGGATCACCGCTCCGCCGGCCTCGACCACTTGGTTCGGTACCCCCGACACCAAAATTCCGCCCCCGAGCCCGAGACCGCACGCGAGCACCATCGCTCCAAGGAACACGCCCCGTCGTGGTGAGCTCGGCGTGTCGACGCCCGAGGGTTGGCGCAGCCTGTCCAGCGCCTCGACGAGCGCGTACATGCTCGGGTAGCGGTCGTCGGGATCCTGCGCCAACCCGATCCGCAACACCGCCCGAACCGCCTCTGGCACATCTGGATTCATCGCCACCGGCTGATCGCGCTCGATGTCGTCGAGCAGCTCCGCCGTTGACCAGCCGATGAACGGAAGCGCGTCATCGAGGCTCTCCCACAGCGACACGCAGAACGACCACTGGTCCGCCCGGGTGTCGCCAGCTTGTCCCCGTAGCACCTCGGGCGCCATATACGGCAGGGTCCCGGCCCGGTGACGCAACTGCTCCTGTTCGTCGTCGGGGGCATTGTCGATCATGACCTGGGCGAGCCCAAAGTCGGCGACCCGCGGCCAACGGTGCTCGTCGAGCAGCACGTTTGACGGCTTGAAGTCGCCGTGCACGATGCCCGCGTCGTGGGCAGCAGCGAGGCCGCGGCCGGCCCCCCGGTAGACGTCGACTAGCTGCTCCCAGCTGGGCGCTGGGTCCTGCTGGGCGAAGTGGTGCGCGTTGACGCCGTTGACGTACTCCATGACGAAGAACACGTCGTCGCCGTGGCGGCCGGGCTCGTACACCGTGACAATATTGGGATGAGTGAGGCGCGCGAGGAGGCGAGCCTCATTCATCAACCCGTCGGCAGCCTTGGGCCCACGGGTTTGGCATAGCTTCAGGGCGACGTGGCGATCGAGCTCTGGATCTCGAACCTCGAATACGACTCCAAAGCCGCCCACGCCCCGAGTCCTGATCGCCTCGAAACGGCCGATGCGGTGAAGCGGATGGCTTGGATCAGCGACTCTCACGCCAGCCGCGAGCGAGACCTGGTACATGAGCTTCTCCCAGTGCGGTGCGGGAGTCGGCTGGCCCTGCTTGGCACGCGAGTGGCCACGGACCTGGTTCAGCACCCACTCGAAGTTCGCTTCGTGGGATGAGGGGTGGGTCCGCTTCGGCAACCTCGGGAATCTACCCCATGGTTGCCTGAGCTGTCGGCTCGTTCCGGGGATATTGTCGCGGCTCTTGTTCCTTTGGACAGTCGCAGAGATCGTCGAGCCTGTAGCATGTGCGTCGTGGATCGGAAGCGTCTGATAAGGGCCGCGCGCGACGGGGACATCCAGGCACGCAACGCTTTGGGACTGTGGCTGTGCCATGAGCTGATCGTGTTCTTCACTGCTCGCCATGGGTCTACACAACGCGACGAACTCATTCAGGAGACCATGAAGGACATCATGGCGAAGCTGGCCACCCACGCTCCGGACACACCCGATGCGTTTCGGGACTGGGCGCTTGGGTTCGCTGGTACGGAGGCCCGGGCAGCCAAGGGGGAGCGCCTGCGCGCACGTGGCCGCGAGGCGAAGCTGCGCGCCCGCGTTCACACGCCGCCGAGGCTGGTGGACTCGGAATTGGGCGCGGAGCAGCGAATCCAGCTGGTCTACCGGCACATCCCGCTCTTGCCCAAACTCTACCGCGAGCCCATCCAGCATCGCCTCGATGGGGGCGACAACAAGTCGTTTGCTCAGTTGGCTGGAATCCCTGAAGGCACGGCGCGGCGGCGGCTTCACGAGGGTATGAGGCGCCTCAAGCAGCTGATCGCTGACGCTCGTCTAACGCCCTCCACGTATCGAACGCCACCCGCCGCCGCGCCGTCGAGCTCTCGGCGCAGCTGATTTGGGAGTTCGAGCCGTTGCTCGGGTGGGGTGAATGTTCGCGCAGTGTTGGCGATGCGGCTCGAACTTTTTCTCGAATGTAGCGAACAGATCATGGAGTCGTGAGGAGAGGGGGTTGTGGGGGCCCTCCGAGCAGCGAAACAAGCCGTAGTCACGCCAGCCCCACGCCGGCACTCGTGGACGCTGGGTGTGACATCAATTGAATTCGCCCGAATCAATCGGGAGCTGGTCGGCTACTTTCGGCGCCGTGTTGCTCGTAGGGATCCCAACGACCTCGCCGCGGATACGTGGCTTTGCGTCGTCCGCTGGTACGCGGGCCGATGTTCGTTGCGGGGGTTCGCTTTTGTCGTTGCTCGCAAGATTGTCGTTGACGTCTTGTATCGAGCGCGAGAGCTCGAGACCATGTCGTTGCTCGACGACGACGAGCCCGAGGCCGAGGGGAGCTCTCCGTGTGGCGTGTTGTTGATGCTCGCTGATCTCGAGGTGCTCGACAGAGCTGTGGCGCAGGTTGACGAGGTGTATCGGGACGTGGTGCGGATGTCGCTGACCGGTCGAGACAACCGGCAGATCGCCGCGGAGCTTGCGATTCCGTACAATACGGTTCGATCTCGGCTCGGGCGCGGTCGGATGCAGGTGGTCATTGCGGCTCGGGCTGCGCTTGAGGAGGAGGGGACGGGGGCTGCGCGCTTGACGTGGCCGGCTTCACGTGGAGCCGACGAGGCCCGAGGAACTGAACGGGTTTTAAGGTAGGCGAAGAGAGTGGCTCGATGCGGTCGATGATCGCACCTTGGGCGCTTCAACGGGGCCGCCTTCATGCGAAGGCGGAGAGGGCGCTCGACACGCAAAGCAACGGGCGCGACACTCACGATGAACTCACCTGGCGCGGTCCAACGGAGGCACCGCGGGCGCACTCCATTGCCAACCCAGAGCACGAGCAGTTCGCGGGGGGCCGCGCAGGCGAGTTGGCCGATCGCAAAAGCGCGCGCGCTCGCTTCGCCCGAGCCCGAGGGTGCGCAGCAGCGCTCGCTTCGTCCGCCACGCTGACCGACAGCGAGCGCTTCGGGACCCGGTATCCGCGTGAAGCTGCGCAAGTGTACTGGCGCCTGCGCGGCCGCACCGGATACCCTGCGGACTCATGCCGCGCCCGACCAAGCGCTCCGCGCTGCGGACTCTCGCCAAGCCCCGCCTCGCGGCGCTGGTCGAGCAGTTCGCCATCGATATCTCACCACGCAGCGCTGGCGCCAAGCTGGTCGACGCGCTCGCCCGCGCCCGCAAGCTGTCCTTCGCCGAGCTGCTCCACGAGCTCAGCCGCGACGAGCTCAAGCAGATCTGCCGCGCCCACGACCTCGACGACAGCGGCCGCTCGAAGGATCCGATCATCGCGAGGATCCTGGCCGGCGCCGAGCCCCCGAGCGCGAGCGTGCCAGCCCAGATCGAGCCCGCCCCTGCCCCTGCCCCGCGCCCGAGCGCCAAAGCGCCCCCCATGCCAACCCCGACCCCACCGCCCGCCGCCGTCGCCGAGGCCCCGCGCGAGTTCAAGAGCTTCTCCGAGATCGCTGGCTTCATCTGGAGCGTGGCGGATCTGCTGCGCGGTGACTTCAAGGCGCACGAATACGGCCAGGTGATCTTGCCCTTCACCGTCCTGCGCCGCCTGGACCTGATCCTGGCGCCCACGCGCGAGGCGGTGTGGAAGGCCGACACGCAATATGCCGACAAGCCCGAGGCGATCCGCGAGCGCATGCTGCTGCGTGCAAGCGGCAATGTGGGCTTTTACAACCGCTCGCTGTTCGACTTCGATCGCCTGACCGCCGCCGGCCCCTACGGCGACAACTTCATCAACTACGTCAACGGCTTCTCCAAGAACGTCCGCGAGATCCTCGAGCAGTTTCGCTTCACGGAGCAGCTCGAGCGCCTGGACAAGAACGACCTGCTGCTGCTGGTCGCGCAAAAGTTTGCGGGTGTGAACTTGCACCCGGACCAGGTCTCGAACGCGGCGATGGGCTCGATCTTCGAGGAGCTGATCCGCAAGTTCGCCGAGCAGTCGAACGAGACGGCTGGTGAGCACTTCACCCCGCGCGAGGTGATCCGCTTCATGGTCGAGCTGTTGTTCATCGAGGACGAGCAGCAGCTGGGCACCCCGCAGCTGATCCGCACGCTCTACGACCCCGCGTGTGGGACCGGCGGGATGCTGAGCGTGGCCGAGGAGCACCTGCTGGCGCGCAACCCCGAGGCCCAGCTGCGTGTCTACGGGCAGGAGCTCAACCCCGAGTCGTACGCGATCTGTCGGGCCGACATGCTGATCAAGGGCGACGACGCCGAGCACATCAAGCTGGGCAACAGCTTCTCGGACGACGGGCACAAAGATCTGCGTGTGGACTACCTGCTGTCCAATCCCCCGTTTGGGGTCGATTGGAGCAAGGCCGCCGACGTGGTCAAGGCCGAACACGAGACCCTGGGCGCGCGCGGCCGGTTTGGCCCGGGGCTGCCACGCAAGAACGACGGCTCGCTGCTGTTCTTGCTGCACATGCTGAGCAAGATGAAGACCCCGGAGCAGGGCGGCTCGCGGCTGGCGATCGTGTTCAATGGCTCGCCGCTGTTTACGGGGGCGGCCGAGTCGGGCGAGAGCGAGATCCGCCGCTACCTGTTGGAGAACGACCTGCTCGAGGTGATCGTGGCGCTGCCGGATCAGATGTTCTTCAACACCGGTATCAATACCTATATTTGGGTGGTCACGAACCGCAAGCCGGCCGCGCGGCGTGGCAAGGTTCAGCTGATCAATGGGGTGAAGTACTTTCAAAAGATGCGCAAGTCGTTGGGCGACAAGCGCAAGGAGCTCTCGCCCCAGCACATCGAGCAGCTCACCGGCTTGTTCAAGGCGTTCGAGGACGGGCCCGACGTCAAGATCTTCGCCAACGAAGACTTTGGCTTTCACCGGATCACGGTGGAGCGGCCGCTGCAGCTGGACTTTCAGGCCAGCCCCGAGCGGCTCGCCCGGCTCGAGGGCGAGCGCACGTGGATCAGCCTCGCCAGCTCGAAGAAGAAGGACAAGGCCGCAGCCCGGGCCGAGATCGCCAGCGGAAAGGCCGTGCAGGCCCAGATCCTGGCGGCCCTAGGTGGGCTGGATGGCCAGCAGCTGTTCCTGGACCGGCGCTCGTTCGTGGCGGCCGTGAAGGCGCAGGCGAAGCTACACGGCCTGGTGATCGCGCCGGCGCTGATGAAGGCGATCCTGAGCGCGCTGTCGGAGCACAACGACGCGGCGGAGCTGTGCCGGGACAAGAAGGGGGAGATCGAGGCGGACTCGAACCTGCGCGACTATGAGAACGTGCCGCTGACCGACGACATCGACGACTACATGGCCCGCGAGGTGCTGCCGCACGTGCCGGATGCCTGGGTGGACCGCTCGAAGACGAAGGTTGGGTATGAGATCCCGTTTACGCGGCACTTTTACGAGTACGTGCCGCCGCGGGCGCTCGGGGTGATCGAGGCGGAGATCCTGGCGCTGGAAGATGAGATTCGCGGGATGCTGGGCGAGGTGTTGTCGTGAACGGGAGGATGCCGTGGCTGCGGGAGGCATCGGCAGCGGATGAATCGATGCGGGCGAAGTTCTTGTTCCGGGTCGAATCCCGCGAAGTGCAAGACGATGATGGGGTAATAACCGCCTTTCGAGACGGCCAGGTTACGCTACGGGAGAATCGCCGGCTCGATGGTTTTACTCTTGCAATCAAAGAGGTCGGTTATCAGGGCGTGCGGGTCGGCGATCTCGTGATCCACAACATGGACGGCTTCGCAGGCGCAATTGGAGTCTCTGAATCCGACGGGAAGTGCACCCCTGAGTACACCGTGTGCAACGGAGTTGTCGGGAGGGCCGATAATCGCTTTTATGCCTATGTGCTACGAACGATGGCGCGACGTGACTATATCCGTGTAATCTGTCCCGCCGTCCGCGAGCGGGCGCCTCGTTTTCGATACCCAAGGTTTGCAGAGGTAACACTACCCTGCCCAAACTACGAATACCAAGTGGCGATTGCGGACTTCCTCGACCGCAAGACCGCGGCCATCGATGCGCTCATCGAGAAGAAGGAGCGACTCATCGCGCTGCTCGCCGAGAAGCGCGCCGCGCTCATCCACCAAGCGGTGACCAAGGGGCTCGACCCCGACGTGCCGATGAAGGACTCGGGGGTGCCGTGGATTGGAGACATCCCCGCCCACTGGATGATGCATCGACTCCGTCGGGTCGTCGGGCAATTTATCGACTACAGGGGCCGTACCCCTGAGAAAACACGTTCGGGGGTGCCTCTCATTACAGCTGGAGCAGTTCGAGATGGCATCGTCGACCACTCCCGCGCGCCTGAGTGGGTAACCGAGGAAGTGTGCAAACAACTGAGCGGCCGTGGCAAACCTGAACTCGGAGATATTTTGTTCACGTCAGAGGCGCCTTTGGGCGAGGTCGGGATCGTCACGAATGTTCGGATCGCCTGCGCGCAGCGAATCATCATGTTCAAAGTCGATGCCACCCGCGTAGCCTCCCCTTTCCTCCTTCAGCATTTCTTGTCGGAGTCAGGAAAGGGAGAGGTTTCCTCTCGGGCGTCGGGCTCCACTGCCTCGGGGATACGTGCAGATCGTCTGAAGATGAGCCTGGTCCCTACACCACCGTTGCGCGAGCAAGTTACGATCGTATCGTTCATCGAGCAGGAAACAGCGAGCTATTCAGACATATCGTCCTGCATCATGTCACAAGTCGCCAAGCTCAAAGAATACCGTCAGTCCCTCATCACCGCCGCCGTCACCGGCCAACTCGAGATCCCCTCATGACCAAGCCAACCACCGAGGCCGCCCTCGAACAGACCATCGAAGAGCACCTCCTCACCGCGGCCGGCGGCTACCTCCGCGGCGACCCGAGCACCTACGACCCGCTCCTCGCCCTGATCCCCAACGAGCTCATCGACTATGTCCGGACCACCCAGCCCAAGACCTACGCCGCCCTCACCCAATTCCACGGCGATCGCCTGCCCGCCAAGCTGCTCGAGGCCTTCGACAAGGCCACCGTCGACACCAGCCTGATCCACGTGCTGCGCCGCGGCTTCAGGTTTCACGGCAAGCAGGTCAAGGTCGTCACCTTCCGCCCGCCGAACAACCTCAACCCCGAGGTTCAGGCCCGCTACGCCGCCAACCGCCTGCTCGTGGTTCGCCAGCTCCACCATGACCCCAAGCAGCCGAAAGACTCGCTGGACCTGGTCCTGTTCGTCAACGGCATCCCGGTGGTCACGGCCGAGCTCAAGAACCACATGACGGGCCAGCGTGTCAGCCACGCCAAGCAGCAGTACCGAAAAGACCGTGATCCCGACACGCAGATCTTCCGGTTCAAGCGCCGCGCGATCATCAATTTTGCCGTCGACCCGGACGAGGTCTACATGACGGCGCAATTAGAGCGCGACCGGACACATTTTCTGCCTTTCAACCAGGGTATCGGTACGGCAGCCGGCAATCCTGCGGTGAAGGGCAAGCACCGGACCGCGTACCTGTGGGAGCGGGTCTGGCAGCGCGACAGCCTGCTCGACATCCTGGCCCGCTTCGTTCACCTCGAGCTCGATCGCAAGCGCGAGCGGATGATCTTCCCGCGCTACCACCAGCTCGACTGCGTGCGCCAGCTCGAGGACAACGCCCGCGATCATGGCAGCGGCACCAACTACCTGATCCAGCACTCGGCCGGGTCCGGCAAGTCCAACTCGATCGCGTGGCTGGCCCACCGTCTGGCCGCGCTGCACGACAAAGACCAGCGCAAGGTCTACGACAGCGTGGTTGTGATCACCGATCGCAAGGTGCTCGACCAGCAGCTGCAAAACACGATCTTCCAGCTGGATCACACCCGCGGCGTGGTCCAGAAGATCGACGAGAACTCGGCCCAGCTGGCCAAGGCGCTGGCCGATGGCGTACCGATCATCATCACCACGCTGCACAAGTTCGCGTTCATCTCCGAGCAGGTTGGGAAGCTGCCGGATCGCCGCTACGCGATCATCGTGGACGAGGCCCACAGCTCGCAGACCGGCGACATGCGCAACAACCTCAAGGCGATCCTGGCCGACTCGAGCGAGCTGAGCGAGCGGGTCGCGGCGCTGGGCGAGGAAGAGGACGTGGACGCGGGCCAGGATCTGCTGCGCGCCGCGTTGGCTCGCGGGCCGCTGCGCAACCTGTCGTTCTTCGCGTTCACGGCCACGCCCAAGTACAAGACCTTGCAGGTGTTTGGCCGCAAGGGCGAGGACGGCCGCTACCAGGCCTTCCACGTGTACTCGATGCGCCAGGCGATCGACGAGAAGTTCATCCTCGACGTGCTGCGCGGGTACACGACCTACCGGCGCTACTTCAAGCTGATCAAGACGGTCGCCGAGGATCCGCGCCTGGACAAGAAGCAGGCGACCAAGGCCCTGGCCCGGTTTGTCAGCGCCCATCCCAAGGACGTCGAGGCCAAGCTTGGGGTGATCGTCGAGCACTTTCACGGCCAGGTCCGGGCCAAGCTGGGCGGCCGCGCCAAGGGCATGATCGTCACGTCCACGCGGCTGCAGGCCGTCCGCTTCAAGCTGGCCTTCGACGTCTACGTGGCGGACAAGGGCTACGACCTGCGGGCCCTCGTCGCGTTCTCGGGCGAGGTCAGCGATCCAGGTGATCCGGCCAGCGGGCAGCGGCCCTACACCGAGCCGGGCATGAACACCCACTATCAGACCGGCGAGCCGATCAGCGAGAGCGCGCTCCCCAAGGAGTTCGGCAAGGACGGCTATCAGCTGCTGATCGTCGCCAACAAGTACCAGACTGGCTTCGACCAGCCGCTGCTGTGTGCGATGTACGTTGACAAGCGGCTCGCGGGGGTCCAGGCGGTCCAGACCCTGTCGCGGCTCAACCGGACCTACCGGGGCAAGGACGAGACCTTCGTGCTCGACTTCGTCAACGAGCGCGAGCACATCCTCGCGTGCTTCAAGGACTACTACGAGCGCACGACGACGGCCGAGGACATCGACCCGCAGCGGCTCTACGAGCTACAGACCCAGCTCGAGCAGGTCGACGTGATCCACGCGGGCGATGTCGATGCATTCGCCGAGCTGTTCTTCACCCCGCAGGTGCGGCAGGTCGCCCAGAACCACGGCCCGCTCAATAGCTTGCTCGACCTGGCGGTCGATCGCTTCAAAGCACTCGATGCGGAGCCGGCCGAGCTGTTCCGCGACCGCGCCCGCGCGTTTTGTCGCCTGTATTCGTTCCTGGGCCAGGTCGTGCCCTTCTCCGACTACGAGCTCGAGAAGCTCTACGTCTACACCAAGATGCTGATCCGCAAGTTGCCGCGGCCGGGCGAGGGCCAGCGGCCGGTCGATCTTGGTGAGGACGTGGCGCTTCACTACTATCGGCTCGAGAAGATCGCCGAGGGCGACCTGAGCCTGGTCGCTGGCGAGGGTGGCCCGGGCCTGCGTGGGCCGAGCGAGACCGGGACCGGGCGGGCCAAGGCCGAGCAGGATGATCTTTCCAACCTGATCGAGCGCATGAACCAGCGCTTCACGACCGCGTTCGATGTCCAGGACCTGGTCGACAGCGTGTTCACCCGGCTGCTCGATGATCCGCAGCTGCGCCAGGTCGCCCAGGCCAACGACGAAGCCACATTTGGGCTCGAATGTGACGACCGTGTGGATCACACGATGATGGATCGCTACGACAAATACGGGGCCTTCCTCGACGAGCTGTTCGTCAACGAGGAGATGCGAGGCTTCTTCAAGGCCCAGATGCGCGCCCAGCTGTACGCGGCGCTGACCAAGCCGCCGGCCTGAGCGCCTGCGCCCATCCCAACTCGACGCCGCCACGCCGCGGGCGCTCGGGCGCTCCGTCCATGGGCCGTGCGCAGCGCAGCCTGGGCGCCGTCACAGAGTCGGCGATTGTCGGCGACGATCCACGAGTCGAACTGCACTACTGCGCGTGCTCGAGCTCGTTGGCCTGGACCACGCAGCACCACCGCGCCTCGGCTTCGTCCAACACAGCACGAATCCGACCCCGAACGCGGACCCGATCACCGGGCACGATCGCCTCGACGTTGATCTCGTTCCCGGCCCCGTGGGTCGTGATCACGTGCGCGTGCAGCCGCGCGACGCTGCTGCCGGGTTCGAGCTGGATCAACGCGGCCCCCGAGTCGTCCCGCAAGATGAAGTCGCGACCTTCCGACCCCTGGATCACCAGCCCGTCAATCTCCTCGGTATGCTGGCCCACGGCGCGGATGTGGGCAACGTAATGCAGGGCAACCGCAGGGCTGCCGTCGAGCGGGCTTTTCAGGTCGTTCGAGGCTTCGATCGCCTCGACGATCCCAGTGATGTCGATGCGGCCACCGACCTCGCCCGCGGCCGAGATCGCCTGGGGTTCGGGGTCGGCGTCACGCGTGAAGATGTCCAGGAACCAGCGCACCGTGGCGACGTTATCACCGCTTACCTGGCGCAGGCGCCACCAGCCCGCCGTCGACGAGGCCGGTGTAGACAGTGGGATCGACAAGGCCCAGCCAAGGGTCTTCAGCGGGCGTCTCGAACAGCTCGGCATAGACCCACTCGTCGACATCGGAGAACCCGAGCGAGCGCCCACCGCGAGCGCGCGCGGCCAGCTCGGCGTGCACGCGCGGATGCAGCTCCAGCGCGTTCTTGGCGGTGTCCTGCTGGATCGAGACCCGCAGCGCCTGCAGCAGCTGGGCCTGGACTTCGGCGCGTTGATCCTCGGGCACCAGCCCCTCGAGCGGGCGCTCGGCCGCGATGATCGCCAAGGTGTTGGGATGCAGCTCGAACCGGCCCGCCACCCGAGCGCCGATCACCAGGCGCTCGAGATCATCGCGCGGCCCAACCGAAGCGGGGAGCGACGGCGCCAAGCGGGAGTTGACGCCGCCGATCATCGCGGGCGCGGCCGCGAGGATCGGTCGCTCGATCCGCGACTTGCCGATCGCCATCGGCACGGCCGCGAGCGCGGGCACAGGCTCGCCTTCAACCCGCGGACTGGCTGGGCTGGCCAGGTACGCGGTCGTGGCCACGAGATCCTGCGGCACCCCCCGCGCCCGCGACAGCTCGTCGGTGAGCTGCTTGGCCGCCGTCGCGAGCCGAGCCTCATGGTGGTCCGCGAGGGTCTCGTTCCACCGTCGCTGGCCCTGCACGGCGGCCAGCTGCTCGTGCAGGCCCAGGCTAGCCCGCAGCGCGGCGCGAAAGCTGGGCGCCGACCACAACCCCGGGATCACGTCGATCGTCCGCTCGCTCGCGTCGAGCACGAAGTGGGCGCTGTTGCCCGTGATCGTGCGCTCGACGACGCGGCCGTCGCCAAAGTCGATCTCGACCCGCGGAACCGGCCGCTCGCTCGACCAGTGCAGCACGAAGTTGGCCTCGAGCCAGGTCGCAAGCTCGGGATCGGCGTAGAGCAGCGTGCGAAACAAGCGGCTGTTGGCGCACGAGTACTCCGAGGTCAGGTCACCGAGCAGGCGCAGCGAGAGCACCGGCTTGCCGCTGGCCTTGGCCTGGGCGAGGGCGGCCTGCATGTCGCGCTGCCAAAACAGTCCGCCGTACACAGCGTCGCGTTGGCCGGCGACCTCGTCGATCACCACCCGCCAAGCAGCGTCCTGCGCGACTGGGCGGGCGGGCACGCTGTGGTACTCGCGGATCAGCGCGTCGAGCCCTGCGGGGCCGGCCTCCCGCAGGCGCTCGATGATCGCGGCGCGGCGCCCGGGATCAGCCTGCTGGAGCTGCGCCTGTTGCAAGGCCAGCGCAACGAGGGCTGCGTGATCGAGCTGGTCGATCGGGTCGAGCTGGGCGGCTTGCCCGGGCGCCGTGGCGTCGTTGCTGGTCGGGGTGCGCGAACACGCAGCGAGGGTCGAGAGCGCGAGCGCGGAGCACAGCAACAGGTGGCGAGGCGTCATGCTGCAAGTCTGGCCCGCGCGCGCGAGGCCGCCGGTAAGAAGCTTGCACCGTGTGCGTAAGACCCACGTAAACCACCGACTGCCCAAGTGGGAAGGCCCACTGGGGGCCATGACCAACTATGCTGTAGGCCGTGGGCCAAGCGATCCTGATCGTCGAAGACGAAGCGCCGATCCGCGATGGGATCTGCGATCTGCTCGCGTATCACGGCCACCAGCCCACGGGTGTCGGCGACGGGGACCGCGGGCTGACCGAGGCGCTCACCGGTCGCTACGCGCTGGTGATCCTCGACGTGATGTTGCCCGGCCGCGATGGCTTCGAGATCTGTGAGCAGCTTCGCGCCGCCCGACCGGCCGTTCGTGCAGTGGCGTCGCGACTGGGTCGCGCCGGGCAACTCTGGGGGCAAGCGCGTCAACGGTGCCGGCGAGCCAACCCTGAGTCGCTCGCCCCTGGCCGAGGTCCCCGATCGCGAGTTCGTGCTGGGCTACTTTCAGATCGAGCCCGACGGTCGGTTTGCGAGCCCCATGCTGCCTGGACCCGACGAGCCGCGGGGCGACCCAGCGCAGGCGCCCGCGCTCGCTCGCGCGGAGCAGCTGCGCGCGCTCAATCGCGATCTCGAGGACAGCCAGCCCCCGGTTGTCGCAGCCCTCGATCAGTCGCAACAGCAGCAGCAACTGCAACTTCAGCCGAACAACAGGCAGCAGGTGCAACAGCGAGCGGTGCCCGAGGACGTCCAGATCCAGCGAGCCCTGGACGAGCAGTCGATCGCCCGGCGACGCAAGAACGCGGTCGCCAACAACGAGGGCAACGCCTTCGATCCAGACCTCGAGCAGCTCGCCAATTTCGTGGCGGCTGGCAACGTTGGCCTGCCCAACAAGGAGGCCGCGACGGGCGCTCGACGACGCCCTCGATGTCCGCGTGACCAGCTTCGTGGCCGAGCCGCGCGGGGACTCGCTGCGCCTGATTCGAACTGTGGAGATCGGGGGGCAGCGCTGGCTGCAGGGTCTGGTCGTGGATCGTCAGGCGCTCGAGCGCTGGCTCGAGCAGGACGTGCTCGGCAGCCCCGAGCTATCCGGCTTCGTGCAGCTCGAGTGGGGGACGAAGGGCAGCACAGACCCCGACGCCGGCCGCTGCACCCACCAGTTCGCGGCGCCGTTCTCCGAGCTGCAGGTCACCGCGGCCCTCGGTCCGGTGCAGACGCTCGCCTCGAACAGCGCCCGCGTGGTCCTGGGCTTGGGCCTTGGCTTGGTGCTCGCGCTGTTGGTCGTGCTGATCGCCGTGGAGCGGACCTTGGCCGGATTGCATGCGCGGGCCCAGGAGCGCGAGCGGATTGTGGCCGCGGTCACTCACGAGCTGCGCACGCCGTTGACGAGCATCCGCATGTACTCGGAGATGCTCGAGCAAGGCATGGTCGTGGATCCCGCGCGACAGCGCGGGTATCACAAGACGATCCGCGGCGAGGCAGAGCGGCTCAGTCGGCTCGTCGAGCAGGTGTTGACGCTGGCGCGGCTCGACGGTGGGGGGGGTCCCAAGCCGGTCGAGCAAGCTGCGCATGCGCCCCTGAGCGAGGTGGTTGCGAGCGTGGTCGAGCTGCTCGAGCCTCAGGCGGCGGCGCGGGGCTTGGCGATTGACGTGGATCTCGGTGCGGAGGCTGGTGGGGCGATCCTGCCTCGTGACAGCTTGACCCAGATCCTCACAAACTTGGTGGAGAACGCGCTCAAATTCACGCCGCGCGGAGGCGCGGCCGTGCAACTTTGTGGTTGGTGTCACAACGATCAATTGCGCGTGGCGCTGCGCGACCGCGGCGTGGGGGTTGAAACCGAAGTGTTGCCCCACGTGTTCGAGGCGTTCGTGCGGGGCCCGCGGGAGGCCCAGCAAGCGATCCCTGGTACAGGGATGGGGTTAGCAGTGGTGCGATCACTAGTGGACGAACTTGGGGGGGAAGTCTGGGGCCAAAACCGAGAAAATGGTGGTTTCGAGGTCGAGGTGAGCCTGCCATTTCGCACATGCTGACGCCGCAAATTGATGGCCTCCGACCGGCCTGAGTTTTGGCTGGCTTTTTTTGGATCGGTTGGTGAGTGTAGTTGCACTCTACGCAAAACACCGGGTATCCCCCGGCGGAGCGAACATGCAACGAAGCAACTTACGAAGTCTTGGACTCTACGGTCTAGCGCTGACAGTCACGCTCCTCACCGCTTGCGGTGATCCCTGTCTCGATGACGGCCGCGGCAAAGCCGGGGCGGTCTGCGATCCCGGTAACGCCGACTCCAACACGGGAACCGACACGGGGACCGAAACCGACACACAGACCAGCAACTCCGAGACCGCCGAGGGCGACGGCGAAGAGACCTGGTGCGCCGACGAGGACGCCGACGGGTTCGGCGATCCCGACAATTGCGAAGAGGTCCCCGCTGGTGAGACGCCTCCGCCCGGCTCGGTGCCGCAAGGGCAGGCCACCGACTGCGATGACGCGGACGCCAACACCTTCCCGGGCGCGGCCGAGCTCGACGACCCGATGGCGTGCATGACCGACGCCGACGACGACGGCTACGGCGACGACATGCCCAGCAACCCCAACGCGGTGCCCGGCACGGACTGCGACGACAACAACGATCACGCGTTCCCAGGCGCAGCCGAGGAAGAAGATCCCAGCGCGTGCATGGAAGACGACGACGAGGACGGCTGGGGTGACAGCAACCCCAGCGGCAGCGCAACGATCCCTGGCAGCGACTGCATCGACGACGACGCGACCGTCAAAGAGTGTGACAAGTGGTGCCCGGACATGGACATGGACATGTTCGGCAGCTCGGAGGGGTGCGTCTTCGTGCCCCCGGGCGGTGAGGTTCCTGCCGGCTTCGTGGAGGACGACACCGACTGCCTCGACACCGACGCCAACGCGTACCCAGGCGCGGCCGAGCTCGACGATCCGGCTGACGCGTGCATGCTCGACGCCGACGATGACGGCTGGGGCGACTCCGACCCGCCCGAAGGCGTCGTCATGGGTAACGACTGCGATGACGCCGACATCGCTCGGGTCGTCTGCGTAGATGCGATCCCGGCGTGCGTCGACACCACGCAGGGTCTCGAGGCCCAGCTGATGGCGACGGCGACCGGCGGCGACGGCAACTACACCTACGCGTGGACGCCGGTCGAGACCCTGAATGATCCGACGATTCCCGGTCCGCTCGCAACCCCGAACTCGATCACCACCTACACGATCAACGTCACCGACGGCTCGTTCAACATGGGCTCCGACAAGGTCACGGTGCACCTGACCGACAAGCCGTGGATCCTCGATGGCCCGGGCGCCGAGTGTGAGGAGGTCGAGTTCCTCTCCGAGCCCAACGTCCCGCCGGTCCACAGCTTCGCCAACGGCGGCACGACCGTGTGCACGACCTCGAACTCGGACCCAAGCGCCTACGTGTGCCCCACGGTCCACCAGCAATCGCGGATCACCGGCTCGATGGTGGTGAACACGGCCAGCGATGACGACATGATCGGCTTCGTGTGGGGCTGGCAGAGCGCCAGCCAGTTCTACCTGTTCCAGTGGAAGCAGGCCACGCAGCCTTGGTACGGCTGCACGGGCTCGGCTGGCATGACCATCAAGAAGTTTGATGCGACTGACATCTACGAGTTCCCGGACTTCGCCTGCGACACGGACACGGCCAACCAGACCGTGTTGATGACGCCCGACGACACAACGACCGTGGGCTGGATCGACAACCGCGAGTACGGCGTCGAGATCCTCTACGACTTGACACAGACCGAGATCACGATCACGGACCTGTCAGACAACTCCGAGGTCGCGAACTTCGTCGTCATGGACGACAGCTATCCAAGTGGCAAGTTTGGCACCTTCGACTTCTCGCAAGAGCAAGCCTGCAACGGCCCCTGGCAGTCAAACTGCCTGTAGGCCTCGAACCTCTCTCAACTTCTAGCCCCCTCGACATCTGCGCAGGCTGGTGAGTAACTCACCGGCCTGCGCCGTACCGACCCCCAACCTTTTCAGAGACGATCATGACCCTTCGACCCTTCGGAATCTCCATTCTGTGCGCGCTCACCCTGCCCAGCCTCGCGTTCGCGGCTCCTCCCAAAGACGGTGGCGGCGGCGTCTCCATTGGCGGTGGCGCTTCACTCGACAGCGAGGGCGCGGACGCGGACGCGGAAGCCGACGCGGAAGCCGACGTGGACGTGGACGCGGACACTGAAGCTGAAGCTGAGCCCAAGCCCGAGAAGAAAAAGTCTGGCGATCGCGCCGACCAAAAGTGGATCAAGCGCTGGGCGCCCGAGCGCAACATGGCAGAGATCGGGATCTACGGCGGCGTGTTGCTGCCAACGCCCAACCATGAGCTGTTCTCGGCCAGCCTGACCTTGCCGGATCAGGGCTTTCGCCAGCTGAAGGCCGTGGCCCCCGACCTTGGGGTCCGGGCCGGCTTCTACCCGCTGCGCTTCTTCGGCGTCGAAGCCGAAGGCGGCGTGATGCCGTCCAGCACCCGCGACGACTCTGGCTCGGCGCTGCTGTACACGGTTCGCGGTCACCTCGTCGGCCAGCTTGGGCTGTGGAGCGTGACGCCCTTCGTGCTCGTTGGCGCGGGCGCGCTCGGGGTCTCGAGCGGGCGTGAGGTGCTTGGCAACGACACCGATCCCGCGCTGCACTTTGGTGGCGGCGTGAAGGTGTACATCAACCGCTACGTGTCCTTGCGCCTCGATATTCGGGACATCGTCTCGTACAAGAGCGGCGTCGAGAACGTGTTCATCTCGCACAGCCCCGAGATCTTGCTGGGGCTCTCGGTCACCCTGGGTCGCAAGAAGAGCGAGCCCAAGCCCGAGCCACAGCCCGAGGCGCCGAGCGATCGTGACGGCGACGGGTTCATCGACAGCCAAGACACCTGCCCCGACGAGGCCGAGACCTTCAACGAGTACCAGGACGAAGACGGCTGCCCCGAGTCCGACCGCGACGGCGACGGGCTCTGGGACGAGCAAGACAGCTGCCCCGACGAGGCCGAGACCGTCAACGACTACAAGGACGAGGACGGCTGCCCCGAGTCCGACCGCGACGGCGACGGGCTCTGGGACGAGCAAGACAGCTGCCCCGACGAGCCCGAGTCCGACAACGGCTACAAGGACGAGGACGGCTGCCCCGACGAGGTGCCCAAGGCGGTCCGCGACTTCACTGGCGCGATCAAGGGCATCACCTTCGACAACGATCAAGACACGATCCGCAAGTCGTCGACCAAGACCCTGGACAACGCCGTCAAGGTCTTGACCGAGAACCCCGAGATCCGCATCAAGATCAGCGGCCACACCGACAACAAGGGCGACCCGGCCCACAACTTGGATCTGTCCAAGCGCCGCGCCGAGTCGGTCAAGAAGTACCTGGTCGACCATGGGATCGACGAGAGCCGGATGGTCACGGAGGGCGTTGGGCCCGACAAGCCGGTCGACACCAACGACACGAAGGCCGGTCGTAGCAACAACCGCCGGATTGAGTTCGACATCATCAAGGCGCGCGCCACCAAGGGCTAATCCCGCACGGGAAGTCATCAACCGCGCCAAGTAGTGAATTCGGGCGCCCGTGGCTTGGCCACGGGCGCCTTTCCAATTTCAGCGCTTGCGCGACTTGGCCTCCAGCGTCCGGCGTAGGTGCTTCGCAAAGCTCCGCTCGTACGCCCGGCGCGTGTGCTCGTTCGCCCGTCGCGCCGTCGCCTCCTGCTCCTCGGCCAGCCGCGCTCGCGCCTCCAGCCGCCGGGGATCGAGCTCACCCCGCTCCACGGCCGCCTGCACCGCGCAGCCCGGCTCGCCTGCATGCGCACAATCAGAGAACCGACAGTCACGCGCGGTCTGTGTGATCTCCATGAAGGTCGCGTCGAGCCCCTCACCGCCACCCCACAGCCCGACCTCGCGCAGCCCGGGGGTGTCGATCACGAGGTTCTCGCGCCCAGCTAGCGCGACCAGCTCGCGGTGGCTGGTCGTGTGTCGGCCCTTGCCATGCGCGGCGCTGATCGACTGGGTCGACATCGTCTGCCCCCCGCTCAGGTAGTTGACCAAGGTCGACTTCCCAACCCCAGACGAGCCCACGAACGCGAGCGTCCGGCCCCTGCTGAGCGCGAGCTCGAGGGCGTCGAGCCCGAAGCCCGCGAGCACGTCGATCGCCAGCACCTCGACCTCGAGCGCGACCGCCTTGGCCTCGACGAGAGACTGCTCGCGCTGCTCGGCGCTCACGGTCCCGGCCTTGGTCAACAACACGATCGGGCGCGCGCCACCTTCGTGGACCAAGGTCAGCCAGCGCTCGATCCTCCCGACGTTGAAGTCACGATCGAGGCCACAGGTGATCATCACGAGGTCGAGGTTGGCGGCCAGCGTCTGCGGCCGACCGTCCCCGCCAGCCGCCCGACGGGTCAAGCTGGTCACCCGCTCGAGGATCCGGCGGACCCGCAGCTCGCCGCCGTCCTCGCGCGCGCTGACCCAGTCACCGACCACCGGCGGGGTCTTGCGAGCGAGCCGCTTGGGCACCCGCGCCCGCGCTTCGCCGCTAGCGGTCAGCAGCGTGCAGCCCTGCGCGTCGACCCGCGCGACCCGACCGGGGAGTGTGCCGGGGCCCGCGTGGCCCTGGAACTGTTGAAGAAAGTGAGAGGTGAAGCCAAGCCGCTCGAGCGTGCCGAGCTCCTGACTGGAGATGAGTGTTTCGTCTTGCCTGTCGAACATGTCGTCACCGCGCCCAAGGCCCTCGCGGGTGAGCGGCGCGGCAATGGACCAGGATCAACGATCAGGTCACGGGCCTCGGGCGGTCGCCGCTCACACGAGAAATCGACACCGGGCCGCTCGCAGATCGCGGCAGCTCGGTGGACTCATGCATGCGCACACAAGCGAACACCCTCGTGAGGCCGAGGTGGGCGCTTGGGTGCGCTGGGTCAGGCGACGACGGTCATCAGCCCCCACCATGAACGGCATTGTGGGCGGGTGCAACCCAGACCGCCGCGGACGCTAGAGCTTGGCAACGTTGAGCACGAAGGGCCCGAGGTCGTCGGCGTCGTGACCGTCAACCGCCACGAGCACGGACTGGCCAGCCAGCAGTTGCGCGTCGAGCTGCGAGTGCAGCTCGAACCCAAAGTCATCGTTGCAGGCCAGGGGCGCCCCAGCGCACTCATCGAGCAAGTACAAGACGGTGTCGAAGCTGCTGCCCTTGGTGTCGAACCGGTAGGTGCCGGGGAGCGGCGCGATGAATTGGAAGACGCGCTCGGGGGCCTGGGCGCCGCCGCATCCGCTGGCCAGCTCGTTTGGCTCGTTGGTGGTGTCGCCAAGCAGCAGCGCCGGCAAGTTTGGGAGGATCAGCTCGGGCAGGCACACGGGCGGCGCGGCCTCGGTGATCAACAATTTCAGCGGGCCCTCTTCAAAGGCGCCGGCGCCGTCAACGGTCACGGTCACCCTCTCGCCCGCTTGCAGCTTCAGGGTCATCCGCGACTCGAGCCCGATGAAGTCGTCGTTGCACGCGAGCTCGGCGGTCCCGCACTCGCCAACGTTGGCGTACATGATCGTGTCGAAGCTGCTGCCAATGGTGTCGAAGGTGAAGCTTCCGGTCCACGGGGCGATAAAGCCGAGCTGAAAGTCCGGCGCCGCCCCGATCCCGCAGCTGCCCAAAAAGTCGTCGGTGCGGCCGATCGTGTTGTCGATGATCAGCGCGGGCAGGGTGTCGCCGTTCCAGCTCCGGTCCCAGCAGCGCTCGGGGTCGTCGTCGCCGTCGCCGTCGCCAGTGCCAAGCGGTGGGCGCACGTCGCCGTCGTTCTCGAAGCCGCCGCCGCCGCCAGTCGTGGTGCCGCCGTCGCCGTCGCCGTCGCCGTCGCCGTCGCCGTCGCCGGAGGTGTCAGTGTCGCTGTCGCCGCTCTCTTCGCTGCCACCCCACGCGTCGCCGGCCTCGTCGCTTGGCTCGGGGCAGCCGCTGACGACCGACAGCAGGAGGCCTAGAGTGGTGCGCAAAGTCCAACGATTCACCATGAATTCACGCTATCACGTGACATGCACAAAGGCGCGAATTCGCGGCGCTATCGCATATCTATCGCGGATCCGAGCGAATTGCGTCTTCGCCCACATACAGGCACATGGCTACTTTCCTTTTTGTGCGCGCGCTGCTTCAATCGCGGCGTGACAGCTACCCAAACTCCGGGGCACAAGCGAGTTCCGCTCAGCCTCAAACACCCGGCTCGCGTGTTGACCACGATGATCTACGCCGGGTTCTTGCTCGACGCGCTCGGCTGCTCCAGCGACGGCGGGGGCGAAGAGCAAACCACACAGGTCGGCGAAACCACCCAAAGCGAAACTGACGAAGGCACGAGCGAGACCACCAACGAAACAGGGACGGACAGCGAGACCGGTGAGCCAGAACCCATCAGTTACGCCGAGCCCGGTGCATTTGCAGTTGGCAACGTGGCTATCGTTCTAGCCGATCCAAGCGGCGACCGAGACCTACATGTGGAGCTCTGGTACCCAGCTACACGGTCCGCGACGGGCGCAGGCCAGATGTTGGTCGACTTCGAGCCCGACGAGCCCAACGCCACGAGCCTCGCTGAGCTCGTGGCGCCGGCACCGGACAGCTGCGTGCGCAAGCAGACCAACAGCGCCGCGGCGCCCGAGCTGGCGGAGCTGGCGGGCCCGTGGCCGACCTTGGTGTTCTCGCACTGCCACGGCTGCGCGCGCTTCTCTTCGTTCACGCTCGCCGAGCACCTTGCCAGCCATGGGTTCTTGGTCGCGGCGGTCGATCACCCAGGCAGCACCGTGTTCGATCAGGATCAGCTGCCGCCGATCGACGTGACCACGCTGGAGCTGCGGCGTGACGACGTGATGCGGGTGATCGACGAGCTCCTGGATCCGGCCGCGGCTGCCCTGCCCGACGCGTTCGTGGGCCTCGCGGATCCCGAGCGGCTCGGCGTGTTTGGCCACAGCTTTGGCTCCGTCACGACCGGCAAAGTGTTGCAAGATGATCCGCGCCCGCGCGCTGGCGTGGCGATCGCAGCGCCGATCGAGAACCCGCTGCTGCCGGGCGTGACGATGGCAGGGATCACCGAGCCGCTGTTGCTGTTCGTGGCAGTCGAGGACAACAGCATCACGGAGTTTGGCAACATGGCGATCCGCCAGAACTTCACCAACGCGAACTCGCCCACGTGGAAGCTGGAGTTCGCGGACACTGGGCACTTTGGGTTCTCGGATCTCGCCGGGCTCAGCGACTACTTCGCGGCGGGCTGCGGCGAAGGGGAGCGCCAGACCAACGGCGAGGCGTTCACCTATGCGGATCCCTTCGAGGTTCGTGCGCTCGCGGCCGGGCGCGTCGCGGCGTTTTTTGCGTTGCACTTGCTCGGTGACGAAGACGCGCTCGCGCAGCTCGAGGCCGATGATCCGCTCCTGGACGTGAAGGCCAAGTAGGGCGCCTCAACCGTCCAAGCCTGTGCGGCTGGGCGCGTGAAGGGTGACATCAGCGAAACGACAACGAGCCGCCGGGCAATGCCTGGCGGCTCGTTGTGTGGGGCGGCGGTAGCCGATCGATCAGAACTCTAGCTTCAGCCCGCCACCATCGGCGCTGAGCCGGGCCTTGCGCCGCGAGTTGCCCAACATCACCGCGCCGCCGACACCCATGCCGACGCCCGCGAGCTGGATGACCCCGGTGAACGCGAGCCCGAAGCCGATCGTGGCGTAGGACTGCTTGCCCGCCGCGATGAACGGACCGACGACGGGGATCAACAGCGGTCGGCCGGTCTCTGGCGACCCCGAGTCGATCATCGCCGTCGCGGAGACCGCCGAGATCAAGTAGGTGACGCCGAAGATGCTGAAGCCCGCGATTGTCAGGCCGAGGCCGCGGTTGGGGTTGGGACCCTTGGGCGGGAGCGGCTGCGGCTGCGGCATGGGCTGGTACTGCGGCGGCGGCGGCTGCGGCTGACCGGAGGGATCTGCGTAGGGCTGCGGCTGAGGTTGCGCCGCCGGTTGCTCCCAGCCGGGCTGCGGCTGCGGCTGAGGCTGCGGCTGAGGCTGCGGCGCGGGCTGGACCGCGACGGGCTCGGGCTGGGGCGCGGGCGCGGGCGCGGGTTGAACCGGTTGCTCGGGTGGCAGGTCAGGCGGCGCAGCGAGGGCCACATTGGGCAGCGACCAGCTGACGGACAGGCCGACGACGAGGGCGGCGGAGGAGATCAGGCGAGGGGTCGAGTTCGTGCGTCGTGACATGGATACCAACCGTTCGAGCCAGGCTCGACGACACAGTCTTAGCACGGCTGCGCATGAACGAAATGTAGTAAATCGCTGTTGCGATCCGCAACGCCATGGCTCGTTCGCGCCCCTCCTCACCCACGACCCAAAGGCCCCGCACATGCCCGCAGAACCCCGTTGACGGCCAACGACTGGACCCGAGGTCGGCTCGCGTAGTCGCTTGCACGGCTCGCGCCGCACAAATCTGATCGGGGTGTCGCGTTTGGCCAACGCTTGGCCCAAGCGCCTGGGCTGGTCGGAGGGCCGCATTCATGGGATTCTTGGCCGCGCGAGCTGATAGACAGTCATGGACGCCCTGTTCGTCGTCGTCGCGGAGCTGCTCATCGTTCCGCTGATCCTCTGGGGTCTCATCGTCCTCGAGCTGACCGTTGGGGTGGCCGGCTCGATCCTCGCGATCATCAAGGGCCGCCGCTCGCCCACGGAGGCGGCGATGCACACCTGGCGCTCGGTCCGGCGGCGCCTGCTGTGGAGCCTGATCTTTCTGAGTTCGGGCCTGCTCCTCGCCGATCTGGTGTTCTTCGACACCTTGGTCACCTTGGCGCTCGGCTCGGCCGATGATCGGGAGGACCTCGATGTCAGCTTCAGCCACGCCGACGGAAGCTTCATCCTGGGTCGGATCGAGCTGCACCAGCTCACCATGTCCGGTGTCCGCGGCGGCGACGACCCCTCCGCGAGCTTTGAATTCCAGGTCGACTCGTTGGTGATCGACGTCGACACCAAGGCCCTGCTGACCGCGAATTTTGCAGTTGAAGAGATCGCAATCGAGGGCGTGCTTGGCAACTTCGCGCGCCTGCGCGCCAGCGACCCCAAGCCCAAGCCCGACCAGCGCGGCATCGAGCTGTCCCGCGAGTTCAGCGTCGACCGCCTGCACTTCGCCGACGTGCAGGTGACCTTGCACGACCAGGCCACCGATCACCCCCGCGAGCTGGGCTTCGAGCTGCGCGAGCTCGACCTTGGCCCCGTCCACAGCAACACCGCCGTGTTCGATCTGCTCTACCGCGCCCGCGGCCACGGCTCCGTCGCCGGCCACGCCTTCACCCTCACCGCCGTCACCCAAGCCGGCATCCCCCAGACCACCCTCGAGCTACGAGACATCCCCCTCGAGGCCCTAGCCGACCCCTTGGAACAAGCCGCAGGCATCCGCGCCAAGGGCCACGCCGACGTCGAGATCACCAACCGCTACATCGAAGCCACAGACCCCCAGATCGATCTAGCCATCGAGCTCCAGCTAAAAAACCTAGAGCTCACCCCCGGCGAAAAAACCAGCATGGGCACCCAGCTCATGCTCGAGATGGCCACCCGCGCCCTCACCCAACTCGGCGACAAATTCCCCCTCGAATTCGCCCTCACCATCTCCCGCAGCGAACTCGAAGGCCTCCGCAGCTTCACCGAGTCCGGCATCATGGAACGAGCCGCCGACGGCATCGCCAAAGCCCTCCGCGACAAACTCCAAGCAGACGACCCACCGAACTAACCCTCGTTAGAGCCCCCTCGCTCACGCCCCGCCCCCCGCCCGCTCGCGCCCGCCCCCCGCCCGAGCTGAAAGCAGCAATCTCATGTTTAGCATCCGACGATTGAACGA
>NZ_JMCC02000074.1 GCF_000737335.2 Enhygromyxa salina | reverse complement strand
GAAGATCCCCTGGGCATTGCAGCGGGCGAGGGTGGCCTTGGCCTCGTAGCCGGCCCGGGGCTCGGTCGCCCCCTGGGCGCCGAACACGGCGTCGCGGTCGAGCTCGGGGTCGCCGTGACGGACCAGGAAGCTGGCGTAGCCGAAGGGCGGATCGAGGCCGAAGGCGTCACGAAAGCGACGCAAATGGACGACGAGGCGCGGATCGTCGAGCAGCGCGGGCGTGAGCGCGGCGGCGACGATCTTCATGATCGAGGCGGACTCGCTCGCGCGCAGCAGGGGCTCGAACAGGGCGTAGTCGTCGGCGCTGGCGAGGGCGCGCAAGAGCTGCCTGATCGGGCCACCGCTAGCCTCGCGGATGTCCGCGTCGAGCTCGAGGATGCGCGCGGCCACGAGCTCGGCTCCAGCGACGCGCTCGTCGAGGGACTCGCCGCCGCGGATCAGCGAGCGCGCGGCGGCCCAGACGATCGTCGGCTCGTCGGCGCGCAAGAGCTCGGCGAGGCGCGGGTGGGCCTCGGCGACCGGCCACAGCTCGAGGTGCTCGACGGCGGCGCTGATCATGCGCGGGTGCGGGTGGCGGCGGCCGAGCAAGATCGGCTCGAGCAGCGTCGCGGACAAGGGCAGCTTGGCCACGCGGGTGCACTGCAGGGTCTCGAACACCACGTCGGCGTGATCTTGGTCTGCGCGGGCGAGACCTTGCGGATCGTTTGCTTGTGCCCATCGGGCCAGCTGTGCTCAATATGGATCATCCACGTTTCGTGTTGGCGCCCTTGTTTGTCGCGCCACTTTCGTTTCCTAACGCTCATCTCGACCTCGTTTCGGTTCCGAGATGGCGCTGCTTTGGCGAAGCCAGATCCCCGCTCGAAGATCAGGCGTCGGCCCAACCGGCGGTGGGGAATCTCTCCGCGCTGGGCGGCCTCGTAGATCGTCTTGCGGTTGACGCCCAGGAGCTCGGCGAGTTCGTCGGCGCTGTAGATCTGTATCTCACCATGACTTGCTGACATCGATGCGGCCCTCCGCCGTGCCGTGGAGAAACACGGCACGTTGACCATGGTCGTCAGATCGGTGGTTGCCAAGCTGTCCGCGGGGGTCGGCCTGCCCGATTCGGGGTAGTCGGCCGACAGGAGTTCGCTGGGCAGTCCTGGTCGGGATGGGCTTTGGGCGCACCGAAAGCCCCAGGAAGAGCCCGCGCAGCTGGTCCTTCGCGGGGCCCCGCGCGACGCTCACCACAACCGTCGCTAGCTGTGTTGAAAGCCCGCCTGTGTTGTGGCCTCGTCCTCCACCTCCGGGCTGTCCGAAACGAGCCACCTACCCGTTTCGGGGCAAAGGTACCTCAGCCTCGCCCGGTGCAGGGCCTCGTGTTCGTCGAAGAAGCCATCCATCGTGCTCAGAGGCGACTTGGGCACTACTGCGGGGTTGCATGTTGGCCTGTCAGCATCCGCTTTTGTCGAGTCTGTGTGGATTTTGGTTTAGAGGCTCGTGCGGAAAACCGGAAACCGCGACTTACTCCGTGTTTAACCGTCGCATACGCAGAGTGAGCAAATGTGGATCGGCGTCCACACGGCCGTTTTTCTTCCGCTTCCACACGGGTCGGGGCGCAAAAGAAAAACTGGCGGCGGGGTTCGTTCCGGTCTAAGCGCACGCCCGCCCCGTATATGCGCCCGCACCGTCAGCGATCGCGCCGTCAGCCTGCTCAACTGCTGGCTGGGCATCATCAACGATCGCAAGGCCAAGCCCGCGCACCTGCACGATTCAGCCCCCTGCGTCGAGCACGACCTCGTGGGGCGGCGCCGCTTCGTCGCCCCAGCTCGAGGGCCGGCACCAGACCCGCCCCTGGCGGTCGAGCAGGCACTCGCCGTCGTGGAGCACCATGCTGGTCACGCTCCAGCGCTCGTCGAGTTCGAGCTCGCCGGTGAAGCCACAACGCATGTCGACCCGCTCGCTGCGGCAGTCGCAAGGCCGGGTCCCGCACTCCGAGTCGGGGCAAGGGAAGGTGCAGTCGCAGTCGAGCGTCTCGCAAGTCGCGGGCTTGGCGAATCGCCCCCGAGTTTGGTTGGTGCAGCTCCACTCGCCCTTCATCCGCCAACACACGCCGTCGCGCACCGACAGCGAGAGCTCCTCGATGCCCGTCGGGTTGGTGAACTCGGCGACCACATGCGGCGCGTAGTAGCGCTCCTCCGTGTGGTCGTTGATCGAGTGGGGCTCGCCGAGATCGAGGGGATAGTCCGTGTCGCCGCGAGTCCAGCACCAAAGCCTGCCGGACGTCTGGACGGCGCAGCCCGCCCCGGGCACGAGCACGACGCGGTGCAAGCGGTTGAGGTCCAGCTCCCCGAACTCTCGGCTGGTCTTGGGCAGTCCGACGTGGTCGGCGTCGAGCTCTTCGTCCCAACAGTACAGCTCACCTTCAACCGTGATCGCGCAGTCTTGGACCAACGCGACAGTCGGGCCGAGGCCTTCGACCGGTCGCAGCTGGCCCTGGTCGTCGATGCAGCTGATCGTGCCCTGCTCGTCGCGCGTACACACGGTCAACCGCCCGCAGTCGAGCGCGACGATCTTGGCCCCGCTCGCCAGCGGCGGACCAAAGCGCTCGTCCCTGATACTCGCGTCGTGGACTCGTCCATTGTCCCGTAGTACGTAGACCCGACCCTCGTTCGTGCACATGCCCACGCTCCGAGCCTCGCGCGGACGCTCGGAGACCAGGTCGGAGGCCGTCGCCGTCGCCGTGTCCGATGGCGGGGGATGGCAGCTCGCCAAGCTCGGCAACAGCGCGGTCGCGATGGCGATGCCTGCTTTGGGCGAGGGAGATCGCATATCCGCTAGCCTGCACGAACGCCGGGGACCTGCCAAGCGGACCTGCACTATGCGGCCAGAGCTCGCCCGTGATCTCGGTCAAGCGTTTGGGCAACCGGTCGACGGCGCGGTGTTGCATAAAGACTCCGCCGCAGCCGGGGCTGCGAGATTAGCCGATGCCCGCGCGTTCACGGTGGGCAATCACATTTTCTTCGGCTCTGGCGCCTATTCGCCGAGCAGCGTCACGGGGCGCAAGCTGCTGACTCATGAAGCCGCGCATGTCTTGCAGTATCAACGAGGGGACATCAGCCCGAGCTCCGGCGCAACCATCAGCTCGCCGGGCGAGCCGCTCGAGCGCGAAGCCGAGCTCGCAGCAGCCGACGCGAGGGGCTTGCGCGCGAAGCCCCTCGCGCCCACGGGTGGCGGGCTCTTCGGTCCGACGGCGATGCGCTCATTGACCCTCGACTCCGCAGCGGAGGCGCGCATCATGCGGTGGTTCTGTCCCGGTTCCGTCGCCGAGGACGGTCATGAAGAGCGCCAGGCGAAGGATCACGATAGCATCAAAAATTGCCTATTGAGCATGGGGATCAAGGAAGACCAAATTGGCGACTTGTCTGAGCCGTTGAGCTGGGACCAGACCACTTTGAACGATACCTTCCGGACCCTCGATCAGATCCGTCGCGGCCAGGTCCGCGGATCCCAGGGCCACAACTTGTCCGGCGGAGGCGCCAAGGTCGGCGAGAAGGACGGTAAGATAATCCCGGGCCGCATCATCGCATCGTGGAATTCTGGGCAAGACGACTTGGGTGCGGGGGATACGTATCCAAACATCCTGAGCTTCGTCAAGGCACTCAACGACCTCAGCCGGAAAAGCATGGGCTCGGACATGGACTACCTCGATGCCGTCCAGGCCATGCCCCGAGTGTTCGTCGCTGGCGTCGACGTCTACGTTCACCCTCGCGCGGTGTACTTCGTCGCTGCGGCGCAGGTGTCGATGGACCAGGCGAGCGGGGTCGCAGCGATCGAGGCGGGCCAAGGTCGGGGCCACTACGTGCCGGCGGGCGGCTTTCGCCAGGCGACCTCCGTGCTGCTCGACAAACTGGCGTTGATGGAAAAGGGCGCCAAGGTCGACAAGACTCGAGTGGCGATCCCCGGCAGCAAGGACGCGTACGCGTTCATCCTCGACGAGCTCTTGCAAATGGACCGCGTGCTCGAGGAGCAGGAGCTCGGAGCCGCCGCGAAGGAGGACGTCAAAGGTCACAACCCGGAAGAGCACCGAGAGCCTCAGATGCGTGCCTATTTCAGCGCACGACGCGAGACGCTCCGAGATCTCGGCAAGGAGGTGGACCAGATCGGTTCGGACGAAAACGCGCGCGCAGCCGCGGCGACCTTGCGCGCGGTGCTCGGTGGACTTCCCAAGCGCACCGAAGTTCAACACATGTTCGGCTCGGTCGACCCGCACGGAACGGACCATGCGCTGGGGCTGGCAATCGACATTTACAAAGGGCTGGGCAAGGGGAGCGCCTATACGAACTCCGGGTTCAAGAATTTCCAGGGTGTGATACGGATCGTCATTGATCGCTGGGGCGACGATACCAACAGCTACGAGCCGCCCTACGAGCCGATCCCGAAGACCCTGCGGCTCAAGTACGCGACCGAGCTGAGCCCGGGGCAGGCTCGCTCGTTGACCCGGTTGCTGCGTGAGCGCGCCGATGACCTCGAGGCGGAGATCCGCAAGACCGTCGATACTCCCGCGACACTGTTTGGTCTGACCGATCACGAAGTTCGGGTCGCGCTGGCGAAGGCGCGCAAGGATCTCGACAAGCTGCGCAAACAAGCCCATCTCGCGTTTACCTCGCGATCGGCAATCTTCGGCAAGATCCTCCACACCAGCAAGCTGCGCCGGCAACTGCCCAACCCCGTGCTCGAGACCATGGTCATCCAACACGAGCAGCTGAAAGAAGCGTCGTTGGTAGCGAAGACGATCGCGCCCGATCGGCTACTGTGGCTACTCGACGACCGGATCGAGGGACTCGACGCGGCGGCGACTCTCGCTGCCGAGTCCGCGCAGGTCTTGGACGCAGCAGCCGTGGAATCCGCCAAGATCGAGGATATTGCGATGCAATTCGACGCGACGCTCAGCCAGCAGTACTTGGATCGCTATAAAATTGCGAAGTCCGACTGGGAGAGCAAGAGCAAGGCGGAGAAGGCAGATCCCGAAGCGAAGCAGGAGTGGCGTGAAGAGAAGGCGATTGGCAAGCGCAGCTTGCCACTGCCGAAAAAGACCAAAACCGCGCACAAGAACGTGGTCAAGCAGTTGGACAGGACCAACACCCGCCGGGCCGAGGCGTTCGCTGGGTTCACACGTGCCGGTCCCGACGCGGGGCGGTTGAGCCTGAATACGATTCGCAACGAGTTGTCGGACATGTTGATTGAAGCGACTTGGGCGCACGATCGGAACGAACAAGACGCGCTGGTCAGCAGCCTCCGAGGAGGTGGCCTCAAAAAGTGGCTCACGGCCATGGAGGACGAGGAGCGCGGATTCTATGACCAGCCGGAGGTCATGATCCAGGCGATGGACTCGGTGCGTGGCCACGTCGCCAAGTACGAGGGGGATCCCAACGATCCCCACGACGATGTGTTCGGGCGCGAGGTCAAGGCTGGTCACCACTGGCAGGTCGCCGCCCTCGAGATCGGCCCCGGCCAAGACAACATCCTTGCGAGCGACAAGAACTACGCCGACGCGCTCGAGCGCGACATGCGAGCGCGGAGCCCCGCCGACATCGAGCGGATCCTCGAGGTCATGGCCGAGAGCGAGGGCGGACGGACCATCCTCGCAGGCCAAGGCGGCGGCGCAGCAAACTTCCGCAGCACGCTCGCCAAGGTCCTAAACGGGGACGCGGAGGCGGAGGCGATGTTGGAACGGGTGAGGACCAAGGTCCTCGAACCGTATGAAAACCTCAGCGGCGAGGAAGCCGAACTCAAGCACGGGATGCGTCAACGCGGCTACTATTTGTAGACAGCCGTCAGCTGGGAGGCAGGCCTTGCGATCCCGCTCTGGCCAAGACATCGCTCAGCTGCAACGAGATCCCAACTCGTTCTTCCGGGCGCTCCATGACTGGACCATTCACACGTCCGAAGGCATGCGCCGCGCGGTCATGCACGGAGACCCCGGTGCCAGCCCGCGCTCGGAATTGCCCCCACACGCTCTCTCGCAGCACTTTATACTGCCGTCGCGCATGCTGACGTAGCATCCGTCCCGTGCCGATGTTGTTGCGACTTCGAGCAGCGATTCCGATCGCGATCGTCAGCGGGTCGATCAGCTGCACGCTCGACAACGTCCCCCCGTCGAGGCCGCGCCGATCCCCGCGTAGAGGTGCCATGGTGCGGGCAGCGAGGCCACCAGGCGGTCCTCACGTTGGCAGCGAAGGCGTCCCTCGCGCCCGAGCCGGGCTCGACCGCGGAGCTGCCAGCGGTCTACCTCGAGGTCAAACTCAGGTCTGAGGCATTGCCTCGGAAACCTCAACGTTCACTTCCATACGCTCGCGCTCGATGGTGTGTACGTCCGCGATGACGCTGGCGTGCTGCATTTTCACGCCTTGTCGACGCCGACCCCCGAGCAAGTCGCCGACGTCGCCCGCTGGACATACGAGGGACTCGCCCGCATGTGCAAGCGTCATGGTCGCTCGCTCGACGAGCTCGACGATGCCGACACCGACGAGCTCGCCCACGACCAGCCGGCACTCGCCGCGTGCTACGCCGCGTCCGTCAGTGATCGCCAGCTACTCGGCGACGCGCCCGGGCAGCGCGCGGCGGTCTATCAGGGTGATCGCGTGCTCGGGGGCGGCTGGATTACATGAGCCCGCGGGCGGCTCGGCGCAGGCGGACGAGCTCTTTCGGCGGTGGTTTGTAGCTGGGGGTCTTCACCTCCAGCTTGGTCAACCGACTGATGTCGCCTTGCTCGCGCAGGGCTGTGAGCAGATCGGTGAGCATGTGGAAGCGGTCGCCTTTCGAGCCGGCGTAGGTGGCGACGATCGCCCAGCCTTCGCCTTCGCGGGTCAACTCGTAGGCGAAGCCCCACGCGCAGCTGAGTTCGCGCAGCTGTGGCAAAGCGAGGCGCAGGATGGCGGCGAGGATGCGGGGGAAGTTGCTGTCGTCGCCGCTGCGGAGATCGAGCTCGAACCGCGTCAGGCTGTGGCCGAGCGGCGACTCGAGCACGCGGGCGATCGCATTGTCGTTCTTGTTGTAGAACTGCAGGCCGAGCGTCCGCAGTTGCGGCAGCCCCACGCCCGAGAGGATCTTGTCGCGGAGCGACGACGGCAGGGGATGCTCGAAGTCGCCGCTGACGACCATGCGGGTGAGCGCACGTGGGGCCGGTTCATTAAACCGGCGCAGCGCGAGCGCCGAGACCGAGGTCAGCTCGCGCAGGTTGAAGAACACCTCGTGGGCCAAGAAGTCGGCATAGCCCGGCCGATCGCCGCGGACGTCGAGGGCGGTGACGGTCCGCCACGCACGATGGCCGGTCAGCCGCTCGATCGCCGCCTGCGAGGCGCCGCCGTCCAGGGTGATCGCGGCCGGGAACCCGCGCTCGTAACGAAGATCCAGGGCCAGCGCGACGTCGGCCAGCTCGCCGAGCCAGGCGATTTGATGCTCGCGCAGGAGCTGCTTGATCCGATCGCGCTGCGGCTTGCCGGGCTTGGTCAGCAGCTGCAGGGCGATCAGCTCGCCGCGAGGATCGCCGTAGCTGGTCAGCAGATCGGCGTACACGGCACGCGGGGCGTCGTCATCGGGGTTGGCATAGATGTCGGCGAGCAGCTGCTCGTCGTCGGGGCGCTTGGCGGTGGCGAGTGGCCGCAGCCTGTCGAGCAGCCCAGTCTCCTCGTCGGTCAGCGGCGGAAGCTCGGGCAGCTCGGCGAGGCGCTCGCGCAGGTCCGTGAGTCGGCGGGCGATCGTTCGCTTGGTCTGCTCGGGCGGAAACTGGCGGACGTAGGTGTCGGGCGCGGGCAGAGCAGCGAGCGTGCGTGGATCGGCCAGCTCGAGCAGCAGCGTGTAGACCCGCTCCCACAACGCGCGGGCCGGGTGGCTGCGGTATGGGGCTCGATCGATCAGCGCGAGCAGAGCGTCGACGGTGCGAGGATCGGCGGGCCAGCCAGCGATGACCTCGAGCTGGGCGAGCGCCTTCTTCCAGTTGGTCTTGTCGAGCCGGTCGAGCAGCTCGCGACGGATCCGCGCCGGGGCGGCGCTGGCCTGCGCGTGCCAAGCATCGAGGTCGTGCGGGTCGGCGCCGAGGCTCGGACCGAGCGCTGCTCCGAGTTCGGCGATCGCGGCCGCGATTGCGGGCTGACGGCTGGCCTGCCAGGCAGCGAGGAGCTGATCGAGGCGGGCTTCGCCTTGGCATTGGAGCGCGGCTTGGAGACTCACTCGTCGTCTTCTCCTTCGGTGGGGCGCTCGTAGACGCCGACCGAGGGCTCGTCGCGGTGCGCGAGGTGGGCCCGCAAGATGCCGGCGTGGGCTGAGCGACCGAGCGCCTCGTAGGCGGCCACGAGCAGCGCGCCTGCTTGCTCGCGATAGCGATCGTGATCGAACCAGTGCAGCTCGCGACCGAGCGCCAGCGCGAACGCGGGTTCACCTGCATCGAGCTGCTCGCGGGCCTGCGTCATCCAAGCTTGCACGGTGTCGGGATCGTTGCGGTACGCGTCGACGCGGCCGTCGATGTCGAGCGGCAGCTTGGCGGCGGGGATCGAGCCTGGCCCGCCGAGCAGCTGTGGACGGGAGGCCAGCGCGTCTGCGGAGGCCTTGCCGGCGACGCGCTGCTCCTCGGCCTCGAACCACTCGAGCTCCTCGAGATAGAGGCGGGTCGAGAAGCCGGTCTCGCCGGACGGGGGCTCGTCGTAATGCCAGCGCTGACGGCAGACCGAGAGCGGGTGATCGCCGACGATCCAGGTCTCGGCGCTGTCGCGCGCGTAGTTGTGCACGACCGCGATGGCCTGCTCGGCGGTGTCGTACCAGAAGCCGAAGTGCTGCCCGTCGCTGTTGCCCCACGCGAACGAGAGCATCTCGGGCGGGTCTTGCCGGAAGCGAACATGCACGCGCTCGTCGAGGCCGTCGCGCAGCTGCAGCTCCCAGCCGCGCGGGCCGAGGCGCTCGATGATGCCGCCCGGCCAGGTGCAGGAGGCCTCGTGCACTGCGCTGGGGAGCGACGCGATCGCGAGGTGGAACGCGTGATAGACCGCGAGCGTGCGCGGCAAGGTCAGGCCCCAGACCGATTGCACGTGCTCGGCCAAGCGCGGGAACGCGGCGTAGGCCTGTTCGAGCGCTGCACGACGACGCTGCTCGGTCTGCTCGGGCGTCTCGGGGCGCGCGGTCGCGAGGTACTCGGCCCAGCGGCGCTCGAGCTCGTCGGGATCGAGCGGGGCCCAGGGCTCGAGGGCCTCGATGCCGCCGCGCTGGATGGCTTCGGCCGACATCGCACGCACGCGCGCGCACCAGCGATCGAGCGTGGCTTGGACCTCGTCCCAGTTTGAGTCCATCTGCTCGCGGCCGAGCAGCCACAGGCGGGCTTCCTCGGTGTGCTCGCCGACGCGGAGCCGGCAGAGGGCTCCGAGACCGCCGCCCCACTCGAAGTTGGTGATGCGGACGACCTCGAGCGAGAAGCCGTCGCCGAGGATCGGGAAGCGGGTCTGGAAGGGCTCGAGGATGAAGTCGGAGACGTCGAGCTTGGGGGCGATCGCAAACTGGCCGATCTTCTTTGGCTGCTTTTTAACGGCTGGCTTCTTCTTCGCGGCCGGCTTCTTCTTCGCCGCCGGCTTCTTCTTCGCGGCCGGCTTCTTCTTCGCGGCCGGCTTCTTCTTCGCCGCCGGCTTCTTCTTCGCCGCAGCCTTCTTGACCGCCTTCTTCTTGCCGACTTTCTTCTTGCCGACTTTCTTCTTCGCGGCCTTGCTCATCCCAAGATGATCCGCACCCGCCGCCTAGCACGCAAGCCGCTCAGCTCCAGATAAATGCCATCCGCCATCCGCTAGACTGCGGCGTGCACCAAAGCTCGTCAGGTCGCTCGTGGTCGTGTGTGTCCATCGTTGCTCTCGTGCTGGGGCTGACCTTTGGTTGTCGAGCCCAGGACGCGCCTCCAGCCACGGATACTCCGTCCGCGGATACTCCGTCCGTCGCCAGCCCGACGGTCGTCAGCGATCCCACTGCTTCGCGACCTGTCTCTGCGTGCGAGACCGACGCTGACTGTGAGGAGGGCCAGGAGTGCGCGAGTCCAGAAGAGGCTGGCCACAATCAGTGCGGCATGCCGCTTCCGCCCGAGATGCGGTCGTGTCCGGACGGGTACTACAGCGACGACTGTGGGGGCTGCTACAAGTGGTGTACGGGCAATGAGCACTGCCCGGACAGCCAGACTTGTAACGGCAGCGTGTGCATCTCACCGCGCGAGTGCTTCGTCCCAGGGCCCACGCCCGTGTAGTCGCGAGCTAAGTACCGTCCGCCGTCGGCGAGGATGCGGCGCACGTCGGAGAGCGCCTGATAGCCCTCGCGCAGATCGTGATCGCGCAGATCGTCGAGCCGACTCTGGACCGCCCGCGCGGCCTCGCTGAGCAGCGCGCGGGCCTCGGACTCGCGCCCGCGCTGGCGCAGCAGCACGCCCAGGTGATGCAGCGACCGCACGCCGTCGAGCGGCGCAGCCCCGGCGCGGATCAGCCGCTCGGCGTCGCGCTCGAGCTCGATCGCCTTGTCCACGTCGCCGCGGCGCTCGGCGATCAGCGAGAGCACGTGGGCGGCCCGGGCGGTGCTCGAGCGCAGGCCCTCGGCGCGGTCGCGATCGTAGACGGTGGTCGCGGTCACGTCGGCCTCGGCCACGGCTTCGTCGGTCGGATGCGCGACGCCGTGCTCGTCGACGGGGGTGGTCACGAGCACGCGCGCGAGTCGGACCTCGGCGCGCAGCTGCGTGCGAGTATCACCGCGCCGCGCCGCGACCTTGGCCGCGTCGGTCAGCAGCACGTGCGCGGCCTCGGGATCGCCGAGCCGCGCGACGACAATGCACGTCGGCCCCACGCGCGCAGGATCGGCTCGCGCTCGAGCAAGACCGCGAAGCGACGCGGGTCCTCGGGATCGAGCGCGCGCAAGGCCTGGGTCAGGTAGTAGTAGGGATGGCTTGGAGGTTGTCGTGGTGGCGCACGATCGTTCCGTGCCATGCGGGTGCAAGATCGGTCATGCGGCCGCGGAGTACGCGGGTCACGCAGACGCCTCCGCAATCGGGCTCTTCCGCTCTCGCGCCACCCCGCACAGGCGTTGTCACCGGGCTATGCTCCGACCGCGATGGACGCCGACCCACGCCGCCGGCCCCTGGCGAAGACGCTCCAAGCGACCGGCGGCGAGCTCTTGTTGTTCGCCCTCGCGGGCCTGGTCGGGCTCACCATCGCTCAGCTGGCGATCTGGACCGGCGTCGCGCGCCTGCGTCCGCAGTGGTTGTTTAGCTGGGGCACGATCCTGATGGTGAGCACGATCCTGGCGTACTGGGGGCTGGAGCGCTGGCGGGTGCGCCGGGGTCAACCGGCGCCCATGTTGCGGACTCCGGCCGAGCGCGAGCCGTGGCTGCGGTCGATCGGGATCGCGCTGTTGGCCGTGGCCCTTGGGACCGCTACCGTCATCGCGATCGCGGCGGTGCTCGGCTGGCTGTTCGGTCCAACGAACCAGCCGAGCGTGCTCGATAACCTGGATCAGCGCGATCCGGCGGCACGGATCGAGCTGATCATCATGGTGGTCGTGACCGCGCCGATCATCGAAGAGGTCTTGTTCCGCGGGCTGCTGTTTCGTCGGTTGATGCCGATCTCCGCGGGCGCGGCGTGGGTCCTGGCGACGTTGGCGTTCGCGCTGCAGCACCAGAGCCTGGTGTTGATGCCGTGGTACCTGGCGATGGGGCTGGTGTTCACATATGTGTACTGGCGAACCGGGCGGCTATCGGCGGCGATCTTGACTCATGTCGGCTTCAACGCCCTCACGGTCGCCTCGCGCATGGAGTTTGGCGGGTTGTGAAGTCCGAGCCTGGTTGGCCACGGTGGTCAGCTGTACGCGGACGGGCGTGGCCATCAGCCCCGCTGGCGTCGTGCCGAGCTGGCCCGACCCGCCATCGCCAATACACGTCACGACGCCCTGGTGGTCGAGGGCGCAGACGTGCGCTGATCCACCGCGGAGCTCGGCGACGTCATGGAGGTCCAGCCAGGTCAGCTGACCAAGCGCGTCGCTACACGCGACCTCACCGTCGAAGGTTCGCACACAGGTCGCGTCGCCGTAGTGCACGCCTTGGTCGCCGGCTGGTAGATCGGCGCGCGTGGGCGCATCGCCGTCAGCCCAGCACCAAACCTGCCCCTCGCGAGTGATCGCGCAGTCGGTCGACCCCGGTCCCCCGAACAGGGACTCCACCTGCGAGAGCGTGGGCACCCGGACCGCCGCTCCGATGCTCACAGGGTCGTCGCTACGCGGCCGCGACACGGGGAAGCACGAGACATGGCCAGGTCCGTGAACCACGCACACACGCGAGGAGAACGGGGACGTGTGGACGCGGGTCACGTCACGCAGGGCTGGGGTTGCGAGCGGTTCATGGTCGCCGAAGGTGTCCGTACACTCGAGCTTGCCCCGACGGATCAGGCAGTCGATCTTCCCGCGCGCGAAGTCGCTGACGTCGCTGTAGCGGGCGTCGATCGCCAGCGGACCGCAGCCAACCGTTGCCCGCGTCACCGCGCACACACCCCCGATGCTCCAGCAGCGCAACTCGCCGCGGCGATCGAGCAAGCAGCGATCCTGAACCTTGGCGAGCGGCCCGAGATCGATGCCGACCGGGGTGGGCGTCGCCGCGCGGGCGAGGCCCTCGGCATCGAAGTCGAGATGGTGGAACGAGCCCCAGCACAGCACCTCGCTCGCGGTCGTGGTCACGCAGGTGAAGTCGGCGTCGACGACGAGGCTGGTCGCGTCGCGGATGACGACGCTGCGCTCGACGGTCGGCCGATCGCGCCAACCACGCCCGCGCGTGCCCCAGCACAGCGCGGCGTCGCCCGTCAGCGCGCAGCTGAGCTTGGCCACGGCTGCGACCGCGTCCGCACCCGTGACGTCCGCGACGGTGACGACGTCCGCGGTCTGGCTTGTCGTACCCGCGCCAAGCTGGGCCCAGGCGTTGTTGCCAAAGCAGCGTACGGCGCCGTCCGCGACGACGTAGCAGGCGTGGTCTTCGGCCAGTGCCAGCGAGCGAAGCTCCCCTGAATCGAGCGGGTCCAGCCCACCGTTGGCTGCCCCCGGACCCACGCGGTCGCGGCACGCGACCTCACCCGTTCGGCGGCGCACACACAGCGAGGCGTGAGAGATCCATACCGAGGTTGCGCCCTCGAAGGTGGCCACGTGGCGAGATGAGTCGGGCTGTCCCAGATCCCAGCACCAGATCTCACCCGCGGCATCGAGCGCGCAGCCGTCGCGGGGCCCGACATCGATGTCGATGGCGCGATCGAACACGAGTTGGGCATCGTGAGCCTCGTGGCCCCAGCACCTGACCTCGCCCGCTGCCGAGCGGACGCAGACGTCGTCGTCGACCGCGAGCTCGACGATTGGGACCCCTCCGAACACATCGATGTGACGGCGCGGACCTGCTTCCTTGGTCGACCAACAGCTCACCGTGCCCGGCTCGGACACCGCGCAAAACAGGTATTCGCTCGCGGCGAGGAGGGTGACATCGGACAGCCCGTCGATCTCGAAGACCTCGGTCCAGGCCACGGGCGCCGCGCGAGCGTGGGTCGGGTCCTGACCCCAGCACAACACGGCACCGTCGGCCCGGAGCACGCAGCCGTAGTTGGTCGACACGACAATGTCCGAAAACATGGGCGCTCGCTCGTCGACCAGGTTCGTGGCCGGACTCGAGGTCGGCGAGACCGGATCGGCCCGGCACGCGAGCACGAGGGCCAGCACGGGGAACACCTGGTGCGAGCCGGACCTCACGGGCTCACGGTAGCCCAACACCGAGCCGAGGGGTTGCCCATCGGTCAGCTGGTCGCAGAACGGCCTCGAAGCGAACGGGCTCCGAGGGCTCACCACGTCGCGCGATCACGGGTAGTCGATGATGACCACGAACTCGGCCACGTCTGACACGAAGTCCCCGACTGATCGGGGATACGCGATCATGGCGATCGTGGACCCCGGGGTCACAGCGTAGAGCGCGGCCGTGTCCCATAGCACATCCCAGACCGCCGATGACTCGTCGGGGAGCACCTGAAGATCGCCACCTACAAAGTTATATGCCCAGACCTCCACGGCCGCTGGCGGCTGGGTGTCGAGGCAGCCCGTCCCGAGCATCAGCGGGTCTTCGACATGTTCGGGATGGAGGATGTCGCCCATCCCGCCCCACACGATGCTGCCCTCGAACAGCATGCCCGAGCGCTTGCTGATGTAGGTCACGCCGCCGAAGTCACCGGGCTCCGTGTACAGCACGTAGGCGTCTTCGGTCCCGCTCTCGTCGTCGCCTGGCCACGCGCTCATCATCTGCGCTTCATCGAGGCTGAGGTCGGGAGTCGGCGGCGCACAGTTGATATGCCAGCCAAGGAACTCGGCGCTCTCGTAGGTAAAGCGAAGGACCAGCGCGCAGCTGTTGCCGTTGTCCTGCTCGTCGGCGAGCTTTTGCTGGAGATCCGCGAGGGCTGGGGCGCAGCTGTCGTCGGCGCCGGTGTCATCGCTGCTGGATGTGTCGCTGCTGTCCCCGGACTCGTCCCAATCGCCCGACTCGTCCGAATCGCCCGACTCACCCGACTCGCCCGACTCACCCGACGCACCCGAATCGCCATCGAGCTGGCCAATCTGCTTGTCGGGTCCATCGCAGGCGGCGAGGGTCAGCGCCAGTCCGGTCGCCAAGCTGAGCAGCGTGGGGAAGCGCAGGTGGGATCGCATCATTGGCTCGTTCATTGCCTCTTTCATGGCCGGCTCGATCGGTAACTATTCGCTCAGGGCCGGACAAATTTCGATGAGTCGCGCGGCGGGCATGCGGCCCCCCGCGCGCAAGGCTGCGGCGGTCTTGCGCGCGTCGTCGAGCTGCCCGAGGGCGCACTGGGCCCCAACCCGCAGGAGCTCGCGCTCGTCCGCGAGTTGCCCGCGGGGAAACTCGCGGCGATGTTGGTCGAGCCGCGCGAGGGTCTCGTCCGCCGAGCGTGCTGTACGGGCCCGCTCGATCAGCGCGAGCTCGGCGGTCAAGGCGTCGGTGTCCGGTGCGCTCGGCCCCGCCTTCGACGTGGACGCTGGGCCCGAGCGCGGCTGGGTCGGCGCATCAGCGACATCCTTGGCTGACGCTGCGGTGGTCTCGCGGGTCGTCGTCGGAGCCGCGAGCTGCTGCTCGGTCTGAGCGGCCTGCTCGAGCTGCTGCTCGGTCTGAGCGGTCGGCTCGATCTGAGCGGTCGGCTCGATCTGCTCGATGACGTCCGGCGTGGCTGGGCCAGCGGGCGCGAGCGCGTGAAAGCCCAGCGCAGCCACGCGCAGACCCAGCAGCCCGGCCCCCGTGAGCCCAACCGTTGCGCCAATGACCTTGGCCGCGAAGCCAAGCTGCGATCCGCTCGCGCCCAGGCCAAGCTCACCACCGGTTCCCTCGAAGCCACCGTCATTGGGACCACCGTCACCGTCATCGGGGCCACCGTCATCGGGACCCGGCCCAAGTCGCGCAGCGACGCCAGTCCAGATCCGATCCTTGGTGGGGCCGTCGGGCTGGGCGAGGGCCCGCAGACGGTCGAGGTCCGCGCGGATCGACTCATCGAGATTTTGCATGCTGTCGCTCCTGATTGGGCTCGTCGAGCTCACGCGCGGTCATGGCTTCGGTGACGCGCGCCCGCGCCCGACGAAGGCGCGTGTAGATCGTGTTGAGGTTGCAGCCCAGAGCCTCGGCGATCGCGGGCGCGGTCATTTGATCGATGTCGGCGAGCACGAAGATCTCACGGTGGACAGGATCGAGGGCGTCGATCGCCTGGGCCAGCGCGACGAGGCGCGCACGCCCCTCGATCCTGGCCTCGAGATCCTGCCCCTCGGGCGGGATCAACGAGGCCAGCTTGCGTTGGCGACGTCGCTGGCCGCGGTGATGGGTGGACGCCACGCGCCGGGCGACGCCGTACAGCCACGCGCGCATCGTCGCCCGATCTTTCCACGCCCCCCACTGCCGGTGAGCGACCACGAACACCTCTTGGGTCGCATCTTCGAGGGCAGCGGGATCAACACCGCGACGCGCGAGCACACGCCAGACGAAGTCGACGTGTGCGCGGTAAGCCGCCGCGAACTCCGCGTCGGCGCTGCGGGTCGCTGACCCCATCGCATCCCCATGGCCGGCTCGTCCGCGATCCGTTCGCTCGATCATGGATCGCCGCAACGACGCGGTCACGGAAGCCGCAGCTCGACGCCAGCGAGGCCCCGGACGCTGACGGGGGCAATGTGTTGGATCTCGGCGGTCTCGACCATGAAGCTCCCGCGCTGCAGCGGCACGGCGAGCTGAACATCGAGACCCACGGCGAGGCGATCGATCGGGCGAAACCACAGACCCTGGCCGAGCGCGAGGGCGACCCACAGCAAGCTGGCCTCGCTGACCACGGGGAGCTCGTCGACGCCGCGGCCGCGGATCTGACCGAGCTCGCCGCCGCCACAGACCGGCAGCTCGACGCGTTCACGGGCACCGACCGCGGGCACGAAGCAGCCGCGGCCGGCGACGAACCACCCGTCGAAGACCCCGCCGACGTTGGCCTGAGATCGGATCACCCGAGGGACCACCCAGCTCGCGTCCAGCTGCGCGCGCCAGCGTGGGCCGAGCAGCGCGATGCCACCACCGAGGATCGCCGCGCCAGTGTTCGTGGGTCCATAGCCGCCGCCGACGTGGAGCCGCAGCGCCGCGCGGACAGCTGACGCCCGCCGCTCGCCACCGCGCTCGGCGACCGCCGCTCGAATCAGCGGGCGCGTATCGGGCTCGGGTTCCGGCTCCGGCTCCGGCTCCGGTTCCGGCTCTGGCTCCGGCTGCAGGTTGGGCGGGAGCTCGGGCTCGGGTTCGTCCTGTGGCTTGGATGTCACCCGACCCTGAACGGTCTGCGCGCTCGCTATGGGATCGAGGAGCACGGCCACGAGCAGCGCCGCCGCGCCAACGAGCACATCGCACTCGCGCGACTCGAACCGACGATGAAGGGTCGCGGCCTCCGGGCTCGTGAAGGTGAGCGCGACGACGTAGCCCGTCGCGCTGCGCTCGACCGTGCCACGCAGCGAAGCCGTGGGCGCCCGCATCGAGACACCAGGGGCGAAGCGCTCGATCTGGTCGAGGAGCTCGCCGCCGTCGGGGCACTCGCTGGGCGCCTCCCAGCTGACCGCCATGCGCTCGTCCGGGCGCTGAACCGGCGGGCGAAGCATCAAGCTCACCGCGAGCGTGAGGTGGGCGAACACGCGGGAGGGTATACACCCGGTCTCAGGAGCCGATCATTCCGCTCAGCTGCCGCCGTCGATCACGGTGAACGTGGCGCGACGGGCCTTCACCTCTTGCTGATCGGCCTGCACCTCGACCTTGGTCTCGGACTCGGTCTCGGTCTCGTCGCTGCTGTCCTCGGCCGCCGCGAGCCCGAACTTCACCGGTTCCTTGCTTGGCCGGTTGCGCTTGCGGCGACGCGAACCCCGGGTGCGATCTTTGTCGCTGACCTTGGTCAGCGACGGGTCGACGCCCGCGGGCACGAGCTTGGCCCGCAGCGACGCCGGGACGTTTTGCTCGAACACGCGACCGCCTCCACTCTCGCGCTCGGCGACGACGTAGATCGCAGCCCAGGGGAAGGTGCAGCGGGTCACGTAGCCGCCAAACGACAAGTTGGCTTCGACACCGAGGCCGGTGAACTCGAGCTCCAGCGGGTAGCTGGGGTCGAGGTCGATGACCAGGCGCTCCTTCCACTGCTCCCGTACGAAGTCTGGACACACGGCGTCCTTGTGGGTCACGTCAACGTGCAGGCGAGGGCAGCCGCCCTTGGCCTGGAGGGACTCGATTGCGCTTTGAATTGGCTTCACGACTGGGGGCCGACCCTACCAGAGTGCCTGGATGCGGGCTGCCCGTCTTGGCGGCCGGCGCCGGACCGGACGTTTACGCCGTGTTTCACGGCCTACGCGATCACCGGACGCGATCTTCGCAGCCCCGATGGCCGCGGGCTTGGTGGCGTGCGGGGCTCGAACGGCGGCGGCGACTCGACCGCCGGGGACCGCGACGGCGGACGAGAGCACCGCTGACGAAGGTCAGCCGCGGCCCTCGACCGTCATCGGATACGATAGGCCGTGGACGCCAAGCTCGACCCTCGCATCTGGAACATCGTCGTGGGTGTTGGGCTCGTCGCTGGTTGCGGCGCTCGAACGATCGGCCAGGACGGCAGCGCAGGCGACACCCTCGACACGGGCGAGACCGACGACACCGACGACACCGACGACACCGGGCCGGAGTGCGTCTCCAACTCCGACTGCGAGACGGGCTACACCTGTGAGGCCGGAGTTTGTAATTACTGGGGATACGACGACGGCCATCACCCCTACTACGAATGCTACTTCGACCAGGACTGCGGCGCGTTCGAGCTGTGCTCGGTGAGCAACTACTGCGAGAGCCTTGGCGCACCGCCCCCGCCCTGTGCCCCCGAACTGACGATCGGCGCGACCCAGATCCCCCTCGTTGGTTCGGCGCTGGCCCTGCAGTTCGTCGATCTCGACGCCGACGGAGACGACGAGCTGGTGGTCGCGACGCAGGACGAATTCCATGTATTCCATGATCTCGAGGGTCCGGCGATCACCAGCGCCCGCAGCCCAACGTCGCCAGCGATCGAGTCCATGATCGCCGGCGCCTTCGATCCTCAACCTGGCAGCGATCTCATGCTGCTCGTCGATGAACAATTGTGGCGCCACGGCTCTAACGGCGCCGACGGGTTCGTCGCTGCGACGATCGAGGATTCACCGATCACCGGGACGACCGGCCTGCTGTCGGGTAATTTCGACGCGACCGGTCTGCCCGACGACTTGCTGATCTGGGGTCCAGGCGGCGCGTTTGTCGACCAGAGCTCCGGGGTCCCGATCGCGTTGATCCTGACCGAAGTGCTCGCCGCCGCGGTCCTGGACCGCGACGCCCCCACCGGGGGCTACGCGCTGCGCGGGCCGCAAGATCAGTCGCTGTTTGGCATCGACGAGGGCCCGCTGGTCACGACGCTCTTCGATGCGGGCGAGCCCAAGCTCATCGTGAGCGTGAGCTCGAGCACCGACGCGCGCTTTCTGAGCTTGCAGCACTATTCGTCGTCGAGCGAGTGGAGCCTGGTCCGTCACTCGACGACGGCCGGCCTGCTGACGGAGACCACGATCCCTGCCACGCCCGTGCGCGCGATCGCGGCTGATCTCGACGGCGACAGCAGCGGCGATGTCGTATATCTGAGCAGCCCCGCTGCGCAGGTTGGCGTGCACGTCGACCCGCTCGGTCCGGGCAGCTGCTGGTTGACCGTTGCAACGCCGCTCACGCAAGTCGCCGGGGCGGCGGCCGGCGACCTCGACGGAGATGGCGACGACGAGGTCGCGGTGCAGCTCAGCGATGGCTCGGTGGTGGTGCTCCGGGAGCTCTGAGCGGCTCTTGCTAGCTGCACGGGCTGCACGGGCTGCTAGAGCGCCAATCAGTTTGAATTCACGACGCCAGGCACATCTGGGACCGCCCCTGCCGTTGTCGGTCGGCGCTCGCAGTATGCCGGATACAGCTTCGGCCTCCCTCCTAGGCAGGAACGGCCCCAGACGCACCTGACGCCGCGACTCCAAACTGATCGGCGCTCTAGAGCTTCGTGGGCACGGTGAAGTAAAAGGTTGTCCCGCAGCCGGGCTCGCTCTGCACCCAGATCATCCCGCCGTGGGCCTCGACGATCCCCTTGACGATCGGCAGACCAAGCCCGGCGCCCCGCGAGTCGGTCTTCTTCGCCTGCCAGAAGCGATCGAACACATGGGCGAGCTCGTCGGGTGGAATGCCAGCGCCCGTGTCGGACACGCTAAACTGCACCATTTGGTCCTGATGCTGCGCGCCGACGACGACCTCGCCCCCGGCGGGCGTGAACTTGATCGCGTTGCCGATCAGGTTGTCGAACACCTGCAGCAGCCGATCTCGATCCGCGAGCAGGGCCGGCGTCTGCTCGGGGGCCTCGATCCGCAGTTGAAGCTGGGCACGCGCGGCAGCATCCGACTCCGTGTCGATCGCCTCGTCGAGCAGGCTTCGCACCGGGACCTCGTCGCGCTCGACCGCGAGCGAGCCTGCCTCGAGCGCGGTCACGTCGAGCATGTCCCCGATCAGCCGGCTCATTCGTAGCGCCGCCCGCCGGATCGCCACCAGTGACTTCGGGGCTTCGGCGCCGCGACGCCGCAGGATCTCTGAATGTAGCAACACGATGTTCAGCGGGTTCCGCAGATCGTGCGCGACGATACCCAGGACTTCGTCACGCGCCGCGATCGCCCGCCTGGCGATGATGCTGTCTTGCATGGCGGACTCCATCTGCAGCCGCGCGGTGATGTCTCGCACCAGACCCTGCCAGCGACCGTCTGGGAGCAGCTTCGTGCTGACCTCGACGGGCAGGTGCGAGCCATCCTTTTTGCACAGCAACCAAGTGCCCACCTCCACCGCGCCGCCCAGCATCTGCGTGCGGGATCGCAGCATCCGTTCAACGTCCTCAGGCAAGATCACGTCGATGATGGGCTTGCCCACGATCTCGTGCTTGGCGTACCCCAACATCTGGCACCCCGCGTCATTCACGTCGGTGAAGCGCCCGTTTAGATCGGCGATGAAGATGCCGTCGGGCGCCTGCTCGAGCAGCGCTCTAAGTCGAACGATATCTTCTTCGCGGCGGCACACGATCTGCGTGACGTCGACGCCCGTGAGCACCAGCAAGGCCTCGCCCGCGTCGGGGCCTGGAGCGATCGCGCCCGAGATCGCAAAGATCCGCCGCTCGCCCCCGGGCCTCATCCAGCCGCACTCGAAGGTCTTGGCGGGCTCTCCGGCCTCGAGCGCCTCGATGATGGCTTGCACGCACACGGCGTCTTGGGGGTCGGCGAGCAGCGCTGCGATTGGCTGGCCACGCAGCCCCGCGCTGGGGTGGCCCAGCAGCTCCGCGCAAGCGCGGTTGGAGTGGACGACACGTCCGCCTAGATCCAGCACCAAGGCGATGCCTGGAAGTAGGTCGAGTGATGTGAAGTCGAGGGTGTCCATTCGGGAGCCGCGGCGATCGCACACATAGCATTAACACTGCCACGTGGCCCCCACAGAATATCGCGCGAAGTGCACCCGGTGCCAGAATTGATCATGCGGTGGCCTCTCGGCAGACAGCGGTCGGAGCGCAGGTCATCAGCGGCCCAGAACCTAGTTTGCGAGCAGTTGCGGCCCGGGGGTTGGCGAGCTTCCGTGAGCCATCGCCAAGTGCCACGCGCGTCGCGACCGACGAGCGACACCTCAACGCAGATACACGCTGCCGCTCCACCACGGATACCACCCCTCCGACTGCCCGCCGACCTCACCCCATCCGACCCGAAACAACGTCGTCGCCGAACCAACCAAATACGGCCCCGCCGGATCGAGCGGTAGCGCAGTCTCGCAGCTCTGGCACCCGACCGGATCGCTCAGCAGCGCCGCATAGCTGACCACCGGGCCAGCGTCGTCGGCCGACCCAAATGAGATGTCCCCCGCTTGCCCGTAGCCGATGTTCCAGTCGGTCTGCACGAAGCTCGCCGGTTTGATCTCTGCGGTGTCGCCGTCGGCCGCGTTGGCCTTCATCACGTGCGCGCTCAAATAGAACGACTCGAACCCAGGCGGAAAGATCACGTCGAATACGTAGGTGTGGTCTCCCCCGCCGTCGCGCGTATAGGGCCGACACATTGCGTCAATGCCCTCGGTCCCCGCCGACTCGATCGCGCTCAGCACGGTATCGAGGTCTCCGTTGCACAGGTGCGGCAAGCTGAGCTCTGTCCACCCGCCGCCGTCGGTGCTCATGTCGCAGTTGGTAGCGAACGCCAGCGCGGGGCTCTTGGGCGCGATGATGTACAGGCCGTCGGAGGCGTTGGGATCGTAGGCCAAGATTTCTCGACAGCTGCGGGGAACCTTGCAGTCGCCCAGGCAGCCGTCCGAGGTGCCCGAGTTGGCGTCGTCGCACTGCTCGGCGCCGTTGATCCGTCCGTCGCCGCAGCGTGGGCCAAAGCCGCTGCAGTCGCGCAGACAACCGCCGTAGCCCCCGTCGTTGATCCCGTCGTCGCAGACCTCGACGCCGCCGACCACGCCGTCGCCGCAGCTGCCGTCGCCGTCGCCGTCGCCGTCGCCGTCGCCGCCAGGATCACCGTCACCGTCACCGTCTCCATCGCCGTCCCCCGTCGCGTCCCCTGCCCCGCCCTCGAGCTCACCTGTGCCAAAGCTCTCGGCTCCAAACTCGCGCCGCAAGTCGTCGTCGCTGCACGCCGACGTGCATGTGAGCAACGCGAGCCCCACCAGCCACATCGGCCAGTGTGTGACCGCGCCCGAACACTCCATGGACCACTTGTGTGCCAACGGAGCGCGAATCTACACCGGTCCTGGATCCACGACCACTGATCCAATTGACTGTCTTCGGTTCGGCCTGCCCCGCGCTGACCAAATTCGCTAGACTTCCGCCGCCATGGATTCGAGTCGCCGTTTCACCGCATACCTGGCCGCCTCGCTGCTCGTGCCCGCGCTCGCGTGCGGCAGCGATGCTCCCGAGGTCGCGGGCCACGAGACCACCGACACGGGCGAGACCACCAACGACGAGACCGGAGACGAGAGCACCGACGGATCCACGCCAACGGCAGAGGCGGGCGAAGAGACCACGACCGAGACGGGCGACGCCGCCTGCGATCTGTCCACCCCCGAGCTGGTCGAGCAAGCCTACCTGGCCTACGGCGACAGCCGCGACGCCGTGCAGCTGAGCGCCTGCGACAACCATGTGTGGTGGGTGTCCGCGGCCGCCGGCACCGAGCTCACGATCTTCATCTCGCCAAGCGAGGCCGTCGACGTGGCGATCAGCTACCCCGACGACCCCAACTTCACCCAGACCTTGGTCGCAGACTCGCTGTACGAGCCCGGCTCAATTTCGTTCGTCGCGCCGCGCTCGGGCGAGTTCGCGGTGGTCCTGCGCGCGATCAACCCCGGCGACGACCCCGAGCTCCAGCTCGACTACGACATCGCCAGTAGCTGCTCCAACGAGTGCGGCCGCGAGACCACCCGATTTCCCATGGTCATGGTCCACGGGTGGACCGGGTTCGAGAACATCGGCCCGCTTACCTACTTCTTCAACGTTCAATCCGACCTCGAGGCCCTTGGCTACCCGTTGGCGATCGCCGTGCTCGATCCCTACAACTCCGTGGACATCCGCGGCGAGCAGCTGGTGAGCTTCGTCCAGGCCACCTTGCAGAACCAACGCGCGCGCAAGGTCAACCTGTTCGGCCACAGCCAAGGCGGCATTGACTCGCGCTATGTCGCGGCCGCGGCGGGCGGCGGCTACGGGGATCGCGTGGGCGCCGTGATCACGCTTGGCACCCCACATTACGGCACGCCGTTCACCGACATCGCGCTGGGGCTGATCCCCGGCCCTGCCGAGCAAGTGCTGGTGTTCTTGCTCAATTTCCTTGGCGCCGCCCAGAGCCAACAATCCGACGTCGAGGCTTCGCTCTACACATTGAGCGAGACCTACATGCAGGGCGAATTCAACGTGCTCTACCCCGACGATCCGCGGGTCAAGTACTACAGCTGGATGGGCCAGACCTGCGTCGCCGCGATCGGCTGCCAAGACGCCGTCGATCCGCTGTTGCTGTTCAGCTACAATTTGATCTTTGGCGTCGCGGGCGACAACGACGGGCTCGTGCCGCTCGAGAGCGCGATCTGGGGTGAGTACCTTGGGTTGATCCCGGCCGATCACATCGACGAGATCGGCCAGATCAGCGGGCTCACGGGGCTCAATTACAATCACAACCAGTTCTTCCGCGACAACGCCCGCATGCTGCGGGACAACGCATTCTAGGCTAGGCTAGGCTAGGCTAGGAGCCGACAGGCGAGCGTTTGGGGTGAGCGAAGGGGGATCCGCCGCCGAAGCGAGGGGGCTTTTTGAAAGCCCCCTAGTGCCCTACCAGCGGGCGATCAGCGTCATCCCGCCCTGATCATAGCGGTTGCTGGCGTCGTCGAGGTCCCACCCCACTCCAAAGGTGAGTCGCACATAGGGATCAAACGCCAACGAAAATCGCGTGCTCAATCGATGGTTGGTCTCGCTCAAATAGGCCGACAGCTCACTGTCCCCCTCCGCTTGGCGATCCAGCACGAAGTACCCGAGCTCCAGGCCAAACGTGCGCGTTGGCAGCCACTGGGCTCGGACCATCCCCAGCCAGCTCTGGTCGCGGGGGACCGCGCCAAACTCCGAGACGTGCGCTGGCAGCTCGGTCAATCGTGTGCTGCCCGCAAATTCGAGATCCAGCTGGCCCAAGAACCGCCCCACGGTCTCGGCGTCGAGGTGCAACAGCAGGTACGCCCGCGCTCGCGTCTCGCGCTCGGGCAACCGACGCAGCCGCGCGCCGCCTGCGTCAAAGTCGTGCTGGTGGGTTCGGACCGAGGTCGCGCTGACCCCCACGCGCACGGGGGCCCGCCGCGCCGCCCACTCGAGCCACCCGCCACCGAGCAGCGCGGACTGTTCACGCTCGACGTCGAACTTGCCTTGCTCGTCCTCGAGCAGGGTCGAATAGTAGTAGCTCGAGCGCGAGGGCAAGAGCCCACCAAAGAACGCCTGCGCGCGCAGGCTTGGCAGCACGAACACCTCGGCCTCGGCCGACAAGCCAATTGAAGGGTTGCGCTGGACCACCCGCAGGTCCTGGGTGTTCGCGCGATTCTGGGCGAGCGCGTCGCTGGCGTTGTTGAAGGGATCGAGGACGAACACGCGGGTCCGCACGCTACCCAAGCTTGGCCGGGCCCAGCCCACCGCGAAGTCGACGTCGAGATCCGGCTTCTCGAGCCGCGCGATCGGCCGGATCTCGACGAACAGCCCCGTCCCGCGGATGTCCGGGAACGCGAACGAGAGCTGGACCAGCGAGCTTTGGACCTCGCGCAGCTCCCTGCGATCGTAGCGAATTCCAAACGCACCGATCGGGCCGATCGGCGTCTGCTCCTTGAGCCGGACTTGGTTGAAGAACGTGAACTCATCGTCGGAGTGCAGGAACATCTGCGCGCCGCGGGTCCGCCGGTTCCAGTCGCGCTGGAGGTACAGCGGCGCCTCGGCGACCGCCAAGGTCAGCTCGTACTCGGGCCGCTGCAGCTCGGGGGCTGGTTGCAGCAGCGGACCGCGGGGATCGGGGCGCCCATGTCGATCTTCGAAGCGCCGCCACAGATCATCCCAGTTCTCGCGCAGATCGAAGCCGTGCTCGATGGGGGGCGGGGCAAAGCGCACGCCGTCCTCGGGCGCGCTCTGGGGTCCAAGCGCGAGCAGCAGCGAGAGGGCCAAGCCAAACACGCGGCAAGACTACCTATTTTGCGCCCCCATACCGACACTGTTTTCAGCTCGGGCGAGGGCTTCTCGCCCGCTTGCGGACGCGTTCGTCGACTGGTTCACCGAGGGCAGCGAATTCACTCGTCCAGCGATCCGCGCCAGCGCGCGCGCACGGACTCGGGGGCGACCTCCAGCAGCGCGCGACCGAAGTCCTGAAGATCTGCGTAGCGATGCGCCCGCTCGCGATGCATGGCCTTCTCGATGATCCCACTGACCTGCTCGTGCTCGGCAGACAGCTTCGCGAGCGAGGTGAACTCGCCAGCGGTGACCAGCAGCAGCACCTGCGTGTAATTGTCGGCCGTGAACGGCCGCTGGCCACACAGGCACTCGTAGAGCATCACGCCCAGCGCGTACTGATCGCATCGAGCGTCGATGTCACGCTCGCCCAACGCCTGCTCCGGCGACATGTAGCTCGGGGTCCCGACAAAGCCGACCGTCATCTGCTCCTCGGCCTCCTCGGACTTGAGCTTGGCGATGCCAAAGTCGAGCACCTTGGGCTGCGGTCGGCGCTGGTCACCGTCGTGCAAGAACACGTTCGAGGGCTTGATGTCCCGGTGGACGATGCCGCGGCGATGCAGCGCGTGGACGCCCCCGATGATCGGAAAGAACAGCTCCAGCGTGTCCTCGAGCGATAGCTTTTGATCGCGCTCGAGCAGCTGGGCGAGGGTCTCGCCTTCGAGACACTCCATCACGAAGAACGGCACCCGGGCGGTCGGCGGGAGCATGGCGGGGGCCACATGATCGCTGCTGGAGTCCTCGGTCACCGCGTTGGTCTGGGTCGAGCCGTCCGGCGTCTCGTCGTCGAACGAGCTCCACCCGCCCTCGAGCTCGAGGCTGCCCGAGTCGATCAAGCGCACGATCGCGGGATGCTTCACCGCGCCGATGACCTGCATCTCACGCCGAAACCGGGTGTACTCGATCCCGTCGGCCCCGGCCCGCATCGCCCGTCGTGCGCGCAGGACCTTGAGCGCGACCGCCTGTCCAGTGCTGAGCTGGCGCGCCCGATAGACCACCGCAAATCCGCCGTGACCGATCTGGCACTCGATCTCGTAGCGACGATCGACCACGGTGCCGGTGACCATCGCGTCGGTCGAGCGGACCTTGCTGGCGACCTCTCCACGCATCGCCGTGAACTCGCGCCGCAGCGCGAGGTGGGTGGCGAGTCGCGCGACGACCTCGGCAAAGTTCAGCGGCTTGGTCACATAGTCGTTGGCGCCGAGCGACAGCGCCTCGACCATGTCGTCACTCTCGCTGCGCGCCGTCGCCATCAACACCGGAAGCTCGAGCTTCGAGTAGTGCCGACGCAGCTCTCGCAACACGTCGAGCCCGCTCATGGCAGGCATGTTGATGTCGAGCACGATCGCGTCGTAGCGAAGCCGAGCGACGGCCGCCAACGCCTCGGGCCCCGACTGCGCCGTGGTGATCTCGTAGCCGCGTCGCTTCAGCCGACGCGCGAGCATGTCGAGGTTGTCCTGGTTGTCATCGACCACGAGCAAGCGCTCGCCATGCGGCTCGGCCGTAAACGTCGTCTGTGGTAGATCGCCAGGCACGATCGCCAAGAGGCACCGAAGCGCCGCCTCGCGTCGATTCTAACTGTTTCTAGCCCGCTCGCGGTGTGCACTTTGCGATTCCCCGCGGTCACATCCGACCGCGCGTCAACGACCACGGGTGAAATCGCCCCGCATCGCACCACGGCTGCGAGGCTCGCTACCACCCCCCTGGCCAGCGCTGCGCCAGACCCTACGCTGTTCCGACGAAGCGCTCGATCTTCGCTAGCAGGCGCGGCAGCTCGACAGGCTTGGTATCGTAGTCGTCGCAGCCCGCACCGAGCGCGGACTCGCGGTCGCCCGCCATCGCATGAGCGGTAAGCGCAATTATCGGGATCGCCCGGGTGACCTCGTGCGCCTTGAGCCGACGAGCGGCCTCCCAGCCGTCAATTCGTGGGAGGCTCATGTCCAGCAAGATGATCGACGGCTGCTCCCGATGCGCGATATCCATGCCGATCTCGGCGTCCGCTGCCGTCAGCACCTCGAACCCACGTCGGCGCAGCCGACGACTCAACATGTCGCGACTGAGTTCATTGTCTTCGACGATGAGGATCGACACCATTGGGGTCGAGCGACGATACACCAAGCCAACACGAGTGGGGAGCAGCAGTAACAGATGAGTGACTCAAAGTCGGGCGCGCACAGCGGGCCGCGCGAGCCAGGTGATGCCGAGCGAACGCGAGAGGTCGAGCAAGAGCTCCGGCGTTTGCGCCTGCTCGTCGACCGCAGCCGTGACGCCCTGATGTTGCACGACGTGCGCGGCCGCCTGCTCGAGACCAACCGCTTCGGCCACGACAGCCTTGGCTACACGCGCGACGAGTTCCTGCAGCTGTCGATCGGCGACGTCAACCCCGATGTCGGGTCGATCCCCAAGGAGCGGTTGGGTGAGCAGTGGCGCAAGATGCCACTCGACAGCTCGGTGACCGTGGAGACGCATCTCGTCCACAAGCACGGCCACGAGATCCCGATGGAGGTCGTGGTCGCGCCGTTCGAGGAACAAGGCCAGCGCCTGTTCGCCGCGATCTGTCGTGACATCAGCGAGCGCAAGGCGGCCGAGGCCGCGCGGCGTCGCGAAGAGCTGCGGTTTCAAGCAGTGTTCGAGGGTGCCCCCACCGGCTTGGTCCTGATCAACGCCAAGGGCACGATCATGGCGGCCAACCCCGCGCTCGAGACCATGCTCGGCGCTGCTCCTGGCGGCTTGATCGGCCGCACGCTCGACGACATCACCTTCGAGGCCGACCTCGAGGTCGGGCGCAGCGAACTCGAGCAGCTGCATCGCGGCGAGCGCGAGTTTGTTCGGGTCGAGAAGCGCTACGCGGGCTGTGGCGGCGAGATCTTGTGGGCCCAGCTGTCGGCGTTTCGCTACGGTGACCCCAAGACCGACGAGGCGCGGACGGTCGCGTTCATAGAGGACATCAACGAGCGCAAGCAGATCGAGACCCAGCGGCGCGAGATGTTCGAGCGGCTCGACGAGCTGGTCGCGCAGCGGACCGCCGCCCTCGAGCAAGAGATCGCCGAGCGCAAGCGAACCGAGCAAGAGCTCAACAAGGCCATGCGCGCGGCCGAGGCCGCCAACCTGGCCAAGAGCCAGTTCCTGGCCAGCATGAGCCACGAGCTGCGAACCCCGCTCAACGCGGTGATCGGCTACTCCGAGATGCTGATGGAGGAGGCCGAGGACACCGGCAGCGAGGAGCTGGTCCCGGATCTCCAGCGGATCCGCAACGCCGGCAAGCACCTGCTGGGGATCATCAACGACATCTTGGATCTTTCAAAGGTCGAGGCCGGCAAGATCGAGCTGTTCATCGAGTCCGTGCGCCTGCCCGCGCTGATCGACGAGATCATCGATACGGTCCGGCCGCTCGCCCACAACAACGGCAACGAGCTGAGCCTGTCGCTCGAGCTCACCGGCGGGGTCATCAGCACCGACATCACCCGCGTGCGCCAGGTGCTGTTCAACTTGCTCAGCAACGCGTGCAAGTTCACCGAGCAAGGGCGCGTCGCGCTGCGCGTGCAGGAGCTCCGGGTCGGGACCGAGGCCTGGCTGCGCTTCGACGTGACCGACAGCGGGCTCGGCATCAAGCCGGAGCAGCTGGCCAAATTGTTCAAGCCCTTCACCCAGGCCGACGCCTCGACTTCGCGCCGATTTGGCGGCACCGGGCTCGGGCTCTCGATCAGCGATCAGTTCGCGCAGATGCTGGGTGGCCGGATCGAGGTCGAGAGCGAGTACGGCGTGGGCTCGACCTTCACCTTGTGGCTGCCCAGCCACCACGCCCAGCAACAAGCAGCCAGCGCCTCGGGCACGTTCCGCGCGGTGACCGGCGACAACATCGGCACGGTGCTGGTCGTCGACGACGAGTCCGAGTCTCGCGGCATGCTCGCGCGCTTGCTCGAGGCCGAGGGCTACGCGGTGCTCACCGCACCAACCGGGGCGCGCGCGATGCAGCTGGCCGAGCTGCACAAGCCCGACGTGATCACCCTCGACGTGATGATGCCGGGCATGGACGGCTGGGCGGTGCTGTCGCGGCTCAAGCAGCGCCCCGAGTTCGCCGACATCCCGGTGGTGATCGTCTCGCTGATGCCCGACGCCGACATGGGCTACGCGCTCGGGGCCGCCGACGTGCTCGCCAAGCCGATCGAGATCGATCGGCTGCGCGGCGTGCTGTCCCGGTTTGGCGCGGGCGCTGGGACCGACGCGAGCTCCCAGCACGTGTTGGTGGTTGACGACGATCCCGAGGCCCGCGACCTGCTGTGCCGCGCGGTGCTCAAGGAGGGCTGGGAGGTGCAGCAAGCCGTCAACGGGGCCCGGGCGCTGGAGTCGATCCGGGCGTCGCGGCCCAAGCTGGTGCTGCTCGATCTCATGATGCCCGAGATGGACGGGTTCGAGCTGCTCGAGATCCTGCGCGGCGACCCTGCGCTGGCCTCGCTGCCGGTGATCGTGATCACGGCCAAGCAGCTGGGCCAGACTGAGCGGACTGCGTTGGCGCAGCGGGTCGGCTCAATCATGCAAAAGGGGTCTTACTCGCGCACGCAGCTGGTCAAGCACATCCGCTCGCTCGTGGACCTCAAAGCCAAGAAGCTCTGAGCCCAAAGTTCTCTGATGCCCAGTTGATCCAGTCTACGAAGGCGTCCGCAAGCGGGCGAGAAGCCCTCGCCCGAGCTGAAAGCAGCTCACTCGCGCTCGCGCAGGACCTTGGCGATGCGCGTGCGCCGGCCGGCCCGCGGGGGCGCGCGCATGTTCTCGACCATCTCGCCAAGCCCGTCGAGGGTCAGCGGGACCATCTCGAACAGCTGCGCGATCTGGTTGATCGTTGGCGCGTCCCACAGCCGCTTGGGCTCGGGGTTGATCCAGGCCGAGCGCGGAAAGTGATCGGCGAGCTTGGCCAGACACCGCAGGCCGCTGGGCGCCGCCTCCACGCTCCAGAAGCTCGAGCTGTTCATCATCAGCTCGCCAGGGTGCATCCACGCGTCGCCGACCAACACCAGGTACCAGTTGCTGTCGGTCCGGCGCAGCACCGAGTCAATGGTCACGGGCTTGGTGAAGGCCGCGTCCTCGTAGACCTTGGAGTACACGCAGTTGTGAAAGTAGTAGCTCTCGAGCTGCTTGAACCCGCCGTGCTGGTGGGCGGCCGAGAACAGCCGACTGACCAGCTCGGTGTGCGGATCCATGCTGCCGCCAACGTCGAGCAGCAAGATCATGCGCACGTCGTTTTTTCGGGGCGGGCGCATGACGATCTCGAGGTCGCCGCAATTGCGGGCGGTCTCGTCAACGGTGCCGTCGATGTCGAGCTCTTCGATCGCACCCTTGCGCTTCAACCGACGCAGGCGTCGCAGCGCCGTGCCCATCTGCCGGGTGTCGAGGACCAGGTCCTTGCGGAAGTCCCGAAACCGCCTGGAGTCCGCGACCGCCAGCGCCGAGCGCCCACCGCCGCTGCCGCCGATCCGCACGCCCGAGGGGTGGATGCCGCCTTGCCCAAACGGGGAGGTTCCGCCGGTCCCGACCCAGCGGTTGCCGCCTTCGTGACGCTTTTTTTGTTCGGCCAGGCGCTCGAGCAGCTGCCGGCGCAGCTCGTCGATCCCGATGCTCTCGAGCAGCGCCCGCATCGCCGGGTCGAGGTACATCAGCTGCTTGGGATCGCGCAGCCACTGCTCGAGCTGATCGGTCAGGTGCTCGAGATCCGTGATGACCCCGCGGAAGGTCTCGGCGAACGCCAGATCAAAGCCGTCGTAGTCGCCCTCGTCGTTGACCAAGATGCAGCGGGCGACCGCGTAAAACCCGTCGAGCGAAGACTCGTGCAGGTCCTGGCCTAGCGCCTCGAGCAGCGCCAACCAGTTGTGGGCGCTGACCTTGAGCCCGCGCTCGCGCAGCTTGTAGAAGAAGTCGAGGAACAGCGGGATCCCCCGACGGCCCCCGGCTGGCGGCGCGACCTCAGCGGCGCTCAATGCCGGCCTCCCCCGCGCGCGCCGCCCCGCTCGGCCAGGCTCACGTCTTGCTCTTTCTTGAGCAGCACCCCCAAGAACGGCAACCCAGCGCCAAGCAGCTTGGCCGGATCGATGTCGGCGTGGCGCAGCGCGGCGATCCAGTCGATCAGCTCGCTGGTGCTTGGCGGCTTGCGCAGACCCTCGAGCCGACGCAGCCGGTAAAATGCTTCGAGCGCCGAAGCCAGCAGCTGGGACTCGAGATCGGGGTGATGAACCGCGACGATCTGGGCCATCAGCTCGCGATCGGGGAACGAGATCCAGTGGAACACGCAGCGGCGCAAGAACGCGTCGGGCAGCTCCTTCTCGTTGTTGCTGGTGATCACCACGATCGGGCGCAGCTTGGCGTCGACGACGTCGCCGGTCTCGGGGATCGAGAAGCTCATCGCGTCGAGTTCGTGCAGCAGATCGTTGGGGAACTCGAGGTCGGCCTTGTCGATCTCGTCGATCAACACCACGCTCTGGTGCTCGGCCGCGAACGCCCGCCCGAGCGGGCCAAGCTCGATGTACTTGCCGATGTCGCCGACGTCGCCGTCGCCAAACCGGCTGTCGTGCAGGCGCTTGACGGTGTCGTACTGGTACAGCCCCTCGACCGCCTTGGTCGTTGACTTGACCTGCCAGCGAACCAGCGGCTTGCCCAGCTGCTTGGCGAGGTCGACGGCCAGCAGGGTCTTGCCAGTGCCGGGCTCCCCCTTGATCAAGAGCGGTCGCCCAATCGCGATCGCCACGTCGACGGCCTTCCCCAGATCGTCAGAGACGATATAGCGCTCACTGCTCGAAAATTGGCTCATTCGTGGCGAAGTATACTCGCCCGAGCTGAAAACAGAGCCGCGGGCGTGGAGCGGGCTCACGCCACAAAGGCGCGCGGATCGGTGAGATATGGCATACCTGAGCGGTGATCGGACTTGGACCGCGACGCGCGATCAGCTTGGCGAGCATCCTTGGGTTTGCGCTGGTCGCCTGCCGGGGTGAGACGACGTCCCGGCCGCGGGTCGCGGACGAACGCGCGGCGCCGCCGGCTGCCGTCGAGCCAGGCCCGAGCGCGGACGCTGACGGCGCGTCGCAGCCCCCGGCGCTCGAGCCCTACAAGCCGCCCTCGTCGCTCGGTGAGCCGATCGAGATCCGCCGGACCAAGCGCACCCGCATGGTCTACGCCGACCTCGACGAGCGCGCGGCGATCCGCGGGCGGATCCCCAGCAAGCAGAGCTTCGAGGTGTTCGAGAAGCGCGAGGGTCCCGGCTGCTCGCGGGCCTGGGCGCTGGTCGCCGCGGCCGCGTGGATCTGTCTCGAGCACACCGAGCCAAGCGACGTTCTGCCCGCGCCGCTGCCCACCCTAGACGACGGCGCGCTGCTGCCGTTCTTGTACGGGCGGCACGAGCACCACGACGTCGACTCGACCCCGCCGATCCCCGCCTACGCGAGCGTCTCGGACGCCCGCGCCCACGCGAAGCCGGTCGAGATGCTGCCGGCCTACGGCAGCTACGCGTTCACCCGCTACCGGCCCAACAACGGCGATCCCCTGCTCACCACGATCGACCGCCGGGTGGTCCGCGCGGCCGAGCTCACGCTCTTCGATCCCAGCGAGTTTGGCGGCCGCGAGCTGGACCAGGCGCCGATCCCCGCCGGCCAGACCCTCGCGTGGGCGATCCGCTGGCAGACGCTGATCCGCGTCGAGCGAAGCGCCGCGTCCGACTCGGTCGCCCGCATCAAGTATCACGACACGCTGCTCGTGGCCGGCGAGGGCGTGCTCGGCGAAGACGGCGAGCGGTGGTTCGAGGTCCCCGCCACCCAAGATCACGGCCGCGGGTGGATCAGCGACCACGACATTGGGCGCTTCGTGCCGGTCCCGCCCCCAACGCCGGTCCGCGGCGGGCAGATCACCGTGGACATCGACCTCGACGAGCAGGTGCTCTCGGTCTGGCTCGAAGCCGCCCCCGTGTTCGTCACGCTGATCTCGTCGGGCAAGCGCAACGACGAGACCCCCCCAGGCATCTATCGGATCGAGAACAAGCGCGCCTACGGGAAGATGCAGAGCACGGCGCGGGCCCGAGATCCCTACTACGTCGACGCCGTCCCGTGGACGATGTACTTCCAGGGCCGCTACGCGCTTCACGCTGCGTACTGGCACGACATGTTTGGCCACCGCATGAGCCACGGCTGCGTGAACTTGTCACCACGGGACGCCCGGCGGGTGTTCGAGCTGACCAGCCCCACCCTGCCGAACGGCTGGCTGCTGATCCACGAGCACCCTGACGATCCCGGCGCCGTCGTGCGCGTGCGCAAGGCCAACGCGCCGACCCCCGATGTTCGCGGCCCGCTCGGCGTTTGGTCCGAAGATCAAGCTCCGTGACCATCGTCGCGCCGGGGCGGAGCCGCCCCCGCCGAGGGTCCGAACTCACCAGCCGCGTGGGCGCTCGACTGATAGACTCGCCGCGATGGCAGATCGGAAGTCGGAGCGCGAAGGATCGGCCCCTGCGACAGCGAGCGGCAGGATCCGGATCAGCGCCAGTGGTCGGGATGAGCAGCCGGAGACGGGTGACAAGCAACTTTCGGTCATGCAGAGCGGCGCCCGCTCGTTAGCCGGTGGCCAGCGGCCGGCGTCGGAACAGTCGGAACAGTCGGAACAGTCGGATCAGGGCGGGCTGGTCGACTCATCTGCGCTCGTCCGCAGCAACGCGATGTTGTTCTTGGTCGCCGCGGTGTGCACCAGCGCGTTCACGATCACCGAGCTCGCAACCGGCCACTTTCGAGAAGTCGGTGACAACTACGGCTGGTTGGTCTGGTTGATCGTCGCGGGCGTGCTCTCGTGGATGGCGTTCGCGCTCCGCGAGCGCGGCGGTCAGCAGATCTGGACCGCGCTGATCAGCGTTGCTTCGCTCAACACGCTGCTCAGCTCGACGAGCATGGGCAGCTCGGTGGTGCTCGCCGGGGTCCTGGTGGTCCTGATGTGGAGCGGGATGCTGCTGCGTCCCCGCCACAACCTGCTGCTGGCTGCCTACTGTGTGCTGACAATGTGGCTGCTCGGCGGTCAGTTCGTGCTCACGCCCTCGCAGATGGAGCTCGCGGATGGCGGCGTCCAGACCAGCACGACCGACGCGGCTGGCGACTCGGCCACCAATTCGGACCCAGACCAAAACCGGCAGTACGCGCTGCCCGTGTTGATCACCTTCATTGCGATCCCGCTGGGCCTGGGCGCGACCTTGCACCTGCGCCAGCGCAACGCCGAGCACAGCCTCCTCGCTAGCATCGCGAAGCTGCAAGAGCAGCGCGAGGAGCTCAAGCGCAGGCTCGAGGGCAAGAGCAACGAGCTCGAGCTCTCGCGCGAGCAGCTGTTCGAGGCCCAGAAGCTCAAGATGGTCGGGACCATGGCGGCGGGCCTCGCCCACGAGCTCAACAACATCCTCACGCCGATCCGCGGCCACGCAGAGCTGATCGTCGAGGGCGATCACAAGGTCGAGCAGACCCGCCGCTACGGCCAGCGGATCCTCGACTCGGCGATCTCGGCCGCGCAGATCACCCAAGCGCTGCTGACCTACGCACACAAAGACACCTATCAGCCAGTCCGCTCGAACCTGCGCCAGCTGCTGCAGAGCACGATCTTGCCGATGCTTACCAACGCGTTGCCCGGCAACGTCGAGCTCAAGATCGATCTCGCGCGCAGCGTCTCGGTCGACGTCGATCGCAACTTGTTTCAGCAAGCGATCGTCAACCTGGTCTACAACGCCAGCGACGCGATGCCCGAGGGTGGCGTGATCACGGTCGGGCTCACGACCAGCACCGAGGCCGCCAGCGAGAAGGCCGAGCCAGCCAGTGACGACGAAGACTTCAACCCCGACGCCGAGCGCAGCGCGGTCGTGACCGTGAGCGACAACGGAACCGGCATCGAAGGCGACCACCTGCGCCAGATCTTCGACCCCTTCTTCACCACCAAGGCGGTCGGCTCCGGCAGCGGGCTGGGGCTCGCAATGGTCATGGGCACGATCACCCGCCACCACGGCCGCGTCGACGTCGAGAGCGTGGTCGGCGAGGGCACGACCTTCAAGATCTACCTGCCGCTGGCCGTGACCGACGAGAAGGCCGACGCACCCAAGCCCTGGCCGGTCCTGCGCGGGGACGCCAAGGGGCCGGTCGTCGTCGTGCTGACCGAAGATCAAGACGCGCTCGACGAATTCGAGGAGCTGCTCGAGGCGACCGAGTGCGCGCCGATCTGCACCAACGACGCCAAGGGTGCGACCCCGCTGCTCACCGAGATGGGCGACAAGGTCGACCTGCTGATCCTCGACCTCGAGATCACCGCGACCGACGGCAAGCGCCTGTTCAAGACCGTGCGCGAGCTGTTCCCCGAGATGCCGGTGATCCTGCTCTCGAACCAGCCCACGGATCCCATGCTGCAACGCATGATCGCCGCGGGCCCGACCCGCTCGGTCCGCAAGCCCATGGACAACCGCTTGTTCTCGGCCGTGCTCACCGACCTGCTCAATCCCACCGACGGGTACATGCGCGGCGACTTCACGCCAGTCCCGATCACACCGGGGTCCGACGTCTCGGGGCCGCACCCGCGCGCAGGCTGAGCCGGTCATGAGCGCGCCCAACGATGTCGTCCAGATCCAGCTGCGGATGCGGCTGCGCTATGACGGACGTGGCTACCGCGGCTGGCAACGACAGCCGGGGTCAACGACCGTGCAAGGCACGATCGAGGCGGCGCTCGCCTCGGTCACGGGGATCGAGCTGCGGGTGCGCGGCTCGGGTCGGACGGATCGGGGGGTCCACGCCGAGGGCCAGATCGCAACGGTGACCCTGCCCGCCTCGCTCGCCGCCGATCCGGCCGGGCTCGAGCGCTTCACAGCGCAGCTCGGGGACGCGCTCCCACAGGACATTGGCTTGCTCGAGCTCGATCGCGTGCCGCTGGAATTTCACCCGCGCGAGGACGCGATCGCCAAGCGCTATCGCTACGAGATCTGGAACGGCGGAAAGTGCCCGCGCGCGCTCGAGGGCCGGGTCTGGGAGGTCCGCAGGCGCCTGGACGTAGAGGCCATGCGCGCCGCGCTTCCGGTGTTCGTGGGCCAGCACGACTTCACCTCGTTCGCCACGCGCAGCAATTTCGAGCGGGTATCCAGCGTCCGCAAGGTCGAAGCATTCACGCTCGCCATGGAGGGCCGGCGGGTGAGCCTGAACATCACCGCCGACGGGTTTCTCTACAAGATGGTGCGCAACATCGTGCGAGCGGTCGCCAAGGTCGGTGAGGGTCGCTGCGACAACGCGCGGCTGATCCAAATATTGGAAGCCCGCGACCGCGCGGCCGCGTCCGGGAGCGCGCCTGCGTCGGGCCTGTTCTTGGACGAAGTCACGTATCCGCCCCTGCCTGCCCCCCCTGCTTGAAGTCGCGCCTCACCCCGGCGTCCGCAAGGATCTGTCCAGGCAGGGGTACGAGCAGCGGGCCAGTCTAGTTCGCGGGCTCGGCTGCGGGCTCGGCCGCGGTCAGCCCGGCCGCGCCGAGCTCGGGGGCGGCCGCACCGTTCACGCGCGGCTTGGCGTCTGCAGCCTCGGGCGGCTCGTCTTCGTGCGATTCGCCCGGCACCAGCTTCTTGACCAGACGCGAGAGCTCGGCCTGGGTCTGCTCGGGGGTCATGCCGTCGTTCAATTTGGCCTGCAGCTTCATCAACGCCGAGGCCGCGTCGACCCGCGCGTCGCGGACCCGGGCGTCGCCGCTGGTCTTGGCGAGCCGCTGCTGCTCGTCGGCGAGCTTCTTGGGATCACTGCTGATGAGATCTTCTACGGTGCTGACCAGGCGATCCAAGATCCGATGCACGACCGACGCCGAGAAGCCCCCCACCAACGCCAGCAGAGGCCGCGCCACGGTATACAGCGCGTTGCTCTCGTCGATCGAGATCAGCGAGGCGAGGATCAACCCCGAGATCACGCCGAGCAGATATCGGACCCAGTAGGTCGACGAATAGTCGGGGTCATAGGTGCCCCGAATGATGTACTCATTGACCTTGAACAGCCCATGAAAGCAAGACCCAAGCGAGGCGATTGACAGGAAGAACAGCTGATTCACGAGCAGCGCAAAGCCCGATGACAGCAGCGGGTTGCCGGCCGCCGGATCGGCCGAGATCAGCGGCGAGGTGCCAACCGCGAGCAACGCGATCACCGACACCGCGGCGACGATCGTCATGTTGCGCGGCATCGGCATCCGCAACCACAGGTACTTCGCGTCGTAGCCCGCGACCTCGTGCAGCAGCCGCAGCGACCGCGGCTGCGCGGGGGCGATCACCTGCGCGAGCCGCTGGTGGGTCCTGCTCAGCTTGCCGATTGAAGGCGCGTTGGCCTTGGCCTCGTCGAGCTGGTCTTGCGACAGCTGCTCGGCCGCGTGTAGGGCTCGCGCGCTACCCCAAGCCACGGCCGCCGCGACGTCTTCGACGATCGAAGGAGAGAGCGCGCGACCGCTGCCCATCGCGTATCGCAGCATCGCGTCGCACTCCGCGGTGATCACCTGGTACGGCGACTCGGAGTCGTGCTTGATGACATTGGCGTTGGCCACAACGCTGCCAGTGTACCTGTTTGGTCGCTGCCGCGGGCCCTGACCTCAGGCCCTGACCCGAGGCCCTGACCTCAGGCCCTGACCCGAGACCTGGGGGCGCCCGTCTATTCTTGCCGGCCGATGGGGCTGGATTGAACGCCAGCAGGTTGGAGCCGGACCGGTGCGCCGCTGCCCTCGACGCTGACCACGTACCAATCGCCCCACTCGAGCCGCATCTGCACGCTGATCTTCTTGCCACTGCCGACGTCGACGGTTGCGACCGCTTGCGGCGTATAGAACCCAGGCCGGACCTCCACGCGCTCGACGACCGCCCGCAACCCGCCAAGCTCGTCGATCGTCGACAGCACCGTGATGCTGCGCGCGGCCTCGAGGCTGTGGACCCGCTGGACCGCGAGCATCAGGGCGTCGTGGCGATCGTAGTTGCCGTACCAGCGCGCGGCCATGTACGCGCTGCCAAGCTCGTAAAAGAAGGTCACGACCGCGTGCTTGGACATCGAGCCTTCGACCCCCAGCTTGCGCATGAACGCGTCGCTGGACGTGTAGTCGACCATCCCCTCGAACATGGGTGTGGGGTCGTTCCCGCCGCGGGCAGCCTCGGCCAGCAGCTCGTCGATCGAGGTCACGAAGCTCTGCAAGATCGTGCCTTCGATGCTGCGCTCGAGCAGCACGTCGACGGTCTCCCCGCGGACCTCCCGGGCGCGACTGGGTGAGGTCAGCCGGCGCAGCTCACCGCCCGATCCGGCCCCGAGCGCGGCGAGGTAAGCCTTGACCCGATCTTCGGCGCGCTGCTGTTGCTCGCCGCTGGTCCCGAGCTTGGGCCGCTCCGCCAGCATCCGCGCGGCCTCGCTGATCGGGATCGCGAACCCACCCTTTTGATCTTTCCAGGTCCAGGTGACCACGCCAACCGCCCGACCGTAGCGATCGAGCACCGGCCCGCCGCTCTGGCCCTGCTCGATCTGCGCGCTGACCCCCAAGTAGGGCCCAGGTCCAACCGTGGGATTGTAGACTTCCAGGCGCTCGACCCGGCCGGTGTGGGCCAACAGCCCGGGATCGTGCTCGAGCGCGGCGGCCTCGTCCGGGCCGACCTCGCGGGACAAGAGCACCACCGCGTCGCGCTCCGCGACATAGTGGCTGGCCGGCGCGCGCTTGCCCGTGGCCAGCGCCAGATAGGGAAGCGGCGCTTCGCTCTCGATCCGCAGCAGCGCCAGATCCCGAACCGGATCGATGTAGACGATCTCGACTTGGGTGAACTCCGGCGCCGGATCCAGGCCGGGGAAGCTGACCATGTCGATGTAGTCCGCGTCCTCGACCACGTGCCGGTTGGTGATCATGTAGCCGCCCGGATCGACCACGAAGCCAAGCCCGCGACCCGTGTCGGTGACGACCACGCCGATCGCCCCGACCGATCGCTCGGCCACGGCGCCTGGCTCGAAGGAGCGGCGCTTGGCGCCCTCGAGCACCCGCACGCCGTTGAGCTCGTGGGCCGATGCGCAGGCCGAACTCAGCAATAGCGCCAGGGCGGCGACCGCCGACAGCCTCCACCACGGACCGCTCGAACTCACTGTTGGCCAGCTTACGCTGGTGTGTGCGACGTGGCCAGTGAGGGTCTCGCGGCTGTGCGAAATTGCGCCGGACCGGGTCTCTCCTGAACAGCGTTGGGTGCGCACCGCGAGCGAAGGACGCTGCACACAAAAGCCATCGAAGCGGCAGCCAAACTGCGCGCGCCCGGCATGCGCTCGGCGCCGACTCGTGCCATCGTTGGGCTGCGTGCGGGTGGAGCTCGAGAACGTTGGCAAGACCTACGACGGCGACAGCTGGGCCGTCCGCGACCTAAAGCTCGACATCCAGAGCGGCGCGATCTTTGGGCTGATCGGGCCCAACGGCGCTGGCAAGTCGACCACCTTGCGCATGATGGCGACCGTCATGACCCCGACAGAGGGCCAGGTCCGCCTCGATGGCCAGGACTCGAACAGCGATCCGCTCGCCGCTCGTCGCCGCATTGGGTTCTTGGGCGACGGCAACCCGCTCTACAAGGACATGACCCCAGCGGACTACCTGCGCCTGTTTGGCCAGTGTTTCCGCATGGGCAAGGCCGAGCTCGAGGCCGCGATCGACGAGACCCTGACGACCTTCGATCTCACCGCCAAGCGCGACACGGTCTGCGGTGACCTGTCCAAGGGCATGCGCCAGCGCGTGCTGATCGCCCGCTGCCTGCTGCACAAGCCCAAGCTGCTGATCCTCGACGAGCCGGCGGACGGCCTCGATCCCCGCGGGCGCTCGGAGCTTCGCCGCACCCTCGACCGCGTGCGCGACAGCGGCGTCACGATCGTCATCTCCTCCCACATCCTGCGCGAGCTCGACGATCTGTGCGACCAAGTCGCGATCATCCAGGGTGGTCGCCTGGTCGTCTCGGGCAACGTGGACTCGATCATCGACAGCCACGAGGTCAGCCGCTTCGTCTACGAGCTGCGCACGATCGAAGGCCACGAGCGCGCCCTCGAGCTGCTCGCCGGGCACCGCGTGCTGGTCGAGCACACCGGCGAGTCCGAGGGTCAAAAGCTGATCCGCATGCAAGTCCAAGGCGACGAGGCGCTCATGGCCTCGATCCTCGCCGAGCTCATCTCCGCAGGGGTCAAGGTCGTCACCTGCAGCCGCCTGCGCTCGCGGCTCGAAGACGTCTACGACCGCATCTCCGCCGACAAAGTGAACTGAGTCCACCATGAACGCGCTCCTCTCCAAGCTTCCGGCCTTTGCCCTCCCCTTCGTGACCCGCTCGCTGCGGGGTGGTCGGGGTCGGCGCTATGTGATCTTCAGCCTGATCCTCGCGTTCGTCACCAGCGTGGTCGGCATGTGGCTCACGCTGGGCAGCGGCAGCCTCGAGCAGGGCCTGCGCACGGATCTCGGCGTTGAAGAGTACGAGTACGAGGTCGAGCGCCGGAGCTTCACGGTCCTCACCCACGATCCCTTCGAGCATCAACAGGCCAAGTCGGAGGTCGCCACGCTGCGGGCCAACGGGGACCACCCCGATGGGACCTACGGCCAAGCCTATGACCTGTTCGAGCAGGGCCGCGCGATGCTGCGTCAAGCTGCGCTCTCCCCCTCTCCCGATCCGGCCCACAACCAGCTGCACCTGCAGGCTGCCGCGCTGATCGGCGACACCAGCTACAACCAGTACGGCGGCTGGGACGACAGCTTCGCGTGGCACGACGCGGCGGAGGTCCGCGTGCTCGAGGCCGTGCTCGCCAACGACGGCATCCCCCAGGTCGGGGCCTACAGCTCGCCGCTTGGTGTGTCTGACGGCTTGAAGCTCGTCGGGCTGTTCGCGGGGCTGTTGTTGGCCGGGTTCGCGACCGTGTTCGCGCCGCTGCTCGTCGCGGTTCAACAGGCCCAAGAGCGGCACGAGAACACCCTGATGCCGCTGACCGGCACCGCCTTGTCGCCCCGCGAGCTCGCGGTGGGCCTGGCCGCCGGGCCCAGCTTCGTGATCGGCATCTTCGCGGCGCCGCAGCTGGCGATCTTCTTGATCTGTGCGCTGTTCGTTGGCGAGATCTTCGTCGCGGGCGCGCTGCTGGCCGCGCTCGCGGCAACCGGCGCGCTGTTCATCTTTGGCGCGCAGCTGCTCGGGCAGCTCATGGGAGACAAGCGCACGCCAGGCATCATCGGCATCGCGCTGATGTGCCTGACCTGCGTCGCGTGGCTGGCGGGCGTCGGTCTGCTCGGCAGCAACGAAGACGAGATCGCCGGGTTCGCGGCCGTGCTGCCACACCTGGGGCTCTCGGCGCTGCTCGGTGAGGTCTTCTTCGACATCCCCGCCAGCTTCAGCCGGGTGTTCGTGGGCGCGTTCGTGTGGACCTGCGGCGCGGTGATCTTGGGCTGGCTGACCTTGAACGCGCTCGCGCGTCGGGTCGAGGGCAACGGCGGCGTGCTGCTGGATCGCTGGTCGGCGCTGATCGGCGCGCTCACCTGCATCGCCCTGGTCAACGTCGCGATCCCGGACCTCAACCACAGCGAGGCGTTCGTGCGCCAGTACATTGGCCTCGCCATGCTCGCCCTGCCGCTGGCGCTGTTGCTCATGGCGCGGGTGCCCACGGGCGACGGCCACCCGCGCATGCGGGCGGTGCCGGTCCCCGCGCTGCTGCTCGAGTTTGGCGGCTGGGGCGTGCTGCACTTCGTGACCGTGGCCGTGGTGTTCGGCAGCAGCATCAGCTCGCTGCACCCGGTGGCGCTTGGCTGGCTGATGTGGTGCACGGCCGTGCTCGCGCTGATTGCGATCCGCATCGTCGCGGTCCCGAGCAAGGTCGCCGCGAACCTGTGGGCGGGCTTTTGCGCGATGTCGCTGACGGTTGGGTTTGCTCAAGCGGTGTTCTGGGCCGAAGCTTCACAGCCCCGCGATCTGGGCGAGGTGTTCGCGATGACCGAGCTCAGCCCGGTGCTGGGTCTGGTGCAGGTGGCGCTCACGATCTGGATCCCGGTGTCGCTGGTTCGCCACTTGCGCAAGAGCCTTCGGGCCATCTCCTAGCGGCAGGAAAGCTTTCATTCCTCAGGAAACCCGCTAAGCTCCCGGCATGAGCCTCTCTCGCGTGCCGCTGGCGGCCCTGTTGATTGCCCTGCCCTGCTTCGCCTGCGTCGCTGACCCGCCGGCCTCCACCAAGGCCGACGCCGACCAGGCCAACGCCAACGCGCAACCCGAGGCCAAAGCCGAGGCCCCAGCCGACGCCAAGCCGGCGCTGGGCAAGTACGAGCTGACCGAGGAAGAGGTCGATCTGCTCGCGCGGGATCCCAAGACCCTTGGCCCCGAGCAGAACCGCAAACGGGCCTACGCGCTACGCAAGAAGATCATGCAAAACCCCGACTCCGACGCCGCGAAGGCGCTGGAAGACGCCCGCGAAGCCGCGCTCGCCGGCCAGGTCGAGATCCCGGGGCAGCCGCCCAAAGAGAAGGGGGGCATGGTGATCGAGGCGCCCGAGTATCTGCGCAACCCGGATCAGACCTACGATCCGTCGCTCCACGAAGACAAGCCAGCGGGCTAGTACCCTGCCGCAGTGAATTTGATGGTTTGAGGCGCCGGGCCTGGCGTCCCTGGCGCGAAGCGAGGAAGGAGTGTGTCGGGCGCCAGGCGCAACACCCGTTGTTCGAAGCGGGTACGCTCGCGCCCCATGCCGACACCCCCAGAAGGTCTGCGAGAGCACGAACTCGAGCCGGGCGTGCTGTCCTGGGTGCTGGACACCCCGGCCCGGCGCAACGCGATCCACCCTTCGATGTTCGAGTGGATCACGGCGCGCTGTATCGATCTGCGCGGCGAGGTCGTGATCCTGCGTGGCGCTGGCGATCGGGTGTTCACCTCTGGCTTTGATCTGACCGCGCTCGCCGATCCCAAGCTGTTCCAGCAGCCGCATCCCCCCGACGAGGCGCTGATCCGCGCGACCACGGCGATCCACACGGCCGACGCGACCTTCGTCGCCGCCCTCAATGGCGCCGTGGTTGGAGCCGGCGTTGAATTGATCTCGGTCTGCGACTTTCGCCTGGCCTGTCACGGCGCGAGCCTGCGGCTGCCAGCGGGCAAGCTGGGCGTCGTCTATCACGCGGCTGGACTGACCCGCATCCACGCCGCGTTTGGACCCACGATCACCCGTCGGCTGTTGCTCGCGGGTGAGAAGGTCGAGATCACGGACGTCCGCGCGAGCTTGTGCGCCCTCGTGCAGCTCGATCAGCTCGACGCCGAGGCGCGCGCCCTCGCCCAGCGGATCCGCGCGCAGTCGGCCCGCAGCGTGGCGGGCAATCGCAAGCTGTTGCGCGCGCTCGATCTGACCGCGCTGCCGCCCGACGTGCTGAACGCCCACGCGCAGACCCGGCGCGAGGCGTATCGACACCTGGCCCCCTCACCAGCAGCTTCGCGCGACGAGTGAGCGCAGCGCTTCGTTGTTCAGCGTGAGCATGTCCGTACCTGCTGGGCGTCGCTGTCGGGCTTAGAAGCCAGCCGAGATCTGCACGCGCACCGCGTGGCCGCCGGCCCGGAAATTCCGCTCGCTCCAGATCCAAAAGTAGTCAGCCTGCAGCTTCACGTCGTGGCCAAACAAGTACCAGCTCGGTCCCCCGCCAAGCTCGTCGCGCTGCGTGAGCGGGCTCGCCGTCGTGGTCCGGCGCAGCTGGCTGTACCGCCCCGCGACCCCAAGCGGAACCCGAGGCACGACGTAGCCTGCCTGCACGAACCACCCCAGCCCATCGTGGGCCGCCTCGCGCGGAGCTGGGGCCTCGTTGCCCATCTCGTCGGTCACCGTCGCGGTCCCAAAATTTCGCTGGCCGCGACGCCACGCGAATTCCCCCGTCAGCGACGCCCCCCGAACCTGCAGGACCGCGTCGGCCGTGACCACGTGAAAGTTGGTGGTCCCACCATCGGTCGGCCGCGAGCCCATCACACCCTGGTTGTTCACGGCCCGATCTTGGTAGGCATAGGCGCCCCCGAGCGAGAGCCGCGGCAGGCGAACGTGCGCCTGGTCCCCTTCTTCATAGTCCCAGCGCGACTCGGAGTCCCCGAAGGGCAGGACCTCGACGCGGGCGACATAGAGCAGGCCGCTGTCGTGGCCCGAGAACGCGTCGCGCCCCTCGCCCATGAACACGCCAGCGAGGTAGCGAAGCCGCCCCAACCCGGCGACGTCGTTGGAGCTGATCTGGACGCCGATGTCCCGATCGAGCTGAAATTCCGCCTGCGCGATCGAGCGATCGACCAGCTCGAAGTCGCCCGAGGACACGATCCGCTGGCGGCTGAACGGCACCATGAACTGCCCCACGGTCACCGTGAAGTCGCGCAGATAGTCGAAGGTCAAGATCGCGTCGAGGACTGGAGATCGCTGCGCCCCGTTCGGGCCAAAGTTCATGTCGCTAGGCGAGAGCGCCATCTGAAGCTTGTATTTGTTGTGCTGGCTAAACACGTGCCCCGCGATCTGCACGCGGGCGCGTCGGACCATGAACACGTGCTCGAACTCCGGGTCCGCCCCAGGCTCGTCGGTTGCCTCGTAGCGCAGCTGCAGACGCGAACGAATCGCCATCGAGAACTTCCCGTCGCGACTGTCGGCGACCAGCCCGGTGCCCGGCGTGAAGCGAATCCGACTGACCTCCAGGTCGTCTGCTGGCGCCGCTTCGCTCACGGCCACCGCCGACCCGCCGGCCAGAGCATCGCCGACCGGCGCAATCTCCGTCGAGCCCCCCACTGGCGGCGGCTCGACGACCGGCGCCGTATCGACCGCATCATCCTCGTCCTCCCCGACCACCGCAGGGGGGGCGACGAGGTCGACCGGAACGATAGGCGCCGGTTCTGGAGACGGAGGAGCGAGACAAACGATGACGAGCAGCAGCGACAACGCCGATTGCATTTCGGGAGCCTCCTAGCAGGCTTCGAGCGTCGCGGATGTTACAACCACGTGCCGCCAGGGTGCCTCCATGAGCCGTGGGAACCTTAGCGCGCGAGGCTAGGTTTGGCGACAAGGCCCTCGGCGAAAAGGCCAAGCGAGGTGGCGCGAAGCATTGCACCACGGGCTGCTAGGCGCGGGCAGCGAATAGCTGATGCCGACCGCGTGCCGCGCTGGTATGGTCGCGGTCCGCCATGCGCTTGAACCAATTTTTAGCGATCGAGAGCGATCTGAAGAAGCGAGTGTTCGCCGAGCTCACCGAGCTCGACAAGGCCTGCCGCAAGCCCGATCTGCTCAACGGCTTCGTCGCCACCTACGAGGCCCTCGCCGAGGACGGCGAGCACTTCCCAACCGAGCAAAAACGCGTGCAGTACAACGCGCGCGAGGTGCTACAGACCATTCACAAGAGCCTGGGCGAGCTGTTCAACATCGAGGCCACCAAGGACTTCGCCAACTGCGAGGTCAAGGCCGACGTCGTCGTTGACGGCAAGACGCTGATGGCCCAGGTGCCCACGACCTTCTTGCTGTTCCTCGAGAAGCAGCTCAAGGACATCGGGACCATGGTTGAAAGGATCGTCGAGCTCGACCCCGCGGAAGACTGGCGCAGCGACGAGAACGACAAGGGTGTCCACGTCAGCGCGCCCAGCAAGCGGCACCGGACCAAGAAGATCCAAAAGGGCATCGTGCTGTACCCCGCGACCGAGGAGCACCCGGCCCAAGCCCAGCTCATCACCGAGGATCAGATCGTCGGCTACGTGACCACGATCAAGCGCTCGGGCGCGATCCCACGCGAGGTCAAGCGTACGCTGCAGCGTCGGATCGAGAAGCTGTCCAACGCGGTCAAGTGCGCCCGCGAAGAGGCCAACACCCGCGAGGTCGTTCGCCAAGACGCCTCGGCGATGCTCGACTACGTGTTCGCAGAGCTCTGATCCTCGCCTGGATCAGCCCCATCACGACAGGAGACCACCCAACACAGACTTTCGTAGGGAGCCAAGCTCAAGCTCAAGCTCATCGTCACGACAGCCGAGGACGTGGGGGTTCGAATCCCTCTCCCGACACTCACACATGGGTCGGGGTGGCGGAATTGGTAGACGCAGGCACAACAACCCCGCACACACTCGCGGGGGTGTCCGTTCAAGGCATCGCTCAAGCTCAGCCTCGCTCCCAAGCTCAATAGTCGAGCCGCCGATCATCTCTCCTTTCACCCACCCATGCCCGAGATCCGGGATCGTCCCCCGGCGGGTCCGTCACTGTGGACCCGTGGTCTAATGGAATGATGCGGGCTTTCAATCTCGTGGGTGAAGACTGCCGTTGATCGGTCAACACTCGGCGCCGACGTTCGAGAGCGTCGGTTCTAGGCCCTGGCGGGTGAGGCTACACCCCGCCAGGGCCGCTTTTCCATTACCCCCACAGCCGCCTTCGCACTTCGCAGGTCACTCGCTTCGCTCGCTCCCGACGGGCTGGCTGTTCGCATCCGCATGTGTGGCCCCCCTAGACCTAGAGGGGGCTCTCCTTGGCTTCGGCGGACGTGTACAGGTGCTTCGCCGACTGCGACCGCTGGCGCGTCTGGTCGCTTGGCGCCTCCCTGTGTCCTTGGGGCGCACGATTTGCGCTGGTGGCGGCCCTCGAGCAGCGCTTGGTGACATCCGCGGGCAGCGCTCGATGATATTGAGACTTGTGTTCCATTATGTCACCCAAGGCAGACAAAATGCTGTTGAGGGGAAGGTTTAGGCGCTTGACGTTGAAAACGGTTTTCAATATCGTGCGCGCCATGATCCGATTCGGACCTCTCGCGGCCCTCTTCGCGCTCGCCCTGGGCGCCTGCACCACCGACTCAGATGGCAGCGCGCCCCTCGACGCGGCCGAGGTCGCGCCGATCGCCGAGCAGTACGCCCTGGTGGTCGCGGCCAACTACGCCGACGTGCAGACCTCGGCCGCTACGCTACAGACCTCGATCGTGGAGCTGGTCGCGGACCCGAGCGAAGCGAACCTGGAAGCAGCCCGCGAAGCTTGGTTGGCGTCCCGCGAGTTCTACGGCCAGACCGAGGCGTTCCGGTTCTACGATGGACCGATCGATGAGCCCCACGCTGGGCCCGAGGGGCAGCTCAACGCGTGGCCGATGGACGAGGCCTACGTCGACTACGTCGAGGGCATGCCGGACGCGGGCATCATCAACGACCCGGCGAGCTATCCGGTGATCGATGCGGCGCTGCTGATCGAGCTCAACGAGCAGGGCGGCGAGACCAACATCGCGGCGGGCTACCACGCGATCGAGTTCCTGTTGTGGGGTCAGGATCTGTCGGCCTCGGGTCCAGGCGCGCGGCCGTGGACCGACTTTGACACCAGCGGAGCGGGCACCGCGAACAACCAGGATCGTCGTGGTGCGTACCTGCTCGCCGCCGCGGAGCTGTTGGTCGCCGACATCGACGGGCTGGTCGCGGCCTGGGATCCCGACCAGGCCGACAACTATCGCGCGCAGTTCGTGGCCGAGGCGCCGAACGAGATCGTCCGCAAGATGCTGCTGGGGATCGGCAGCCTTTCGGGCGCCGAGCTAGCGGGCGAGCGGATCGAGGTCGCCCTCGCGACCCAAGATCAAGAAGACGAGCACTCCTGCTTCAGCGACAACACCCACCGCGACATCATCGTCGACATTGTGGGGATCCAAAACGTGTACCTGGGCGACTACGCGAGCACCCACGTGGGTCCGGGGCTGTACGACTTGGTCGCGGCCCGGGATCAGGCCCTCGCGGATCGGCTCACGGACGACATCCAGGCCAGCCTGGACGCAGCGATGGCGATCCCAGCCCCGTTTGACCAGGCGATCATCAACGACCGCGACGCCGTGCAGGCGACCGTCGATGCGCTGCGTCGGCAGACCGACACGATCGTCGAGGTCGCGGCGCTGTTCGAGATCAACCTCGCGCTCGATTGATCGTGGCGGGCACAATGCACGATCACCGGGCCAGCTCGACGTTTGTGACGCTGCTGCTGCTGCTGGCGGGCGGGTGTGGCGATCCTGCCGCGCTCGCGCCCGAGCCCGGTGAAGCGCTCGCTGGCGGCGACACGACGGTGTTCGAGACGGGCGCGCGGGCCTTCATGCTGTCGGCCCGCAACCTGAGCTTGGCCAACGAGTCCGCGTTCTTCGTTGGCAACTCGTTCTTCAACAAGAACTGGGTGATCGCGCCGGCTTCAACCGAGGCTCGCGACGGCTTGGGGCCCACCTTCAACGCGCGCTCGTGCTCGGCCTGCCACTTCAAGGACGGCCGCGGGCGGCCGCCGCTCACCGACGACGAGCCCATGCTCTCGATGTTGGTTCGCCTGTCGATCCCGGGGCTCGACGCCCATGGCGGCCCGCTGCCCGAGCCCAACTACGGCGGGCAGCTGCAGCCCGACGCGATCCCAGGCGTCACGCCCGAGGGCCAAGCGCGGGTCAGCTGGCAGGAGCTGCCGGGCAACTACGCCGACGGCGAGCCCTTCTCGCTGCGCCAACCAACCCTCGAGCTGGTCGAGCTCGGGTTTGGTCCGCTCGCCGATGACACGCTGATGTCGGCCCGCGTCGCGCCCCAGATGATCGGTCTGGGTCTGCTCGAGGCCCTGCCCGAAGCGACGATCCTGGGCTTCGCCGATCCCGACGACGCAGACGGCGACGGCATCTCGGGCCGGCCCAACTACGTGTGGGATCCGATCAGCGAGACCACGGTCCTCGGTCGGTTTGGCTGGAAGGCCAACCAGCCGGGGCTGCGTCAGCAAAACGCGGGCGCGTTTCACGGCGACCTTGGGATCTCGTCGGGCCTGCAGCCTGACGAGGACTGCCCGGTTGTCCAGACCGAGTGCGGCGCCGCGGCGACCGGCGGCAGCCCCGAGCTGAGCGAAGAATTGCTCGACGCGGTCACCACCTATTCGCGGCTGCTCGCGGTCCCGGCCCGGCGCGAGGTCGACGACCCGGAGGTCCTGCGTGGCCGCGAGCTGTTCTTGGAGATCGGCTGCGGTGACTGTCACGTCCCGCGGCTCGAGACCGGCGAGCTCGCGGGCTTCCCCGAGCTCTCAAATCAGGTGATCTGGCCCTACACGGATCTGCTGGTCCACGATCTTGGCCAGGGCCTGGCCGACGGCCGCCCCGACTTCGAGGCGACCGGCAACGAGTGGCGGACCCCGCCGCTGTGGGGCGTTGGCCTGTTCTCGGTCGTCAATGATCACCAGCTGTACCTGCACGACGGCCGCGCCCGCGGGCTCGCCGAAGCGATCCTGTGGCACGGCGGCGAGGCCCAGGCCGCGCGCGACGGCTTCGTCGAACAAAGCGCGAGCGAGCGCGCGGCGTTGCTGCGATTCTTGGAGTCCCTATGAATTATCCAACGCGTCGTGGCGCCGTGGTGGCTGGGCTGCTTGCCCTTGGCAGCGTCGCGCTTGGCGTGCTGGTCGCGTGCCCGACCGACCAGGAGCCCGATCGCCGCGCCGAGGTGATCACCAGCCTGATCGAGGACCAGCTGGTGCCGACGCTCGCCGACGCGAGGCAGCGCGGCGCAGCGCTCGACGGCGCGGCGACCGAGCTGTGTGCGGCCCCCGACGCCGCGTCGCTGACCGCGGCGCAGGACGCTTGGTGGCAGCTGCGAGCCCCGTGGAAGCAGCTGCTGGCGGTCCCGCTCGGGCCGATCGTCGACGACGGCTTCGACACCGCGATCGACTTTTGGCCCGTGCGCCCAGCCAGCGTCGACGGCGGGGTCGCGGCGGGCGTGACCTCGCAGGCCGAGCTCGATCTGCTCGGGGTCGCGAGCAAGGGCATGCCGGCGATCGAGTACTTGCTGTTTGATCCGCTGGCGGGCGACGAGGCCGTGCTTGCGGCGCTGACCAGCGATCAGGGCCCAGCCCGCTGCGCCTACCTCGAGTTGCTGGCCAGCGACGTCGCCTTGCGCCTGGCCGAGCTCGACGACGCCTGGCGCAGCCAGTACACGACGACGCTCGTCGGCGACGCATATCCAGACGTGGCGTCTGCGATCGACGCGATCGTCAACGCCCTGATCAGCGGGCTCCACGACATCGACGACATGAAGCTGGCCAAGCCGCTCGGGCTCACCAGCGCCAGCGGAGCGGATCCCGAGCTGGTCGAGTCGCGGCTCTCGGATCGATCTTTGAGCGACGCCCTCGACGGACTCGCGGGGTTCGAGGCGGCGTACCTCGGGGCCGACGATGGCGCGAGCGGCCTGACGATCTTGGTCGCGCAGCGCAGCCCCGACGTCGACGCCAAGATCCGCGAGGAGCTCGAGCAGGCCAAGCTCGCGCTCGCGGCGGTGCCCGAGCCGCTGCGGCTCTCGATCAGCTCCGACGCCGCGGCCGTCGAGCAGGCCCAAGTCGCGGTCGAGCGCCTGCGGATCTCGATGACGGCCGACGTCGCGAGCCTGCTCGGGGTGACGGTCTCGCTGAGCGACAACGACGGGGACTAGGCGATGGGCCCGGGCTGCTGCGAGCGCGCGCGCGCATGGTCGAGGCAGCGGGTCGACGCCAGCTCGCTGGTAATCCTGCGCGTGTTCGTGGGCCTGCTGGTGTGCGTGTCCGCGCTGCGCTTCGTGGCCCGCGGGTGGGTCGACGAGCTGCTGCTCGCGCCAAGCTTTCACTTTCACTATTGGGGGTTCGCGTGGGTCCAGGCGCCCACGCCAACGCTCGCGTACGGGTTGTTCGCGGTCCTGGCCGCGGCGAGCCTCGCGTTCGCGGCGGGGCTGCGGCCGCGCCTGAGCGCGCTGACGTGTCTGCTCGCGTTCACGTATATCGAGCTGATCGACCTGAGCTACTACCTCAATCACTACTATTTCATCAGCTGCTTGCTCGCTACTTTCGTGCTGCTACCGCCGGTGCCCGACGAAGACGCCCGGGTGAGCCAGATCCAGCTGACGCTGGTGCGGGTCCAGGTTGGCCTGGTCTACCTGTACGCCGGCATCGCCAAGATCGGCGCGGACTGGCTGGTTTACGCCCAACCCCTGAAGACCTGGCTGGCCCGTCGCGCGGACCTTCCGCTCGTGGGCGCGTGGCTCGATGAAGCCTGGCTCGCCCACCTGGCCTCGTGGTCGGGCCTTGGCTTCGATCTGCTGGTGGTCCCCGCGCTGTTGTGGCGGCCGACCCGGGCCTACGCCTATGTGGCGGTCGTCGGCTTTCATGTGATCACGGGGCTATTGTTTCCGATCGGCATGTTCCCGTGGTTCATGATCGGCTGCGCAACGATCATGTTCGCGCCAGACTGGCCGCGCCGGTTCATGGCGCGAGACCGGACGCCTGCGTCAACGCCGATCGACCCGCGGTTGAAGCAGGCGCTGACCTGGGCCGCGGGCGCGCTGTTGCTCGTTCAGATCGCGCTACCCTGGCGCTCTCTGCTGTACCCGGGGTCGTCGCTGTGGCACGAGCAGGGGTTTCGCTTCGGCTATCGCGTGATGTTGATCGAGAAGGTTGGGTTCGCCGAATTTCGGGTCCACGACCGCGCCACCGGCCGGCGCTGGAAGCTCGACCCCCACGCCGAGCTGAGCCCGCTGCAAGTGAAGATGATGAGCACCCAGCCGGATCTGATCGCCCAGTACGCCCGGCACTTGGCCGCGCGGCTCGAGCGCGAGATGCCCGGCAGCGCGATCGAGATCCGCGCCGACGTGTTCGTGGCGTTCAACGGCCGCCCGCACCATCGCTTGATCGATCCCAATACGGACCTCGCGGCCACCCGCGAGGGCCTCGCCGCGAAGCCGTGGATCTTGCCTGCACCCACGACCCACCCGCCATGAATCACATGAACTACATGAATTGGACACTTGCTCCGCTGCTGCTCAGCGCCGCCCTGTTCGCCTGCGAGGGCCTCGAGGACGACGCGGACAGCTCGGCCGACGACGTCGGCAATGAAGACGAGCCCGCGCTCGGTGACACGCCGCTGCCCGCCTGCGAGGCGGCGATGTTCGGCCTCGCCCAGATCGAAGCGGAGCTGCGGCTGCCCGACCCCGATCTGGACTACGTGATCGAGCTCTATCGCGGGTCCGCGCCGGACTTGTCCGGCGAGTCGCCGCTGCCTGGGGGCACCGCCGTCCAGCGCTGGGTACGGGAGGTCGGCGCCCGCCTCGGTCGGGTCGAGGCTGGCGTCTTGACCGACGATCTGGCGATCGAGCAGGCCCTCGAGCTCGCGGCCCTCGAGCAGGGGCAGGCTCGCAAGCTGATCTTGGCAGACGTGCTCGCCACGCTTCGTGCCGTCGCCCTACTCGACGTCCGGGCCCGGCTTGCGATGGTGTCGGACGCGCTCCCCGACCCGCAGCGCGACCCCGCCCTGTTTCACGCCGAGTGGGATTGGGCCTGGTGTGTGTGGAGCGGGAGCTTCGCCACGCTCGCCAGCTCGGCCGACGCCGTCGCGGGCGAAGACTGGGAGGCGACGATCGAGGGCGCGTTCACGACCGGATCGGCGGGCATCATCGGACCCGAGCAAGCGTGGGCCCCCGACGAGCTCGCTACCAAGTCTGCCAAGCAAGTGGTCGAGAAGGGCTCGTTTGGCGTCGTCCAGCGCAACCTGCTCGCGCTCGCCGAGCGGGCGCGAGCCAAGGACGACCCGCTCGCGGCCCGCGAGGCGCGGGGGCTGTTGGCGTTGATCGAAGACCGGATCCTGGGGCGCAACACGCCGGCGCTCGAGCTGATCACCACAATGCTCGAGGGCGCACCAGCCGAGATCAACGCAGATCTGATCGAGCACGAGCTGGCGATCGTGTTCGTCAAGCGGGCGCGCAAGTACTGTGACGAGGCCCTGCTCGCCGGTTCGCTCGGCAGCGCCGAAGCGGCCAAGGGCGTCGACGAGGGGATCATGTACACGCGGATCGTGCTGCCGGTGATGACGGATCTGCTGTCGGACACTGGCTTCGAGCCCAGCGCACACATGCAGACCTGGGCGGACTATCGAGACGCCGTGCTGAACGACGACGCCCCGCTAGCCAGCAGCGCGAGCGAGGACCTGTGCGCCAGGAACTGCGAGCTGCAAGCGGCGTTGGAGATCGCCGCGTGCACCGACAGCGCCGACGAGTGAGTGTTCACTGCGGCGGGAACGGCCCTTCGGTCGTTGGCAGCACGTCCTGCTCGGGCGTGACGGCCCGCAGTGTTCCGTTCTTGTTGTTGGCGCGGGTGAACCACACGGTCCCGCTGGCGACCGCGACCCCGTAGTTGCCCGCGTTGACGCTGAGGTCTTGCAGGCCGTTGTCGATGAAGCCGCCGCGCGGCAGCTCCACGGTCAAGAACGCCTTCGCGTTCTCGTAGGAGACGATGATCAAGTAGCCCTCGGCGTTGACCGTGAGATCCGTGGGGTCGTTGAGGTTCCCAGCCGGGAGGTCCTCGAGCGCGACGCCATCAATGCCATCGTTGGTCGCAGCATCGTCGAAGCGCACGACCCGATCATTTTGCATGTCCGCGACGTAGAGCGAGCCCAGGTCGTAGGCGCAGCCGCGCGCGCCGCCCTGGGGCAGATCTGACGAGCTGCTCAGCCCGTTGCCTGGCGAGCCGGGGTTGCCCGGGGTCCCGGTCGCCAGCCCGCTGCCGATCTGGGTGAACGCGAGGCCGTCGCCGTCGAGGGTGCTGGCCTCGATCCGCCACGCGGTGCCGTCGCCAAGGTTGACCAAGTAGAAGTACGCGATCGCGCCGTCGGCCGAGCGACCGCCGTAGCAGAGGCCGCCGGGGTTGGCGAACGCGTCGGGGTTGTCGCTGCCGTCGATCGTGGAGATCAGCGCGCCGTCCTGATCGAGGATCGCAATGCCACCTGCGTTGTCCGAGCCCCCCTGCTCGAACGCCGCCCACACGCGGGCGTGGGTGGGGACCGAGATCGCGGTTGGACCGGCAAACCCAGCCGAGGTGCCGTCGAAGATCGGCGTGGCGGCGCCGCTGTCCGGCGCTCCGGTTGGATCCCGGACCCACATGATCTCGGAGGTGCCGTAGTTGGCAAGGTAGATGTCACCGCCCTCGATGTCAGCCTCTGTGAGCAGGTCGTCGGGCGCCACGCCGATGTCGAGCGGGTAGTTCAGGCCGGTTGCAACCCCATCGAACAGGCCGTCGAACAGGCCGATCGCGGAGGTGTCGTCGGCCTCGCCGTCGTGCTGGCAGGCGGTCAGGAGCAGGGGCAGCACGAGGAGCACGGGGGAGATGCGCATGGTCGTAGGCTTGGACCGAGCCGCGGTCCGGCGTTCCAAGTCTGGGCCGAGTTGGCCATGCGCAAGCTCTGCATGAACGCTCCCGATGCGGCGCCGGGGTCTTGGCGTCACAGTCCCGGCGCGGATGTCCGAGCAAGATGGAGACACGGGCGGCAAAGTTCAGTGGACCTGCCCCATGCACCCCGAGGTGATCCGGGATGAGCCGGGCGCGTGCCCAAAGTGCGGCATGGCTCTCGAGCCGCGCACGATCACGGGGGCCCGGGTCGAGAACCCCGAGCTCCATGACATGCGGCGACGCCTGTGGGTCTCGCTGATCTTCACGATCCCCCTGTTCGTGCTCTCGATGTTGCCCATGGTGATCACTGCGGATCCGCTGGCGAGCGTCCCCGCCCCGATCCGCCCGTGGATTGAGCTGCTGCTCGCGACCCCGGTCGTGCTGTGGTGCGGCTGGCCGTTCCTGGTTCGGGGGGCGCGATCCTTGGTGCCAAGGCGACCGTGGAATCTGAACATGTGGACGCTGATCGGGCTTGGCGTCACCGTCGCGTACGTCTACAGCGTGGTAGCGACGATCGCCCCCGATCTGTTCCCAGCCTCGATGCGTGACCACCACGATCGCGTGCCGGTCTACTTCGAGGCAGCGGCGATGATCGTGGCGCTGGTCTTGGTCGGCCAGGTCCTCGAGCTGCGGGCGCGCTCGCGGACCGGCGCGGCGATCGAGGCGCTGCTGGGCATGGCACCGAAGTCCGCCCGCAAGCTGCTGGACGACGGCAGCGAGATCGACGTGGACATCGCGGCGATCCAGGTCGGCGATCGGCTGCGGGTGCGCCCGGGAGAGCAGATCCCCGTGGACGGCGAGGTGGTGGACGGCCGCAGCAGCGTCGACGAGTCGATGCTGACCGGCGAGCCGCTGCCGGTGACCAAGCAGATCGGCGATCCGGTGATCGGCGCGACCCTCAACACCGCGGGTGGGTTGGTCGTGCGCGCGCAAAAGGTCGGCAGCGAGACCATGCTCGCGCGGATCGTCGCGCTGGTCGCCGAGGCCCAGCGCAGCCGCGCGCCGATCCAAGCCTTGGCCGACACCGTCGCGGGGGTGTTCGTACCCGTGGTCGTGGCCGTCTCGATCGCTACCTTTGTGATCTGGTCGATCTGGGGACCCGAGCCCCGCATGGCCCACGGTCTCGTCAACGCCGTCGCCGTGCTGATCATCGCCTGTCCGTGCGCGCTGGGCCTGGCCACGCCGATCTCGATCATGGTCGCAATGGGCCGCGGCGCCCAAGCGGGGGTGTTGTTTGCAGACGCCGAGGCGATCGAGCGGCTCGAAGCCGTTCAGTGGCTGGTCGTCGACAAGACCGGGACGCTGACCGAGGGCAAGCCCACCCTGACCAGGGTCGAGACCGTGCCTGGCGGGCCGAGTGAAGATCAGCTGCTGGGTTGGGTCGCGAGCGTCGAGCGGGGGTCCGAGCACCCGCTGGCGGCGGCGATCGTCGCGGGCGCCGTCCAGCGCGGGCTCGAGCTGGATCCGGCGCAGGGGTTCGAGTCGGTGACTGGCAAGGGGGTGCTCGGGCGAGTCGACGGCCGCGCGGTGGCGATCGGAAACCACGCGCTGCTCGACGACCAGGGCGTCGAGGCGCAGGCGCTCGCGGCGATCGACGAGCGGGCCGAGGCGCTGCGCGCCGAGGGGGCGAGCGCCATGCTGGTCGCTGTTGATCGCAGGGTCGCCGGGCTGATCGCGGTGGCGGATCCAATCAAGGCGAGCACACGCGAGGCGCTCGCCGGTCTGCGCGAGGACGGCCTGCAGATTTTGATGTTGACCGGTGACGCGCACGCGACGGCGGCCCACGTCGCCGATGCTCTCGGTATTGATGCGCTCATCTCGGAGCAGCTGCCCGCAGACAAGGCCGCCGAGATCGCCGCGCTGCAGGCCAAGGGCCAACGCGTGGCCATGGCAGGCGACGGCATCAACGACGCGCCCGCGCTGGCCCAGGCTGACGTCGGTATTGCAATGGGTACAGGCACCGACGTCGCTATTGGCAGCGCTGGCGTCACCCTGGTCCACGGGGATCTACGCGCAATCCTGCGTGCCCGCCGGCTGAGTCGCGCGACCATGCGCAACATCAAGCAGAACCTGGCGTTCGCGTTTGTCTACAACGCACTGGGTGTACCCGTCGCGGCTGGCCTGCTGTACCCGATCGCGGGCGTGTTGCTCTCGCCGATGATCGCGGCGGCGGCGATGAGCTTGTCTTCAGTCTCGGTCATCAGCAACGCGCTACGTCTTCGCCGCGCGAAGCTTTGACCGGAGACACCGCTAGACTGTCTTCATGGCGAACCTTGCTGTGGAGACCGTGCTTGGCCTGCTGCTCACGAGCGCCTGCGTACAGACGGCCCCTGCCGACAGCAGGCCCAACCACAAACCCAGGATCCCCGACATGCTACTGGAGTCCCCCGCGTTCGAGGACGGCGAGGCGATCCCCCGCCAGTACACCTGCGAGGGCGAGGACATCTCGCCCCCGTTGGACTGGTCACACATCCCGGCCGGCACCCAGACCCTCGCGCTGATCGTTGACGACCCCGACGCCCCGGATCCCAAGGCACCCAAACGAACCTGGGTGCACTGGGTTCTCTATGAGATCCCGGCCAACGCGACCGGTCTGGACCGGGGCGCACGCGAGCTCCCCACCGGGACCCACGAGGGCCGCAACGACTGGGGCAGCACGGGCTACCGCGGCCCGTGTCCGCCGATCGGCGAGCACCGCTATGTGCACAAGCTCTACGCCCTCGACGCGCCGCTTGGAGACCTGTCGCAGCCGACCAAGGCCGAGCTCGAGCAGGCGATGAGCGGTCACATCCTCGGGCAGGCCCAGCTGATCGGCACCTATCGACGCGAACGCACGGGCGACTAGCTCGAGCGACGTTGGCTCGATCGCAGGGCACCGCAACAGGCGTGCTGCCGGCCGGCCACGGTGGGCGAGCACTCGGTGCCGTGCTTGTCGGGATCGCAGATCAGAGCACGCGGCCGAGCTTGCCCGAGTCGTTCAGACGCCGCGCCAGCTCGCGCGGGTCGGCCTGGGTCAGGTGCAACGGCAGCTCGAGGATCACCCGGTCGCGCGCCGACTTGTCGAGCTTCTGCCGGACCTCGCCAAGCAGCTGCGGCTCGATGATCAGCACCAGCCGCTGCGCTTCGTCCCCCTCGAACGCCGCCTCCACCGTCTGCGCGATCTGTGCGGCCATCTCCTGACGCTCGAGCGCCTGGTAGCTGGTCGGCGGCTCCATCGCGTGGCGGACCTGGCCAACCGACTCGAAGCTGCGTCCCGGCCGATCAGCGTTGCGATCGCCTTGGCTGGGCCGATCGATCGCCCTGCGAGCGGGCTCTAGGACGGCACCGGGGTGGGCGTGACGATAAAAGCGCGCCGATTCACGATCGGCGACGACGATCAACGTACTTTGCTTCTCGAGCAACAGCATGCTGCTCGAGTCTAGTCCCGACGATCCAAAGCACACGCGCAGCCGCTTCGCGGTGGCCCGCGGTGCCTCGCGAATTTGATCGCTCTTCGCTCGCGGCTACCCGTTCGGGTTGCCGCCGACGGCGCTGAGCGCCGCGCCGGTCATGTCCGAGTAGGTGTAGGCCCCGACCAGCCCGTTGTACGAGGTGACCTGCCCCGTCATGGGATCCACCCGGTGCGCACCGTTGCCATTGACGGCCCAGACGTAGCCATTGAAGTCGATGCTCACGCCGTACGAAGACGGTGTTGGCCAGTTGTAGACGACCTCGAAGGTCTCGCGGTTGAGGCCGCGCACGCCGGTGCCCCCGAGCCACAGCAGCCCATCAGGATCGGCGTCCGCCATGCAGCCTGCCGACCACGCCCCGAGCTCGTCGCTGACGGCCCACTCTTCCGTCATGGGATCGAAGCGAGCGACCCGGCTGGCGCAGTTCCACACGTAACCGTTGACGTCGACGGTCATGCCGTACCAGTGCGAGGTGAACCCGGTCGAGGATGGGCCGTCCCAGACCGTGGCTTCCATGGTCTGACGATCGACGCGAACGAGGTGGTTGCCGGTCGCCCAGCCCGTGCCCCAAAAGTTGCCCTCGGAGTCGACGGCGGCGCCGTAGATCCCAAACGAGTCGGACTTGAGCCCGGGGATGTCGACGGTCTCGACGACCACGCCAGTGTCGCCGTCGAGCAGCAACACCTGGTCTTGGTTACTGCCGTAGCGCCCGGCCGTCCACAACATCTCGTTGTCCCACTCGCAGGTGCCGGCGTTCCAGGTCCCGGGCGCCCACGCGAGCGGCCGCTGGCTGTTGTAGTCGAAGGGCGTGTGCCAGGCCCGGCACTCTTCTTGATCCCACGGCAGCGCCTGGTTGTTGAGCGAGGTCTGGATCCCGGGCATGCCGTTGGACTCCTCGCAGAATTCTTCCGTTGCGTAGAATTTGGTGACGCCGCCTTGGCGGCTGGCGACCGCGACGTGGCCCGTCAGGCTGACCGAGGTTCGCGACGGGCTGCCCTGGCCGTCGGGGCGAACTTGATAGCGGCCAACCTCCATGACGGTGTTGGTGTCGATCTTGGAGATCGTGCCCTGCGAGCTGTTGGCGGCCCACAAGAACGTGAACTCAGGATCGTTGCCCCCGCCAGCCCCACAGTTGATGCCCGCGTCGGGCAGCCCGCCAAGATCGAACACGGTCCCGCTGCCGCCGCTGTCATCGTCGTCGTCGCCATCACCGTCGCCGTCGCCGGTGGTGGTGGGCCCGGTGTCGGTCGTGGGGCCCGTCGTCGTGCTCTCGCTGTTGCCCTCGCCGTTGCTCTCGCTGGCGGAGTCCGACGATCCATTCGTGGCCGTGCCGATCCCGGACGTGCCGTCGTCATCGGAGCTGCGAGGATCATCGCCACCACACCCGACAGCAGCAACGGAGAACGCGAGGAGAACGGAAACAGGAAGTATGCGCATCGTGAGTACCAAGACTGACATCATTCAAACACACATTGGGGGCTGACCGCGAGGTGTCCACTCACACCAGTAGCGGGTGTTTAGCGCACCCGCGTTAAAGCCGCAGAGATGAATTCGAAGCCGGGATGGCGGTCATCGCCGATCACGTCTCACCACGCCCTGACTACGTACAGGAGTCCAGCGACCATTCAACCAATGCGCGCACAATGCTCGGCCAATGCGCGCACAATACTCGGCCAATGCGCGCACAGTGCTCGGCCAATGCGCGCCCAATGCTCGGCCAATGCGCTGCCAACGCTGCGGAGATCAACCAAAACGAACTCGCAATTCTGCGCGCGACGCGTCGCTTGCGCCACCGAAGCACTGGAGTAACCTCCGCGCCATGAGCGACTCCGAGGGGATCAAGGCGCAGATCGACAAGGCCTTCCGCAAGGCGCGGCTCGAGCGTGACGAGCCGACCAAGCTCGTGATCGGCATGATCAAGAACAAGGTCCTGACGGAGCTCAAGTCGGGCTCGGGCGTGGAAGAGACCGACGCGCTGTGGTTCGACAACGTCACCGCCTACGCCAAGCAGGTGCGCAAGACGATCGCCGAGCTCGAGCCGCTTGGGGACCGGGCCGCGGACGCGCTCGCAGAAGCGCGCTTCGAGCTGGGCTTTTGCGAGCAGTTCCTCCCGACCAAGCTCGACGCCGCGGCCACGGATGCGCTGGTCGCGAAGCTGGCGCAAGACAACGGCATCACCGACAAGAAGCAGATCGGTCGGCTGATGGGGCTGATCATGAAGAACCACCGCGACGAGGTTGACGGCGATCTCGCGCGCCAGGCCGCCGAGCGCGTGCTCGCCTGAGCGCGCCCTGTGCGATCGGGCGGGCCGATCTCGCGGTCCCCGGACATGACGAGCCACCCGCGCTTTGCTCACGTTGGTCGCGGGCTGGCGCTGGCGTCGTGGCCTGGGATCGGCCCAGAAACCCTGGCCCGTGTCGCCAAACTTTTGTTAATGTCCGCGCCCATGCCACGAGCCGCCGCGCGGCCGCGCGCTGACCCACGCACACCATGCTGCTCGCGCCCAAACTGAACGGCGACGGCGAGGAAGTCCTCCCCGACATCCTCGAGACCTACCTCGACGCCGTCGAGCCGCTGTGGATGGACATGCTGGGCTACGCGCTGGCTGCGATCGCGGCTGCCCTGTTGTGGAGCGTGATCGTTGGGCGGCGCCGCGCGGGCGAGCCTTGGGCTGGCGAGCGGTGGCTGCGGCTGACCGTGGTGTTCGCGCTGATCGGGGTCGGGCTGTGGCGGGCCTACGACAACGCGACCTGCTTTGACGACGCCTACATCTCGCTGCGCTACGCAGAGAACTTCGTGGCCGGCGACGGGCTGGTCTACAACCCGGGCGAGTACGTCGAGGGCTACACGAACTTCCTGTGGACGATGATCGTGGCCGGGTTCATGTGGCTGACGCCCGTCGAGGCCCCGCTGATCGCCGTGCTCGGCTCGATGGCGGCGTTCGCCCTCAACCTCTGGGTGGTGTGGCGGATCAGCCTGAAGATCGCCCCACCCTTTCACCGCCACGCGTTCGCGGTGCCGATCGCCGTGGGCCTGCTCGCGGTCCAGAACATCTTCACAGACTACGGCACGACCGGGCTCGAGACCGCGTTCGCCAGCTTGATGGTCAACCTCGGCGTGCTCGCGCTGATCTCTGGCGACACCGCCAAGGCCACGTTCTGGGCCGGGTTTTGCTGGATCATGGCGACCCTGACCCGGCCCGACCACGCGGTGTTCTACGCGGTCGGCTCGGCGGTCGTGCTGTTCGTGTGGATCGGGCCAACGTGGCGCGCGCGCAAGTCTGGGCTGCAGGCGATCTGGCGCGAGGGCCTGCGCCCGATGGCGACCTACGCAGCGCCCTTCTTGATCTGGCTGCTCTACTCGGCCTGGAAGCTGCACTACTACGGCGAGCTGCTGCCAAACACCTACTACGCCAAGTCGGCGTACATGACCTACTACGAGCAGGGTGTGAACTACGCGGCCGCGTTCCACCTGTCGAGCCACCTGTGGATCGTCGTCGCCGTGTTGTTCTTGCTGTGGCCGTGGCGCCCGCCCAGCAACGTCCCGGGTCGTCGGTTCATGGCCTTCATGGTCCCGGCCGTGCTGCTCTACGAGTGGTACGTCGTCCGGGTCGGCGGCGACTTCATGGAGGGGCGCTTCTACGTCACGCTGATCCCCCTTTTGTTGCTCGCTGGCGAGCAGCTGGTGCACGAGTTCTCGCTGACCCGGGAGGCCCGCAAGCTCGCCCTCGAGCAGCTGCGCGCGGATCGATTGGCGGCGCGTGCCCAGTCGGCCGCGGACGCCGATGCCCATGGGAAAGACGAAGCGGCGCCCCCCGTGCGGAGCCGCGCACCGCTCGCGATTGGGGCGATGCTGATCGCAGGTTGCATGGCCGCGAGCGCGGTCGGGGTCCGGCTGATCGGCCCGCGCACCTCGCTGTGGTACCTGACCGACGAGACCACCTACTACCCAATCGTCCAGTGGTCGCCCATGGTCATCGACCACGCCAACTACCGCGTGGGTGTGATCCTAGAGAAGATCCACGACGGCCTAGAAGAGCAAGAAGCCAAGCAACCAATCTTGGCGACCGGCGCGATCGGGCTGCTTGGCTACTACTCGAGGATGCCGGTCATCGATCGGCTTGGGTTGACCGACGCGAAGGTCGCCCACCGCGAGATCACCAGGCGAGGCCGCCCCGGCCACGAAAAGTGGGCCCAGGCCAAGTACCTGACCGAGCGCGGGGTCCACTTTCGCCGCGGCGGGGGCTACTCGAAGTGGTTCAAGCCCAACGCGACGATCCGCTGGGGACAGGGCACCGGCGGTCGTCGCTGGTACATCCTCTGGTACGACCGCGAGCTGATGAACGCGATCCGGGTCGCGTACCCCGACGCCTACTTCACGGACTTCGAAGTCTACATTGACAAGTACATCGCTCGCTTGCCGCACACGAGCCCGAAGAAGGCGCACAAAGAGTATCGGCTGTTCAAGCGCTACTACTTCGATCACAACGACGACCCCGAGCGTCACCAAGCGTTCATTCGCTATTTCGCGTGGGTCAAGGCGGGCAAGCATCCGCGCTCGCTGCTCGAAGCCGGTCGCTGGGACACCTATAAAAAGCGGGGCGCCGCGGCCAGCAAGCAAGAGCAGGTGCTGCGGCGCGAACGGTCCGAGCGAAGCCGCGCAGCTGCGCGCTGGGCCCTGCCGTGGAACCAGCTCACGCTCCGCCGCAAGTACGGGCTGGCGCCCGCGCCCGTGCCCAAGTCCAAGCCCAAGTCCAAGCCCAAGTCCAAAGCCAAGGCTCCCAGCCGGCGCCGGGTGCCCGCCCCGGACGACGACGACGACGACGACGACAACGACGTCGATGACGACGACGACGACGATGATGATGACGACGACGACGACGACGACGATGACGGCGGTGGGGACGACGCCGCCTGAGGCCTGTGCCGCCTGACAATGAGCTCGCTCAACGCCACGACGACGTCTTCAAACTACCCTATACTCCCGCCACGTGGCGTCCTACGACCTCATCCTCGTTGGCACGAGCTTCGCGTCGTCGTTCTTCCTGCACGAGTACCTGCGCCACGCCAAGCCCGAGGCCAAGATCCTCGTGCTCGAGCGGGGTCGCAAGCGGCCCCACGCGGAGCTGGTCTCGCTTCGGTTTGGCTTGCAGAAGATCGGCAACAACAGCTTCAAGCGCAAAGACAAGAAGCCCTGGTGGTATGCCCCGACCTTCGGGGGCACCTCGAACATGTGGTACGGCAACACGCCGCGGATGCTGGCCGAGGACTTCGAGCTGCAGTCGCGCTACGGCCAGGGCATGGACTGGCCGATCAGCTACGCCGATCTCGAGCCCTTCTACTGCGACGCCGAGGATCTCATGACGATCTCGGGTCCCAGCGATCACACGCCCTTCGCCCGCAGCCGCCCCTATCCACAGGCGCCCCACGAGCTCTCCAACCCGGAGAAGCTGCTGCTCGCCCGCCACGGCGACGACTTTTACGTGTGCCCAACCGCCCGCGCTCACACGCCGCCGCGCCCAGAGGTCAGCACGGATCGGGCCAGCTGCTGCGCCAACTTCGTTTGTAATTTTTGCCCGGTCGACGCCAAGTTCACCGTCCAAAACGGGCTCGCGCACATCTACGCGGATCCGCGGGTCGAGCTGAAGCTTGGGGCGGTCGTCCAGTCGGTGACCTCGGCGGACGGCGTGGCCACCGGCGTGGAGTGGCTGCAGGAAGACCCCGAGCTGCACGGCACCCGCGAGGCCACCCAATCGCGCAAGGACGCGTCGGCCACCGGCGAGCTCATCGCGCTGGGCGCCAACGCGATCTTCAACCCCCACATCCTGCTGCGCTCGGATCTCGACGACGGCGTGGTTGGCCGCTACCTGCACGAGCAGGTCGGCGTCGCCGGGTTCATCAACTTCGACGGGGTCGATGGCTTCAACGGCAGCACCAGCTGCACCGGCCACCACTATCGCTTCGCCCGCGGCGAGCACCGACGCGAGCGCGCGGCGCTGCTGCTCGAGACCTTCACCCGCACGTGGCTGCGCATCGCCAAGGGCAAGTGGCGTCAGAACATGCGCGTGACGGGCGTGTTCGAAGATCTGCCGCAGGCCCAAAACCGCGTCCAGGTCGACCGCGCGGATCCAAGCAAGCCGGTCACGACCTACGCCAAGCACTCGGACTACGCCCAGCGGGCCGTCGATCGCTTCGCGCAGGATCTCGAGCAGATGTTCGAGGGCCTCCCGGTCGAGAAGATCAGCGTGGGCACGCCGCGCGACAGCGAAGGACACATCTTGGGCACCGCGCGGATGGGCAGCGATCCCGCGACCAGCGTCGTCGACGGCGATCAGCTGCATCACAAGCTGCGCAACTTGTACGTGCTTGGCGGCAGCAGCTTCACGACCGGATCTGTCGCCAACCCGTCACTCACGATCGCCGCTTTGTCGCTGCGATCGGCGCGGCGGATGTTTGCGGGGGCAAACTAGATGGCAAGCGACGACACCAACCAGCAGCCACCTTCGGGGGGCATTCCGGTCCCGGAGGCCGCCCCCAAGCCGACGCGGCGGAGCTTCTTGGCCATGACGATCGGCGGCGCGGTGGTCGTGAGCGGTGCCGCCGGCCTGACCTGGTGGGTCACCCATGATCTGGGCGCAACGACGGCGGGTGAGATCGACGAGCTCGATCCGCCCGAGCCGCTGAGCGAGACCGGCGAGGTCCTCGCGGGGTTGGTCCGCGAGCGGCTCGACATGCTCGAGCTGCCAGAGACCACGATCGCCAAGTGGGTCAACCTGTACGAGAAGCACCGCAAGCCGTGGAAGGGCAAGAAGGTCTCGCGCAAGGATCTGCAGAACTTCTTGCTGTCCACGGACTTCTTCCCGGCCGCCGACGAGTCCAAGCCGCTGCGCTTTGTGACCTACTACGATCCCTACGTGTCGGTCTGCTACAACCCGCTGCGGTATGCCTAATCAGGCGCTGGCGCGGACCGGCGCGGGCTCGCGTCGAGCAAGGCCCGGCGATCGCCAACCCAGTCGCCGACGAGGTGCAGGCCGTCACCAAGATCCGCGGACGCGCGACCCGGCAGCCCGCCGCGCTCAGGCCGAGCGATGTCGTGGGCGGCCGTTACGAGCGAGCCTCACCCATCGCGGGCAGCGCTCTGGTTCGAGCTGGGGCCACCGCGAGCGCGCGTCACCTTTTGGTAGAGCAGCATCCCCAAGATCATCGCCCCAACGAACACCAACACGGGCGCAGTCCCCAACGTCGCCGCGACGATCCCAGGGCCCGGACAAAAGCCCGACAGCCCCCACCCCACCCCAAACAACACCGCGCCCGCGACCAGCTTCACGTCGACGTCGCGGCTCGTTGGCCAGTGAAAGCGGTCGGCGAGCTTGGGCGCGCCCTGGCGCTTCTGCGACTGGTAGACCGGCGCGTAGACCAGGATCGCGGCGAGCATCACCAGCGCGAGGCTTGGGTCCCAGTCGCCGAACACGTCCAGAAAATTCAGGACCTTGTGGGGATTGGTCATGCCGGCGATCCCCAGCCCCACCGCGAACAGCAGGCCAGAGCCGAGCGCCACCAACTGCTGCCGCACCGCCGCGGTCATGACAGGCCTCCAACCACGTGGCGAAGGATCCAGACCGTCAGCCCTGCGCTGACCATGAACGTCGCGGTTGCGATCAGCGAGCGGGTGGACAGCCGCGAGATCCCACAGACCCCGTGCCCGCTGGTACACCCGCCCCCCATCCGCGTGCCAAACCCGACGAGCAGACCGGCGACGGCCAGGAGCGGCAGCGAGCTGGTCGCGGCGCCGAGCATCATGCCAGGGACCAACGCCTGCAGGACGACCCCGCCAAGCAACATCCCGATCAGGAACATGCCGCGCCACGTTCGATCGTCACTGCGCTGCAGCAGCCCGCCGACGATCCCGCTGATCCCCGCGATCCGGCCGTTGAAAGCGAGCATCAGGGCCGATGCCAGCCCGATTAGCGCCCCGCCGATCAGCGCGGCGAGCGGTGTAAATTCTGTAACCATGGGTCCTCCACGGATACGCGATTTCAATCCCCATGCCACCGCGTAGCTGGGGCTGAAGCTGTGCACACGCGACTGGGGCGGAATCGCGTCCCACCTGCAGGAACGCCCGCAACGCCAGCGCAACAGGCGGAGCCGCCGGGATTGGCGCAAGGTGGCGCAAGGTGGCGCGGGGGGAGCAACCTGTTCGCCTGCGCACCTGCGCAAGCGCGGCGTTGCGCGCCGGTGCCCACGGCCCGACTGGACCCCAAACCTCGGGCGCGACCATGCGCGCCTGTCCGTGCGTGCAAGCCGGTCGGTGTGATACGTTCCGCGGGAAGTGAAGCCTTGTCCCTTCTGCGGTGAAAAGATTCAGGCAGCGGCCGTGAAGTGCCGGTTCTGCAGCGAGTGGCTCGATCCCTCCCAGCGTCCTGCGTGGTCAGGTCTGGGCGGTTCGGGTGAGCTCGCCGCGTTGACCGAGCAGATCACCCGCGAGGTCACGCGCCAACTCGACCGCGACGCACGACCCGCGTCGCCGCCTGCTCGCCCACCGCGACGGCGAGCGTCCACGCGCGACATTCCAAGCGAACCGCAACAACCAACGGTGGTTGCACCCGACGGCACGGGCCGCGCGGCAGGAAGCGTCGAGTTTGACGGGCGCCCGCATCCCGAGCCGCGCTACGCTCCCGCCTACGAGTCCCCGGGGCCGTATCCCGGCCTCGATCCAGCCAACCCGGGTCTGGCTGGCGAGCAAGAGTGGGCCGCACAACCCGACGCGCCCGCACCCGCCTCGGGTCCAATGTCAGGGCGGGTGCTCGGTCAGCCGGCGCCGCGCTCGTCCCCGCGCTGGACGCCCGGCAGCATTCGTGAAGAGAGCGGCCCCAAGTCGGCGGCCCCGGGTCCCGCGTGGCGTCCCCCGCTCAGCGCCGACATCCAATCCAACCCCGAGCCGCAAGCGACCACCAGCGACTCGGTCTGGCGCGCGCCCGAGTGGCTGACCCCGCAGCAGCGTGCGCAGCAATCCGCTCGCGCGCCCGAGCCCGAGATGCCGGCGTGGTCGGTGCCCCCCGTGCGACCACGCGGCCGCCCGGAGCCCGCGCCACCGGCCGCTTGGGATGCCGGAGCCCCGAGCACGCAATCA
>NZ_JMCC02000073.1 GCF_000737335.2 Enhygromyxa salina | reverse complement strand
GCGATGCCATCGACGAAGCGAGACTCGGCCTCGTCGTAGCGGCCAAGCTGTAGCTCGACGCGGTTGGCGACGAGAAGCCGCCTGTCGGGGCGGCGAGCAGCGAGCGAGCGCTCGACGTCAACGAGGTGGTCGCCCGCTTGATCTCCGAGCCGCGGATCTGCGCGGCGATCGGGCTGGATCAGGCCAGCGCGGCCACCCGCGAGCGCTTCGTCGCGCGGGTCCGGGCCAGCGCGGCCAACCTCGCGCAGACCCTCGCGGCCCGAGCCGACGACATCGATCACCTCGCCCATGATCCGCTTGGCTTCATCGAGGCCGAGCAAGGGCTGGTGCTCGGGCACTCGGTCCACCCGGCGCCCCGCCTGCGCGAAGGCCTGCGCGACGACACCGACAACCACTACGTGCCCGAGCTGCGCGGCGCGACGTCGCTGCATCTGTGGGCGGTCGCGCGCGAGCGGCTCGTCGTCGGCGGTGGCGAGACCGCGAGCGCGCGCCTCAACGAGCTGATCGCGAGCGACCCCGCGTGGGCCGCCCAAGCCGCCACGCTCGACGATGACTTCAGCTTGGTGCCGCTGCACCCGTGTCAGGCCCGCGCGCTCGAGGGCGAGCGCGTCCACGCGCGCGGGCGGCTGCGAGCGCTTGGCCCGATCGGACGCCCGTGGTCTCCAACCTCGTCGCTGCGCACTGTGTTCGCGGACGGCTGCCCGTGGATGCTGAAGGTCTCGCTGCCGATCCGCCTGACCAACTCGCTGCGGACCCTGTCGCCAGCCGAGCTCGAGCGGGGCGTGCTGCTTGGCCGGATCCTCGACGAGACCGGCGCGGGCGCGCTCGAGCGCCGCCACCCCAACTTCAGGATCCTGCGCGAGCCAGCCTACTTCGGCCTGCGCGACGCCGACGGTGGGCCGGGTCCGCGCGCGTCCTTCGTTGCCTTGCGCGACAACCCGTTTCGCGCCGCGCAGCGGGCCGAGGTGCTAGCGACCCTGCTTCAGGATCACGCGGTCACGGGTCGCAGCCGGCTGGCGCTGCGGATCGAGGCAGCCGCAGCGCGCTCGGGCCTGCCGGCCGTCGCCCTCGCCCACCAGTGGTTCGGGCGCTTCACCGCCGTGGTCTTGGATCCGATCATCGAAGCGCAGGCGGACTTTGGCCTGCTGCTGAGCGCCCACCAGCAGAACCTGGTGCTCGGGTTCGCCAGCGCCGGTCCGCTCGCGGGCATCGAGCCGCAGATCGCCTGGTTCCGCGACGCCCAGGGCACCGCGTACACCGATCTGGCGGCGCGTCGGTTTGGCGAGCAGCTGCCGGCGGTGACCCGATCCACGTTTCGCTCGCCGCTGGCCGAGCGGGTCTGGGCCTACTCGGTGGTGATCAACGGGGTGTTCAACGTGATCGCCTCGCTTGCGATGATCCCCGGGGTCGCCGTGTCTGCGCTCGTCGAGCAGCTGCGGGCGGTGCTCGAGGCCCAGCGCGCGCGCGGGCCGATCGATCCGCGCGGGATCGACTACCTGCTCGACGCGCCGCAGCTGTGGACCAAAGCCAACCTGTTTTGCTTCGCCAGCGACCTCGACGAGGTCTCGCTCGCCGATCCACAGACGGTCTACCGGGCGATCGCCAACCCGCTCGCCCGCGCCAGCACGAGCGAGCAGCCGCGTCCGGCCGCGCGCCGCTGCGCCGGCCGCTTCCGTGACCCGGATGGCGGCGGCGAACAGACCGCCCATGTCCAGCTGTTCCAGCTGTTCGAGCTGTTCGAGCGCTTCGACCCGCCCCGCAGTCCCGGCTGGCGGCGCGGTGAGATCGAGCTTGGCGCCGAGCAGCGCCGCTTTGAGCTGCGCGAGTCGGGTGCCCGCGCCGAGCTGCGCTGGCTCGACGCTGGCTCCGAGCGGGCCCACGCGGCGACCCTGGATCACCTGTTCGCGACCCGGGCGCAGCTTCGCCACGTGGTCGTCGATGGCGAGCTGGTGATCCGCGACAGCTTCTACCAGCGACCCCAGCCGTGGCACCACGCCAACCCAGCGCGACCGCCCGAGCGCGACCGGACCTGGACGGGCACCGTCGAGCACCCGCGCCGCCCAAGCGCGCCAGCGGGCCAGCTCTACAGCCGCTACTGCCCGAGCATCGATCGCAATTTCAGCCTGCACACCTTTGATCCCGACCGCGACTTCGATCGCTTCTGTACGTGGATGCAGGATCCCGTGGTCGCGCAATTCTGGGAGCAGGACTGGCCGCGCGCCCGCCTGCGAGATCGCATGGACGAGCTGATCGCGGATCCGCGGGTGATCCCCGCGATCGGCCGCTTCGACGATCTGCCCTTCGCCTACTACGAGATCTATTGGGCCAAGGAGGACCGGCTCGGCCCGCACTACGACGCGCATGACTTCGATCGCGGGTTTCACATGGCGATCGGCGAGCCGGAAGTTCGCCACCGCGGCTGGGGCCGGCAGTGGTTCTTGGCGATGGCCCACTTTTGCTTCTTGGATGAACCACGAACCCAGCGACTGGTCGGCGAGCCACGGGTCGATCAGGCCCGGGTGCGCCGCTGGGCAGACACGACCGCGTGGAGCGAGTGGGGCGAGGTTCGGTTCCCGCACAAGCGCGCGGTGCTGATGGTCCTGACCCGCGAGCGCTTCTTCGCCAACTTTGGGAGCGACGCGCCGTGTTGACGGAAGCTGACAAGCTGCAATGGCGACAGACCTGGGCGATCGCGAGCGCGCGACGCTTGGCCCAGGCGATCGGCGAGCTGAGCTTCGAGTGCCTGCTCGATCCGCGGCGCGTCTCCAGCTCCAAGAGCGGCGTCGGCGACTACGAGCTGCACCTCGCGTACGCGGTGAGCTACCGGTTTCGGGCCCGGCCAAGCGCGTGGGGAGGTGTCCACGTCGAGGTTGGCAGCGTCGAGCGACGCGCGGGCTCGGGGCCGTTCGAGCCCGTCGACTCGCCGACCCAGCTGTTGCTCGATGCTCGCCGCGAGCTGGGCACGACCGCCGAGGTGCTCGCTGGCTGGTTCGAGGAGATCCACACATCCTTGGTCGCCGAGGCGATCCAGTGTGATGCGCTGCGGGGCCTCGACGCCCCGGCCTTGGCCTCGCTCGACACGCTGGACCTCGAGCAGCGCCTGGACGGCCACCCCAAGCTGATCGCGCATCGCGGTCGCGTTGGCTGGGGGCTCGAGGATCTTCACGCCCACGCGCCCGAGAGCGGCGCGCGTGTGCGCCTGCACTGGCTGGTCGTCGACCCCGATCTCACCCTTCGCAGCGGCGCCGCCGAGCCCGATGGATCCGCGCTGGTCGACCATTGCTGCGACGCCAACGAGCGCGCCAGGCTCGACGCCTGCGTGGCCGCCCGCGCCCCCGAGCTGGTCGGCCGCGGCGTGCTGGTGCCCGTTCACCCGTGGCAGTGGCAGCGGTGGATCGGCCCGCAGTTCGCCCGCGAATTTGGCCAGGGTCGGATCGTCTCGCTGGGTCAGTTTGGGGATCACTACGCGCCGCGGCTGTCGATCCGAACCCTGGCCAACGTCGACCGTCGTACCGCCGCGGATCTCAAGCTCTCGCTGACGATCCTCAACACCTCGTGTTGGCGGGGCCTGCCGGGCCAGCACGTGGTTCGGGGCGGCGCGATCGGGGCAGCGCTGCGCGAGCGGGTCGCGGCCGACCCTGCGCTCGCCAATGTGCGCGTGCTCGCCGATCTAGGCGGCGTGCACGTCCCCCACCCCGCGTTCGAGGCCCTCGAGCACGCGCCCTACCGGCTCCGCGAGATGCTTGGGGTGATCTGGCGAACCAGCGCGGCGACGCGGCTCGAGCCAGGCGAGGTCGAGGTCCCCGCCGCGGCCCTGCAGCAGTGTGATCTGGCCGGCGTCCCGCTGCTGGCGACGTGGGTCCAGCGCAGCGGCGTGACGGCCTTGGACTGGCTCGCCAGCTTGTTCGAACACACCGCGGTCCCGCTCTATCACTTGCTGTGTGCCCACGGCCTCGGGGCGATCGCCCACGGCCAAAACTTGGGGCTGATCCTGCGCGAGGGGCTGCCCGTGGGGCTGTTCTTGCGTGACTTTCATGGGGATCTGCGCCGCAGCGAGCGGGTCACGTTCGCGCCTGGATCCGCGCTGGCCGGGCTGTCTGCGCTCCCGGACGAGCAGCTGCTGCACGATCTGTACACCGGCTACTTCGTCAGCGTGCTGCGCTTCGTCGCGCCGCTGGTCGAGCGCAGCTTGGGCGTGCCCGAGCCTACGCTCCTCGCGCTGCTCGGTCGCACGCTGCGGGGCTACCAAGCCGCGCACCCGCAGCTGCGCGACGCGTTTGCTCGCTTTGATCCGTTTCAGCCCGAAATGGCCCGGATCTGTCTGAATCGCTCGCGCCTGCGATCGGGTCACGGCGGCGGCGCCCAACGACCCGTACCGGAGCTCGGGCCTCCGCTGTGTAACCCATTGGCTGAATTCGAGGACGAGACATGAGCATGGACATGACAATCGACGAGGTCGATCTCGCTGGCGTCGGCGTCGGCCCCTTCAACCTGAGCATCGCGGCGCTGGCCGACGAGGTGCCCGAGCTGCGCACCCGCTTCTTCGAGCGACGCGAGCGCTTCGCCTGGCACCCGGGGCTGATGTTCGAGGGCTCGCGCATGCAGACCTCGTTTCTCAAGGATCTGGTCACGGCGGTCAGCCCGACCAACCCCCACTCGTTCTTGAATTACCTGGTCTCGCACGGGCGCTTTTATTCGTTCTTGGCCACGGAGCAGGCCGCGATCGGGCGGCTGGAATTTGCCGACTACCTCAGCTGGGTCGCGAGTCAGCTCGAGTCGCTACGCTTCGCCGACGAGGTCCGCGAGCTTCGGGTTGGGCGCCGCGGCTTCGAGCTGATCCACGACCGCGGCCGGACCCGCGCGCAGAGTGTGGTGCTGGGCACCGGGCGCGTGCCCAACGTGCCCGCGTGTGCGGCCAAATACCTGGGTCCGCGCTGCTTCCACGCGATCGACACCCTCTCGCGCAAGCTGGATCTGCGCGGATCTTCGGTCGCGGTGGTGGGCGGCGGACAGACCGGGGCCGAGATCGTGCTCGAGCTGCTGCGCGGGACCTGGGGCGAGCCGGCGCGGCTGAGCTGGGTCTCGCGTCGGCTCAACTTCGAGCCGCTCGACGAGAGCCCGTTCGCCAACCACCTGTTCACCCCCGGGTTCATGGCGATGTTTCACCGCCTCGAAGCCCCGCGCCGCGCGAGCTTGCTCGAGCGGCACAAGCTCGCGGGCGATGGGATCTCGCTCTCGACCCTGCGCGCGCTGCATGACCGGGCCTACGAGCTCGACGTCTCGGGCTCGGCGCTGCGCCTGGAGCTGTTGCCAGCCCGCGAGCTGCTCGACCTTCGGGGCTCGGGTGGCTTCGAGCTGGGCCTGCGCAACCAACTCGACGAGACCCACGAGCGGATCACCGCCGACTGGGTGATCTTGTGTACCGGCCTGCGCGAGCAGCTTCCGAGCTGCGTGGAGCCGCTGCTGGGCAGCCTCGAGCTCGATGATCGACAGCAGCCGCTCGTGGGACGCAGCTTCGAGCTGCGACGCCGTCGGCACGGGGGCGAGCGGCTGTACATCGTCAACGGCGGACGCAGCACCCACGGGATCGCGGAGTCGCAGCTGAGCCTGATGGCGTGGCGCTCGGCGGTGATCCTCAACGACGTGATCGGCCGGCCGCGATTTGACGTCGGGCGCGAGCGCGAGCTGATCCGGTGGCAGGCGGATCCCAGCTGGGTGCCGCAAAGCGAGGCGTGTTGACCACGGGTGCCCAGCAGTGGGGCCGCACGGGCGTGATCGTGGTCGCGTCGGGGCTGTTGGCGTGCGCCTCGACCTGGCTGTTCGCGCGGCTGTGGCCGGGGCCGCCGGTCGAGCGCGCCACGCTGGCGGCCGTGCTCTTGGTCCCCGTGTGGACCACGTTTGCGCTCGCGGGTGTGGCTGCGTATCGGCGCGCGCGCCCAGGTCACGCGCGTCGGCAGCTGTTCGCGCTGCACCGTCGGCTCGGGGCCGCGCTCACCCTCGCCGCGATGTTGGTGTTTGGCTCGGGCGTGGGCGCGGTGCTGGATCGGGCGCTGGCAGGGTGGCAGGCCGTGCCCGCCGCCGGTCAGGCACGAGCGCTGCCCGGGCCTGCCTCGGATCAGGCGCTCGACGCCGCGCTGGCGACCCTGTTGCGCGAGCACCCCGAGCTGTCGACGGGCCAGGTCACGCTGCACCCCGCGAGCCGCTCGGAGCCGTGGATTCGCGCGGAGTTCCTCAACGCCCAGCGCGAGCACCTGCGGGTGGATCTGGATCCCGCGAGCGGCGAGGTCATTGCCCGGGGCGAGCCGCCGCTGTGGTTGCTGCGCGAGCTGCATCGCCACCTGCTGATCCCGCCGCAGCTCGGCGAGCCCGTGCTGGGGCTCATCGGGCTGGGCCTGGGCATGATCCTGCTGTCCGGCTTGGCGACGCGACGGTGGCTGCGAGTCGGCCCGCGCGAGCGCGTTCGTACGCCGCGTCCACGCGCGATGCTCGTGCACCAATGGTTGGGCGCAGGGTTGATCCCCGCCGCGACGCTGTGGGCCTGGTCCGGCGCGATGCTGGGGCTGACCTTGGTGATCGTGCCGATCGTGGGCGGCGCGGCGTACCAGGGCGATCGCGCGGCCTTGATGCGCGACGTGCTGGCCGCCGACCGCACGCCGCTGATCGACGAACCCAGCGAATACCCAGATCTGCAGGCGATCAGCCAGCGCCGCTGCGCCGAGCTCGACGCGTGGCTCCCGAACGCCACGGTTCACCAGCTCGTCGTCCGTCACCCGGGTCGCGCGAGCGCGGTGGTGCGGGTTGGCCTCGAGGGGCCCGGCCTGTTGGCGCGGGGCTCGGTCACGCTGGGGGCTGCGGAGCTGGACATTCGTGACTGCCGAGCGCTGCCGAGCGCGGGGGTGGGGATGCTGGGTTTCATGGGGTCGATCGCGCTTCACTATGGTGAATGGGGCGAATGGGACGGCCGGGACGACCTGCGGATCGTCGTCGATCTCGTCTACACGATCCTCGGTTGTGCCCTCGTCGCGCTCGCGTGGTTGGGCGGCGGCCTGCTCGTGCGTCGGCGAACCCGTGAAGGTGACCTCCGCGGCGCGGCCCGGCTGCAGCGATGGCTGACCGGCGTGGGCGTGGGGCTCGTGGTGATCACGGTCGAGCTCGCGCTGATGTCCAGGATCCCCGCGGTTGCCCGCGACGCCGACTCGACGCTCGCGCTGGTGGGGCTGACCTGCGTGGTGATCGCCGTGCACGTCGCGACCGGCGACCTCGCCACCCGTCGTCGCCAGCTGCTGATCAGCGTGGCCGTGATGCTCGCCGCCCTGCCGGTGCTGGGCTGGGTGCTCGGGCTGGTCCAGCCGGGCGCGATCGAGGGCCTCGCCTGGCTCGGGGCGGCGAGCATCGTCGTGAGCCACCGCGCTCGGGCAGCTCGCCGCCACCGCGAGCTGCGTGCTTCCTGACTCCGGCGCTGGCGCCCGCGAGCAGGGATTCGCGTTGGTCCCGGGCCGCCGATATACTCCGGCACCCGGGACGAATTCGTGCCTTCCGACCCTCGTGACCCAAACGAGCCGAGCCGAGCGCGTGGCGCATCGAACACCCTCGCCGACGATCCAGACGACCCGATCGCGCGGTTGATCCCGGCGCCGTTGCGGGCCGCGCTGGCCAACCGCGAGCTGCTGGTGCGCCGACCGGTCGCGGGAGCTCGCCACGGCGCGCACCGATCTCTGCGACCCGGTGTCGGCCGAGACTTTCGCGACTACCGGCCCTACGTGCCCGGCGACGATCCACGCCGGCTCGACTGGCGCGCGGCCGCACGCTCGCAGCGGCTGGTGATCCGCCAGACCGAGAGCGAAGAGGAGCTCGACCTGGTCCTGCTCCTCGATGGCTCGGGTGGCATGGCCTACGGCCGCGAGCGTGGGCTTCACGATCAAAAGTGGCGGCGGGCGGGGACCGTGGCCGCCGCGCTGACCAGCCTGGCGCTGCGCCAAGGTGATCGGGTTGGGTTCGCGGTTGGCCGCGACGGCGCGACCGAGCTCGCCGCGATCGAACCGGTCGCCCGTCGGGATCGCCTGCGAACGATCGCCGACATGTTCGCCAGCGAGGCCAGCGGCGACTGCCCGTGGCCATCGCTGCTCGAGGCCGTGGCCCCCCGCCTGCGCCGACGCGCGCTGGTCGTGGTGATCTCGGACTTCCTGGATCCTGGCGGCGAGGGTGCGGGGGTGCGCCCCGACGCCGAGCGCGAGCCACCCGAGCGCAACGCCGACGAGTCGCTTCAGCATGGGCTGACGCTGCTGCGAACTGGCGGCCACGATGTTGCGCTGGTCCAAGTGCTGCACCGCGACGAGCTCGAGTTCCCGTGGGATCAACCGCGGGTGCTCGAGCTCGAGGATCTCCGCGCGCGTCGGCCCACGATCGAAGGTGCAGGGACCCGCATGCGCGCGGGCTACCTCGAGCGCCTCCACGCCCACCTGCGCTGGCTCGAGCAGTCGTGTGAGCGCGGCGGCCTGTTGCTCGCGCGGGTGGTCACCGACGAGGACCCGGCGGCGCAGCTGCTCGAGCTGCTTGGGCGCCTGGCCGGGGTCCCGACCGACGCGGTGAGTCATGATCGAGATCAGGATCAGGATCGGGGGCCCGCGTGAGCCTGCTGGCCCCGCTCGCGCTGCTTGGCCTGCTCGGCCTGGCGCTGCCGTTGATCGCCCACCTGCTCGGGCGCGAGAAGCCGCAGAAGATCCGGTTCGCCGCGGTCCGCTTCGTGGCCCCCCGCGAGGTCGTGATCACCCAGCGTCGCGAGCTGCGAGACTGGCCGCTGCTGTTGATCCGACTGCTGCTGCTGGCCCTGTTCGTGGTCGTGCTCGCGCGACCCGTGGTCGGCAGCGAGGCCGCCGTCGCGGTGCTCGCCGAGCCGCACGACGCCGTGATCCTGCTCGACGCGTCGGCCAGCATGGAGCTGCGCGTGGACGGCCGCAGCGATCGAGAGCGCGCGCTCGAGCGGCTCGACACGCTGCTCGACGCGCTCCCGCCGGGTAGCAGCGTGGGCCTGACGATCTCGGATCCACGCGCGCCATCGGTGGCGCTGAGCGAGCTCGGCCAGGGTCGCCCGCGGATCCGGGCCGCGATCGACGGCTGGATGCGCAGCGAAGATCGGGGCCCTCGCCCCGGCGCCTGGACGCTCGCCGAGGCGCTGCCCCGCGCGAGCGCGCTGCTGTCCGACTCGCAGGCTAGGCCGCGGGTGATCTATGCGATCGGCGATCCCACCGACCGCGGCCTCGCGTCGCTGCCCGAGCTGACCGCGGCCGCCGTGACCGTGGTCGGCGTCCCCACCCGCGGGGTCCCAGGCGCCGAACCACCGCCGCCGCCCGAGCACGTTGGGCTGCGCGAGCTCGAGTGGACGCCGGCCCCCGAGCTCGATCCCAACGCCGTGCGGATTCAGGCGCTGGTCCACCGCTACGGGCCCCATACGGACGGAGACCACGAGACCCTCGAGGTCACCGCGGCGCTCGAGATCGACAACATCGAGGTCGCGCGGACCCGCGTCGCGCTCGAGCCCAACGCCGACGCCTCGCTCGAGTTCACCCACACCCTCGACGTTGGCGGCGACGAGGACGGCGACCGCGGCACCCGGGCCCGCGTGCACTTGCTCGACCGCGAAGACGATCCGTTTCCGGTCGACGATCGCCGACACGTGTGGTTGGCGACCACCGAGGTCGTCGACGTCCTGGTCGTCAACGGCGATCCCAGCGAGACCCGGGCCAACGACGAGATCTTCTTTCTCTCGACGGCGCTCGGCGCCAGCGAGCTGGCCGAGCGCATGCAGCTGCGCGGCCTCGCCCTCGATCAGCTCGAGGATCGCCTGCGCGGCGACGCCAGCCAAGACCCCCTCGCCGACGTCGACGTGCTCGTGTTGGCCAACGTGCGGGCGCTGCCGGCCGAGCTCGCGCCGCGGATCCGCGCCCGGGTGGCCGCGGGCATGGGCCTGTGGATCACCGTGGGTGATCGGGTCAGCGCGACCGACTACAACGCCCGGTTTGGCGAGCTGATGCCGCTGCTGCTGCGCGAGGCGATCTACACCGGCACCGCACCCGGCCGCACCGAAGCCCGCGGCGAGAGCATCGCCCCGGTTCAGCTCTCGCACCCGATCTTTGCTGGTGCCACCACCGACGCCACCGCCGACATCGATCTTGGCGGGACCCGAGCGCGGCGCATGTTCTTGCTCGAGCCCGACCCGCGCCGCGGAGCCGACATCGCGGTCGCCTTCACCAGCGGCGCGCCAGCCTTGATCACCCGCGAGCACATGCTGGGTCGGGTCGCCCTGCTGACGACGACGATCGACCGTGACTGGGGCGACCTCCCGCTGCGACCCGGCTTCGTCCCCCTCGCGACGCGCACGCTCGCGTGGCTGGCCGGCGCGCGTGGCCCTGGTGGCGGCGGCGTCGTGTCGGTGGGTGCACGCAAGACCTTCGCGCGCGCGACCGCCTACACCGTGACAACCCCCAGCGGCCAGAGCCTGCCGGTCACGCCCAAGCACGAGGGTGAGCTGGCCAGCTTCGACGCAACCGACTCCCCCGGGCACTACCGCGCCCGGGCCCGCGAGAACGACAGCGCCCAGACCCAATCGAGCGAAGACGCCGAGCGCTTCGTGGTCGAGTTCGACGCCCGCGAGGCCGACACCAGCCCCGCAACGCTCGCCCGCGCGGCGCCCAGCGGCGAAGTCGGGACCGTGACGATCTACGAGCCCCGCTGGCGCGAGCTGGCGTTGATCGTGCTGTTGCTGCTTGGTATCGAGGCGGGCGCCCGGTTGTGGTTGGCGCGCTGACGCGTTGCTCCGCGCGACGACGCGGGTGGGAATCGCGGTGACGTAGCTATCAGCTTCCGCACGGGCCCAAGCCGCTGCGCCACGCAAGCGGGACCCGCTGAGCGCTCACGTAACGCTGGCCTCGGCCAAGTTCTCGACGCCAACTGCGAAAGTGCCCCCCTCCACCTCCTCGGCCTCCAGATCCGCGACGTTGTGCCAACACCTTGCCGACGACCGTCGCCGACGCGTGGACCCGTCGAGCCGAGAGGTGTGGTGCCAACACTTCTTTGACAAAGATCTCCTCCGTCGGACCTTCGACGACCACGATCAGCCGAATGAAGGTCGTCACGGACGGCCCCCGATCACACCCTTGTCGAAGATCTCGGACAAGCTGTAGTCTTCGAGCCAGCCATCGAGAGAGTGTGCGACGAGTCGACTAAACGAGCTCGCGCCGGCGCTTCGTTCGACCACAACGACTTCGTGGGGCTCGAAGTAGTCGAGAAACGCGGTGGACTGGGTCGCGAACAAGACCTGAGTATGCCGCGAGACCGAGCGCACCAGCTCCGAGAGCAGCCGGATCGCCGCGGGATGCAGTCCAAGCTCGGGCTCGTCGATGCTGACGAACTTGGGCAGCTTGTCGGTTGGCTGAGCCAGCGCGGTGATCAGGGCGATCGCCCGCAACGTGCCATCGGACAGCTGGTGTGCGCCGAAGCGCTCGTCTTGGTCATCGATCCAGTCCAGCCGGACGCTGGTGCCACCGTTGTGCACTGGCGTTGGGCACAGCGTTTTCACCGATGGGGCAATCCGATGGACGAAGCGATTGATGCGGTGCCACGCCTTTTGATCGGCCTCGTCCGAGCTCTGCTCGAGGCGGCCAAGATAGGCCGCCAAATTGCTGCCGTCCGAGCGCAAGAAGCGATCATCTTCACCGCGCGCGTGGGTCCGCAGCGCCGACGTCATTGACGTGTCGTGAAAGTGGAAGAAGCTCAGCTGCGAGATCCAGTAGTTGACGGTCTGCGCTGTGGTGTCGGCCTTGGTGTCCCGCAACAACGACTCCCAGTGGCCTGTGCCGAGTGAGGTCATTCGCATCGGCGCGTCTGGATCGGGCTGCTCTCCGACTGACTCGTCGAGGTACATGAGCCGATCTCCCGCAGCGAAGCCGAGCCGGGCGAAGTACCGGTTGCGACGCCCCGACTGGGTAAACTCGAGTTCAACGCTGATCGCCTGGGTACGCTTGGGCCCGTAGTGCAGCAACGCGGACGCGCCACCCGCCTCGGCCACGAAGCGCTGCAGCGAGCCCGTCCGCATGAGCGGCACCATTCGCAGCGCCCGCAACAGGTTCGACTTTCCAGATCCGTTGGCGCCAATCAGCACGGTCAACCGCCCAGGCTCGAGGCTGACGTCGGCCAGCGAGCCGAAGCCGGTGATGTGAAGCCGCGCGAGTCCGTCGGTCATGGCGTCCTTTTCATACCCCGTGGCACCGATCACGTCGATGGGCCGGCGTCTGCTCGGGATCGTGTACGATCCCCGCACAACCTGCATGCATGTGTCGCGTCGTCTCCCCTTCCCGATTCTGTGCCTCACGCTTGCCTGCTCGCAGGGCACCGCCCACGAAGACACCAGCGTGACCGGTTCGTCCGCTGAGACCAACGGCGACGGCGACGGCGACCCCGGCGACGGCGACGGCGACGGCGACTCAGACACGACCGGCGTGTCCGACCTCCCCGACCGGCCGATGCCCGAGCTGGTCGATGTTGATCACGAGCGCGAGTTTCGAGCCGTGTGGGTTGCGACCGTCTACAACATCAATTGGCCGAGCAACAGCGGCCTGGACATTGGCGCGGCGCAGGCCGAGCTGATCGACATTGTCGAGACCTGTGAGGCGATCAACCTCAACGCGATCGTGTTCCAAGTCCGGCCAGAGTCCGACGCGCTGTATGCCTCGCAGCTCGAGCCGTGGAGCCGCTACCTGACCGGCGCCCAAGGCGGCGACCCTGGCTGGGATCCGCTGAGCTTTCTGATCGAGCAGGCCCACGCGCGCAACATCGAGGTCCACGGCTGGATCAACCCCTACCGGGCCGCAGCCTCGGCGGCCGCGAGCCTGGCCCAGCCGCACATTGCCCTGCAACAGCCAGCGCACGCCCACGTCTACAACGGCGGGCTGTGGATGGATCCCGGCGCGATCCCGGTCCGGGAGCACGTCGTTGACGTGGTGATTGACATCGTTGATCGCTACGACATCGACGGTATCCACCTCGACGATTACTTCTATCCCTACCCCGACGGCAGCCCCTACCCCGATGACCTGACCTGGAATCAATACCTGCAAGACGGGGGCATGCTCGCGCTGGCCGACTGGCGCCGCGACAATGTCAACGACCTCGTTGAGGAGCTGCACGACTCGATCTACGCCGCGGACCCGGATGTTCGGTTTGGGATCGCGCCATTTGGGATCTATCGACCAGGTATCCCCGAGGGGATTGTGGGGTTTGACCAATATGCGCAGCTCTACGCGGATCCATTGTTGTGGTTTCAGCAGGGCTGGGTCGACTATTTGGCGCCGCAGCTGTATTGGCCAACGACCTACGCCCAGCAAGACTACGAGGTCCTGCTCGACTGGTGGACCCAGCAAAACCCTTCGCGGTATGTGTTCGCGGGGAATTATCTGAGCAAGCTGGGCACGGACGCGGACTGGACGCTCGACGAGATGTTGTTGCAGGTTGAGCTCAGTCGCTTGTACAGCGACCAGAATTCCAGGGGCAACGTGTTCTTTCAGGTCCAGCCGCTGCTCGCGGACACGCTGGGGATCAACGCGGCGTTGTACGATGAATTCTACGGGCAGCCGGCCTTGACCCCGGCGCTGGCGGAGCGGCTCGATCAGGTCGTGGCGCCGCCGCAGGTTGCGTTGAGCGGCGACTCGGCGATGCTCGACGCCGCGCCCGGGCAGCGGGTGCGGGCGTGGGTGGTTTATGCGGAGGAGGGCGGGGCTTGGCGGGTTGATCAGATCGTTCCCGTGGATCCGCTTGGGGGGGACGCGGTTGAGCTTGGGCCTGGGCGCTGGGCGATCACGGCGGCTGGGTGGCACAACGTCGAGAGTCAGGGGGTGGTTGTCGAACTGTGAGGCTTGGGTACGCTCAACGCGCGCAGCTCCGTCGGTCGAAGGGCTGGTAGCCCGTCGATCTCATTCGTCGAACTCGACGATGTACGTGCCACGGACGCCGGGCGAAGACGGTGTCCGCGCCCGGCGTAGGCACCCCTCATCCGCCAGCACATCCATGAACAACTCGGCGATCATCTGCTCCCAGTCGCCCAACTCCACGATGTAGGCACGACGGAGCCTCAGTTCGTCGAGTGTGCCTGTACCGTGCAAGGTCCCGCGAACGACAGCGTCGACCAAGTCGGTGTACGTGTCGCCGCGGTCGCGGTCATCCCGGCGATTGTCGTCCACGGCTACCTCGACCCTGCGAGGGCGGCACAACGCGCGCACGAAAAAACGTAAGAGCGTGTATCACCGCAAAGTCCATGGCCTGAGCTAGGCGATCTGGAGAACTCGACGATGATAACGGAAGACCTTCCATCCTTTCTCCACGGCTGCTTTAGCTGGCTCGGGAACGGCCTGCACTGAAACCACGCACCCAAGTTCGATCTGCTATCAAACGCGCCGCTCCATTCGACGAATCCCTGGATCGTCCTGGCGGCAGTGGTCGAGCGGGCCAAGCACGGCGACCACCGTCACGCTCGGCTCCTACAGCCTTTTTTTTCACCATCCCGACCCGCTCGCGCTCAACCGAGTGTCGCTCCTCGTCTGCGCCAGCGTTGCGGCTTCGGAGGATCTCCCCATGTTGCGCGAGGTTCTCGAGAGTGACGACCGCAACGCCCGCTGGTATCGGGACCTACCTCCCGCTGTGCCACCGCCTCGAAGCATGGACCGGCATGGACTGCCGCCCCTTCTTCTACGCCGGCGAGCCCCGGCGCCTCGAGATCGCTGCAGCGTTGGAGTCCCTCCTGGAGTCCGGCGAGCTCGACCGCTACGTGCCCGGCCAGCGCTACTTCTGGGGCTATCCGGTCCCGTAGATTCCCCGCCAGCTGGGCGCTGCCGGCGATGACGTTGTCACGGCCGTCCCCAGACCCGTTCAGCCTTTTCCCCGACCAACCATCCGAAGGGGATCCTTGACACGGATCGCGCCCAACATCGAGCATGACCCATGACCAGCCCGCCAACCGACACGCCACCGTCTGCGTTGCGCCTGCGCCCTGCCTGGTCAGCGCTGCAAGCCCACCACGAACAACTCGCGCCCCAGCACCTGCGCGAGCTGTTCGCCCAGGATCCCGCCCGCGCCGAGCGGTTCAGCCTCGAAGCTGCGGGCATCTTCTTGGACTACTCCAAGAACCGCATCACCGACGAGACCCTGCGGCTGTTGATCCAGCTCGCCAACGAGTCTGGCCTGCGCGAGCGGATCAACGCGATGTTTGGCGGCGAGCGGATCAACGTGACCGAAGACCGCGCGGTCCTGCATGTCGCGCTGCGAGCCCCGCGAGACCAGCAGATCTTCGTTGACGGTGAAGACGTGGTCCCGCAGGTCCACGCGGTGCTCGACCAGATGCGCGACTTCGCCGAGCGGGTCCGCAGCGGCGCGTGGACAGGGCACACCGGCCAGCGGATCGACAACGTGGTCAACATTGGGATCGGCGGATCGGACCTCGGGCCCTCGATGGCCTACGAGGCCCTGCGCCACTACGCCGATCGCAAGCTGACCTTCCGCTTCGTGTCCAACGTCGACGGAACCGACTTCGCCGAGGCGACCCGGGATCTCGACCCGGCGCGGACCTTGTTCGTGATCGCGTCCAAGACCTTCACCACCCTCGAGACCATGGCCAACGCCCACACCGCGCGGGCGTGGTTGCTCGCGGGCCTTGGCGAAGACACGGGGGACACGCGCGCAGTCGGGCGCCACTTCGTCGCCCTGTCGACCAACGCCGAGGCCGTCTCCGCGTTTGGCATCGACACGGCCAACATGTTTGGGTTTTGGGACTGGGTCGGCGGGCGCTACTCGATGACGTCCGCGATCGGCCTGTCCACGATGCTGGCGATCGGACCCGACGAATTCCGCTCGATGTTGGACGGGTTCCACGAGATGGACGAGCACTTCCGTACGGCCCCGTTCGAGCGCAACCTCCCGGTGCTCAAGGCCCTGCTGTCGATCTGGTACAACAATTTCTTTGGCGCCCAGACCATGGCGGTGTTGCCCTACGAGCAGTACCTCCACCGGCTGCCAGCGTACTTGCAGCAGCTCACGATGGAGAGCAACGGCAAGCAGGTCGGCGTCGACGGCCGCCGCGTCGACGTGGACACCAGCCCGATCTATTGGGGCGAACCTGGCACCAACGGGCAGCACTCGTTTTATCAGCTGATCCACCAGGGCACGCGCCTGGTCCCCGTGGACTTCATCGCCTTTGCAAATAGCCTCAACCCGCTCGTCACGCCCCTGGGTGATCATCAAGATCTGCTGATCGCCAACGTGTTCGCCCAGGCCGAGGCGCTGGCGTTTGGGCAAACCGCCGCGCAGGCCGAGGCCGAGGGCAGCCCGGCCTGGCTCGCGCTGCACCGCGAGTTCGACGGCAACCGCCCAACCAACGTGATGATGCTCGAGCGCATGACCCCCGCGGCCCTCGGCCGGCTCGTTGCGCTGTACGAGCATGATGTGTTCACCCAGGGCGTGATCTGGGGGATCGACTCGTTCGACCAGTGGGGCGTGGAGCTGGGCAAGGTCCTGGCCAAGCGCATCGTCCCCGAGCTGGTCGCGGCGAGCGACGAGGCGCTCGGCCACGACACGTCGACCAACGCGCTGATCCGCCGCTATCGCGCCTTACGATCGTCCTAGACGCTCCGCAGCGACGCGCCCCTGGTCAGCGTCACGACCCGCCGCGCATTTCTTGGCGGCGGGTGCACCACGGCGGCGGTGATCCGCGGTCGCCCGCACAAACGTCGCCGCATGACCGGCAGAGCCGCTTCTGCGTCCCGTTTGCTGTTGTGCACACGGACCTCGCCCGCGGGCGTCTATCATCCGCCCCGTGCCCGAGCAAAGCACACCGCCCGCCGCCAACCCCGGCGCTGAGCCTACCCACGATCCTTCCCAGGAGCTCGAGCCGACCTCGCTCGCACGCCAGCCGCGCGAGGTGAACCCGGCGCTGCCGAAGCTCCTCAAGCCGCGCCAGGTATCCCTGCGAGCGTTTGGTGTGGTGCTTGGCATCGAGCTGCTGGCGGGGCTGGGCTGGGCGCTGACGAGCTGGACCTGGCTGGCCTTCGCGCTGCTGTTTGGCGGTCTGCTGGGCTGGAGCTTTCGCCGACGCGGCGATGCCCATCGGGCGATCGCGGCCAACGAGCGCGCCCGCGAGCTGCTGGACCTCGGGCGCGCCGACGAGGCCGCGTCGCTGCTCGATCAGCTCCTCGCCAGCCGTCGGACCCCACCCAACATCCGCCCGCTCGCCGCCTACTACCGGGCGCTGGTGGCGATCCGCCGCGGCGAGTTCAGCGAGGCCCGCGAGCGCATTCACATGGTCGTCGACTCGGGGTGGCTGGGCAATCGCAAGACCCTGCAGAGCCTGGCGCCAGCGGTGTACGCCGCGGCAACCTTGGCCTCGGTGCTCGATGGCGACCTGCAGGCGGCCGTTCGCTGGCGCGCCGAAGGCCACCGCTGCGCCGCGGATCTCGAGCGGCATTGGTTCGTGGCCAACGCGTTTCTGCTGGCTCGCGACGACGCCTGGGAGCAGCTGCTGCGTGAGCTCGGCAGCAAGTGGGACGCGATCGAGGGCACGGTCTCGGGCGCGGGGATCCGCCAGCTGCAGCTGCTCGAAGCCTACGCGCTGACGCGGCTCGGCGAGCGTGAGGACAACTACCGCGGCGTGCACTCGGGTCAGGAGATCAGCGCGCTGATCCACGGGATCCGACCGGGCCGGTTCGACTACCTCGCGCGCTGCTGGCCCGAGCTGCGCGAGTTCATGCAGGCCCATGGGTTGTTGGCGTGACGAACACCATGACGCCGCTGCTCCCTCGACGATCGCTGTGGCTCGCGGCCCTGGCCGCGCTCGCCGTCGCGTGCACGGTCGCCGAGCCGCGCACCGACTCTGCGCCGCCCGTCGCGGCCCCACCACCAACCGCTGACCCGGCCGCCCTCGAGCGTGCCCGCGCGTTTCAGCTCGAGCTTGACCGTGAGCTGCGCGAGGACGATCGCTCGTTCTTGACGGTGGTCGCGGCCTACTACCTCGCGCCCGGTGAGCAGCTGAAGCTCGCCCGCTTCAACGGCAGCTGGGGTCCGCCCGCCAAAGCTGACGACGCCGCGCAGCTGAGCTTCGAGGCCACGCCCGAGCAGCTGCTGGTGACCGGCATCCGCGAGGCCACGGTTCGCGAGACGACGCTGATCCCCCTTGGCGACGGTGACGGTGACGGAGAAGACAGCCGCTTCGCCGTTGCGATCTCCCCGCAGAGCGAGAGCTGGCGGGTCCAGATCCACGACCGCGACGCCGAGCTGCGCGCCAGCTTCCCCGGCGTCGCGTGGTTTCCCATCGACGGCGCCGTGATCGTCACCGCCCGGTTTGAGCCTTCGCCCACCCGCGAGGGCGTGCTGCTGCAGACCAGTCGCGGGCTGACCAAGACGCTGTACGTGGTCGGCGAAGCCCACTTCGAGATCAACGGCCAGGCGCTGAGCTTGCAAGCGTTCGGCTACGCGCCAACGGCCACACCCAACGAGCCGCTGCTGATCCCGTTTCGCGATCAGACCAGCGGGCACCAGAGCTACGCCGCGGGCCGCTACCTCGAGCTTCAGGCCCCCACCGGGACCGCGCTCGAGCTCGACTTCAACCGCGCGACCAACCCCTTGTGTGCCTACAGCGAGCACTTCAACTGCCCGGTGCCGCCCCGAAACAACACGCTCGAGGTCGCCATCCGCGCGGGCGCGGGCTCCCCCACCGCGCACTAGAACGCCGCCGGGGCCAGCTTATCGTCGATCTGCGCGCAACCATGATCGACCACGGCTGCTCACGGCACAATGGACCCGTGCACCTATCCAAGCGACTCCTCATTGCATTGACTGCGGCCGCGAGCTTCATGCTCGTCTCTGGTGATGCCTTCGCCGTGCCCGACCCCAGCGGCGACGAGGGCCTCGCCGGCGACATCTCCACGGCCTGGTTCATCTCGCCGCTGCCCAACGAGGTGTTCGAGGGCGCACCCGTGATGTTCGACGCGGAGATCGGTGTGTACCAAGGCCTCGACGATGGCCCGATCACGACGGTCGAGGTGTTCGTCAACGACGTGTCGATCGGCGTCCAAGACTGTCCCGATGGCTGCACCTTCGCCGACATCGTGCTCGATCAGGGCGTCCACTCGCTCAGCCTCCAGGCCAGCACCGGCTACACCACCGGCGTCACGGTCTACGTTGACGAGGAGCCCCCGTCTGGCACCGACGACGGCGGCGGCACCGACGACGGCGGCGGCACCGACGACGGCGGCGGCACCGACGACGGCACAACCGACGGCGGCACAACCGACGGCGGCACCACCGACGGTGGCGGCGGCGGTGGCGGTGGATGCAGCGTTCAAGCCACGCCACCCTCGCCGTGGGCACTGCTCGCGCTCCCGTTGTTCTTGCTCGTGCCTGCGCTTCGCCGCCAGCGCTGAGCGCCGCTCGAGCCATGCCCACAATGAGCACGCGCCACGCATTGGCTGTCGGCGCCCTTGCTTTCGCGCTCAGCGTCATCGCGCTGGGCACGGCATGCGGCGGGCCCCCAAGCGCGGACGCCAGCGAGACCACCCCGACCAGCAGTGAGTCCGGCGGTGAGTCCTACGACTGCGCGGACCTCCCTGCCCCGCGGGTCCGCCAGCTCGACGGCCCGATCGGCGCCGCGGACATCGCCTTCGACCCGCTCGGCAACCTGATCGGCAGCAACACCCAAGATCTATTTCGGGCCACCAGCGCCACCGGTCAACCGGCCCTGTGGGTGCCCGGCATCCCCAGTCGCGCGGCCGTGCGGCAGCTGTCGGACGGCCGCCTCGCCGTGGTCCAAGAGATGTTCTTTCGGGTCTTGGTGCTGACGCCAGACGGCAGCTCGGCGCTGCTGGCCGGCAACCTCGAGTACCCGTTCGGGCTCGTCGAAGATCGCGACGGCAACATCTTCATTGGCGATGAGATCCGCGTGATGCGGGTCGACGCGGCCTCGGGCGAGGCCGAGGTCTGGCTCGAGACGCCGGACTTTTCGTCGCGGTGGCTGAGCTTCGATCGCGACTACGACGGCCTGTTCATCGGAGGCCGGAGTCCCACGATCTACCGGGTGCCGATCAGCGCAACGGGCGAAGCCGGGACCCCCGTCGAGTGGGGCACGCTGCCGCTCGACGACAACCCACCGCTCGATCCCTCGGACACGGGCACCGACACGGGCACCGACACAGGCGGCGAAGACCCCGGCGGCAGCGAGACCGGCGGCGAAGATCCCGGCGTGCTGACCCTCGTCGATGGCCTTGGCGTCGACGCCTGCGGCAACGTGTACGCGGCCGAGTTTCACTCGCGCGGGCTCTACAAGATCCCGGCCGGCGGCGGTCTCGGCGAGCTATTCGTGGACTGGAACGAGATCGAGTACGGCCACGGACTGCAGTGGGGCTCGGGGATCGGCGAGTGGAGCGAGACCTCGCTGTTTCTTCCCCAGCCCTACAACGAATACAACGTGATCGAGGTCGAGATCGGCGTGCCGAGCAAGCAGTGACGCCGACCTTGCCCCGATACATGTTCATCCCGCGGGCGAACCCAACCTCGATCGCGACCGCTTCGTTGAGCGGGACGCAGCGTCCGCCTGATCGCCATCGCCTCCACGGTGTCGCGCGAGGTGGGCAGACCACGCGAGGCGCCGGTGGCACGACGGAGCAAGGCTGCTCATCGTGGTCGACTGGGAACCGGGCTCGGCCTGGCGAACGTCGCTCCTGGGCCACTCACGCCGGTTGCGAGCAGTATCGACCTCATCGATGACAATCATCTGACCAGCCTATTTGTCCGAGCGCCGTCGTCGCGAATACTGGATTGGGTGCGTCGAGGCAGCGGATTGTTCTCGACGTCGTGCGTGAATCACAATCATCGCATGTGAGAGCTGCGTTATCCCGTACCAGGATCACCCGTGACCCGCTTTACCAATCGTCTTCGCCATCAGATCGTCAACTTCTACTGTCAGAACACTGCGGCGGCAGGTCTGCTGGCATCACGCGCACCTGAGGCGCCGGTGCTGGACGAGGTGCTCGCGCTGTTCGCCGCCCCTGGCAAGCGCAGCGAGCCCGATGTCTCGTCCCCGCGCCCGCGCCCGCTGACTCAGAGCGGGGTCGAGGGTGAGCTGGCTCGATTGGAGCGGCACGCGGCCGTGCTCGATGGTTGGCTCGCGGGGCGACCCGATGCCCTCCGCGGATACACGCGCGATGCCGAGGCTGTCGAGGATGTCGAGGCTGTCGAGGCGCGGTGGTCGGGGCTCGAGACGCTCGAACGGCAAGCTGGCGAAGCGGGGCGACGTCTGATTCTGGAGTCCGGGGGCTCCGAGCGGGTGCCCCTATTGTGCCGGCTGATGATCGTCCACCTAGCGACGCAGATCGAGATGATGCGCACCGCTCACGGGGCGCGGCGAGGCGGCTGGGCGGCCGCGGACGAGCGCCTCGAGGCCACGTTTCGCTTGTACGCCGAAGCGCTCCGGGAGGCGGCGGATGCCGCCGTGACGGCGCGCTCGAGGTCGATCGCTCAGGGCTGTGACGGTGGCATCATCGACCCGTGGGCCGACGATGAGTACGCCGCGGACTGGACGGCCTGGTATGAGAAGGTGCTTGTCAACGAGCCCAACGGATCGCAGCTTCAGCACTACCTCGCCCACGTGACCCGAGACCTCACCCTCGAGCTGCAGGACGCGGTCGCGGGCGTGGTGCGCTGCTGCGCGACCGCGGTCGGCGTGCCGCCAGAGGGCTGGTACGCGGGATCGAGCCCGCTGCGGTTTGGCGACCGGGTCGTGCTCCGTGGCGGCAGCGCCTGGCCGATCGGCAGCGGCGGCCTGCTCGGCGCTGCGGGGACCCTCGACGAGGACGAGGGGCCAGCGGTGTGGACGTTGCTGGGTGCGCAGAACCAGCAGCCCGGAGCCGCGCTGATGACTGAAGACGTGTTCCAACTCCAGTCCACATCGGACGGGCGCTACCTCCACGACAGCAAGTCCGACTGTGGCCCGATCCTGGCGGACGGCCCGCAGGCGGGCGGTAGCTTCTTCGTGCGCGCCATGGAGATCCCGCGCGGGCAGCCGGCGACCACCCGCGCTACCTATTTCCTGGTCGGCGCTCATTCGGGCGCCTATCTGCAGATCGGCGGCGAGGGGGCGCTGGGTCTGCGGCCCTGGACCAAGACAGATCATGCCGGTCCTGTGTTTCCGACCTGGTCCTTCGTCGAGGCGCCGGCGCCGACGCCAACGCCGACGCTCAGGGCCGCGACGCCCCCCAGCGAGAAGGACCTGACCGTGGCCTTCTTCAACACCATGGGGCACCTGACGGGGATCCCACCTTTCCAGATGGTTGGCACCGTGATCGGGCTGGTGTGGCCGAAGGAACCGGTGCCGACGTGGGCAGAGATCCGGGCCGAGTTTACCCGGATGATCGGCGAGGCGCTGGCCACGTTCGAGCTCGGTCAACTGTCGAATTACATCGATGGGATCGAGCGGAAAATGCAGACGTATCATCACAACGCCAGCACCTTCGGGCCCAACGCCAACCCGCTCCAGCTGGACAACCTGGCTGACGAGTTGAAGTCGATCAACGGGGATCTGCTGCTGAATCTCAGCAATGTGCTCTACTCCGCGAACGCCGGACTCCTTCAGACCTTGCCCTACTTCTGGAAAGTGGCGCGCTACAAGACGGTCCTGATGAAGGAACTGGAGCTGTACGAGAACACCGCGTTCGATACCCAGTTCCAGATCAACGCGTTCGTGGATGAATCCCGGACGCCGATGGTCGCCGTGCTGAACCAGCTGATGTCAAATCGCATGGGTGAGATCAGCTCGTCCCCCGAGCGCTACAATGAAGGGTTCGGCGCCTATCTCCTGCGCTACCGGGACGCGCGCACCGGACAGGTGTTCAACGTCTCGAACAGCGCGTTCATGACGACGACCAACTGTCACGCGTCCGTGGACTACGCGGGGTACAACAACTATGCGCGGAACCAGCTGAAGTCGTATCGTCGCAAGATCCGCGACAGCTTTCTGCGAGATGTGATCGAGACCGAGGTCGTGCCCTTCAACGCGCTGGTGGAGCTCACCAAGGACCTGGCAGACGCCGACGCGCCGGGGCGATCTGCTCCGATCACCATGGTGGCCAGCGGGGACGACTCCTGGACAGTGTCTTGATTGCGTGCTCACACCCGCTGGTCCGTGCGGACGGGGGCGTCGACCCGCTGCGGGTCATGGTCGACCTCACCCGACGATGCAACCTGCGCTGCGGGTTCTGTGCATCACGCTCCGATGACCCTCACCCGGAGCTGTCGGGGGCGGCGCTGCTCGACATCCTGCGCGCCGCCGACGAGCGCGGGGTGTTCGAGGTGACGCTCACGGGCGGCGAGCCGCTGCAGTGGCCGGGGCTCGAGGACGTGGCGGCGGCGGGGGTGCGCCTGGGGTTCACGTCGCTGCAGATCGCCACCAACGCCACGCTGATCGACGCGCGCGGGCTCGAGCTCGTCACGGCGCTCGCGCCTCGTCGCGTTCGTATTAGCCTGGATGGTCCCGTGGATGTGCACGAGCAGGTCAGGGGACCGGGCACCTTTGCGCGCGCCCTGGCGGGGCTCCGCAGGCTCCGCAGCTGCGTCGACCAGGTCGAGGTGGTCACCGTGGTGCACATGGGGAACCTCGGCCGCTGGCGGGAGCTGACGCAGATGTTGGTGGCCGAGGGCGTGGCCGCACACGATCTCTCGCCGCTGCATGCGATACCCGGCTGTGGGATGGTGCCGCTGACACCCGCGGCGCTGCGCGAACTGAAGCTGGAGATCGCAAGCATGCGCGAGGACCTGCCGGCGGCGTTTGATCTGCGCCTCTCCAGCATGGCAGCGGGCACGCCCTCGCTGTCGGCTCCGATCTCCGAGCTGACAGGGGCCCATCTGCGCGGCCTGTACGTCCTGGTCCAGCCCGATGGTACGCTGCTGCGAGGAGCGCCCGCGAAGCCGGGCTTTCCCAGTGGACACGACCAGCTCGGTCGTATTGGCGACACATTGATGGATCGCTGTCTCGACCGCCATCCGATGCACTTCAGCGAGCCAGCACCCCATGCGCTCGACCTCAGCTGGGCGCATCCCGCAGCGCTCTTCGGCCGAGAGCCGCGACCGTTGGACAGCACGCTGGCGCAGCACATCCGGGACAGCCCTGGCCGGTTTCGAGTCCGACGTGACGAGCGCGTCGTGCTCTTGTTCGATACCGGGACATTTCGTGTCCATGTGGTGTCCCCCACTGCAGCGGCTCGCCGCCCGTGAGCGTCAGCTCGAACACCCCGCGCTCGTCGGCGGCGCGCGGGATGTCAATCCGCGCCCCAGCGCTCAGGCCTTCGGCGCGACCTTGCCCTGATACATGTTCATCCCGCAGGCGAACCCGACCTCGCCGCTGGCCGGCACCACGACCTCGATCTCGACCGCCTCGTTGAGCGGCAGCGTCCGCTTGATCTCCATCGCCTCCACGACCAGCTCTTGCCCGCAGCCTTGCTCGGTCGTGCGGGTGAACGCGAGCGTGACCTTGCTGCCGGCCGGGGCCCGAACCTCCGAGGGGTGGTAGCCGCCCGCGTCAACGATCACGTCAATCCGCCCGTCGCCGTCGATCTCGACCAGGTCCGCCGCCGCGTCGGGCTTGTCGTCCGCCGCTGGGGTCGCGGGCGCGGCCTTGTCCGCCCCAGGCTTGTCCGCCCCAGCCTTGTCCGCGCCAGCCTTGTCCGCGCCAGCCTTGTCGGCGCCAGCCTTGTCCGTGCCCTTGTCGCAGGCGGGCAGGCACACCAGCGCCGCCGCAAAACCAAGCGCCAAGAAATTCGTGATCGTCTGATTGCGCAACATGTCGTCTTCGCTTCTACAGATCTTCGCTCGATTCGAGCTTCGCTTCCACCGGCTCGTCTAGGCGCACGCGCACGCTCGGCTGTCGCCGGTTTGGGCCAACTCGCTGGACGACAGCGGCCCGCCGCGCGCGCGCGAACCTGATCTCTTCCATCCAACACCACAGCACCGGGACCACGAACAGCGTGAGCAGCTCGATCAACATGCCGCCGAGGATCGGCACCGCCATCGGCGCCATCACGTCACCGCCGCGCCCTTGTGACGCAACCACCGGCATCAGGGCTAGCAAGGTCGTGGCCGTTGTCATCAGGCACGGACGCACGCGTCGCTTGCCCGCGTCGAGCGTGCGCGCGCGGATCTCCTGAACCGTCCGCGGCGGCGCGCTCGCAAATTTCTGCGACAGATACGTGGCCATGACCACGCCGTCGTCGGTCGCGATCCCGATCAGCGCGATCACACCCACCCAGACCGCGACCGACAAATTGATCGGCCCGACTCCAAGCAGCGCGCCCATGTTGGTGCCGAGCAGCTCGAAGTCCATGAACCCCGGCTGGCCCCAAGCCCACAGCAGCAAGAACCCCCCGCTGACCGCGACCGCGACGCCCGAGTAGATCATCACCGTCACCGCGACCCGCCTAAACCGCAGGTGCAGCAGGATGAACACCAGCGCGAGCGCGACCGGGATCAGCACCAGCAGGCGCGCCTCGCTGCGCAGCTGGTTCTCGTAGCTGCCCGAGAACCGATAGCTGACGCCGTCTGGCAGGACCAGCTCCCCGCTTGCGAGCGCGGCCTCGATCCGCGCGTGGGCGGCCTCGACGGCCTCGACCTCGGCGACCTCGGCGACTCGATCGAACAACACGTAGGCCGTCGCGAAGGTGTCCTCGGCCTTGATCATCTGCGGCCCGCGGACGTAGCGAACCTGTGCGAGCTGCCCGAGCGGGATCGGCTCTTGGCCCGCGACGGCGATCGGCAGGCGCTCGATCGCCGGGAGCGAGTCGCGATCTTCCCGCATGTAGCGAACCCGGACCCCGTAGCGCTCGCGGCCCTCGACGGTGCGCGTCAACACCATGCCGCCAAGGGCGACCTGCAGCTGATGCTGGACCTCGGCGATCGTCAGGCCCTGGTGGGCGATCTCGCGGCGATCGAGCTCGAGCTCGAGGTAGGGCTTGCCGACCACCCGATCCGCGAACACGGTCTCGGCCCGCAGCTCGGGCACGTCGCGCAAGATCGGCTCGAGCGCCAGGCCAAAGCGCTCGATGCTCTCCAGATCCGGCCCCGCGATCTTGATGCCCATCGGCGCCCGCATGCCGCTTTGCAGCATCACGATGCGGGCGTTGATCGGCATGAGCACGGGCGCGCTGGTCAACCCTGGCATCTGCGCCGCCGCGACGATCTCGTCCCAGATGTCTTGGGTCGTGCGGATCTGGTCGCGCCACTGTCGGACCCGGCTGCCGTCGGCCTCGATCCTGTACTCGGGCACGTAGGTGATCACCGTCTCGATCATCGAGACCGGCGCGGGATCCAGCGCGCTGTCGACCCGCCCGAGCTTGCCGACCACGCGATCCACCTCGGGGATCGCCGCGATCGCAGCGTCGATCTGCTGCAGCATCTCGAGCGCTTGGCCCAGCGACGCGTGCGGCATGGTGGTGGGCATGTACAAGAACGCGCCCTCGTCGAAGGGCGGCATGTACTCGCGGCCAAACCCGGGGGCGGCGCTCACCAAGGTCGTGGCCACGGTCCCGCGCTGGGTCTCGTCCTCGTCGATCGCCCAGCCAAACACCCGCAGCGCGCCCAGCCACACCGTTGCGCCAAGCAGTACGACCAGCGCGGGCGCGAGCATGAACGCGAGCTTGTGTCGCAAGAACACCCGCAGCAGCGCCGGGTACAGCCACATGAAGGCGCGCAGACCCACGACCACCCCGCCAACGATCCCGCCCACGAACAGCGCGTTGACGGCGACCCCGGGCGCGGGCCCAAGCGGCAGCCAGCTGCGCGTGAGCGCGAGCGCGACCACGATGATCGCCAGGACGTTCTCGACCACCACCCCAACCGTCACCGCTTGCTTGGGCAGCAGCGGTCGGGCCAGGCGAAACCCCGCCATTGCGAGGACCAACAGCCCAAGCCCAACGTGGACCCACATCAACAGCGCGAGCCCGAGGCCCGCGAGCACCCAGTCGCGCAGGTGAACCCACCGCAGCATCGACGCCAGAGCCCGCCGACCGGGGCCACCGCGCGGGTGCGCGGGCTTGGTTGGCTGCGGGCGCATGAGCACCAGCGCCAGCGCGGGCAGGATCAGCAGCGACAGACCCAGCGCGCCCACCATCGCGTAGGTCTTGGTCAGCGCCAGCGGGGTGAACAGCCGCGACTCGGACGCGGTCAGGCCAAACACCGGCAAGAAGCTGACGACGGTGGTCAACACCGAGGTCACGACCGCTGGCGCGACCTCGGACGCGGCCCGGCGCACGATCTGGGCGCGCTGATCAATCGAGCCCGCGCCCGCGCCCGCTTGCAGCCGGGTCGCGATGTTCTCGGTCAGCACGATCCCGATGTCGACCATCGTGCCGATTGCGATGGCGATCCCCCCAAGCGCCATCACGTTGGCGTCGACGCCGGTCAGCTTCATGACCACGAAGGTCGCGAGCACGCCAAGCGGCAGCATCGCCGAGATCAACAGCGAGCTGCGAAGGTCTCGCAGCAGCACCAACACCACGATGATCGTGACCAGGATCTCCTGCCACAGCGCCGTCGAGAGCGTGTCTAGGGTCTCGTGGATCAGCTCCGTGCGATCGTAAAACGGCACGACGGTGACCTGGCTCTCGCGCCCGTTGGCCAGGGTCTTGCGCGGCAGCCCGGCTTGGATCTCGGCGATCCGTTGCTTGACCGCCTCGATCGTCTCGAGCGGGTTGGCCCCGTAGCGCGCGACCACGACCCCGCCCACGACCTCGGCGCCAGCGTCGTCGAGGGCGCCCCGGCGCTGGGCCGGACCCATGCTGACCCGGGCCACGTCGCGCACGCGGATCGGGGTGTGCTCGTGCGAGACGACCACCGCCTCTTCGATGTCGCGCTGATCCTCGATGAAGCCAACGCTGCGGATCAGGTACTCGACCTGGTTGATCTCCAGGGTCCGCGCGCCAACGTCCAAGTTGGATCCGGCGACCGCCCGCGCGACCTGATCGAGCGTGACCCCTTGCGCGCGCAGGGCCTCGGGATCGACGTCAACTTGGTACTCCCGGACAAACCCACCGATCGACGCGACCTCGGACACGCCCGACACCGACTGCAGGGCGAAGCGCAGGGTCCAGTCTTGGATCGAGCGCAGCTCGTGCAGATCCCAGCCGCCCACGAGCTCTCCCGTGGCCGGATCGTGGCCCTCGAGCGTGTACCAAAACACCTGGCCAAGCGCGGTCGCGTCGGGTCCCAGGGTCGGGCTCACGCCCTCGGGCACGGTCCCCGGTTGCAGCGAGGCGAGCTTCTCGAGCACGCGGCTGCGCGCCCAGTAGAACTCGGCGTCATCCTCGAAGATCACGTAGATCGTCGAGAACCCAAACGCCGAGGCGCTGCGCACCGTCTTGACCGCCGGGATCCCCAGCAGCGCGGTCGTCAGCGGGTAGGTGATCTGATCCTCGATGTCCCGCGGCGAGCGACCCGGCCACTCGCTGAACACGATCTGCTGGTTCTCGCCGACGTCGGGGATCGCGTCGACCGGCACCGGCGAGCGCGGCAGCGGGCCGGTGTCCCACACGAAGGGCGAAGCCCACACGCCGGCCAGGGCGATCAGCAGCGCGAGCACGAACACGGCGAGCCGGTTGGCCACGAACCACCCGAGCAGCTTCGCCCAATTGTCGTCATGCTCGAGCGGCTCGAGCGGCTCGCCAGATTCGTCGTCGTCACCGAGATCCAGATCCAGACTCTCGATCTCCCCCGACATCGACGCCGAGACACCCGACTCGCTCGACTCGACCACGCTAGCGCCCCCCCCCGCCAGCGCTCACCGGGGCGCCGGCCGTTGACAATAGGTACTGGCCCGGCTCGATCGTCGAGCGGAACTCACCGCAGCTGAGCATGCTCTCGCCGAAGTAGCTGTTGGCGAGCACGTCGGTGGCTTGGATCCACTCGGCGCCCTCGTTGGCGCCGGCCATCGGGCAGAACGCCAAGCGCAGCGGCGTGTCGAGGGGGTTGCCAAACACCGCCAGGATCTGCTGCGCCAGGCCGCTCGCGTGCAAGAAGGCCCCGCGCGCGCCCTCGATCGCCTGCGACTCCGCGGCCTGCTTGGCGTGGGACTCCAGCGCCGCCCCGATCACCGACCACGCCTGGTCCGCCGCCGAGTCGCGAGCCGGCGCGACCGCACGCGTGGCCTCGAGCATGCGCCCGGCCGCAGCTTGGGCCGCGTGCCAGTCGTCGTCGGCCAGGGCCACCTGCATGTCCAAGTACGCGCCAAGCACCGCCGCGAGCTCGCTGCGCAATTTTTGGTTGGGCTCGATCCGTGCGAGCGGCTCGCGCTCCGCGTTCGCGTCGGCCTGCGTCATCATGCTCGCGCCGCCGCGGATCTGCAGATCCGCGTCGATCGCAAACGCCCCGTGCACGACCACGCGCTCGCCAGCGGACAGCCCCGCGACGACCGGATACAGATCACCCATGCGCGGCCCCAGCTCGACGACCCGGGGCACGTAGCTGGGACGCCCGCCCTGCTCGGTCGGCGGCAGCTCCACGTAGACCAGCGAGCGCCGCCCGGTGAACAGCGGCGCGGTGACCGGGACCACCAGCGGCTTTTGCTTGGCCTCCCCGACCGCGCCGCCGCGGACCACGGCCTCCACGAACATACCCGGGCGCAGCTTGCCGGTGGGGTTGTCGACCTCGACCCGCACACGCGTGACCCGCCGACGCGCGTCGACCAGCGGAGCGATGAACGCGACCTCCCCCGTGAACCGCTCGCCCGCGAGCGCCTCGACTTCAATGTCGACGCTCTGGCCTTCCATCAAGGCCGGCAGGTCACTCTCGTAGGCGTCGAGCTGGACCCACAGGCGCGAGAGATCGGCGATCCGAAACAACACCGTGCCGGCTTCCACGTACTGGCCCTGGGTCGCAAGCCGCTCGGTGACGGTGCCGCCGTCGGTCGCGTTGATCGTCACGGACTTGCGCGGCGCGCCAGCCTCGGCCATGCGATCGATCTCGGCGTCTGCCAGCCCGAGCAGGCTCAGGCGTTGGCGGGCGGCCGCGAGCGTGGCCTCGGCCGAGGACCGCGCCAGCTCGCTGGCGTTGCGCAGCTTGGTGACCGACTTGTTCGCGGTCAGCAGGTCTTGGTGGGCGGCGTAGACCTCGGGGCTGTAGAGGCTGGCGATCGGCTGGCCGCGGCGCACGACCGTGCCGGTCTCGCGCACGAACAGCTTGTCGACGCGACCGCCGATCCACGCGCTGACGTTGCGCATGCGGCTCTCGTCGACCTCGACCCGGCCGAGCAAGCGCAGGTCCACGCCAGGGGTTGCGATCCGCTGAACGGCGACGGTCTCGATCCGCGCGAGCACGGCCGCGCGCTTTGACAGCACCACTTGCTCGCTGCCGCCACCGACATCCGTGAGCGGGATCAGATCCATGCCGCAGATGGGACAGTCGCCGGGCGTTGGCTGGCGGACTTGCGGGTGCATCGAGCAGGTCCAGACCTCGGCGCTGTCCTCGTGGGCGTGGTCGTTGGGCTTGGCGGGTGTGACGAGCTCGGGGACGCAGCGGCCCAGTCCAAACGCCAACAACGCGACGATCGGGACCAGCAGCCACGGCAACCATGAGCTGGGCGCTTCACTGGGGATCTTGCTCATGGCTTGTCAGCCTCCGGTCGCGGATCCTGGGGTTGCGCGGCAGACTGGCCCGCCACGCTGCGCCCGACGATCGCCTCGAGATCGGCCCACGCGATCGCGTGCTGGGCATGCAGCTGCACCGCCGCCAAGCGCAGCTCGAGCAGCTCGCGCTCGGCCAGCAAGATCGCGGCGAACTGGACGTCCCCCGTCGCGTACCCGCCCAGCGTGGACTCGAGCGCGCTCTGGGCCTGGGGGATCAGCGTGTCCTCGTGCAGGGCCGCGCGGCGGGCCGTGTCGCGGATCTGCGAGAGCGCGGCGCCCAGCTGCGCCGTCGCCCGATCCCGCGTGGCCGCCCACTCGGCCCGCGCGGCCGCGGCGTCGGCCTGTGCCGCGCGCTGGTCCTCCGCGTAGTTGCGCTGCCACAGCGGCAACTCCAGCCCGACGCTGATCGAGACCGCGTCCTTGCCCGAGTCCGCGACGTTGTCCATGCGCGCCGGCCCAACCTCGACCCAGTCAACCCCCACCGAGAACCCAGGCGCCCGCGCGTGCCGGGCTTCCTTGACCCGCAGATCCCCGACCTCCGCCTGCGCCTGCCAGCGGCCCAAGCTGGGATGATCCACGAGCGCCTGGCGCAGCGAGGCTTCGCTGGCGCGTGGCTGGACCAAGGTTGGCAGCTGCGAGGTGGTTGGCGTTGGGGTGTCGGGCGGCGCCGCGACGGCCCCCAGCAGCGCAGCCTGGGCCGCGCGCTGAGCCTCGCGGAGCCCGTCGATCTGATCGGCCAGGCGCGCGCGGCCAAGCTCGAGCTGCTGGACATTGGCGAGCGACGCCTGCCCGACCTCGAGCCGACCCCTCGCGATCTCGATCAGCGACTCGTACAGCTCGAGCTGCTCGCGCTCGACCACCTCGATCTCGCGCAGCGTCCACAGCTGCCAGTACGCAACCAACACCCGCGCCCGCAGCTCGAGCGCCGCCGCCTCGAATTTGCGCTGCTCGACCCGGGCCGCCGCCGTGGCTGCGTCGGCCCCCGCGAGCAGCTCGCCCGGCCACGGGAACCGCTGATGCACCCCCAGGCGATGCCGCTGCGGCCCCACGCGGGTCTCGACCGGCGACACGAACACCGCGTAGGTCAGCGTGGGCGACGGCATTCGTCGCTCGCGCGCGACCCGATGGGTCGCCGCTCGCCACCGCTCCCAGCTGGCCCGCAGCTCGTGGCTTTGGACAAGCGCGTAGGTGACGTAGGGCTCGGGCGTCCCGTCGAAGCGCGGCAGCTCGCTCGCGGCCCCCTCGTTGCCGAGCGGCGCGTTGGACCCCGCCTGCGGCACGGCGGCCAAGCCCACGCCCGCGCGCTCGAGCTCGGCCTGCATGGATCGCTGCGCACTCCCGGCGCAGGCCGTGCTCAGCCCAACCACCAACACACCCGCCAGCGTGGTGTTGGCGCGGCTGCGCGATCGCGCTCCGCGTGCGCCCGTGGTGTCACCTTGCAGCAGCGAGTTCTCGAGCACGTTGTGTCGCCTCGTCGGGTCCCGTGCCGCGTCCACCTAGCTCGGACGCAGCGGCAGCGTGAGCGTTACAGATCTCGCCGATCTGGGAAAGCCTGGGCGGTCACCTCCAACGCGGCGACCTTCGCACCTCGCCGCTGCAGCCGCTGGCGCACACCCGCGCCACAACGCCGACCTGGTGAGCGCACCGCGACCAAGGCTATGCTGCCCCCAGTGGCAAACATCGGGTACATCCAGGTCGTTCGGCACTGCAACCATTTTTGCGGGTTCTGCTCCAACCCAACGACCCCCTACTCGCACACCTTCGAGTCCATGAAGGTGCTCGTCGACGACTTCGTCGAGCGTGGCTATTTTGGCGTGATCCTGACCGGCGGTGAGCCAAGCTTGCACCCCGAGCTCCCGAAGATCTGCCAGTACGCCAGCGACAGCGGCCTGCACGTCCGCATGATCACCAACGGCACGCGGATGGCCGACAAGAAGTTCGCCAAGGCCATGGCCGACGCCGGCCTGAAGATCGTCCACGTGTCGATCTACTCGGTCAAGGAAGAGGTCGAGGACATCCTGCGCGGGACCCCGGGGACCCTGCCAATCGCCCTGCAGGCGCTCGACAACGCCGCGGAGTTTGGCATCGACGTCAACATGAACTGCGTGATCAACAAGCTCAACGCGGATCACCTAGACCTCAACATTCGCTACTTCATCGAGCACCACCCGTACATTCGCCACTTCGTGTGGAACAACCTCGATCCTTCAATGGGCCGGGCCGAGGTCAACCAAGATCAGTACACCCCGCGGCTCGCCGAATTCGAGCTCTCACTGCACCGTGGCTGCCGGTTGCTGCAGCGCAGCGGTCGGACCTTCCGAATCGAGAAGGTCCCCCTGTGCTACATGACCGACTTCGCCTGGGCCAGCACAGAGACCCGCAAGATCGTCAAGTCCGAGGAGCGCATCGTGCATTTCCTCGACGATAAGCAGACCGTGCGGCAGCGCGAGTGGGGCCACAAGTACGCGCCCGCGTGTGAGCAGTGCTCGCTGCGTTCGATCTGCGGCGGCGTGTTCGACCGCGGCAACGCCTACGATCCAGCCGAGCTCTCGCCGGTGTTCGTCAGCCGCGACGCGATCGTCGAGACGATCCTGCGCGACCCCACCGATCCCAGCTTTGGCAAGCTGACCCTCGACGAGTGGAAGGACAGCTTCGACGGTCCGCCGGTCGCCGCCAACAACGACAGCGATCTGCCCCCCGCCAGCATGCGGGGGGAAGGGCCCACCGTCGGCGCGGTGACCGACAAGAGCCGCAAGCTGTTCGAGGCCAAGCGCCGCGCAGAGGGCAAGAAGGCCGAGAAGTCGGGGGTCTCGCTCGAGAACACCAAGCTGATCGAGCGGGCGCTCACCAACGAATAGAGCCTCAATATTCTGCAATTTGAATTGCAGTTTGGTCGTGAAGTGACCATGCGGCGCTCACATGACTCCGCTTGGTCATATGTCTGGATGCGCGCGCAATAAGTGATACTTTCCGGCGATGCGTCGGTACCCCTGGCCCCTCGCGGCTTCCCTGTCTTTGCTCACGCTCCTCCCGCTCGGCGCCAAAGCTGCCGAACCTGAAGTCGAGGCACCCAGCACCGACCCGCTGATCTCGAGCGGCACCCCGGCGCAGAACTGTCAGTGGCCCACGACCGTGCTGATCACGAGCAACGGCAACCTGTGCTCGGGCACCCTCGTCCACCCCCAGATCGTGGTCACGGCCGCGCACTGTCCCACCGTCAACCAGGTCCGCTTTGGCGAGTCGATGGGCAACCCCGATCGCTCGGTCGGCGTCGACTTCTGCATGCGCAACCCGGCCTGGAACCCCAACGACAACAACGGGGTCAACGGCGACGACTATGCGTTCTGCAAGCTCTCGCAGCCGGTCAACGACGTCCCAATCACGCCGCCCATGTACGGCTGCGAGCTCGACATGCTCACGCCCAACGCCCCTTCGATGATCGTGGGGTTTGGCGCCAACCAAGGTGAGAGCGGGGCCGGGACCAAGCGCTGGGCCGAGACGATCATCCAGACGCCGGTGCTGCAGGGCAGTGAGATCGTCGCCGTTGGTCAGGTTGGATCCGCTGCGTGCGGCGGCGACTCGGGCGGTCCGGCCTACTTTCAATTTCCCGACGGCAGCTGGCACGCGTTTGGGATCGTCTCGGGCGGTCCGCCGTGCGGTCAGGGGGCCGACACCTACTCGCTGATCCACCGCGCGGTGCCCTTCATCGAAGAGAACTCCGGCGTCGACATCACGCCTTGCCACGACGTTGACGGCACGTGGAACCCGACCGCGGCCTGCGGCGGGTTCGCTACGGATCCAACCAACAGCGCGGTCTCGTGGAACAGCGGCTGCTCGACCCAGCTGTCGAGCCTGAAGTCCACCTGCGGGCCGGCGTTTGGATCGCCGCCCGACAACAACCCGCCGTCTGTCGCAATCTTGGATCCAATCGATGGCGCCAACATTGTCCCAGATGAGCTGCTCGACATCGTTGTCGACGCGCAGGATCCAGAGTTTGGGGTCGTCAACGTCGCGCTGCTGATCGACGGCGAGCAGGTCGCGACGGACAACAAGGCGCCGTGGGTGTTTGCCAACGCCAGCTTCCCAACGGGGACCTACAGCTTGGTTGCGATCGCCGAGGACTTCTCCGGCAACACCGCCGAGTCGGCGACCGTGACGATCATCGTGGGCGACGGCGGCGGCGATGGTGATGGCGATGGCGATCCCGGAGACGGCGACGGCGACGGCGACGGTGATGGCGGCGGCGGTGAAGACAGCGACGGCGAGACGGGGTCCCCCGACACGGGCTTCGATACGGGCTTCGATACGGGCTTCAGCACCGGGCCTGGGGTTGGCGACGGGGACAACGGGTGCGCGTGCGCGACCGATGCCCGCAACGAGGGTGGTGGGGCGATTGCGTTCGGGCTTGGGCTGTTGCTGGTGGTTGGGCTGCGTCGCCGATCCTGAGCGGTCGGGGCGAGTGAGACCAGGGCCTGGCTCAGCGCCATGGCAACGCGTTGTGCAACCAGTCGAGCCGCGCGCGCCATGGCTCTGCCCGGGCCCAGCTGCTCCGCCAGTAGCTCCTGCCTGACAGGCGTTGATCGACGACGAGCACGTCGAAGTGCCCATTCGCCGTGGGGGTCGCGATGAGCCGCACGAGCTTCCCCTCGTTTGACCAGGACACGCCGCTTTCACGCTCGAGTACGAGCTCGTGCCGCGCGTCCGTTGGACCCCACGCAATGACAAGATCATCTCCACGCGCGAACAGATCGGCGCTGTCGTTGCGATCGAGCGCGTCGCACTCGTGGGCGAGCGCGCCGTCGAGCATGCACGCATTCCGGGCGGGGCCCATCCAGCGCGCGAGCGCTTCGGCCTCCACGCGGCGGGCGTGGCTCAGGTGTTCGAGGCAGCCTGTGTCGGCGGTGGCGACGAAGCCGTCGGGACAGGTCGCGCCGCGCCAGTCGATGTCGTCGAGCTCGCACTCCGCGAGCATGGCTCCCTCGAGGTCGGCGTCTCGGAAGCTGGCGCCGGTCAGCCGCGCTCCCACGAACACCGCGTCCCGGAGCGTCGCCCTGCTGAAGTCGGCGTTCATGTACAATCCCGCTTTGACGATCAGCCCCGGGGCGCGTGCGTCCGACAGATCGCAATCAGTCATGACCGCGTACTCCAAGCTCATGCCGGGGCCCAACAGCGGTCCATAGGCAACGCTGGGGTCGCCGCCCCCAAGGGGGTGTTCTGAGGCGATCTGAGCGTCGGTCAATGGGACGCCACGCCAGTTGGCTGTCGCGCCGATGTTGCCGTCGAGCCAGCCCCACATGCGCACCAAGCCTAAGTTCGACACGGCCGCCATCATCGTCAACACGACCGCCACAGGCGCACACGCGCGCAGCAGGCGTGCACCCCATTGCCACTCGCGGCCGCCAGCATTTTGGTCGCCGAGCCACGTCGCGAGGATCGGAACCGGCAGCAGCAGCTGCACGGCCGCCGTCAGGGACAGCGACCCTGCCACCCACACGCTCACGCTCAAGGCCCCCGTCAGAGCCATGCGGGCGATGACCAGGTTGGCGACGATGTTGAGCAGCATCGCCCACGTGCGGAGCCGAAACAGGCCCCACACGTTCCAGGCCATGATCCCCGCTGCGATCAGGGTCGGCACCATGCGGGAGGTGATGAGCATGGTCCGCGGATCGGTGAACAGGAAGCTGCCCTGTGTCAGCGCCGAGAACATCAGCGTCTGCGCGTCCGCGAAGGCCATGATCAGGGCGAGCAACAGGAACCCGCGAAACGCGACAGGGGTGAAGGTTGCGTCGCCCTCGCTCACGTCGAGGCCCCGATCTCCAAGCAGGCTCAGCACGCGCGCGCAGCTGACCGCGATGATGATCTGCGACGCGGCCCCGAACACCCCTCCGACCGAGAGCGCGAGCAACAGCGCGACGATCAAGTTGGACACCGCGATTGAGCGAACGAGCACCTGCGCGCGGAAGCTGGGGCGAGTGACGAGTCGGGCTGCCCAGGCCAGCATGACGATCGGCAGCAACACAGCGGGCGCGATCCCCTGGAACTGCGGCGCGGTGTCGGTGAGCCACGCGTACAACAGGACATCGGCGGGGATCAGTCCAAATGCCGCCATCGCGACCACAAACCAGCGCCTGGCCCGGACTCGCACGCGCACGTCGTCGCCGCTCCGCGCCGCCCGACGCTCGGCGATCCGCGGCGCGAGGTCGGCAAAATCTGGGAGCGTGGCGGCGCCAGGTTGGGCGCCCGATCGGGTCTGTGTAATTGCTCGTTCGTAGCTCATGGGGCCCTCAGTTTTTCGTTCGCGCGGCGGTTGGAGTCTTCGAAGTGACTGCGGAGCTTGGCCTCCGCACGCTTGGTTCGGCGCGAGAGCGTGGCCATCGACACCCCGGCCAGGACCGAGGCCTGCGCGAGCGGAAGCTCTTCGAGCACCCGCAGCACGAAGGCTTCGCGCAGCTTTGGGTCGAGCGTAGCTAGCGCCTCGCGCAACCGGAGCGCGAGTTCGTCGTGCTCCCGCCGCTCCCCCGGGGCTGCGAGCGCACGCGGCTCGAGGGCCTCGCCCTGCCTGCGCAGGAGGCCGCCTCGCCGCTCGCGTTTGCGCAGCTCGTTGCGCCAGAGATTGAGCGCGACCCCATGCAGCCAGGGCGCCGCCGTCGAGGTGCCCGAGAAGCTGACCTCGCCCGCGAAGGCCCGCAAGAAGCACTCTTGCAGCAGGTCTTGGGCGAGCGCAGGGTCACCGCAGAGGTGCCCAAGCCGTCGAAGTAGGCGCGGAGCCTCGCGTTCGTAGATCGACCGCATCGCCGCCGGGTCGCCCGCGATCGCGGCTCGCATCAGCTCGACCTCCCGGCTCACTTCGGGGACAGCATAGACGGCCCCAACGCCAGCCTCGAACGCGAGGCTCTCCACATCGACGTCGGATGCGAGTCGCGTCATCGAGACTGAGTGTCGCCACGCTCGATGAATTTGCAGCTCGACCCGTGCTTGACAACAGATAAGCCACGGCTTATCTGTTGTCCGTGCCGCGCGCGACCGGGCTCGAGGACAAGATCTTCCAAGCGCTAGCGGACCCCAGCCGCCGGGCGATCTTCGAGTCGCTCACCCGCGGCGAAGCGGCGGTCAAGGACCTCACTGCCCAATTCAACATCTCGCAGCCAGCGGTCTCACAGCACCTCGCCACTTTGAAGCGCGCAGGTTTGGTCACCAGTCGACGAGAGGGACGCCTTGTCCACTACCGCGTCGAGCCGCGTGGAATGGAGCCCCTCATCGATTGGATCGCGCACTACCGTGCGTTCTGGACAGAGCGCGTCGATCGCCTCGAACAACTGCTCGACAAGATGGACCAATGACACCTATCGACACGACAGTCCCATCGCAGAGCGAGTCAATCTCGTTTGAATTCGATCTGCGTCATTCACCAGAGCGAGTCTGGCACGCGCTCACCGACCCCGTGCTGCTCAGCGAGTGGCTCCTGCCCATTGTCGAGCCCGCGCTCGCGCTCGAGCCGGGGACCGCGTTCACGTTCAAGACCCAGCCGCACCCGGGGTGGGACGGGACCGTGAACTGCCGGATCCTCGCGGCCGAGCCGCCTCGGAAGCTGAGCTACGCGTGGGTTGTCGGCGACATGGAGCTGGACACCGTGGTCACGTTCACGCTCACCCCCACCCCGTCGGGCACCCATCTCTCGCTCGTGCAGTCGGGCTTCAAGCCGGCGCAGAAGCAGAACTTTGGCGGCGCGCGCTACGGCTGGAAGCTGATGGGCGGGAAGCTCGTCGACTTGCTCGACAAGGATTGGCGAGCTGAGCCATGAACATTCTGCTGTGGGTACTTCAAGTGCTGCTCGCCCTGCACACCGTCACGGGTGCGGTGTGGAAGTTCTCGAATTCGGAGCAGATGATACCTTCGCTCGACGCGATGCCCCACGCAGTCTGGCTGGCGCTGAGCGTGATCGAGCTACTTTGCAGCGTGGCCCTGATCTTGCCAGCCTTCAACAAGCGCCTGGCCAAGCTGGCCCCGATCGCCGCAGGCTGCATCGCCGCCGAGATGCTGCTGTTTGTCGCGTTGCACGTCTGCTCCGGTGACCCGAGTCACGGTCCCATGATCTACTGGCTGGTCGTGGCTGCCATCTGCACGTTCATTGCGTACGGCAGGCTGGTCCTAAAAAGGCCGAACGGTAGTTGACCCCTCACAGACCTCGGCCTTCGCCGAGGTCTCTGTGGGGGTGGTTACTTGCTACCGTTACCCATGCCGAACATTCGTACCGGCCTGTCGTCACCCACGGGGCTCGGGCCCCGCGCGAGGGCTTGGCGCGCAATCCCGGTGGTGCTCGTGTTCTTCGCCGGCTTCTTCGGCCTGTCTTCGGGGGTCGAGGTGAGCGAGCGCGAGCTGAGCGAGGTCGGCTACTGGGCGAAGGCCTACTACGCGCTCGGCTTGTTCGTGGTCGGCGGCGTCGACCTTGGCACGCCCCACGGCGGGCCGCCGATCTGGCGCGGGGTGCTGTGGGGAGCGTACTTTTTTGCGCCGGTGATCACCGCGAGCGCCGTGGTCGAGGCCGCGCTGCGGATCTTGAACCCGTTCGCGCGTCGGGTCCGACGCATGCGCGATCACGTGATCGTTGGCGGGGCGGGTCGGCTCTCGCTGCTGTACATCAAGCGCCTGCGCGAGCTCGACCCAGACGTCCACGTGGTCGTGCTCGAGCGGGACCCCAACAATCCTCGGATCAGCGAGCTCGAGCACGCCTACAAGGCGCTCGTGGTCATCGGCGACATCCGCAGTGACGAGGTCCGCGACGCCGTCGGCATCGCCCGGGCGCGCCGCGTGATGCTGCTGACCGGCGACGACTTCGTCAACCTCGACACGGCCTCGCGGGTCTTGATCCGGCGCCCCTGGTTGCGCGGGCGGATCGTCGCGCACGTGGCCGATCTCGCGTTCATGCGCGCGGTCCCAGCCGAGGCGATCGACGGCGGCTACGAAGCCTTCAACAGCCTCGAGTCCGCCGCGATCCAGCTGGTCGAGCAACGCCTGATCGCTCGGTTTGGGGCATCGACCCACCGCGACCTGGTCGTGCTCGCCGGGTTTGGCCGCTTCGGTCAGACGGTCCTGCATCAGCTGCAGACCCAAGCCAGCGAGGCGTTTGGCACGATCGTGCTGGTCGATCTCGAGGCCAACGCCAACGCGCTGAAGTTCGCCGAGAGCCCGGGGTTCTGCGATCATCCCCGCCACGTGTTCGAGGGCCACCTTCGGCACCCAGCGATCTGGCGGCAGATCGACGAGGTGCTCGCGGGCGACGTCGGGGATCCAGTGATCGTGGTCGGGACCGGCGACGAGGGCACCAACTTTCACGCCGCGCTGGACCTGCGCCGCCGCTACCCAACTGCGCACATCACCGTGCGCAGCTTTGGGCACTCGCCGTTTGCCACGCAGGTCTCGGCCAAGACGGAGCTGCACCCGTTCGTGCTCGCCGAGCTGATCAGCCGCAGCATGCCCCAGCGGTGGTTCGCGGAGTCGCCAGACTGATCGGGGCTGGCCGGTCGCACCGCCGGACGGTGTAGACTACCGGCTCGAAGAAGCTTGTCATGCGACTGCGACCGCTCTGTCCACTCTCGACGATCTTGGCTCTCACCCTGTTCGGGTGCTTCGAGGATCCGATGGTTCCTCCCACGGGTGCGGACGAGACGGGTGAGGACGAGACGGGCGACGGTGATGGTGATGGTGATGGTGACCCGGGTGACGGCGACGGCGACGGCGACGGTGATGGCGATGGCGATGGCGACGGTGACGGTGACCCCGAAACGTGTGAAGGGGGTCCCTACCCGGTCAACTACGCCGATCCGATCATGCTCCTGGCCGGCGCCAACCCGCAGGGACTCACGCTCGGTGACGTCGATGGCGACGGCGCGCTCGATCTCGTCTCGACGAGCTACGACGACCACGAGCTGCGGGTCTACCTCGGCGCTGGCGACGGCAGCTTTGGCGCTCCGGTGATCACGATGCTCCCGGTCGAGACCTTTCCTTCGGCGGTCCACGGCCAGGCGATCGCTGACGGAGTCTACGATGTCGTGTTTCGAGCGTACACCAACACGACCGTGCTGGTCCGCATGCGCGGTGACGGCAGCGGCGGGTTCAACGACTACGAGTCGCTCGATGCCCCGTCACCGTTGTTCGCGCTTGGCCAGATGAACGGCGACGCGACGATCGACATCGTGTCGCCCAAGGCCGCGCTGACGTACATGTTTGGCGCATCGTTGCAAGAGAGCTACCTGCCCGAGAGCCCGATCGTGAGCGGCGCCCCGTGGGGCGCCAACCTTGGCGGCGTGGCGATCGGCAACTTCGACGAAGACGAGAGCAACGACGTCGTCGTGGCCGCGCTCGGGCAAGTCTACGTTGCGATCAACTCGGGCATGGGCATCGTCGCTCCAGGTTCACCGCAGACGTTCATGGGCGCGGCCAGCGACGTGGCGATCGGCGACGTCGACGGCGACGACCACCTCGACGTCGTCGTCACCACGCTCGGCGGGGGCTTCGACGCGGGACATCTGTTCTTTGGCGATGGCACTGGCGCCCTGGGACCCGACGTCGAGATCTCGGCCCCGTCTGCACCCACCAGCGTCGCGCTGGGCGACATCGATCTCGACGGGCGCGACGACGTGGCGATCGTTGGCGGCACCACGATCGCCGCCTACCTGTCCACGGGCACGGGCTTCGGTCTGGCGATCCAGGGTGTGTGTCAGGGTCAAAACCCCAAGCAGGTCGCGATTGGTGACCTCAACGGCGACTGCGTGGGCGACGTCGCGACAATGACCGACGCTGGCATCTGCATCATGATGTCGAGCGCGCCCTGATCGTGTCTGCTCGCCCCCCACTGGCGACCCGCCGCGGTCGGCAACGTTCACCCTACCGCGGCCCAGGTGGCAGCCGCGGCCCACAGCGCACGCGGATCGGCTCCCGCAGCGCGCGACGGGCCGGCGGGCCCTCGAAGTACATCTCTTCGGGGTCCTCGGTCCCGCGGCGCCTGTGCAGCACCCACTCGGCAGCGACCGCCGCCATGTGATTGCCGTCGAGATCGGTGATCGGCACCTCGCCCGGAGCGTAGTGCAAGAACACCCCACCGTCGGCGCGCACGCCCGGCTCGCTCTGCATGTCGGCGAGCTCCCGCCGCAGCTCTTCACAATAGGCGAGCTCGAAGGGCGGGCTGAGGTAGAGATCGAGCGTGTCCCCCTGACCGCGCATGGACGTGACGACCATCAGCTCTTCGCCCTCGGCCAGACCTGGATCGTAGTAATACGCATATGCATACATCTTGTACGAATAGACCATTGCCATGCTCAGGCGAAAGTCATTGGGATCAACGCGATCCGTGGGCGCGAGCGGCTCGCTGAAGTGCAGGCGGAGGTGCTCGCCCTCGCCGAGCAGCTCCGCCTCTGTCAGCGTGGGTCCTTGCCGGGGCGCCGCAGACTTGCGCGCGGCCTTGGCCTGGCTGCGGGTCTGCTTGGCATCGCTCGCCTTGTCGGGACCAGGCGCCACCGACCCAATGTTCGCGCTTGGCATCGAGCACGCCAGCCCCGAGACCCCCAGAGTAGCCGCACCAACTCCCAATAACTCGACCAAAGCGGGCACGCGCGCGGGGGAGGGACTCGTTGGCATGATCGCAACAACGACGCGCGAGTTGGATTGATCTTTCACATTCAACCCAGCGTCCCGCTCATCGGGGACCCGGCGGAATTGCCGGCCCACACTCGATCCGCACCAAGCCCTGCCCGGCTCGCTGCGCCTGGGATTTCGGGACCTCCCGACGGCTCTCGGGCGCGTCGCCTCGCCCGGCCACGACCCAATCGGCGCCAAAATTCTGGAGCGCGGTGCCGCCCGTATCGAGGATCGGGATGGCTCCGGCCGCGTAGTGCAGGAACAGGGCGGTCTCGGCGTGGGCGCCCGGCGGCGCGTAGCTGTTTTGATAGTCGAGCTGCCGGCAGTAGTGCTGCGGCACCGCGGGCGCGAAGTACAAATCAAGCTCGAGCGTGCCCGCCTGCGCGCTCGTGAAGCGCAGCATCTGGCCGTAGGAGCGGTACCCAAAGTCGTAGTAGTAGGCGTAGGAGTAGCCCGCCCGCGGGTTGATGTAGACGCTCAACACGCTGACGCGAAAGTCGTTGGGATCGACCTCGCCGAGCGGCGCGATCGCTTCGCTAAAGTGCAGGCGCAGCTGCGACGCTGACAGCTGCTCGGCGCGAACGATCTGAGGTGGACCCGGGTCATCGCCGCGCGTGCGCGGCTTGGGCTTGGCGACATCGGCCGTGGCCGGCCCCTCTGCCTTGGGCGGCTTCGGAGGCGGCTCGACCACGATCGAAGCCGAGACCCGGGGGACACACGCGATCGCCAAGACCGTGCTCCCAAGCGCTCCCCAGCCTTGCTTGAGCGTGTCCACCGCTGCCCACCCTAGCGAGAAAAGCCCAGCTTCGCCAAGGCCACCTGGGCGCGCTCGATCCCACCGCCGAACAGCGAACCGCGAAACACCTCGATCCGGCCCCCGCCGGGCGGCCGCAGGAACAGCGCGGGCGCCGAGCTGCCGATCAACATGCCCCGCCCCGCGCGAACCTGGGCGACCGGAGCGATCGCTGTGCCGCGAGCGTCGAGCACGGTCCCGCCCGCACGATCGACCATGGCGATGGGCCGGAGGTCCGCCCGCTTGCAGCCAAGTCGCCGCTGCCGCAAGGCCAACGCCGCGCGGCAGACCCCACCCGCGAGCGCAGCCACGCCACCGAGCGCCAGCGCTCCCCACCACGACCCCCCAAGGTTCGCACCGGACAGGGCGCCGAGCGCCATGACGAAGGCGTTGATCAACGTGATCCCAGCGACGCCGCCGCTCACGGCGGCCGCGATGCCCGGGCCGCGGGTGCGACGATCGAAGAACCACACCCGACCCTCCACCTCGACGATCTCGAAGCCAGCGTTGGCTGCGATGATCCGTGCGCTTCGATCGTCGGGATCCACCCGGCGAGTGTGGCAGCGTTGTGCGTCGCCGCCAAACTGACGACCCGCCTGCACGACGGGGGTGAGGAAGCTGATCCGCGCGGCCTCCAGAGTCGGCGACGACAAGCTGACGATCCTTGGGACAACACCACGATCGAACGCACCCGCCTCGGAGTTCTACGCCGAGTTCAGCGATGCGGATTTTCGCCGAGTCCTACATGGCGCCGCTCGGTCGCGCCGCGGCGCCCCCGTCGACGGCGCCGCCCCAAGCGCGGGCGCGAGCAGCGATCGAGTGCCACTAGCACCAGTACATGTTCATTCGCGAGCGCGCTTACCGAGCGCGCCTTCAATGGCGAGTGCAAATGCTCGTCGGCGCGCGCCCGTGCCCGACATCAGCGGTCCCCCCCTACTTGGGCTTCACGCAGGCTCTAGCCTAGTCTAGCAGCACGAAAACCATGCGTGGTGAACGCAATGGGCGCATGCATTTCGCGCAGACAGTCACGTAAGTTTCAGCCCGTGAATTTCTTGGAAAAAAGATGAGCTAATCGTTCTAAATTCCGCGACCCTATACATACGAGGTACGAATGAGCAAGACCACACAGATCAGGGATCAAATGCGCACGATGATTGCCAACGACCTCGCGCCACTGCTCGGCGCCGACGTTCCGATCGAGGTCCAGCGTGGCACGCTCGACGCATTGGGCTCGCAAGCGGAAATACCGACAGGGGTCCTGGTCGAGCGGGACACCTTTGGCGGCGTCGCGGTCGAGCGCCTCACCCCCTTGTCGCGCGCGGAGCGAGTCGTGATCTACGTCCACGGCGGGGGCTACTGCTCAGGCTCATGTGACTCGCACCGGGCGTTGGCCGCACGCGTCGCCACCGTCTGCCGCGCACAGTGCATCGTCCCGGAGTATCGCCTCGCACCAGAACACCCGTTCCCTGCGGGTCTTCAGGATCTGATGGCGGTATATCGCGCCTTGCTCCGTCAAGGGACCGCAGCAAGTCAGATCATCTTTGCCGGAGACTCGGCCGGCTGCGCGCTCATGGTGTCAATGGCCCTGCTCGCCAAAGACACGCACCTGCCCCAGCCCCGGGCGATCGTGATGCTCTCGCCGTGGCTCGATCCAACGCTCTCGGGACCAACCATGACGTCGCTCGCCGACGTCGACCCATGGATTACGGCGGCCGGGTGCGAGCTCATGGTACGGGCCTATGGGGCCAACCCCGAGTTGGCGTTGGCCTCGCCCCTCAAAGCCGACCTCCGGGGTCTCCCGCCGATCTTGATCCACGTGGGGGGGCAAGAGATTCTGCTGTCGGACTCGACCCGCTTTGAGCAACGCGCCCGAGCGGCAGGCGTCGACGTTCGCGTCGACATCTACGAGGATCTCTGGCACGTCTGGCACTTCTTCGCGCCAGCGTTGCCCGACGCCAACCAAGCTCTCGAGGCGATCGGCGAGCACGTGGAAGCCTGGTTTGGCGACGCGACGGTGCCCGCGGCCGACTTCGACCCTAGGCCACGTTTGGCGAACGGCTAGAGCTCGGCGAACGGAAGGACTCAGGAGTTGGGCTCAGCTACTGGGCTCAGCTCCTGGGCTCAGCTCCTGGGCTCAGCTCCTGGGCGCAGCGCCTGGGCTCAGCTACCTGCAGCAGGGATCGGCACGAACTCGTCCCACCCGCGTCGGCGCAGGTAGTTGCCCCACACGCCCTCGCAGACGCTGTCGTACTTGCAGGTCTTGCACTCCGCCCGCTTGTGCCGGGCGCTCTCGTCGAGATCACTGCGCCGAATCTGCACGAGCTCGCCAGCTTTGCCGCCGGTTCGCTCGCCCAGGATCTCCTGGCTCAGCAGCCCGTGCGTGTCCTCGTGCTCGTAGTGGACGTACGCTTCGACGTACCCGCGGTTCACGTCGGGCATGCCCTCGGTCGTGCACAGCGGGATGTCGACCAACACTGCGTTGATCGGATCCTCGCGCTTGCCTTGCTCGGCCAGGAACTCGCGCGCGACGGCGGCGATCTCCAAGTAGGTCGGAAACAGCAGGTCGAAGTACGTGTCGGCCCGCCCGTTCGCCTGCATGATGTTGAAGACGACCTGGTCGACGCCGTGTGAGCGCAAGAAGCGATAGATCTCGCCCATGTGCGGGAGGTTGCGCCGGGTGATCACCGTGCTGGTGTGCAGCTCGATCCCGTAGCGCTTGAAGCTGGCGATCATGTCGAGCCCGCCAACGGTCTGCTCGAAGCAGTCGGGCGTGCGGGTGAGGCCCTCGTGGAGCTTCTTGGTGTGGCCGTGGATCGAGATGTAGAAGCGGTTCATGCCCAAGGCCATGAGCCGCCGAGCGAACTTCTCGTGGCTCAGCGCGCGGCCGTTGGTCATCATCGAGATGCAGCGCGCGCCCGCGTCCTTGGCCATCTTCACCCAATGGTGCAGCCGCGGGTTGGTGGTGGGCTCGCCCGAGGTGAAGCAGACCTCTTCGAACTGCTCGTGCTGACTCAAGATCCACGTGACGGTCTCGTCGGTGGTCTGCGAGTTGGTCACGTAGCGCTGCTCGCGATCCTCTTCCATGCAGAACACGCAGTTGTTGTTGCAGACCGCACCCGTGAGGATGTGAACCCGCGCGGCGCGACTGGAGATCCGCTGGGCAACGGTCTCTTCGGAGCTCGGCTCCGCCGCTTCAGACTGCGTATGGGCTGGTTGATCGAGCATGGACGTTGAACCTCAAAACCAAGCCAAAGGCGGACACAGGTACCTGCATCCGCCTGTTGTTTTCAGCTCGGGCGAGGGCTTCTCGCCCGCTTGCGAACACACTCGTAGACTGGTTCACCTTGGGCAGCGAGCTGGTTTCAGCTCGGGCGTCTCGCTGGGGCAGCGGCCTCACCAGCTGCCGTGGGAACCGTGGCTGCCGTGGCTGCCGTGCGAACCGTGCGAGCCGTGGCTGCCGTGCGAGCCGTGCGAACCGTGGCTGCCGTGGCTGCCGTGCGAACCGTGCGAGCCGTGGCTGCCGTGCGAGCCGTGGCTGCCGTGCGAGCCGTGCGAACCGTGGCCAGGATCGCCGGGTGCCTCGAACATCGCGACCGAGCGCGAGGTGTCAGCGAAGGCGACCGCGTTGTCAGAGATCTCGCGCTGTTCCGAGTTGAGCAGAGGGCTGGCTTTGCGCCCAAACACGGGAAGCTCGAGCTCGACGGGGTTCTTCGGATCGTTTGCCATTTTTAGGGACCTCTTCAGGAGTTAGACTGAAGGATGCGCTCGAACACTATCACGAGCGGTGGGCCCTTGTCGTGATTTGATCGGGACCTGGCGCACAGATTTTTGGACGAAGTCGCAAGAGCGTCGCACCTGTCGCCGGTCGGGCCGATCCCCCAACCGACAGTGTTTTCAGCGCGGGCCTGGTCGGCGACAAGCCAACGGCGCCCACTTGGGCGCCGGGATAGCCGCAGTTGCGCGGCTCACGTGAGCGGTTGGGACAGTCAGACTTCCGCTTCCGCGGCCTCGAGGGCGGGGGTCTGTCCTGGATCCTGAACGAAGTGCTCGCGCGGCCGAATCGTGGTCCAGCGCTCGAAGATGGCCATGACCTCGGGGTCGTTCTCAGCCAACTTCTCGAACAGGTAATCCTGGATACCCTTGTGAACGGCGCACACGTTGTTATCGCGCATGCGCCCAAACACCGAGCCCTGGGCCTTGTAGTTGTAGGCCGCGTTCGTTCCGCAGTACGGGTTGTAGGCGCAGTTTACGCAATCCGGCTGCTGATCGAGGTTGGTGGCGATCACCATCGCGCGGATCGTCTCGTGTCCGACGATCTTGCGATACGGGGTGTCGACGTCGCCCAGACAGAAGGTCTGATCCTGGGTGGCCGCGAGCATGCGGCCCTCGTCGCAGCTGTAGACCTTGCCGTCGTAGCTGTACGCGAGCTGGCCGATCCCGGCGCCGGCCGGGTTGCGGTTGTCGAGGAAGTTGGGGTCCTCGCCGCGCAGCATCTTGGTCAGGAAGATCGCCGCGTAGCGCTCGAGGATCTCGACGCCCTGCTTGTTGAGCTCGATCATGTAGTCGACGGACTTGCGATAGAACTCGAGGTACTCGCCGCGCGGGTACTCGAGCCGCAGCCGCGCCCGCTCGGCGAAGCCGAAGGGATCGACGGGCCGCAAGAAGATGGTCTTGCAACCCAGCCCGACGTAGGTGTCGACGACCTCTTTCCACTTTCCGAGCGTGGCCTTGGTCGTCGTGAGCAGGGCCTCTACGTGATAGAGCGTCGGGTCGAGGCCGATCTCGATGTAGGCCTCGTTGACCCGCTTGATCCAGCCGGCCGCGGCCTGGAACGCGTTGTGGCTGACCGGCAGCTTGCGCTGGGCGTTGTGCAGCTCCTCTGGCCCGTCGATGCTGGTGCACAGCTGGACCTTGTTGGCCAGCAGGTACTGCAGCTTCTCTTCGGTCAGCAGCGCGAAGTTCGAGACCATCGTGAACTCGAGGCGCTTTTGGATCTCTTTGTTGCGCTCGGTCGCGTACTCGATGATCTCTTTGACGACTGGGAAGTTGACGAGCGGCTCGCCGCCCTGGAACTCGATCGTGATGAACCCGTTGGTGCTCGACAGCGCCAGATCCACGGCCTTGCGCGCGGTCTCGATCGACATGTCGGTGTCGACCTCGTCCATGTTGGCGCGCGAGGCATGGCAGTACACGCAGGTCTCGTTGCAGCGCAGCGTGACGACCATGACATGCAGCAGCGGCCCGCCGTGGACGAAGTACTTGCGCGCCTTGACCCGCTCGGAGGCGGCCTGGACGTCGTAGTTGCTGCGCAGGAAGTTCTTGTCGAGCAGGCGCTCGTGCAGCGGCGAGTCGGGCGTGGACTCGCCGCGGGCGAACTGCGTGAACTCCTCGACGGTGAGGATCAGCCAGTTGCCCTCGAGGTTGGTGATCAGGATCGCGTCGTCGCCGATCTGGCGCCAGCGAAAGAATGCCTGAGTACCAGGGCGGGGTTTGATCTCGGCGAGGTTGATCGGCTTCATGTCATCACTCGTTTGGTTTTTTGGGGGGGAGTTCAGCTGACGCCGCCGCGGTCGACGGTCAGGCCCAGGACGAAATTGCCGAACTCACCGATGATCTGGCGGGCGGCGGCCTCGTGCTTGGGGGTGACTTGCACGACCCAGTGCGCCTCGGTCTCGGTCAGCGCAAAGTCGGCGAAGCGGCTCCAGGTCTTGACCGCCTCGTCGACGGCCTCGCCTGCGTAGACGTCGCGCGCAAAGCGAAGCTCGGTCACGCCGAGGCCTCCTCGGCGTCGGCCTTGGCTTCGTCGGCCCCAGGCTCACTGGCGGTCTTGGCCTTGGCGTCGGGGCTGGGCCGTCCGTGCTTCTCTTCCCACGACTGCGCGATGCCAAGCGGATCGTCGAGCGCCTCGTCGGTGAAGTCGAAGTCGGCGAGATCGTCGAGCGAGGGCTCACCCATGGCCCCGGCGATCGCCTGGACGGTCACGGTCTCGATCGCCACCCGGTTGTCCTGGGTGACCTGGTGCCGCCACGTGCACGACAGCAGCTCGTTGGCGAACTCGCCAACGAGCTGGCGCAGGGCTTCGGCCTCTTCGACAGACTGTTTGGCCGACAAGGTGATCCGATAGCTGCCGGGCGCGGGACGATCGATGAACACGTAGCAGCGATCGATGAAGATGTAAGACGCCCCGTACACGGCCTGCAGCGGATACAGCTCGCTGTCGACCGTCATGCTCACCGAGCGATCCGTACCGGAGGCGGAGGCGATGGCGTCGGGGATGTCTGTGAATGAAATCTGATTTTCGCTGCTCATCTGAACTACCCGTCGGGGTCAAAAGTTCGCGGGCGAGGGTAACAGCCGACCCGTCGCATGTCTCTGGAGTTCGGCAAAAGTTCGCTGCCCAGGGTGAACCAGTCCACATGGGTGTCCGCAAGCCCTCGCCCGAGCTGAAAACAGTTCGCTGCCCAGGGTGCACCCGTCTACGAAAGCGTCCGCAAGCGGGCGAGAAGCCCTCGCCCGAGCTGAAAACAGTTCGCTGCCCAGGGTGAACCAGTCCACATGGGTGTCCGCAAGCGGGCGAGAAGCCACTAGCCATCCACTCGAACGCGCAGCAGCCACTGGTTGCTCGCGTGCGGACCGACCTCGTGGCGAGCGATCACCGCCAGGCCAAAGCGCTCCATAAACGGCTCGAGCACCCGCGCAGCGTCGTTGGAGCTGTCGTTGCGATAGTGCTCGAACGCGGCTCGAGACCGCTCCGCACGCTGGGTCTGGTCGCGGGTCCGGGCCAGGCCAAACGCGACGTTGTCGACGATCGTCAGCGTTCCGCCCGCGCGGATGCGCGGCAGCAGCTCGGCGAGGATCTTGTCCGGCTCGCGCAGGTGGTTCCAAGCGCGCAGGATCAACACGTGATCGAAGCGACGCTCGGGCTCGAGCTCGAGCTCCTCACCACCGGTCTGGCGCAGCTGCGCCCACGGCCACCGCTCGCGCAGCGCTGCGATCGCACCCGCGTGGGGATCTACGCCCAGGTAGTTGATCGTCCCGGCGGTTGCGAGCGGCGCGAGGATGTCCTCGTAGGGGCCCTCGCCGCAGCCAAGATCCAGGATCTCGCCGCGGAGCTGCGCGAGCACCTCGCGGACCTTGGTGTCATCGCGGGTGAACACGTCCTCGAACAGCGGCTCGAACATCCCGGTGCACGCGCCAAAGCTGGGACAGCCGTCACACAGCGGGCTGCGGACCAGCTGCACGAGGTCGCGGGCGAAGTCGTCGGGCGCGGGCTTGGTCGAGACATCGAGGTACAGCTGACCGAGGTCGTGCTTGATCTCGATGATCTCTTGGTCGGAGAAGTCGCGGCTCTCGGCCCGGAACCTGGCGACGCGCTTGCCGTTGCGGACGAACAGATCACGACCGCGATCCCAGGGTGTCACCCCGAGGCCATTGACGAGCGGACACTCGGTGTGAGTCGAGCCTTCGAACCCGACGCTGACCAGCTTCTCGAGCTTGTAGTTGTACGAATTCGAGCGCGGGCGATCCCGGTGCGGGTGGACCTCGGTCGCGCCGTAGACCTCGTGGTAGCCCTTGTAGAGCCCTGGACACGGGCCCCGCAGCGCGCACGCGTGGCACGGCGTGGCGTGGGTCTTGTTGAGGTCGTCGACCGGGAAGAAGTCGGGCTCGCCGACCTCGATCATGGTTCGATACGCGTGGGTCTTGAGATCGTCGAAGCGATCTTCGTAGCCCGGCATTAGACACAGCGGGATCGCCCCATGACTGAAGCTTGGCCCGGACTGGCCGAGCGCGGCGACCCGACGATCGCCGTACTCGATCGCCTGCATCACGCGCTCGGCGACCAGCTCGACCCGCGGCATCAGGTGGTCGAACAGCTTGTCGCCGCCGCCCTTGGGCTCGACCATCGAGAACTTGACCCCGACGTCGGGGTACGGAAGCAGCGCGTCGACGAGCCCGATCAGGTGCTCGACGTTGTGGCGGGTGACCACGCAATTGACAGCGAAGTCGAGGCCGCGGCCAGACAGCTGCTCGACCGCCTTGTAGGCCGAATCGAACGCGTCGCTGCGGACCATGAGGTTGTGGATCTTGCGGGTCCCACCATGGAGCGACAGGTACACATAGCGCAGCCGCCGAGCGATCAATTTTTCGACCAGCTCGGGATACGCCAGCATCTGCCCGTTGGTGACCAACCCAAAGTCGAGGCCCAGCGACGCGGTCAGCGAGGCCCAGTGAACCAGCTCGGGCCGGATGGTTGGCTCGCCACCCGAGAGCACGACCATCTCGTGACCGAGCTCGGCGGCGCGGCGAATCTTGTGGTCGACCTCCGCGGTCGATCCTTGGATGTGACGGACCTCGAGCGTGTGGCAAAACGAGCAGTGCTCGTTGCACGCGTAGCCGACCTTGATCAGCGCTTTCGTGCCGCTTCGAGATCCCGGCAACACTCCCAACGCACGCGTCCGTTCGCGCTCGCTCGCTTGGCCTGGGCTACTCACGTCCGCGCAGTGTAGCGGAGGGAGCCGGGGCTCAGTGGGTCGCGTTCTTGGAGCGATCGCTCAGCGCGCGGCCGGGGCGATCCCCGCGGTCCCCCGCATGCACCAGGAACCCCCGCCCTGCGCTGATTCGAACGATGGGCAAGCTGACGAAGGACGACGCGTGGGATCAGCGCGAACTGACCGCGAGCTGCGAACTCACTGATCACAGAGGCATCGCCGCGCGACCCCAAAGACCACGCTACGCCCACTGGTGGGGCGACCACGCCGACCGACGGTCCTCCCACTCGAAGGCCGCTCGCACCCCACGCAAACACCCGAACTACCCAATGGTCGGGGCCCGCTCGTGCCGCTCGAAATTCGAGGTCCCGCCCATGAACTTTGCTTGACGCGGAGGGCCATGCCGGGCTAGCGTCGATTCCGCTGGAGTCCCATGACGTACGAGCAATCGACCTTTGAGCGTAACTTGATCGGCCGTCGTCAGGCCCTCTGCACCCTCGCCGGTATCACGACGGCTGTCGCTGGCATTGCCCTGGTCGGAGTGGGCACGGCCCGCGCCGCTGGCTCGGCTGCCGACGTCGGCGCTGCCGGTGCACAGCCTGCCGCGGACACCGTGACCGCGCAGGAGGCCGTCCAACAGATCGAGTACGACGCCGCGACGGCGCGCGAGCTCGCAATGGTGGAGGCCTTGATCCCGGCCGGCCTCGACATGGGCAACTGGTCAATCGAGAAGGTTCAAGCGCCGCGGCTCGGCGCGATCGCGGTGGTCATGCGCACGCCCAAGGGCGACGCCTTCCAGGTCGACATGCTCCGGCGTGACGCGAGCGCAGCGGGCCTCGCGGACACCAAGCACTTCAGCCTGTTCATCGCCAACAGCGGCAACGGCTCCAAGTCCACGGACGAGTGGCAGGCGCGTGGTGTCAAGGTGCTCGCGCACCACATCTCGCGGACCGAGCGAAGCGGCGCGCCGCTCCCCGAGCTGATGACCTTCGCCCAGCGCGAGCGCCAGCATCCGTTCGGCAACTACGGCATCCTCGGGTAAGCTGAGCCGCCCCCAAGCGGGAGGGCCCTCCTCCCCGCTCGAACAACACAACGCCGGGCCTCGCTCGGCAACCATCCACGGCGGGCCTCGGCTCGCCGTTTGTATCTCGACAAGTGCCGTCTTCAGCGTCCAGGGCCATCGTCCGACTGAGCTTCGCCTGCGACAACGCATGTGTCTTCTGCGGGCAAGACGGTCGCGCTGACGCGGTCGAGATCGGTGAACAGCAGCTCGTGCAGCTGCGCGAGCACCACGACGAGCTGAGCTTCGTCGGTGGCGAACCGGCCCTCGATGCTCGCCTGCCCGGCGCGATCGAGACGGCGCGCGCGCTCGGCTTCAGCGCCGTTGGACTGCAGACCAACGGCTGGGCGCTGGCCACCCAACCGGGCCTGTTCACCGCGCTCGTAGAAGCGGGCCTGACGGATCTCCACCTGTCGATCCACGGCCCCAGCGCCGAAGCCCACGACTTTCACACGGGTCGCCCGGGGAGCTTCGCCAACTGTCTCGAGCTCCTCGCGCGTGGGCAGCGGGCAAACCTCAGCGTGGTCGTCACCACGATCGTGACCCGCTCGAATCTTCGTGAGCTGCCCAAGATGCCCCCGATGCTCAAGCGTCGCGGTGTCTCGGCGTGGTTGCTGCAACCGGTTCGCCCCTACGGCCGCGCCGCCGATGGGTTCGCGCGGATCGTTCCGCGCTTTGGCATGGCCATGCCCTGGGCGCTGCACGCCCTCGAACAAGCCCGACGCCACGCGCTCTCGGCCTGGATCCGTGGCGCCCCGCTGTGTTCGCTTGGGCCGTTCGCCGCGGCCGCGCTGCCAGCCGAGGCCGGCTCACCGCCGGGTGTCTACGCGGCCGCGTGCGCCCAATGTCCCGCGAAGCCGCGCTGTGCTGGGGTCGATCCGGCTTACCTCGAGGTGTTTGGCGGGAGCGAGCTGCGGCCCGGACCGGCGCGGCCGATCAGCCCCTTCGATCACGGCCGCCAGAAGCTCATGCGAATGTTCGTGGGTGTTGGCGAGCTCGTCGAGCGGCCTCCGCAATTGCGTACACCCGTCAGCCCCCAAGCTGGTGATGAGGCTGGCGGCGAGACCAAGAAGTCACTGCGGCTGCCCGTGCTCCCGAACGACAGCGGCCCCACCGATCCCGTGCCCTGATGACATCGTCCACGCCCAAGCTCGCGCCGCGTGATCTGACGATCCCCGAGCCTGGCTCGACCACCGCCCGCGACGCGCTGTCGGGCTCGATCCGCAAGGCGATGCAGGATCTGATGCGGCTGACCGCGGCCCCGGATCCCGAGCTGCGCGCGTTCAAGCCCACCCTCAAGCGCTTGTTGTCCGAGTCCCCTGGCGCCGTGGCCAGCGTGCTGCGATCACCTACGGTCTCTGGCTTGCTTCGTTGCCTGCGACGGCGCGCCCCCGAGCTCGACTTCTCGGCTGGGGTCGCCGAGCTGCTCGCAACCATTCACACCGACCTCGCGCTTGCGGGCGCCCTGAGCCAACCGGTCTCGCAGCGGCGCCTGCCCGCGCGGATCGTGAGCCTGCCGGCTCGCCGGGTCGTCACGATCCCCCCGCAGATCGAGCGCGCCGAGTTTCGCAACCACGAGCTGGTGTTGATCGGGCCCGCCGGCCGGACAACGATCGCGCTCGAGCAGGCCGCGAGCGACGAGGCTGCGTTCGTGAAGATCACCGATCAGCTGTCGCTGGCCTGCGTCGACAACAACCCCCTCGCAATGTCCGAGGCCCACCCCGACAAGGCCGGCAACAGCCTGGACCTTGGCGGCCGCCCGGCCAAGGCGTGGGCTGACACGCTGGCCAGCGCGCTCGATCTGATCGGCCGCTACATGCCCGCGCTGCGCGGCGAGATCGATCTCTACCTGCATCAGATCGTCCCGGTTGGCTACGACGAACACACGCACCTCTCGGCCTCGTATCAAGAGGTGATCGGCACGGTCTACATGACCTTGCACCCGCAGCTGATGACCATGGTCGAGGCGACAATCCACGAGTTCCAGCACAACAAGCTGCACGCCCAGCTCGAGCTCGATCCGCTGCTACACAACGCCTTCCACCCGCTCTACGGCTCCCCGGTTCGTCCCGACCCGCGTCCACTGCAGGGGGTGCTGCTGGCGGTCCATGCCTTCGTTCCCGTCGCGCGTCTGTATCAGCTGATGCGCGAGGCCGGTCATGAAGGTACGGGCCGGCCCGACTTCGAGCGCCGCTACGCGCAGATCATCAAGGGCAACCATGAGGGCGCGAGCGTGTTGCTCGAGCATGGCCAACCAACCGAGATCGGCCGTGGGTTGCTCGACGAGCTGCGTCGCTGGGACGCGCATCCGTGGTGAACACCCACTGAGCTGGACGGAGCCCCGACGGGGCGGGCCTCGCCCGAACCAAAGGCCCCGAGCCAAAACCCCGAGCCAAAAAAGAGGGCCCCTCGAGAGGGGCCCTTTTGTCGGTGGTTGGCGTCGGACTAGTTGTCGACGCGCTGAACCGCCAGCTGGTAGTGGTTGCAGGTCTTGTCGTTCTGAACCCGGAACACCCGGATGTACACCTTGCTCGGCCACGCCACGTCGTTCTGCGGCGCCGGGGCGGCGTGGTTGTCGAAGAACCACCACTCGCGGCTTGGAGGAGCGCCGACCCCATACTGGGTCGCCAGGCTGCCAGCAAAGGCCACACCCTGGCACGAGCGGAACACCTCGAAGCGGTAGTCGTTGCCCTCGTTCAGCGCGAAGCTGACCCGAATGCTGCCAGTGTTGGGCCGGATGCCAATGGCGTCGTTCTCCTCGAAGTCGACCGAGTACCAGTCCTCGCGACCGTTGCCGATGAGGTTGTCGATCTGCGGGATGGTGCCGATCACCGCGTTCTGCAGCTGCTCGCTCTCACCGATTGCGCCGAGGTAGCCTTGCGGTGCGTTGGAGCAGGCCGCGAGGCTGCTGGTCCGCGAGGTGCCTTGGCACTCACAGCCGTTGTTCACGACTTCGTCGAGATCGTAGTACTGCTCCACGCAGCCACAGATCTTGCAGCCGTCTTGACCCGGAGCTGGCGGATCGCAGCACCACCCGCCCTGCGGCGCGACGTTTGGCGCGACGACGCCCATCGGCGGGCACATCTCGCTGGGTGGCGCGTTGTCGACCTCGCCAGCGCAGTTCTCTGCCAAGCCGTTGCAGATCTCTTCTGCGTCGTCGAGACCGACGTTGGCGTTGCCATCGTCGCAGTCGGGGCCCGGCTTCATGGGGCCGTACTGATCGCAGCCAACCCAGACGCCGTCGTTGTCGTTGTCGGTACAGTTGGCGCAGCCATTGGGCGTGAAGACGTTGAAGTCAGCGTCGTCGCAGTCTGGCCCGGGCTTGTTCTCGTCGAAGGTGTCGCAGCCGACCCAGTAGCCGTCGCCGTCGTTGTCTGCACAGTTCGCGCAACCGTCGACGGTGTGGTTATTGAAGTCGCTGTCGTCGCAATCCGTGCCCATTGGGCAGTTGTTGCCGAAGCCGTCCTGGTCGAGGTCGAGGCACTCGCCGTCGCCGTCACCGTCGCCGTCCCCGTCGCCGTCGCCATCACCGTCGCCATCGCCGTCACCGTCGCCAGGGTCGCCGTCACCATCACCGCTATTGGTGTCGCCATCGCCATCGCCATCGCCCATCGAGCTGTCAGCCGTCTCGTCGGCGGTGTCGCCCGTGTCGGAGCTCGTCGACGCCGAAGTGCTGAACGTCGTCGTCGCATCCGCAGTGACGTCGTCGTTACAGGCGGTGCCAACCAGTGCGAGGGAGAGGATGAGGCTAGTGGGGAGCGTGCGAGAAACCATGGCGTGGACGTCCAGTTAAGCCGAAGGGCCGGTTCTACTCATACCAGAAAGTCGGCGCTGATAGGTCGCGATTCTCGATCGAATCCCACGCCCGAGTCGCTCCGATAGCGCTGTTCACGCTGTCGGGTCATGAACTCGCGGGTTCGCGCCTATACGGCGACGCAGACCCGCCCTGTGAGATAATCAGACCACATCTACAACCGCGCACACGCCTCGGCTGCGGCGAGCGACGACGCGCTCACCGACCGTCGGTCGTGGCCAACCACCAAGTCACAGACCGGTCGGTGAGCAACCCGCGCAGCCTCGCTCTGCGCGCGCCACATCTGGCGGTCCGAGATCTCACATGTCGTCAGTCGTGGCAGTCGATCCCTCGGACCGCAGATCGGCCGAGATCCAAACCGCTCGCAAAGCATGGGACAAGCAAGGTGCGCGCATGCCCGGCCTCCTCGACGTGATCCTTGGTTACGACTGCAACCTCGCCTGCGACTACTGCACGATCACGCCGACCATGCGCGAGCGAGCGCTCGCCCCCAAGGCCGTGGTCGCGGCGATGCGACGCGGTCGCAGCCAGGCCTACGACCGCATCGCGTTCACGGGTGGCGAGCCGACGATCCGCACGGATCTGGTCGCGCTGATCAAGGCCGCGCGCCAGCTCGGGTTCGAAGACATCAAGGTTCAGAGCAACGGCCTGCTGTTCTCCGAGGCCAACGTCGCGCGTCTGGTCAACGCTGGAGTCACGCGCTTTCACATCTCGATCCACACCCACGACGCGACGGCCTACGACGCCTTGGTCCAGCGTGACGGCGCCTACGCGCTGATGGAGCAGGGCTTGCGCAACGTCGTGGCTTCGGGTCGCCACGTGGTCGTGGACGTGATCATCAAGACCGACACCTACCGGCGCCTGCCCGACGCGATCGAGTGGATCGCCGCGCGCGGGGTCGAGGAGGTTCACCTCTGGTACGTCTCGCTGACCGACGGCAACGCCGCCCGCGTCGAGAGCCTGCCAGCAATGACGACGACCATGCCCTTCGTCCGCCGCGCGCTGGCGATCGGGCGCGAGCGCGGCCTGCAGATCTCCTCGCTGCACATCCCCCGCTGCCTGCTTGGCGAAGACTGGACGCACGCGTGGGATCCCGGCTCGATGCGGGTCCTCGTCGTCACCCCCGACGCCACCTTCGAGCTCGAAGACAGCCGCCTCGCCGGCCGAAACCACGTCCCAGCCTGCGCAGGCTGTCAGTTCGAAGCGATCTGTCCGGGCGTGCGAGACGATTACCTACAGCGCTTCGGCGACACCGAGATCGCCACGGCCCGAGGCCAAGCCCCCACGATCCCCGGCGTCGTCCGCCTCCCAATCAGGCCTTGAGTTTAGGCCCCTTTGGGTTTCTTTTGGCGGGCCCTGGTAGCCCTGTTAGGGCCCCCACACACCCCCGCCGAAGCGCGATTCGGATGGAGCGCCATCCGGTGGCCGTAGATGCCCAGACGAGAGCCCCCTTCGAGGGGGCCACACATACGAGGGCGAACAAACGGCCCCTTGGGAGCGAGCGAAGCGAGTGACCGCGAAGTGCGAAGGCGTGTGTGGGGGTCTAAACTACATCACGCCTTCGTCGCGTAGGCGTTTCTTGACGCGGTCCGAGAAGCCGGCTGGCACCGACTCGTGGCGGCGCGGATCATTGAGCGGGCGGACCAGGTCGTCGGCGGAGATCAACCACGGCGGCTCGGGGACCTGATCGAGCTCATAGAAGCCACCACAAAAACACGCGTGCGGACAGGTCTTGCACACCGGCTTGCGGACCCGCCGCTCGGCCAGATACTCGGCCAGGTTCACGGTCTCGTTGTTGACGAACACCATGTGCCGCTCGAGCTTGGCGAGGTCGCCCTGCATCAGATCGCGGTGCTTGGGCATGAAGCAAAACGGCAGGTTGATGACCTGAAACCGGATCTTGCCGGCCCACGCGTCCATCACCGCGACCGCGTTGTCGGCCGCCTTTTGGGTGTCGGGGGCGACCCAGCTGGTCGCGCGACCAAAGGGCGTGAGGAACTGGATGTTCATCCACCGCAGGCCCAGGTCCCAGCACAGCTGCGCGAGCAGGTCGACCTTGTCGTGGTTGCCCTTGGTGACCGTGATGTTCATGCCCAGCTCCACGCCCTTGGGGGCGTAGCGCAGGCAGTTGCGGATCCCGTCGGTGGTCTGCTGGAACGCCTCGGCGACGCCAACTTGCTGCGCGTGGGTGCGGGCGTCGTGGCCGTGGACCGAGAACAGCAGCGTCGTCAGCCCAGAGTTGACCAGCGACGAAGCGTACTTGTCATAGACGCAGCGGCGACCGTTGGTGGTCACGTTGACGCGCTGGTAGCCCATCGCCCGCGCCGACTTGATCAGCGGGATCAGCTCGGGGTTGAGGGTGGGCTCGCCGCCGTCGAAGTCGACCATGACCACGCCCTGCTTGCGGTACTCGAGCAGCTTCTCGCGCTGGCGCGTGGGGTGGCCGTCGAGCTGCGTGCGCGTACCGACCGCACAGAAGGTGCAGTGGTTGTTGCACACGTAGGTGACGTTCATGATCAGCTTCTTGGCCCCCTGCGAGGCGTTCAAGCGCTGTTGGAACGTCCACATGAAGCTCTCGAGCGTGGCTTGATCAACCCCATCGCCGGTCGAGTTCGAGGGCGCGGTCTGAAAATACGGGCCCCAGTCTTCGATGTTTGGGATCACCGGAAGCTTGTGACCGCTGCGTTCTTGCGCGATCGCGGCCAGCTCGGTGCCGGGCAGCGGGGTCGCGTACTGGACCGCCGGCCACGCGTGGAATTCGTCCCACAAGCGCAGCGCAAACCCGAGCGTGCCGTTGATCTCCTCTGCGCTCTCGCCGGGCAGGCCGATCATATAATGGATCATGAGCGGCACCCCGGCCTCGTCGGCGTGCTTGGCCGCGTCCTCGACCGCGCGCAGATCCAAGCGCTTCTTGACGACCTCCGTCACGACCCGCTGGACCCCGGACTCCGCGCTGACGCTGAGCATGTTGACGCGCCCGCGCATCTGCTCGAGGTGACGCGGCAGCAGGTAGTCCGCGCGCATGCCGTTGGGGCAGTCGAACTTCAGATCCAGCGCGACGACCTCTTCGAGGAACACGTCGAAGTGCCGCTCGTTGACGTTGATGAGCTCATCGCTGACCTCGAGGCGCGTGGCCCCGAGCGAGGCGAGGAAGCGCAGGTACTCGCGCAGGCGCTCGGGCGAGTAGCGGCGCTGCACTTTGGGCTCGCGGGGCTGCTCGGCTTGCGCGCCCGAGGAGTCATCCGTAACCCACGGCTTGCGAGCTTCGGGGTTGCTCGAGCAGTGAATGCAGGTGAACGGGCAGCCGCGGCTGGTGACCAACGGCATCGTGCGACCGTCGATCGGGAAGGTCCACACCGGCCGCCCGAGCTCGGCGACGACGCTGTGCTTGAACTGATCGTAGGCGGCCAGATCCACGCGATCCCAGGCCGGGAACGGCAGCTCGTCGAGCTTGGGCGAGGCCCCGCGATGACTCCCGCGCGGGCGGGTAGGGTCGGCGTCAGCCATGTCAACCATGTCAACCAAGTAGCTGGCGAGCAGCTGCGGCACGGTGACCTCGGCCTCGTACTTAATGTAGGCGTCGACCTCTGGGTAGCTGGCGAGCACCGCGTCACCCGGGAACTCGATGTAGTGCTGGCCCGACTGGTAGCAATCGGCGAGCAGGATCGGCGCAGTCTCAAACCGCGCGCGCAGGCCCTCGAGCACCGCCGCGAGCACATCATCGCGATGCGGCGGCCGATGAAACACGGTGTACGCGACCACGATCGCCGCGAAGTCCTGGTCCGCCGCGAGCCTGAGCACCTGCGCGAGCGCCTGATCAACCTCGACGCCCAGGTGCGCGCGACCGTCCTCGCGCCACCGCAGCTGCGCGCCCGGGAGCGCGAAGCTGTCGACCAGCTCGACATGCGCTCGGCCACGATCATGCTCGAGCACGGCGGCCAGCTGCACCGCGCCAAGATCGGCGAAATACGGATAGTCGATGAAGTCCCGCGCGACGCTGACGGGCGGGTGGATAACCAGGACGCGGGGTTCCCCCATCGTCGCGCAGCATATCACGCCACGCACTCGGGCCCTGGGCTGCAACTTCGTCAACCTCACGCGCGTGCGCCAAGTGGTGAGGGTCACCCGCGGCCCGACCTTCGCGCCTGGTGCATGCGCGGGGGTTCGGCGCTCGCGCACGCCGCCGACGCTTCGACGCCAGCACGCGGGGCCGAGTATGATGCCGGCGATGGACGGCGGAACTGCGCAATCCCAGGCTCTCAAGGAAGTTGAAAAAGAAGACGCCGCGCATCAGAAGCGCAACTGGGTGCGGCTGACCTTCGACTGCAACGACCACTGCGTGTTCTGCCTCGACGCCCACACGCACAACGGCACCAACCGCTCGCGCGAAGAGGTCAAGGCCCAGATCCTCGACGGTCGCCGCAAGGGCGCCGAGCGGCTGATCCTCTCGGGCGGCGAGCCAACGATCCACCCGGACTTCGTGCAGTTCGTGAAGCTTGGGCGGCTCGCTGGCTATAAAAAGATCCAGACCGTCACCAACGGGCGGCTGTTTGGCTACAAAGAGTTCATCACCCGCAGCATCGACGCGGGCCTTGGCGAGATCACCTTCTCGATCCACGGCGTCAACGCCCGGATCCACGACGCGCTGGTCGGCAGCAAGGGCGCGTTCGAGCAAGAGGTCCGCGGGCTTCAAAACGCGCTCGACGACGGCCGGGTGATCGTCAACATCGACGTGTGCGTGAACCGGGGCAACGTCAAGACGCTCCCGGATCTGCTCGAGAAGTTCACCAACATGGGGGTCTACGAGTACGACCTCCTGCACGTGATCCCGTTCGGCAATGCCTACACCGAGGGCAAAGAGACGCTGTTCTACGACCTCGAAGAGATGCGGCCGTACCTGTTGAAGGCCTTCGAGTACTCGAAGCGCCCCAACATGCACATCTGGCTCAACCGGTTCCCGGTCCCACACCTCGAGGGCTACGAGAACCTGATCCAGGATCCCTACAAGCTCAACGACGAGATCCGCGGGCGCAAAGAAGAGTACGAGCTGCTGATCGACCACGGCGTGCCGCTGGACTGTCGCAACCCGCACCGCTGCTCGCACTGCTACCTCGAGCCGATCTGTGACGAGCTCGAGGACGTGCGCGCGACCGTGGCGGAGTCGAAGTTCGAGGTGATCCGCTACGACACGGAGTGGGACGCGGCCCAAGGCGCGGTGTTTGGCGGCGACCCGGCCTCGGCCGAGCGCAGCAAGACCCGGCGCAAGATGGTCGAGATGCTGGCCGAGGCCGAGGGCGACGGCAGCCAGATCGCATCGGAGGCCGCGGCGGCGGCGTTTGGGATCCCGCAGGACCAGGTCGAGCACCGCAAGCTGCGGCTGCCGCTGCTCGGGGTGGGTCCGGGCAGCGCCTACAAAAAGCCCGAGTACCCGCCGCTGCCAACCCAGATCGAGCGCGCGGGCGCGGTGTCGCTGTGGTTGGTGTCGCCGGATCTCGAGCACGCCCAGGCCGACGCCGCGCGGATCGATTCACTGTTCGCTGGGACCACGCAGCTCGAGCTACAGCTGCAGAACTACGCTGGCGTCGCCGAGGCGCTGGCGAAGTCCCCCACCCTGTTTGGCAAGCAGGTCACCCGCGTGATCGTGCGGACGGCGGCCGACGCCGAGGCGATGTTGGCCGTCGACGCCGACTTCGAGGTCTGCGTGGAGCTGTCGAAGCACGTCGAGCCGTGGCTGCTCGAGGTCGCCGCCCGCGAGCAGGCGCCCGCGCGCTTGGCCCTGCGCCAGCCGACCTACGAGCGCCAGACCGAGTCCGGCGAGCTCGACTTGGATCTGCCGGTGTTCTTCTCGCAGTTCCAGCACGCGGTCCCGGTCGACGACGTACCCAGCTGCGTGATCGGTCGGCCGGCTCGCACGCGGCGTGAGCAGCTCGACACCAGCATGATGAACCTGCAGGGGAAGCTCGAGATCTTCCGCTACATCAAGCGCTACATCATGGATCGCTACTGGCGGAAGTCGCTGCGCTGCAAGACCTGCATCTACACGCAGGACTGCCGGGGCATGCACATCAGCTACATCCGCGCGCACGGGTTCGCGCTGATGCAGCCGGTTGAAGGCTGACTTCACGGCCGGGGTGGTGTGACCACGGTGTCGGTGCGCTCGATCTGGATCGACGAGTACACCTGCCGCTCGATCCCCATCTCGTCGTCATAGAAGTACGGCGTGTGATAGTGGTGCGTGACCAGCACCGTCAGGGCGACCATGCCCGCCTCCGACCTAGGCAATAGCACCGGCCCGAACGCATCCTCATTGCTGGGAACGACCCCGTTGTATCCAACGACGCATTGCGGCTCCATCAAGCACAGATCAAACGGCTCCGCGTCGTAGTGCACGTGGCCGATCTGCTGTTCAGTGGAGGGCGGCGCGATCGTGACGGCGCCCCCTGGCATCGCGACGACTTCGGCGTCGATGAGCTGGCTGTCGAGTGAGAAGGCGTCGCCGGGCCACGGCTGGCGCAGCGCGACATGCTCGCGTCCGTCGTCAACCCAGAGCAGGCTGCGGGCGGAGCCTTCGCCATTGTCGTAGTCGGTGCCGTCGTTGAGCCTGGCCTGGACACGCAGGCGATGGACACCCGGCGTGTCGTCGAAGCTGACCTCGACCTGAACCCCCGCCTGGAGATCGCCAGAGTCGATCGTCGCGACCTCGACCTCGTCAACGAACACGACCAGGTAGCCGTCACCCACAACCCGCGCGCTGGACTCGGCCTTCGGGCGCAGCACCAGATCAGCGGCCACGATCGTGAGCAGCTCGGTGTGCGCGCTTCCATCTCCGTTCCACGGGTAGACCTGATCGTCTTCGGGGTTGAGCAGCGTGACCTGCGGCAGCGCGATCGACTCGCAGACCTGCTGCAGACAAGAAAGCGACGCCGGGCAATCTTCTTGGACCACGCACGTGTGGACCTCGGGGTCACTGGTGCAGGCGCCGAGCGAGACCAGCGCGAGCCATCCAGCTGTCCATGATGCGCGCCGAAGCTGACCGTTTCTCATGGCCCAGGCTATCACGAGAGCGCGACCTTCGGGTGTTGGTGCGGGCCCCCCTTCGATCGGCGTGGCCCAGCGTAAATTCCTGCGCGAGGCGACGCGGTGCGTTGCACCACGAGCTCCCATAGTACCCTGCGCCCCGTGAACACCAACACGATGATGCGTCGGCGCAACATCCGGGTGACCGAGCAGCTGCTTGGTGAGCTCGACGCCAAGCGCTACGACTCGGCGTTGACCCAGCGGATCCTCGCGGCCCCGAGCGCGCTCCCTCGCCTGCTGCGGGCCTGCTACTTGGCCCAGGACCACCAGTACGGCTCGGCGCGGGCCGACGTCGACCAGGCGCTCGAGGTCGGGCGCGGCAACCCGGTCGTCGAGCTGGTCGCCGCGATGGTGTTGTACGCAACCCGCGACTATCAGCGCGCCCTCAACCAGTTCGAGAGCGCGGCCAAGCTGTCGCCCAACGCGGCGCACCGGGCCTACCAGCAGATCATTGGCGCGGCCGGCAGCTTGGGCTGGGAGCACGATGTTCGCCGCGCGCTCGAGGCCGGGATCGCGGCCGAGCCCGAAGATCCCACCTGGCACGCCCAGGCCGTGCGCTTCTTCGTCCGCGGTCGCTACTGGCAAAAGGCGCTCGAGCACGCGCTGCGGGCCCTCGAGCTGGCGCCGGAGGCCTCGCGGATGTGGATGGAGGCGGCCGGGCTCCACGCCCAGCTCGATCAGCGCGAGCCGGCCGCGGCCGCGCTCGCGCGGGCGCTGGCCAACATCCCGGCGGATCAAGAGCTCGCGTATCGGATCGAGGGCGCCCGCGTGGCGATCGACGCCAGCGATTTCGAGACCGCGCTCGCGTGCCTGAACCGCGCGATCGAGCTCGATCCCCAAGACCCCGAGCACCACGTCAAGCTGGCCGAGCTGCGCAGCTGGCAAGGCGACGACGCGCAAGCGCTCGCCCACACCGAGCAGGCGCTCGCGCTCGACCGCGAATACGCCCCAGCCGTGCGCATGCAGGGCGCGCTGCAGGTCCTGGCCAAGCGCTACGACGAGGCAATTGCAACGCTGCGCCGCGCCGTCGAGCTCGACCCGAAGGAGTACCAAGCGCACGTGTGGCTGAGCGAGGCGTACCTTCGGACCCAGCGCTACGACGAAGCCCACGCCCAGCTGCACAACGGGACCATGAACGCTGGCGGGTTCTTGTTCGTGGCGTGGCTGCTGCGCTACCTGATCGTCTCGTACGACGAGCAGACCCCGCCCGACGCCATTATCCCCGCGCGCCGCACCGAAGAGTTTGACGACGTGATCCGCGAGCTGTGCCCCGCGCTCGCCGAACAATGCCTGAGCTCGCGCAAGGACGCGGACATCGTCGCCGCGGTCGAGGCCGCCATGACGGCGCTGCGCGGCAACCGGGGCATCTACGCGACCCACGTCGTCAACGGCGAGCTGACCCGGCTGCACGCCCGCACCGGGTGTCGCCACGAGTCGCGCTGGGTCTTGCAGCTGCTGCGCGTGGCGCCGGGCGACGAGTGCATGGCGCTCTACGATCCGCTCGTAGAGAAGTACCCCGGCTCGTCGCTGACCTACTGCCACCGCGGCGAGCTCAAGCTGTGGCTTGGCGACTATGAAGGCGGCAAGGCCGACCTCGAGCGGGCGATCGCCGAGGTCAGCGGCACCCGCTGGGCGTACATCGGCCTGTCCACCCTGGGCCTCGTCAACGGCGACTACCAGTACACCCTCGACATCAACGCCAAGGGCATCCGCGTCATGAATGGCACCGAGGGACCCGCGGTGTACGTGTACCGCGGCGAAGCCAAGCGCAAGCTCGGCATGCTCGACGAGGCCATCCCCGAGCTCGAGAAGTCGGTTCAGTGGCACCCGGCGCGCGCGAGCGGGACGATCAACCTCGCGCTCGCCTACCACGCCAAGGGCATGCTCGAGTCCTTCGAGCCGCTGTGGCGCCGGCTGCGGGACGAGCAGGCGTCGGGTCTGCTGTCGGACGCGGCCTACGAGCTCGACGTGACGATCGTGGGCGACGCGGGCTGGGAGCCGGCGACCGAGGTCAAGGTCGCGGTGCTCGAGCACGCCCTGAAAATGATGGGTGGCAACCGGTCTTCGGGGTTGCTCAGCTACTGGACCCGCGATCACAAGATGCGCTTCGTCCAGCTGTGGCCCCACTCCGGCCACGGCCCGCACGAGCGCGAGCACGAGCACCTCGAGCAAGCCAAGCGCATGCTGCTCAAGGCACTCGCGCACTACAAAGGTCCGCGGGCGGTCTGAGCTGGCCAGCGCAGCATCCAGGATTCGAGAGTTTCTAGATGTACGCTGGCAACACAGGTTGCCCTACGATGTGTGACACTCGCTGCCTATTAGCAAGCGTTTGATTTTGCTGATGATTTTGTGCCAGTGAGTGCCGCTGTGTGTGGGTCCAGAACATGCAGTCAAGTCCGGCATGTCACTCATCGCAGTCACCTCCAGCGTTGTCATTCTGATCATCGGCGGCCTGTGCCTCATCTACGGTGAGGGCTACAGCTTCGACCTTCGCGGCAAGCAAAAAGGTCGCGTGTCGGGTGGCCGCCGCGCCAGTGATCGCTAACCGACGACCGTGCCGGGCGTGCCACCGATGCACGTCCAGCGGAAGTTGTCGAGCAGCACGACGGAATCCACGATGTTGTCCTGAATGTCCATGATCGCGAAGATCACCGTGATGTTCTCGCCCGCCGTCACGCCGGTGTTGGTCTCGAGCCAGCGGGTGCCCGCGTGCCCCTCTACGCCGGTGCCATCGAGCTCCGGGGCGGAGCAGGGCAGCGGGCAGTCGATGTCATTGGGGGCGTCCTTGAAGTCGAGAAAGCCTGCATTGAGTGACAGCGGCGCGCCAAAGTCATCGAAGGTGATGTTGCCGGTCCACTCTTCGGACTCGAGCCACGCAATGTAGATGTCGTTGTATGCCCAGCCGTAGAAGTTGGGGTACTCCCACGACATGAACGCGACGTTGTAGGCGAAGCCGTTGACGGCCTCGGGGACGTCGATGCTAAACCGCATCTCGGCGTAGTCGAACGCGCCCGCGGTGTTGATGAACTGCGGCCCGATCGTGCCCGAGCAGTCGCCGGTGCCGACCAGCCCCGGATCTTGAACGCAGTCACCCGCCACCGCGTTGGGATTCATGGGGGCCGGCAGCGCGCCGGGGTCGTTGCCAGGCAGGGTGGTGTCGCCGTCGCTGCCCGGCATCAGGATGTCGAGGGCGTTGCCGGTTGACAGCGCGACCATCTTGACGCCCTCGAGGATCGGGTAGGTTGGCGGGTTGTGGGTGCCGAGATCTTCGACGAGCACCTCGAGCGCGTCGTAGTGGCCGTTGTAGTCTAGGATCGCCTGAAACTCGCCGGGACAGTTGAGCCCGAGCGCTCGCCATGCCCGCTGCTCTTCGCTGGGGAAGTCGAGGTGATCACACGGCTGGTGGTTGGGCACCAGGCAGATGTCTGGCGAGTCGGGCATCGTGCCGACGTCCCACTTGGGCTCGGGGATCGGCCCGGTGTCCTCGGTTGGATCGCCGTCGCCCGTGTCGCCGTCGCCCGTGTCGCCGTCGCCCGAGTCACCGTCGCCGTCGCCGTCGCCAGTGGTGTCGTTGTTGCTCGTGTTGTTGGCGGTGTTGACACCCGTCTCGGTGTCGCGACCGCTGGTGTCATCGCTGCAGCCGAGCGGCGCCAACACGAGGCACGCCCACAAAGGAGTCAGGATCGTCTGACGTAGCGAGGACTTGAGCTGCGAAAATTCAAGCTGCATGATGAGGTGTGATCGTCACGCCAAACGGCCACGGATTCAAGGGTTGTTCGTGATCGTGACAGGCGCACCGCCCGCGTGCGCAACTTTTGGGTACAATGCGCGCCGATGAAGTACCGGACGCTGCCCCGCACCGATCTGCAGCTGTCCGCGATCGGGTTCGGCTGCTGGGCGATCGGCGGCAAGTGGTGGGGCGACGACGTCGACGACAAGAGCTCGATAGCGGCCATCCACGCGGCCGTGGACCACGGCATCAACTGGTTTGACACCGCGCCGCTGTACGGTCACGGCCACGCCGAGGAGCTGCTCGCCAAGGCGCTCGGGAGTCGGCGTCACGACGTGATCATCGCGTCCAAGGTCGGCGTCCGGTGGCGCCACCAGATCAACGATCACGCGTTCAGCGATCTCAGCCCCGACCACATCATCGAGGACTGCGAGTGCATCCTCCGCCGCCTGCGGCTGGACACGATCCCCCTGTTGCAAGTCCACTGGCCCTGCGAGTGCAGCACGCCGCTCGAGGCCACCCTCGAGGCCCTGATGGCCCTGCGCGACGGCGGCAAGATCCGCTACTTCGGGCTGTGCAATTACGCGAGCCGCCCGCTGCAACAGGCGCTCGCCTACGCGCCCGAGCTCGCGTCGCTGCAGACGCCCTACTCGATGCTGCGCCGAGAATTCGAGTTCGCGCTGCGCGACGTGGTCGCGCCCGAGGGCGAGCAGGCGCTCGGCATGCTCGCCTACGAGACCCTGTGCCGGGGGATGTTGACCGGCAAGTTTGGTGCGGCGCCGCGGTTCCCAAGCACGGATCTGCGCCACAACGACGAGCGCTTCCGCGAGCCCCTGTGGTCGCGCGCGCAGGGGTTGGTGTCCGCGCTGCGGCTCGTTGGCGCCAAGCTGAACGTCCCGCCGGCCGCGCTGGCGGTTGGGTGGGTGCTGCGTCAGCCCGGCGTGAGCGTGGCGATTGTCGGGGCCAAGCGGGCCGCGCAGGTCGCCGAGCAGGTCCGCGCGCTCGAGCTGATCGGACGCGAGAAGATCTGGGCGGCCCTGCAGCCGCATGTGGATCGCACCCGGGTCTGAGCGGCTCGTGAACACCCGCCGCGAGTGCGGCCCTGCCGGCCCCGCGTCCCGGCCCTCCCGCGGCCAAGCGAGTCGTGGTTTCCGCCACTCCCGCCCTCGTGCCATGATGGCGCCCAGAGGTAGCAATGAGTGAGCACGAGCAGGACGATCAATGCACGCAGGGCTCTCGCAACGGAGGCCCCGACACCAGCTTCTTGGACTTCGAGCTGCACGCGGTGATGTTCGACGAGGCCGAGTCGATCGTCCGCGAGGCGTACCGCGAGCTGCTGAAGGACGCGGCCAAGCGGCACCTCGAGCAGCACTGGGGTGACCGGATCACCGCGCTCGCCAACCTCGCCGTCGACCAGGCCATGGCCGACGCCGACGCGAACTTGGCGATCCAAGCGTTGATCGAGGCGCGGAATCAGGCGCGCCGGGGGCTCGAAGATCGGGTCCAGGGGATCATCCGCGGCAAGTCCGACGACCCAACCGAGACGCCCGACCCGCCCGCGGACCCGCCCGCCGACCCGCAGAGCTAGCGCTGCGCGACCGCTTCGGCGAGCTGGCGCGGCGACGAGGCGCGAACCAACGGTGCATGGCACAATCGCGGCGTGCGAGCACGAGGGTTGATCATGGCGCTGCTGTTCGTCTCGGTCCTGGTCGCGATCGCGTGGTTGACCGGCGAGAGCAGCCCATTCGCAGACAAGCCCAGCGCGACCACGAAGTCGAACCCCTAGAGCGCTCTAGAACACCCGTGCCATCACAGGCCGGGTTCGATCACGCTGCATGGCGATCCAGCGAGGGTGTGCGCTCACGAGCGCGCAGCTTGTCGGGTAATTCGGCGGCTGTTAGGCTGCTAGAACGTGTCACGCCCACTTCTGCTCGTGCTCATGTCCTCGTGTCTGGTCGCGTGTCCAAGCGAGCCAGACCCCCCAGAAGAGGGCTGGGAGATCGTCCATCGCGGCTTGCCCGGCGCGCTGCTCTCGGTCTGGGGTACCAGCTCCACCAACGTCTGGGCCGTGGGCGGCGACAGCCAGGATGGCCTGGGCCCCACGATCATCCACTTCGACGGCGAGACCTGGACGCGCGTGGAGTCGGGCCAGACCCAAGGCAGCCTGTGGTGGGTGTTCGGGTTCGAGGACGGCCCCGTGTTCATGGGTGGCGAGGGCGGCGTGATCCTTCGCTACGAGGCCGGCGAGTTCACCCTCATGGACACGCCAGGCACCGACACCGTGTTCGGGATCTGGGGGGCGAGCGCCGACGATGTGTGGGCGGTCGGGGGCGCGTCGGACTCGACCGGCGGGTTTGTGTGGCGGCTGAGCGGCGACACCTGGACCCCCGAACCGTCGCTGCCCGCCGAGGTCAGCGACGCCGGATCGATCTGGAAGGTGTTTGGCACCAGCCCAGATGATGCTTGGCTCGTCGGCAGCAACGGCGTCGCCATGCACTGGGACGGCACCGCGCTCACGCTCGGGGACTCGGGGGTGGGCTCTTCGTTGTTCACCGTGCACGCCAGCGAAGATCGCTACGTCGCCGTTGGTGGGGCGGCCACGGGCATCATCTCGGAGTACGAAGCTGGCCAGTGGACAACGGTCGCCGTCGATCCGCCAGCACCGGGGCTCTCGGGCGTCGCGCTCGGCGAGGACGACTTTGGTGTCGCGGTCGGTAGCTTCGGCGCCGTGTACACGCGCTCCTCCGCCGGGTGGGCTGCCGAAGACCTCGGCTTCAACCTTGGCATGACCCTTCACGCGGCCTGGATCGACGACCAAGGTTGCGTGTGGGCAGTCGGTGGGCAAGTCTATAGCCCGCCATTTAACGACGGACTGCTGATTCATCGGGGACCGTCGATCCCCAGCGGTGGACTATGAAAAACTTCTCTAAGCTCCAACCCCGGCTGTTCGCCTCGGTCTTGGCCCTGGGCCTGGTTTGCCTCGCCGGCTGCGAAGACGAGCCCAACATCGATCAGCCCTGCAAGGATCTCGAGCCAGGGCACGCGTGCACGTGGATCGGCCTGCGCAGCGGCGAGGGCTTCAACGGTGACAACCTCCACCGCCGCGAGACCCTGCTCAACCAGCCACAAGACCTGCTGTTCTTGCCCGACGGCACCGCGTGGTTCACCGACTTCAACAACTTCTTGGTCCGCCGGGTCCTGACCGATGACACGGTCGAGTCGGTCGTTGGCTTGACCAACCCAATCTTCCCCGGTGACGGCCCCTTCTCCGGCTTGCCGCCGATGGGCGCCAACGGCTCGGACTGGTTGTTGAACCACCCAACAAACCTGCTGATGCAGCCCGACGGCAAGGTGCTGGTCGTCGCGTGGCACAACCACAAGCTGCTCACCGTCGACCCGGACACTGGGTTCGTGACGGTGGTCTGTGGCGGCGGAGCGGGCTACGCGGGCGACGGCATGTTGGCGGCCGAGTCGGCGCTGTTCAAGCAGCTCAACGACGCCAGCTTCGACGAGGCGGGCAACCTCTACATCGTGGACCAGCAAAACCAGCGGGTCCGCAAGATCGACACCAACGGGATCATCACCACGATCGCGGGCGACGGCACGAGCAACAGTGACGGCGCCACCAACGGTGATGGTGGGCCCGCCGCGATGGCCCAGTTCTCGTGGGCCGTCGGGTCCAACCCCAACCCCAGCGGCGGCATCCTGTACCACGAGGGCATGCTGTACCTGTCCGAGACCGAGGCCGACGTGATCCGCGTGATCGACCTCGAGGCAGGCACGATCAACCGCTTCGCGGGCACCTACGAGGGCGGCGACTCGGGCGACAACGGCCCGGCGATCAACGCCCAGCTCAACGGCCCGCGCGACCTCGAGATCGGCCCCGACGGGGACCTCTACTTCGCCGACACCGACAACGGCAAGGTCCGCGCGATCAACCTCGAGACCGGCATGATCCGAACCGTGGTCGGCACGGGTGAGCTGGGGATCGAGGACACCGAGGGCATGCTCGCCACCGAGATCAAGCTGCGGCGCCCGTTTGGCGTCGCGTTCGATCCCGACGGCAACCTCTACGTCATGGACACGCTCAACTCTCGCATCGTCAAGGTGGCCCGATGAACGCGCCTCGCTCAGCTTCTTCGGTGCTCGGCGCCGCCGCGCTCGCGTCGTGGGGCGCCGTGGTCCTGACCGGCTGTCCCGGCGAGCCCGAGCTCCCCCACTGCGATCCAACCGTGGTCGGGACGATCTGCACGATCGCGGGCAACGGCGAGAACGGCTACGACCGCAACGCCGACGACACCGTGCTCGACGCGCTCGAGGCCAAGATGTCGCTGCCGCAGGACACGCTGACCTCGCCCGATGGCTCGATCAACATCCTCGACTGGAACAACCACCGGCTGCGGCTGCTCGACACCGAAGGCAACCTGAGCTGGCTCGCTGGCCGCGGGGAGCTTGGCGGCAGCCTCGATGATCCGGCCAACGGTGACTTCAACCACCCGACCAACATCATCTTCGACGCCAGCGGCGAGAACATCATCATCGCGGCCTGGCACAACAGCAAGATCCGCACGGTCAACCGCGCGACCGGGGTCGTCTCGGACACCTGCGGCGATGGCAAGCGCGCGTACTTTGGTGACGGCGGCGACGCGGCCAGCTCGTCGTTGGATCTGCCGGCCAGCTTGGCGTTTGATCCCAACGGCAACTTGGTGATCATGGATCAGGCCAATCAGGTGCTGCGCATGGTCGATCCGGGCGGCGACATTCACCTGCTCGCCGGCCAGTGCATCGTCGACGCGCCCGCGCCCGGCGGCCCGGGTCCGTGCCCCGATGGCGTTGACCCCGTGCAGTGTCCCGACGGTCCCAACGGCCCGTCCGGCAAATTCACCTGCGGCGACATCGACGAGTATTGCTCGAAGCCCTGCACGCCCGGGTACTCGGGCGATGACATCCCTGCCGCGCAGATGCGCATGGCGCAGCCGTTTGGGCAGTCGGCGTCACCGGCGGGTCGGATCCTGTTCGACCCGGCGGGCAACCTGTTGTTCGCCGACACCGCCAATCACTTGATCCGCATGATCGACACCGACGGCATGGTCCGCCGCGTCGCCGGCACCCCACCCCAGTCGGGCGTGCCGCAGAGCGGCTACGCGGGTGACGGCGGGCCGGCGCTCGACGCCAAGCTCAACTTCCCGGTCGACCTCGCGCTGGCCGATGACGGCACGCTGTACTTCACCGACGTGTACAACCATTGCGTCCGCGCAATCGACACAGACGGCATGATCCGCACGGCGGTCGGCCGCTGCGGCGAGTCCGGCTTCGAGGGTGACGGCGGTCCGCCCGAGGACGCCCTGCTCAACCTTCCATTCGGCGTGGAGTGGGCCGATGGGCGGTTGCTCGTCAGCGACACCGGCAACAGCGTGATTCGGAGTATCTTGCTGCCGTGACCCGCTCGATCAACCTCCTCACCGCCGCGCTCGTGCTGGGCTTGCTCAGCGGATGTCCGGACGAAGACCCCGAGATCGAGCCGGACTTTCCGGCCGACTACGAGGCCAGCTACGTCGAGGTCCGCGACTGCCGTGGCAGCGGCGATCATGACCTCAACAACATCCGCATCCTCGCCGGGCCCACCGCGCTCGAGCCCTATCAGGGCCGGGTCGAGCCGTTCCCGGTCGACGCGGTGGTCCTCAAAGAAGAGTACGACTTTGGTGACTTCGACTGCACCGGGCCGATCAAGCAGTGGACGGTGATGCGGCGGCTGCCGGACGGCAGCGCACCCGACACCCTGGACTGGGCCTGGCAGCGGGTCGACCTCGAGCGCAAGGTGCTCGACGAAGACGCGCCGCGGTGCATTGGTTGCCACACCGGGTGCGGGGTCGGCCCCGAAGGGTACGACGGAACCTGCGCGATGCCGTGAACCCGATGCCCGCTCGCGTCTCGCCATTGTCTGTGTGTGTCTGCATGTTGACGCTGGCGGGCTGCCCCGACGAGCCGACACCGCCGGGCCCCGACCCCGATCCCGTGGCCCTCGTCAGCGCCGACGCGTGGGCACGGATCACGGATCCCAGCGCCGACGCGTTCGCCGACCAGCGACCCGCAGACGCGGCGTGTGACGACGCCGGCTGGTTTGTCGATCCCTTCGCGCAGTCGATCGAGATCGAGACTGACGTGTGCAACTACCTCACGCTGAGCCAGACGATCCTGCGGGAGCTGGGCCCCAACGACCTGGTGACGGTCTCGGGCTATCACGACGATCTGAGCGCGCCCGAGCCCGCGCTTGGCTACCTCGGCCTGGCGCTCGACGGTGAGCTCGTCTGGGAGTTCGAGGTCCCGATCCCCGCCGCTGCGGCCGTGTTCAAGCAGAGCTTCAGCGTTGGCCACAGCGTTCCCCCCAACGCCGAGATTCAACTTCACGTCCACAACCATGGCCCGAACACCTGGGAAGTCATCGCGGTGCAGGTCACGCCTGCGCGCGGCTAGGAGCTCGTGGGTAGCACATCACAGCGCCGAAGCTTCGCTGGGTCCGGGTCTTGGGCCGGGTCTTGGGCGCTGGGCGTGGTCGGCTTGGTCGGCGTGGTCGGCTTGGTCATGGCTGGCTGTGCGTCGGATCCCTGCGACGATGGGGCTCAATTGGGCGAGCTGTGCCACCTAGCAGGCACTGGCGATCTTGGCTTCAACCGCGACGGACTCGCGCCAGAGGACACCGACTTCTTCTTGCCCTCGGCGGCGCGACGGGGTCCGGACGGGCTGCTCTACGTCATGGACTTCAACAACCAGCGGTTTCGCCGGATCGGCGAAGATGGGCTGTTCGAGACCGTCGTCGGTAGCGGCTTTCATGCGATCGCGTCGGTCGATCTGCCGGTTCGGGACACCCCGCTCGAGAACCCGATCGACTTCGCGTTCTTGTCGGATGATCGCCCGGTGTTCGTGTCCTATCACGACCCCCGGGTGCTAGCGGTCGCGGACGACGGCACGCTCGAGACGATCGCCGGCGCCGCGGATGGGGTCGTCGGCACGGTCGGCGATGAGGGCGACGGGGGCCCGGCCATTGACGCCTTGTTCATCCAGCTCGACGGGATCGCGGTCACGCCCGACGACACGATCTACGTGTCGGACAGCCTGGCCAACCGGGTCCGCAAGATCGAAGCCGGCGTCATCACGACCGTCGCAGGCACCGGCGAGGCGGCCTACAGCGGCGACGGGGGGCCGGCCACTCAGGCGGCGCTGCGCTGGCCGACCGCGCTCGAGCTCGACGGCGAGGGCAACCTGTACATCGTCGACACCTTCAACCACGCCGTGCGCCGGCTCGCGACCGACGCCACCATCAGCACGGTCGTTGGCACCGGCGTCGAGGGCGATCAGGGCGACGGGGGCCCCGCGACCCAAGCCCAGCTCAACGAGCCCTTCGGCCTCGCCCGCGACGACGACGGCACGCTCTACATCGCCGATCGCAGCAACTTTCGAATCCGGCGCGTCGACCCCATGGGCGTGATCACGACGATCGCCGGGACCGGCAAGCAGGGCCCCGGCAACCCCGGCCCTGCCACGGAGTCCACGTTGGGGTTCACGGCTCGGATCGCGCTGGACGACGCCAGCCTCGTGGTGGTCGACCAGTCAAACTCCAAGATCTGGCGAGTGGGTGTCCGCTAGCAAGCGAGGTCCACGGGCGCCTCGCGCAGATCTTTCGGTTTTCCGCTTGTCGGGCTCGGGTTCAATCGGCCCATGCGCCGCGCCCTGCGAGTACTGACGCTCATCGTCGTGACCTTCAGCTGTCGGTCCAAGCAAGCGCCAGTCGATAGCGGACGCAGCATGATCACCCAGCGCAGCTTCGAACGCGAGGACGAGCGGGCCCAGATGGTCGCGCGTCAGCTGCAGACCCGTGGCATTGACGACCCACGCGTGCTCGCGGCCATGCTCGCCGTGCCGCGCCATCGCTTCATGCCGGCCAACGTCGCCGGTCGAGCCTACGCGGACGGAGCCCAGCCGATCGGTCACGGGGTCACGATCTCCCAGCCCTACATCGTCGCGCTGATGACCCAGCTCGCCGAGCTCGAGGCCGGCGAGACCGTGCTCGAGATCGGGACCGGCTCTGGCTACCAAGCGGCGGTCCTGGCCGAGCTTGGCGCGACCGTCTACACGATCGAGCGGATCGCCGCGCTCGCTCGCCGGGCCGAGGCGACCCTGCACGAGCTCGGCTACGCCAACGTCGAAGTTCGCCACGCCGACGGCTACGCGGGCTGGCCGGAGCGCGCGCCCTTCGACGCGATCCTGCTGACCGCCGCGCCACCCAAGCTGCCCGAGGCGCTGACGGACCAGCTCGCGCTTGGCGGCCGGCTGGTCGCGCCGGTCGGCAGCGATCTTGGCTGGCAGCAGCTGATCGTGATCGAGCGCGAGCAAGACGCCTTGGTCCGCAAGAAGGTGCTCGATGTCGCGTTCGTGCCGATGCTGCCCGGGACGATTTCAGACTGAGCGCGCTCGAACGAGGTCCACGTCAGGGCCCATACCAGCCTAGGAGCCCGTGGTGCAACGCCTCACGCCGCCTCGCTTGGTCTTTCCGCCGAGCTCTTCGTCGCCGAAACTTCCAGTACGCCCGGTACAGGTGCGTTTCGGCTCCTCAATCTCGACGAAAATCCCGGCGCGAGGCGACGCGATGCATTGCACCACGGGCTCCTAGCTCGTGCTCGTTGAAGCACGAGAAGGTGTAGGCTCGCTCTGCCGATGCAAGGCGACGACCACACGCTCCCCGCCGCCCTGCTGCAGACTCTGGGCCCGTTCGCCGACGCGATCCAACGCTCCCCCAAATCAACGATCCGCCCGGCGCCGGCGGACGAGACCGCGGGCACCCGCGGCCGTCGAGCTGTCGCCGCGCTCGTCGAACAAGCGGGCGCCCTCGGTGATCTGCGCCGCGAAGTCGAGCTAGGCGAGACCCTTGGCGAGGGTGGGATGGGCATCGTCCGCCACGCAACCCAGCGCTCGATGGGCCGGCCGGTCGCGGTCAAGACCGCTCGGGTCCACGCGCGCAGCGAGGCGACCACGCTCAAGCTGCTGCGCGAGGCGTGGGTCACCGGCGCGCTCGAGCACCCCAACATCGTGCCGATCTACGACGTCGGCCTCGACCCCGACGGCGCGCCGGTGATCATGATGCGGCTCGTCGACGGCAACGACTGGGGCAGCCTCATGCGCGACGAGCAGGCCGTCCGCGAGCAGCATGGCAGCGACGAGCTGCTCGACTGGAACCTGCGGATCTTCCTGCAAGTCTGCAACGCGGCCCGGTTCGCCCACAGCCGTGGGATCATTCACCGCGACCTCAAGCCCGAGAACGTCATGATCGGCCGGTTTGGCCAGGTCTACCTGCTCGACTGGGGCATCGCCGTCAGCCTCGAAGATGACGGCAGCGGTCGGTTTCCGCTCGCCCGCGAGGTCGATCAAACCGTCGGGACCCCGGCTTACATGGCGCCCGAGATGCTCAGCGCCAGCGCCAGCGCGCTCGGGGTTCAGACCGACGTCTACCTGCTCGGCGCGATCCTCTACGAGATCATCGAGGGCACACCGCCGCATCGCTGCGAGAGCCTGACCGCGTTCGTCGACAGCGTGGTCGAGTCGTCCCCTCGCTTCGTCCGCGGCATGGATGACGAGCTGCGCGCGGTCTGTTGCCGGGCCATGGCCAGGTCGCCCCAGGATCGCTACGCCGACGTCGCGGCGCTGCAAGGGGCGATCGAGGCGTACTTGCGGCATCGAGGCTCGCGCCGCTTGGCCCACGAGGCCCGCGAGCGGCTCGTCGCGCTCGAGGCCACGATCGCTCGCCAAGCCAGCAACCCAACCAACGCCAGCGAGGACGACCTGCGCCTCGAGGTCCACGATCTGTTCGCCGCCTGTCGGTTTGGGTTTCAGGCCGCGCTGGATCGCTGGACCGACAACCCCGAGGCCCGCCAAGGCACCCGCGAGCTGTTGACCCTGGTCGCCCGCTACGAGCTCGACCACGGCGAACATCGGGCCGCGAGCTTGCTGCTGGCCGAGCTCCACGATCCGCCTGCAGAGCTCGTCACCGCGCTCGAGCTGGCGATCGCCGCGAGCGAGGCAGACCGCGAGGAAGTCGAGCGGCTGCGCAAGTTTGGCGACGACCACGACGCACGCATCGGCCAGCGGACCCGGTGGTTCGCGCTCGTCATGCTGGGCACGTGCTGGAGCGGGCTGCCGTTGGTCCTGTCGAGGTGGCCCCCGCCGAGCGACCTCACGACCATGTTCAGCCTCCCCGCGCTGTTCGTGGTGATCATGGTGGTCGTGATGATCTGGGGCCGCGAGTCTCTGGCCAAGACCGCGTTCAATCGCAAGGCCGCGAGCGCCATGGTGTTCTCGATCGCGGCGCCACTCGTGCTGATCCTCGGTGGGATCCTTTACGGGTTCTCCGTCGAGCTCGTGTTGTTGCTGCAGCTCTTCTTGTGGTTCGTGTGTAGCGCGATGATCACAATTTTGCTCGACCCGCGCCTGTGGCCGGCCGCGGTCGGCTATGGCTTGGGCTTCCTCGCGGTCGCCTGGACCCTGGCCAATTGGGATCGCAGCTGGGATCCCACCCCCTACGAGCTGAGCATGTGCATCATGTCGGCTTCACACGCCGTGCTCACGCTGACGCTGTTTGTCGTGTGGCGGCCAGAGTCGTTCCGGCGGGTGCCAAACGAGCTTCGCTCGGGCTGAGAGTGGTCCTAGACCCAAATCAAGCGCTGAATTGGAAAAGGTGAATGATTTGGGGCTAGTACGAGCCGACAGGCGAGCGTTTGGGGTGAGCGAAGGGGGCTCCGCCGCCGAAGCGAGGGGGCTTTTGAAAGCCCCCTTGAAGACATAGTAGGCCCGAGTCGAGCGCGCAGCGCTTGATTCGGGCCTAGAGAGGCGAACCTCGACGGTGTTGGCGGCCTTGGCTGGGGCCAGCGTCGCGGGTTCCGCGTTCCGCGTTCGCCTGTGCGCGGTCGCTGGCCAACCGCTTGGCGTCAGCGTGTCGAGACCGCGGCCTCGACACGCTATCCTCGTGCCCGTGGCCGAAGAGCTGTACCTGCGCCTGTTCGCCGAGCTCAACGACTCGCGCTTCGACTCGCCCGAGGCGCAGTCGCTGCTGGATCAGCTTGGGTCGCGCGCGCTGGCGTTTCGGGCCTTCGCGCGTGCGCGGCGGCGTGCGTGGGGCCGCGCCCGCGCGGACTTTCTCGCCGCGCTCGAGCTGCATGACACGCATGACCAGGATGACCAGGATGACCAGCAGCAGCCCGATCCCTTGCTGCTGTGGATCTGCGGCGCCGGCCTGATCGCCGTCCGCGACTACGATCGCGGCGTCGCCACGCTCACGCGGGCCGCCGCCAACGCCGGGCCCAACGATGAGGTTGGCGTCGCCACCCGGGCCCGCAAGCTGGCGCTCAAGTACACGACCTTGCTGGGCTGGTCGCACGAAGCTCGCGAGCTACGCGAGTCGATCGCCACCCTCGACATCCACGGCGCCAAGCACCTGCGCGCCCACGGCCTCGAGCTGCAGCGGCAAGCGGCGATCCGTCGCCGCGCCCAACAAGCGCTCGAAGGTCCGCCCGATCTCAGCGCACGCAAGGCGTACGCGCTGTTGTTCCGCGATGGCCCGGACGCGGCCGGCGAGGCCCTGGACACGCTGCTGCGCCGCCACGGAGATCACCCGGCGCTGCTGCGTGCCCGGCTGCGGCTCGAGCTGCTCCTCGATCAGCTCGAGTCCGCCGAGCAGCGCGCGGCGGCGCTCTCCGATGCCAACGCGGCGGCGTTGCGCGCCGAGCGGGCCGCGCTCGCGCTGGCCTGGGGCGACGCCAACCAAGCGCTGCTGCTGACCCGCGAGGCCGGTGATGATCCGCAGCTGCTGTACCTGCGCGGCCTCGCCACCCGCCTGCTGGTCGATGATCCCGGCGAGGCCGCCGAGCTGTTCGAGCGCGCCCGCGTCGCGCTGCCGAACTCGGTTGCGATCAACCTGGCGCTGGCCGTGACGCGTCACCTGCAAGATCCCCACGAGTTCACCGCCGGCATCGAGCGGCGGTTTGAAGAGCTGCTCGAGTGGGCGCCCGGGCTGCTCGCCGACGCGGCCGCGAGCGCGGGCCTGTCGCTGTGGACCGATGACGGTCCCGCCGCCGAGCGCGAGATCAAGGCGCAGATCCTCCAGCGCGCCCACGGGATGCTGACCAGCGAGCGCGACGTGAGCCTGTCCACCTACGCGCGCAAGGGATCCAACGGACGCCTGCACCTGCGCCACGTCGCCCCTGTCGGCGAGGGTCCCAGCCACTGCGCCAAGCTCCACCACGATGAAGACGAGCTGATCTCGCAGTACGAGGCGACGCTGGTGTGGGCGATCGGCGTCCGTCCGCCGCGGCCGGATCAGGCCGACGCGCGCCGCACCGAGCACGAGGCCCAGCGCCGCGACGACTCCGATCCATCCCAGCTGTGGACGCCCCGCTACCTGAGCGCCGCGCAGATCGAGCAGTTCCTGCGCGATGGCTTCATCGTGTTGCCCGGTGCCTTTGATCCCGAGCTGGCCCGCCGCTGGCGGGAAGACGCCAAGCGACGCCTCCGCGACGAGCCCGAGCGGTGGGTCCGGGGCTACGATCCCAGCGACGAGAGCCGCTCGCTCGCGGGCTTCTCGGCCGACGATCCCAGCACCTGGAACCGCTCGCGCATCGACCTGCTCGGGCCCGAGACCCTGGTCATCGAAGAGTTTTCACCGACCGCGTGGGCGGCGATCTGCGATCTGCTGGGTGGCCCCGCGCGGATCGAGACCACGAGCTGGGGCAACTACCTGATCTTGAACCTGCGCGACGACGACCCCGACGCCAAGGATCAACCCTCGGGCCACGCGACCAGCTGGCACATCGACGACCCAAGCCCAACCACCCGCGTGGATCGGATCCGCAACGGGCTGGTGTGCATCGCGTTGTTCGACAAGCTGCTGCCGCGCTCGGGCAACACGTGGTTGGCGCTGGACTCGGTCGCGCGCGTGGCTCGTGAGCTGGCCGCGAACCCCTCGGGCGTCGACTTCGTCACCGATCGGGGCAGCCGCATCACCAAATTGTGCGAGCGCTTCCACGAGGTCGTGGGCGAGGCTGGCGACATCTTGCTGCTGCACCCTCTATTGATGCACTCGGCCTCGCAAAACCGCAGCGGCCGCATCCGCTGGATGGCCAATCCAATGGTGTACATGAAGCAGCCGCTGGACATCACGCGACCGGTCGAGCAATTGTCGCCGGTCGAGCTGGCGATCCATCGGGCGATCCAAACCCCGTGACGCGCCAAGGCGAAGACGGCGACCCGTGGCGAGGGATCAGCTGACGTCCGCGGGCGCATCAGCTGGCATGATCGCCGCCCGCAGCAGCGCGTAGTCCTCGGACAGGTAGAAGCTCAGCAGCGCGGCCACGCGGACGGCGAGATCCTCGAGCCGCCTGCGCTCGCGCTCGTCGTCGGCCCGCAGCTCCCGGGTCACCGTGGTCCGCAGGCCGTGGCTACCAACCAAGGGCCACAGGGTGAGGTAGGCCGGATGGACCGAGAACATGGCCCGGATCGCGGCGCGCGGATCCCCGCAGACCACCAGCCCGGCTCGGTCGGCGCTCAGCTGCATGGCTCGGTGCGCGGCGATGACCTGGCTGTTGTCGCTCGCCAGCGTGTGCGCGTCGCGGCCCTCGAGCTTCTTGCGCCAGCGGGTGATCGCGGGGGCGCCGACCTTGTCGAGCAGGTGCTGCGCCGGTGCCTTGAGCCCCTTGAGGATCGGCGCGGCGACGATCAGCATCCCCAGCCCCTGGAGCCCAAGCCCAACGGTGCCCGCCCAGACTTCATCGCCGGTCACCCGCGTGTGCGAGTAGCGAAGGTGCGCGAGCTCGGCTGCGACCGCGAAGCGTAGCGCGGCCGGATCCAAGAACGCGTCGCTGCTGGGGTTGAGGTGATCACCGCCAACCAGCAAGAACGAGGTGTCCCCCTCATAGGCGCGCAAGCCCACCGACTTGTCGCCCCGCGACACGAACACCTCTACGCTGCCAAGCCCGAGGACCACGGTCGCATCGGTCAGCGCCCGCGCCAGCGCGGCGTTGCGCGCCAGGTTGGCCCGCTCGCAGTAGCTCTTGAGCACCGAGCAGTCCGGCACGGCGACCTTGGCGAGCGCGCCCTGCAAGCGACCGAGCACGCCATCGACGCGAGCCGCGGGGTGGCGCAGGAGCTCGAGCCGCTCAGCGTCGAGCGAGCGGACCCGATAGCGCTCCAGCGTCCCGCCTGCGTCGCCTTCGGGGCTCGCTTCGGCGTCCGGCCGCGGATCCGAGCCGGCCGCCAACGCCGGCTTGGGCGCGAAGCCCTGCTCGTCGAGCAGCTCGCGGACACGCTTGGCTCGGATCAGCAGCGACCGCTTGGGGTCGCCATCCTCGAGCGCGCGCGCGCGCAGGTCTTCGATCAGTTGCTCGACCCGCTCGAGCACCAGCGGCTGCAGCCGCGCCAGCTCCGACAGCGCGACGCCCTGATCGTCACCAAGCTGGGCATGCGCGGCCGCGGCGAGCTCATGGAGCTCGATGCGAATCCGCTGGCCACCGCGCGCTGGCGAGGGCGGCAGCAAGTCCTGAAGCTGCTCGCTCGGCAGCTGCTGGCGCCGCTGGGTGAGCAGCTGCAGCGCCTGCTTCGCCCGACCGAGCGCGAGCAGATGCTCGGCGAGCACGAAGTCGAGCAACGCCGCGTCGACCGGGTTGTCGTCGAGCTGGGCTTGCAACAGCGGACGCAGCTCCTCGTGCAAGGGCAGGCCGATCTCCAGCCCGACCCGACCCAGCTCGCACAGGTGCTCGACGAGCACCTCGCCAAGCTCGGGGCCCAGCTCCCAGTCGCGCCACCACTCGACCAGCGCCGCCCCGATCCCGGCCGCGTCCCCCTGCGCATGCTCGACCAGCTCGCGCAGGGCTTCGAACACCGGATCAGGCAGGCCCCCCACCTTCACAGAGGCTCGCGCAGAAGTTGGCTCGAGCGGGGCCACCAACGCAGCGAGCGAGCTGGAGTCCGGGTCGGGCCGAGCCTGGCCGGGCCCGCTGGCTTCGGCGTCACGATCGCGCGGGTCGATCAACAGCGCCCGCGTCAGGCGTGCGAATGGATCGTTTGGCGCGAGCTCGTCGAGGATCGCCGAGGCTCGATCAATCGCGCCCCCGCCTCGACCGTGCCGCCACAGCGCCCGCGCCAGACCCCGCAGCCGCGCGACCCCGCGGCGCCCCGGCAGCAGCGCGAGCTCCTCGAACGAGCGCCCATCGCCAAGCGACAGACGCAGCTGGTGGCCCCCGCTGCGCGCGACCGAGCGCCCCACCGTGCTCGAGATGATCTCGAGCGGCGCGTCGGGCAGCGCCGCCGACCACGGATCCCCGACCGGCGAGATCGCGACCAAGCTCTGCCGACGCTCGGTGATCACCAGCGCTTGTTCACGCTCGACCACCCCGAGCACGCGGGAGTCGAAGCGGTGCCGTTCGTCGCTGAATTTCCAGACCAGCAGTCGCTCGTCACGATCGAGCCAGCGCAGCAGCCAAGCCCGCTCGATCGGGCTGATCTCGTCGATGAAGGGCCCCGACCACGCCCACGGTCCGTCCGGATCATCGATCCGGGCCCGCCCCTGCGCCGCCTGTTGCTCGCGTCGCTCGGGCCCGCTGCCCGCGACGCGCCCAAACGCCCGGCGGATCCGCGCGAGCCCGATCATCCGCAGCGCCTGCTCGGCGTGGCCGCGAGGGACGCTCAACATCCAACGATCGATCTCCAGGCGATCACCGAGCAGCCGCGTGTGATAGCGGAGCCGCCGGTTGGCGCCGAGCAGGTCGATCACATCGGGGTGCGGCTGCCCCCGCCCGTGCTGCAGCACCGACACCTGCAGCAACACCAAGTACAGGCCCGCGTTCGTCAGGCACAAGCTCGCCGACGATCGGTTGCCCCCGCCTAGCTCGAGCTCACCGTTGAGGCGCAGCTCCTCGAGCAGCTCGCCCTTGCCGGCCTCGTGAAGACGCCCGGCGGCGTCGCGTCGCTGGCTTGGAGCTTCGGGCATGGCCTGCTCATGGCCTACCACTGTGGCAGCCAAGTTGCATTGGCGGCGCGCAGATCCCCGCTTGCAGCAGCTTCACGGGGAGTTGTCATCGTCGATTATTGCGCCTGCCCTGCCCTGCCCTCCGAATTGTTTGCCGGCATCACTGCTGCGTAAGACTCGCCCCTGGGCATAAGCTGACCCGACTCCCCTGCTGGCGGCAGATCGGCGTCGGGACGCGAGGTCAAACGAGATGACGGTTGAACAGCTAGCGTTGGTCCTCGCGGGCTTCTCGATCGGAGTCGCAGCCGGCGAGAGCTACCTGCTGATCCACCGTCGGTCGTTGAACAAGCTGGTCGCACAGCGCGACGGCGCCAGCACACTATGGAGCGCCCCCGCCCGCGTGGCGCTCCCCGCGATGGCCCTCGCCCTGACCGCCCAGTGGCATGACCTGGCCCTGCTAGGCGGCGTCGTCGGACTCCTGCTCACCCAGTTCACCGCGCAGCTGTCCGCCCGCCCCCGAAGCTTCGGATCCCGCAGCACCGCACACCCGAAGTCCACTCCATCTCCGCGCGCTGCCCGTCCCATCGACCCACGAAATGCGTTCGGAGCCCCCTTCTAAGTCCGAACAAACGCCCCCAAGGAGCGAAGGCGCCTGTGGGGGTCATAATCGACCACGTAAATGGAGAGGCACCCACCCAGCTCCAGGTGCCCAGACGAGAGCCCCCTTCGAGGGGGCCACACATGCGGATGCGAACAAACGGCCCGTTGGGAGCGAGCGAAGCGAGTGACCGCGTGGTGCGAAACCGCCTGTGGGGGTCACAGAAGGCCCGCGAAGTGCGAAGGCGCCTGTGGGGGTAATAAATAATAGCTACCCATCAACGAGCGGCGACATCTCGCAATCCATGAGTTGCTGGACCAACGCCGCGTGTCGGTCGGGCACCCGCTCCTCAACGATGTCCTCAATCCCGTCCATGAAGCGCGCGTGATCCCAAAGCGGATCGTGCTGCATCAAGTACTCCAGGCTGGGCTCGGTCATCCCCTCGAAGGGCTTGGCCGCCAGCCGGGGCCGGGTGCGTAGATCGGCCACGCGCGAGGCGATCGCCGCGGGATTGTAGAGCTGCTCGACAAAGGACTCCATCGCGGCGCAGAACCCCGCGCGGAACGGGGGCTCCCGCAGTCGGTTGACCAGGAGCGGTGACATGCCGTCCTCCCAGCTCTTGGCCATGATGTGGCACGGACCCGTCAAGTTGTCGCCCTCGTCATCATTTTCGTCGCAGGTGTCCTTGAACGCCCGATCCACGTCCCACGGAAACACCACGAAGCGCCGAGACGCCCCCAGCGGTCCATAGTTGTACATCACGAAATTGCTGCTGCTGGACGCCCAGCCGTCCATCTCGGGGATGGCCAAGATCGAGGCCATCGCGCGGTGCCACTCGTCGAGGTGGATGTGGTCCTCGATGCACGCCTCGAACTCCTGCTGGGGCGCGCTCGCGCACTGCGAGAAGGGGATCAGGTCGGTCAGGATGTCGGTCTCCACAGTGCCGGCCTCGAGCTGGTAGGTCTCGGCGTATGGCTGGACATCCGGGCCCAGGTCCCTCATGACGTCCTCTTCGTCGCCCCAGCAATCCCCAAATTCGTACATGCTGCCGTCGGGATCGTCGGGGAAGCGATTCTGTACATAGCTGCCGTCGTCGCGCTCTTCGACATGCGCGAACACGCCAACATAGTCCCCGTTGACATACACACTAGCGAAGTTACACCGCGCCGTCGGGACATCGAAGTCGCGCATGATCTCGTAGACCAGGCACTGTCGCATCAGCGTGTCGTCGCGCTCGGAGGACAAGAAATTCAGACGTCGCTGCCCGTGGAACCGCCGCCCCGGCACATACTCCACGAACGACATCTTGAACCCGAAGCGCTCGTCCGGCTGGCTCAGGATCTGCTCGGGGAGGTCGTGCCCGCGAATCCGAAACCCGACCTGCTCGTAGGCCTCGGTCTCGCCGGTCCACGGGTTCTCGAACTCGATGTCCGCCTCGATGAACGGCCGCTCCGCGCACTTGGCTTTGGAGTCGAGCTGGGCCAAGAGATAGTCCCAGGCTTGTGACCAGTCGGCGCCATGCATGGTGATCCGATAGACCGGCAGATAGTCGTGCGAGAATAATTTTTCTGGCGCGGCGGGATCTGGCGGCGTCTCGGGTGGAAGGTCTGGCTCGATCGCGCCGCCATCGTCAGTGGTGTCGTCGGTCCCGTCGTCCGCTTCGGCGGTCGTGTCGGTGCTCGCGTCCGAGCCCGATTCCGGGTCGCTGAGCCCACTCGAGCCCGTGTCTGTGCCCTCGGCGACAGGATCTCCAGATCCTGTCGCTGACCCGGAGCACCCGGCCAGCGCAATCGAGAGGGCAATATGGAGACTACCTGTCCGCACCGAATTCGTCATGTCTAACCTCGAATGCTGCGATGTGACACCGCTCGAACTCTATAGCGCTAGTTTCATCTGCGTGTCATTGGTGTGTCATGTCTATAATCGCGGGCCACGGCGCCTCGCCCACGCACAAACTGCGGGGCGCCGCGTCAGCCAATCACCGATTTGTATCAGTTGGATTCGCAGGGCCCGCGATAGGCAAACTGCCGATCCGGGCACGACCCAGAGCTCTGCATCAATGTATTGTTGCAACTACAATAGGTCGCCAGATCCCTGGTGCACGGCGCTACGCCGCACACACCTAGGTCCGCCTTGGTGCAACCCTCGAGACCTTCGCCCACGCACTGACCAGAGCGACACTGGCGGCCGTCGCTGCACGGCTCGCCGTCTTCTTTGTTGGGCGCACACGCGCCGCGGTAGGCATAGCGAGCGCCTGGGCACGAGCCAGAGCCAGAGAAGGTCTTGCCATCGCAGCCGCAGTACTCTGCGAGATCTCGGGTGCACGCCCGCTCGGCGCTGACGCAACGTCCCTGCCCGGGTTCGCAGCCTGCCCCCTCACACACCTGCCCGTCACTACAGTCGGCGTTGGTATCGCACAGCGGACCACTGGGCAGCGCCAGCTCGGACGGTCGCGTGGGCTCGGCGGTGGCGCCGGCGTCCCCAGCGGCTGGGTCTGCGTCAGCCGACGACGCCGCCCCGTTGTGCTCCTTGGCCGGAGGCGGTTGCGTGGGAGTTGTGGTCGAGCACGCGCAGACGAGGAGCGCGAGGGACGGGATGAAGTGACGCAGCACGGCGGGCAGTCTACGAAAACGTTTGCAAGCGGGCGAGAAGCCCTCGCCCGAGCTGAAGACAGCTTGGCGCGCGGGCGCAACCGTTCACTTTGCATGCTCCCCCACTCGAATTGCTGTGAAGCGCTCGCTTTCGATCGCCGATGGGGCGTTGTGCCACGTTTGCCGGAGGCCTCGAATTGATCCGAACACGCTGCGTGACACGCTTCTCAATTGATCGTGGGTTCAGTACAATGATCGCGTAGGTCACGGCATGTCCAAGTCTCGCTGCAGCCCCCGCCCCTCACGATCCACGCGCGTCGTTAGTTGGGCGTGCGCTGCCGCGGCGTCGCTGGCGACTGTGCTCACTGCACCAGAGGCGGGCGCGACCAAGCCCGAGTCGGCCGCCGAAACCATGCCCCAGCCCGCGCTGGGTACGACCGTGTTCGGGATCCAGCGGCTCAGCTGGACCATGCCGCCGCCGCTTCAACTCCAGCCCGAGCGTGCCCGCTTGATGTTGGTCCTGCCGGTCGAGTGGATGCCAGCCACGGACTACGGCTTTCTGGCCGGCTTCGAGCCCTACAAGCGCTGGGAATTCCAACGCGATCAACGCCAGACCCAAGCGACGATCGGCACGAGCTTGCGCCTGCGCGTGACCGACCCCGAGCACTCGATCGACTTCCGGCTGCGGTTGATGCCGCGCGCGGCGATCGCCGTCTTGCACTTCGATCCGACGGCTGGGGTGTTTTAGACCCTCCTTAGACCCCCACAGCCGGTTTCGCACTTCGCGGTCACTCGCTTCGCTCGCTCCCAATGGGTAGGCTGTTCGCAGGGGTATGTGTGGCCCCCTAGAAGGGGGCTCTTGTCTGCTAGAAGGGGCTCTTGTCTGCTAGAAGGGGCTCTTGTCTGCTAGAAGGGGGCTCTTGTCTGGAGGGGCTCTTGTCTGGGCACCAACGGCCACCGGGCGGCGCTCCATGCGACTTGCCCGCGTCGTGCTGCCGGCGTCGTGTTGCAATCATACTTGTCACCAATGATTGCAAGCTTACTCAGAACACCATGGGCGGGCATTGCCAGCGAAGAGCCCCCTTCTAGGGCTCCTAGGGGGCCACACATGCCCCTGCGAACAAACGCCCGATGGGAGCGAGCGAAGCGAGGGACCCGAAGTGCGAAGGCGCCTGTGGGGGTCATCCAGACCCCGTTTGTAGATTGGCACGCACCGTGAACTGTCGGCGGCCATGCTCTCGCAGATCTCGCTGGTGGTCCTCTCCTGGTTCTCCTCCTTCGACCCCGCCGCTGGGGAGCTGATTGATCTGATCCAGCGCGTTGCGGTCACCGACGTGTTCGAGGCGCCCGCGATCCAGGGTCTGAGCGCCGTCCAGATCGAGCTGCTCCCCGACCGCGACAGCGCGGACGCGCTGGCCGCCGACCTGCAGCGGCGCCTTGGCGATGAGCTCTCGGTCTTCGTCGAGGCCGTTGGCGGCGAGGGCGAGCTGCCCCCCAGCTTTCGGATTGGCGTGGGCCCCTTCGACGAGTTCGAGCAGGCCGAGCGCGCCCAGCTGACGCTCGCGCAGCTTGGCTTCGATGGCTTCGTCCGCCAGCTCGCCGTCGTTGTTGGCTGCTGAGATCTCGCCGCAAATTAATCGGGTGGGGTCAGCCCACAGGACACCGCGACCTCATCGCGGTAGCGCAGCCAGGCAGTCAGGGTCTGCTGCATCGCCGCGACCGCTTCGGCCCGGGCGCCCTCGGGGCTGTGATCCAATACGCAGCGCCACGCGGCCGCCCGATGATCGCCCTCGACGGCGCGGTGGGCTTTGGTCAGCGCCAGCGCCTCGAGCGGCAGACCGTAGTGGACGACCAAGGGGTGCTGCTCGAGCGGCGGCGCAGGGCGCCGGGGGGTGTCCGGGTCGAGCTCGCCGCGATCGTGGCGGGTCCCCTCGATGAAGATCGTCACCACGCAGGCGGCCGTGACCCAGCCACGCGCGATCGTGAGGTCGTCGAGCGTCGCGCGATAGGCCGCCGCGGCCGGCAGCAGCTCGACCGCCTCGAACCGGCTCAGGTCCATGCCCAGGCCGCGCGGATACTCGAGGAACAGCTCGGGGTGCGGGCGCCCAGCCGCGATCCCACCCGTCTCTTCTTCGTAGAGGTTCTCGGCGAGCTCGCGGCGCACGGCGGGGACCGGGCACTGTACGTAGGCCCGCCCAACCAAGACCGGGAAGTCGCGCACATAGGTGGCGTACTCCTGCTCGAGGTGCAAATGCAGGCGATCCGCCGCGACCTCACCCGAATTGAAGCTTGGCCACGCCCAGTGCTGCTTGCGCTCCATGATCTGCAACAGCGCCTCGCAAAATCCGTCGCGGGTCATGTCGTGATCATGCCTCCACCGGCCTCACTCGACCAATGGCAAGTCCAGGTAAAAGCGCGTGCCAACCCCAAGCGTCGTCTCGACCGAGAGCTCGCCGCCGTGGTCGAGCGCGATCCCGTGCGATACGGACAGGCCCAACCCCGTGCCCTGGTCGCGGGTCTTGGTCGTGAAGAAGGGGTCGAAGATCCGCGCGAGCACGTCGGCCTCGATGCCCGAGCCCGTGTCTTCGACGACGACGCGGACCCGAGCTTCGTTGGCCTCGGTGTCCAGCCGCTCGACGCGAACGAAGATCCGCTTGCGCGCGTCGTAGCCCGTGTAGCGCTCGTTGAGGGCGTCACGCGCGTTGGTGACCAGGTTCATGATGATCTGCTGGATCGCCTGGATCTGGCAGTAAACCCGGGGGGTGCCCGCGCCAAGCTCGAGCACCAGCGTGATGTGATCCTTGCGCAAGATGCTGCGGATCAGCGACAGCGTGGCCTCGATGACGCCGCTGACCTCTACCAGCTCTCGCTGTTCATCTCGCTCCTGCCGCGAGAACGCGAGCAGGTTGCGAACGATGGTTGCGACCCGATCGCTCTCGTGGGTGATCTCGCTGGCAAATTCCTCGACCACCTCGGGCTTGTGCGACGACTGCCCGATGAGCTCCGCGTAGTTCATGATCCCCTGGATCGGGTTGTTGATCTCGTGGGCGACCCCGCTTGCGAGGGTGCCGATCGAGTCGAGCCGCTGCTGCTGGCGCAGCTGCGCTTCGAGCAGCTGCTTGTCCGCGTCGGCTTGCTTGCGGGCGCTGACATCGGTCGCCACGACCACGGCGTTGCGCCGAACCGGGCGTGGCTCGGGCTCGGGCGCGACAAAGCTGGGCGCGAGCTCGATCGGCGCGAGCCGGGCCTCGTACCAGCTGGTCGCGCCCTCGGGGGTGGTGAACTCCAGCTCGAGCTGTTGCGCGTGACCATGGTCGAGCACGCGCGCGACCGCTTCACGCCAGCTGAGCGTCGACGCCTTGGTCAGCGAGCCGGCGCGGGTCGAGCCGCCGGCCGCCACGCTCGCGAACGGACCGCCACGATTGAGCAGCGCGATCTCACCGCGCTCGTCGAGCAGCGCGATCACGTCGGGGGCGCTGTCGACGAGCGAACGCCAGCGCGCCTCGCTGCGACCGAGCGCAGCGTGAAGCCGGGCGTTGTCGAGGATCCTCGCGGCCGCGTCCATGATCAGCCGCAGCGTCTCGATGATCGCCGGCGTGAAGCCGTGGCTGGTGAGCCGGTTCTCGAGCACGAGCACGCCCACGCGCCGCTCGCGTTTGAGGATCGGCAGCGCCAAGATCGAGCGCGACGCGTGCGCCTGCAAGTATGGATCGGCGGCGAACCGGGGATCTTCGCGGGCATCGTCCAACACCAGCCATTGATGGGTGCGCGCGACAAAGTTGATCAGCGTGGCCGGAGCGCGCTCGCTGGCGTCGCGCAGCGCCGGGGCGTCCGCGAACATGGTGGCCGCCGTCGCGCTCGAGGCGTGAGCGACCAACGCCAGCTCGCCGTCACGCTCGAGCAAGAGCATGCCGTGATCGGCTCCCGCGCTGGTCATCGCGGCGTCCAGCGCCCGGCACGACACCTGCTCGAGACCGAGATCCTCCGAGAGCTCCCCGACGCTCTGCAGCACACCGTCGAGGTCGAGCGTCCCGGGGCCCGAGCGCGTCCCGGGTCGGGTGCCGGGGCCGTGCTCGGATCGCATGTCAGAGCTGCGCTCGAGCTGCTCGCTGCTGGACTCGGCGCGCGCCAGCTCGACGAACAGGGTCGGCTTGGCGGCGCGCAGCAGCTCGAGCTTGGCGGCCGCGCCCCACAGCGCGTAGGCATCCCAGGTCCGCCGCCACGCCCCTTCGGCGAGCAGGGTCAGGCCACGCTGGTCGAGCAGCTCGGCCGTGCACTCGGCCGACAGCGCCTCGACCCAGCGGCAGCCCTGATATCGCGCGCCAGTCCATGCACGCTCGAGGTGCTTGGCGGCTTGGTCAAAGTGCCCGCTCGCGGCCGCTCGCATGCCCAGCGCGAGCTCGGCGTAGTGCCCGTAGCTGTCGCGGCCGGTCTTGGCCCAGCGTCGCAGCAGTCGCAAGCCCTTGCGCGCAGCCGCCAGCGCCGGGCCTGGGGGCTGCTCACCCGACACCCGCAGGCGATCGACCGCCACGACCATGACCAGCGCGGCCTGGGGGATCAGCGAGGCGTTCAAGGCGAGCCGCTCGACCGTGCCGACCACCCCCAGCGCCGCAGCCATCGCCGCCCGCGAATCCCCGAACAACAACAACACGATCGCCCGATTGACGGCGCTGATGCACACGGTCGTGGCCGTGCCGCCCCGCGCGAGGACCATCTCAGCGTCGATGTCACGCGCGTCGACCAGGCCGCCGCGCGTGCTCGACCCACCACAGCCCCCGTCCGAGCCAGCCGCCTGACCCAGCAGCGTGACGTACCAGCAATGCAGCAGCCACACCAAGGTGGCGGCTTGCCTGGTGCCCCAGCGATCCAGATCCGCGCGCAGCTCCGCGCAGCGTCGCTCGACCACGCTCGAGTGCGTGCCGATCTCCATCGGAAAATGGCACGCGCGCATGGCAAGGAAATTCGCGGCTCCGAACTCGCCCAGCTCGAGCGCCCGGGGGTAGCTGTCGTCGACGATCGCCGAGACCTCGGCGAAGCTGCGACCGCGATGCAGCACGAGCGTCAGCCCCGGCGCGATCACGGCGAGCCGCGTGCGCGCGGGGTTGGGCGTGCGCTCGCACAGCGCCAGCGCGGTCTCGATCATCTCGACGCCGTCTGCGGGCCGGTTGAGGGCGCCGCTGACCCCCAGCGCGAGATCGGCCAGGGCGCCGCAGGCCGAAGGATGGAAGCCGTGGCGACAGATCAAGTCCAGGTGCATCGCGGCCACGCGAATCGCCACCACGGGGTTGACGATGAACGCCGAGTACTTGACCTCAGCGACGATCTCGATCAGCGCCGCCGTGCGCTCGTCGGTGCATGCAGGCAACGCCATCAGGCCCTCACGGCCCAGCCTACGCACCCGCCTCGCCGTTCGCAGCATGCCAAGCAGCGCCCGCGCGCGCATGCCCGCGTTGCCGAGCAGCCCCGGATCCAGGCCCATCCGCGCCATCGCAGCGAACGCGAGATCGACCGCTTCTCGGGCGCAGCCGTTCTCGCGCAGGATCCGACAGCGACGGGCGACGACCTTGCCAAAGTGGTGATCTTCCAGGCGCCAGCGCAGCAACGCGTCGAACGCCTCGTTGGCGTGGTCGCGCGACTGTGCCAAGGCCAGCGACTGCGCGCGGGCGAAGTGCAGCTCGAACGAGAGCGCGTAGTGTTCGCTGCTGGGTCCCCGCTCGGCCACGCCCGGTGTCCACTGTGCGACCAGCGTGATGCCATGATCGAGGTATCGCAGCGCGAACTCGTAGGCGCCCGAGTCCAAGGCTCGCGCCCCGGCTCGCAGCTCGAGCTGCGCGAGCTCGAGGCGTTGCTCCTCGTCGAGCTGCGCAGGGATCCCCGCGTTGAGGTGATCGACGATGTCGAACAACTGCGCGTCAACGCTCGCGCGGGTCTCGAGCAGGTGTCGGCCCAAGGTCCAATGCACGACCCGCTGCTGCTCGGGCGCGAGCTGGGCCAGGGCCGCGCGCCGCAACCCCTCGTGCGCGAACCCAAACTCGGGGCCCACGCTCGACAACACCCCGTGATCGAGGAGCGCGAAGCAACTCGCGGCCAGCTCGGCGCGCGGCGCTTCGCTGACCGTGGCCAGCTGTGCGATCCCAAACCGAGCGCCAATGCAGGCGGCGCGGCCAAGCAGCTCACGAGCCTGGACGCCGAGCGCCGAGAACTTCGCGTGCATCATCTGCACCGCGTCGTCGGGGATCTGCGCGAGCTCGACCGCAGCCTGATCCCAGCGCCAGCCCTGCGGGCTCGGACGCAGCGCGCCGCGCTCGAGCAGCTCGGCAAGCAGCTGCTCGACAAACAAGGGCACGCCCCCAGTCTTGCGCGCGAACACCCGAGCGAGCGGCTCGACCTCGGTCACGGGCCGGCCCAAGGTGTCGGCGAGGAGCGCCTGGATCGACGCAGGCGTGAGCGGCTCGAGCTTGGTGTGGCGCACCCTTCGAGCCCGCTGCGTTGGCGCGGCGACCTCTGTGATCAGCTTGGCGAGGAGCCCCTCCGGATCGAGGCGCTCGTCACAGAGCGTGGCGACGAGCATCAGTCCGCCGCCAGCGCGAGCGCTCAGCAGCGACTCGAACAGGCCCAAGCTGGGGGCGTCGGCGCGGTCTAGATCCTCGAGCACCAACACCAGCGGGCGCTCGCCGTCGGACAAGCTCGCAATCAAGCGCTCCAACGCGAGGCGCATCCGGTTGCGAGCCTCGATCGGCTCGAGCACCAGCGGCGGCGCGAGCTCGAGCTCGAGCACCAAGGCCAGCCGGGGTATCAGCTCGACAGCGACGCTGGCCAAGCTGCCCAGGCCCTCGCGCAGCCGCGACCGCCAACGGACCAGGCCAGCGTCGCTCTCGGTCAGCAGCTGCTCGCACAGCCTGGTCAGCGCGTCGATGAAGCCGGCGTAGGGCAGCTCGCGCAGCTCGGCGAAGCTGCCCCGCGCGAGCAAGCCGCTGTCCTCGGCGACCGCCAGCTCGAGCGCACGCAGCAGCGCCGACTTCCCGATCCCAACCGGCCCGGTCACCAAGCTCGCGCGCGTGGTCCGGGACTCGACCGCGGCTCGATAGTCGCGAAGCAACGCCGCCTGCTCGACCTCGCGCCCGTACAGCTGATGCGGCAGCGCCAGCCGATCCGAGACATCGGCCGAGCCAAGCACGAACGCATGCTCGGCGTCGGCGTCACGCCCCTCGAGCTCTTCGCCAAGATCCCGAAGCGTGCGCAGGTCGGCGGCGAGCCCGGCCGCGGTCTGGTAGCGGTGCTCGGGCGCCTTCTCGAGCAGCTTCATCACCAGGCGCGAGAGCGGCTCGGGCAGCGAGCTCCGCAGCCGGCTTGGCGGCGCGGGCGTGCGCGCGAGATGAGCGTGGATCAGCTCGAGCGGCGCCTGATCTTCAAACGGCCGCTGCCCCGTCAACAGCTCGTAAAAGGTCACGCCCAAGCTGTACAGATCACTGCGCAGATCGACCGCCCGGTTGGTCCGCCCGGTCTGCTCGGGCGAGACATAGGGCAGCGTGCCGGCGAGCACGTCAACGTCGTAGACGTGCCGCCGCTCGCTCTCGAGCAGCACCGAGATCCCAAAGTCGATCAGGTGCACGCCGCCGGCCTCGTCGACGATGATGTTCGTCGGCTTGATGTCGCGGTGGATCACCCGACACGCGTGGGTCTGCGCCAAGATGTCTGCGAGCGCGAGCGCGATCGGCCAGAACCGCGAGAGCGCCAGCGCCTGCCCGTTCGCGTACTCGCGCAGGTTGACGCCGGGTACATGGTCGAGCACCAACACCAATTGATCGCCAGCCCGGCGCAGCTCGCGAGCAACGACGACCCCCGGGATGTCCAGACGCTCGATCAGCTCGAACTCGTGCAGCACCCGATCTTCGACCGACGCATGCTCGATGTCGTAGACCTTCGCGACCACGCGACGCCCATCTCGTTCCGACACAGCCTCGAACACGCGCGCGTGGCCTGAGCCGCGCAGCAGGCGGATCACGCGGTACTCTGGCAGTGGAAGGTTCATGCGTCTCGCCCAACTAGCTGGAGAAATGGCCGGAGAAATGGCTGGGGAGCTAGCTGGCCGATATCACGGAACGCTTGGTGCGGATCGCGGCTCGCTAGCCGGCAGCTTCACCTGTCGAGGTGGCGAGCGGAATAGGCCCCGAAGCGCGCGCGAACTTCAGCCTCGCTCAGGCCGCAGTCCTCGAGCCGGTACACGTGCCGGCTCTTTGTTCGCCGCCCCGCTTGCAGGTGTGCTCGCAGCGCCTGCTCCCCATCTTCGGGCCACGGGATCGAACCGTGCGCGTAGATCTGCCGGGCCGTGGCGACCGGGTCGGTGACCAAGTCGTCGTAGTGGATGTCGAGCACCCGATCATCGAGGCCCTCGTCGCGCGCGGCCTGACAGCGATCGCTCATCCTGATGAACAGCTCCAGGTTGCGACGCGCCGTCCGGTGCGCGTCGTGGTGCTCGGTGACCAGCCCGAAGATGCTGTCGAACAGGCTCGAGACGCTGGCCACGACGGTCACGGGATCACGGTGGGCGTACACGATCACGACGTCTGGGATCTCACTGACGATCTGCGCGAGGTGACCAGTATGAGCCGGAGCTTTGAGCACGAAACGACCCGGCTCCGCGGCCTGCAGCGCGCGCAAGTAGGCGTGGTACTCGTGGTAGCTGGGTCCGAGGTCCTGCTCGTCGTACCAGTCGAGGTAGCTGTAGACGGGCGCGATCATCCACCACGCGATGCTGCAGAAGCTGGGGTTGAGCAAGAAGACGCACTCCTCGGGCTCGTCTGGATCGACGCGATGTTTGGCGTCGAGCTCGGGGGCGAGCTTGCGGATCATCGCGACTTGCTTGGCGGCCTGCCGGTAGCGATCGTCCTTGCCCCGAGTTGGCGGGAGCGGCTGGTTGATCTCCCAGGTCCGACCCGGGCGCGCGCCGGGCATGGCCGAGAGCAGGCGATGCAAAAAAGTCGTGCCAGCGCGCGGCAGCCCCAGCACCAAGATCGGCGGCGTCAGGGGTCGGGCGTAGACCTGCGGCCGCTCGCGCTGGTCGGCGACCAGCCGCAGGCGCATGCACAGATTGCGGATGATCATGCGATAGATCGCTTGGCGTCCCATCGGCGACAGCTTGGCGTCGCGCTCGAGCGAGCGGGTCAGCGCAGCCAGGCCAGCCTCGAAGTACGCGTCGCCGAAGTCGGTCTTGCCCTCGAGCTTGGCCGCGGTCTCGAGCAACCGCGCGTTGTCGAACGACGGCGCAGGGAGCAGCGACGTCACACGGTTCACGAACCACAATTTTTTGTTGGACATGTGCGGGGGTGGGGCGGAGTCCAACGGTACGGGCTTTTCGCGCGCGCTGGCGACCGCCCTCGCCTGAACCTGACCGGCTGCGCTATCAACGGGTGTGGCCAGGATCCGCTCCCGCTCGCAGTCCGCCGGCTCCGCGCTCGACCTGGTCGAGGCGCTGCAGCGCCGCTTCAAGCTTGGCCTCGAGCAGCTGTGCGTGCAGCTTGGTGCGGCGCCGTCGTTCGAGACGCTCGAGTGGCTGCGCGACGACGGCCGTCACGGCGGCGGGCACCGCTACGTCGCTGGCCAGACCCAGGTGTTCAACCGAGCGGCGATCAACGTGTCGCAGGTCCACTACGACGACGATCCCAGCCGCAAGCTCGGCTCGGCCTCGGCGCTCTCGACGATCATCCACCCCCAGGATCCGCGGGCCCCCTCGGTCCACATCCACATCAGCTGGACCGAGCGCAAGCCTCGGCTTCCACCACCAAAGCCCGGGCCTCAGCCCGACACAGATCAACTTGGGTACTGGCGGTTGATGGCCGATCTCAACCCGGCGATCCCCCATCCTGCAGCGACCGCCAGCTTCGCCGCGGCCCTGCGCGAGGTCGCGCCGGAGCTGTATGCCCAGGCCAGCGCCGAGGGGGATCGCTACTTTTTCATCCCGGCGCTCGGGCGCTGCCGCGGCGCGACGCACTACTACCTCGAGGGTCACGCGAGCGGTGATCTAGACGCCGACCTGCGCCTGGCCCAGCGCTTTGGAGAGGCGGCGATCGACCGCTACCTCGCGCTGCTCGGCGAGGCGATCGAGCCCAGCCAACCGCCGAGCGAGGAGCAGCGCGCGCAGCAGCTCGCCTATCACTCGCTGTATCTGTTCCAGGTCCTCACGCTCGACCGCGGAACCACCTCGGGCCTGCTGGTCCACGATCAAAACGACGTCGGCATCATGGGCTCGCTGCCGTCGTTCGTGGATCGCGAGCTGCTCGCGTCCTGGCTGCCGCGCCTACCCGACGTGCAAAAGCCGCTGCTGCGCGGGATCCTGGACGCGCTGCCCCAGCGCTCGCCAAGCCTCGTCAGCGACGAGACCCGCGCCGCGCTGGCCAAGCGCTTGCGGGCGCACTATCGAGCACACCCCGAGGCGCTCGCGCTGCAGGCTAGCGGTAGTATCGTGACAAACGAAATTCATAGGGCGTGACATACCGATGGATCTGCACCGCATTGTCCTAAAGGCCAATGTGCTCACAATCGCCACACTTCTAAAATTAATTCCTTGATCCTGATGGGCTGGTCTGGGAGAAGGCCTACGCCTTCGGTTGGAGCTACGCTCATCGAGGCGGACAACGCCATGAATATCCGACACGACCAACTGTTCCTTCGCACAATTTTCGGCGCGGGTCTGACCACCATGACCCTGGCCATGACGCTGGGCCTTGGCTGCGTCGCCGATCTCGACGATTCTGGAGACGACCAGTTTCGCGTCATCAATGGCGCCCCGGCTTACAGCAACGTCGACAAGTACGCCGCGACCGTCGGCATCCACCAGCGCTCTGGCAACCAAGTCTCGATCAGCCCATTTTGCACGGGCACCCTGATCAGCCCCGAGGTCGTGCTCACGGCCGCGCACTGCTGCGACGAGGCCATGGGTGGGTCCAACTTCAACCCGATGGAGCCGGAAGAGGCGTCCGTGTATTTTGGCGACGGCCCGGCGTTCGTCGGCAACGCCGTCAACGGTGATTTCTACTGGGTGTCCGAGGTGCTCGTCCACCCCAGCTACAACCGCTACTCGCTCGCCAACGACATCTGCCTGCTGCGTCTGTCCACGCCCAATCACGACTCGCCCACGGTCCCGCACCTGCCCGCCTCGATCGGTCTGAGCAACAACGACGCTGGCGTCATGCTCGACCACGTGGGCTTTGGCTACGCTGACATCCAGAAGAGCGAGTATGGCGTCAAGCTGCAGTCCGAGGTGCCGATCGCGGGGTTGGGCTGCGCGGTGCAAGGTTGCTCGAGCGGTGGGTACACCACCCAGTTCTCGTATGAGCAAGACGGCAGCCCCTACTATGGCCCCTGCAACGGCGACAGCGGCGGTCCGGCGTTCATCTCGCGCAACGGCACCCAATACGTCGCTGGCATCACCTCATACGGCGATGCCCAGTGCCTGCTCTATGGCGTGAGCACCAACGTCTCGGCGTTCCAGGGCTTCATCGACGACTTCATCGGCGAGGCCGCGCCTGATTGCTCGGCGGACAGCCAGTGCAATGTCGAGTGTGGTCCCGGCGAGGATCCCGATTGTGGTGGCGGCGGCGGCGGGGCGACCTGCGACAACGGCGTGTGCGAAGCCGGCGAGAGCTGCGACGGCCGCAACGGCACCACCAGCTGCAGCGCCGACTGCCCCGGCAAGACCAGCGGCAAGCCGAAGAAGCGCTACTGCTACGTGGGCAACACCTGCGAAGGTCCGGGCTGTCCCTGAGCTCGCGCTCGGCTGAGACAGCTCTGGGCGGGCAACGCTAAAACAAGTTGCCTGCGGGAGGGTGCGGGCTCTGGGCGGGCAGGCAACGCTAAAACCAGTTGCCTGCCCGGCTACTTGGCCAGGGTGTTCGCGTTGACCTTGGCCTGCCAGTCGGCGGTCAGCGGGTCGTTGGGAAACTGGGTCTTCAGCTCCTCGTAGATGATCGTTGAATCGCCGTACATGCCCTCGTTGGCATAGTGCCCGGCGAGCCGAAGCATCAGGTCGCGGGCGTGCTGCTCGTCATCGCCGGGGCCGTTGCCGACCTTCTGAAGAAACGCCCACGCCGTGCCCGGCTTGCCAACGTGCACGTAAGCGCGGACCAGGTCGCGCCGCGCCTCGCGACGCAGATGCTTGCCTTGCGGATCCGAGCTCGCACCAGCTGCGAGGGTCGCGTCAATGGTTGCAACGAAGGATTGGAGACTCGCCACATAGTCGGGCGCGGCGCTCCCGATTGGATTGAGGTGGCACCATCCAAGCTTGTACAGCGCATAGGCACGCACCGAGCTGCCGCTGAATTGCGCCACCTTCTCGTAGAACTGGACGGCCGCCGCGAGGTCGCCCTCGTTGAAGTAGTGCTCAGCGAAGCTCAGGTACGCGTGCGGGAGGAAGGCGCTGCGGGGAAAATCCTGGATCAGACGCATGTAGGCGGCCCGCATGCGCTGACCCTCGCCAAGCTCACCTAGCTCGAACGCGTAGAGGTACAGGGCCTCATCCAGGCGCGAGTAGGACGCGAACGCCGGGTTGTCGACCAAGTCCTCGTAGATGTTGGCCGCGGTCTCACTGGCGATGCGAGCCTCGCCAAAGAGGTTGGCCTGTTGGGTCTCGAGCGCGCGAGCCTGGCCCTGCTTGCCGTTGGCCGTGGCCGCGTCGATCTTGTCGTAGAGCGCGAACGCCTGGCCCTGGAGGTCGTGCTTGCGAGCGAGGTATTGGTCAGCGAGTCGGAACAAGAAATCCGGGTAATCCGGATCGCTCTGTTCGGTGTGTTTGATCAGACGCTCGAGTCGCTTGACCTGGTCGTCATCAGCTTGGGCGTGGCGGACAGCCGGAACGAGGAGCAACGCGGCCAGGCTGACAGCAGCCAAGCGGGCGCAGGGGCGACGTGATGCGTGCATGCGAACCTTCGACGGACGTGGCCGGCGGATGTCGGCGGCGAGCGGCTACTGACGCAGGCGGTGGTGAAAAGGTCCCGGTCACCGGCTCGCAAATTGCGGGAGGCGGACAGGCTGACTGGGTCGGGCCGCCGACTCGCGTGGTGACGATCGGTGACGCTTGGTTCGCGACGCCACAGTGCGGTTCGCGGAGCTTGGGCCGCGACCCCGTAGGTAGCGAAAACGACCACCCAACCCGGCCTAGGAGCCAGTCTAGAGGGGGGACCCCAGACCCAACCGCGACGCCGGGTCGGACACCCGTCGGTGGCACTGGCGTCCCTGACGGTTCGCCCACCCGACCACCATATTGGATCCCAGATGAACCCCGCCGCGCAATCGCAGACCCGCCCCGCCGCCCGTCGCCCGCTCCGTCGTCATGGCTCGCGCAGCCACTACTGCCCGCAGTCCTCGGTCGACCGGGTCCCCAGCGACATGGCCAACGAGATGCTCACCCGGATCATCGAGGGTCTCAGTCGCGCGTTTCCGCTCAGCGCCCGCGAGCGCGAGTTGCTCTATCACTTCTTGTTTGGCCACGACGCCGCCGCGACCGGCGAGCGGCTGGGGATCCGCGACACCTCCGTGCACAAGCACCTGCACCGGGTGTACGCCAAGAGCGGCACGAACAGCCGCCGCGGGTTGCTCGAGGTTGGTCTTCGGCTCGCGGATCGGCACGGGATCGTGGGCTCACCCCGCTGGACCTCGCCGTCGCGGGCCTGATCCTCCCCAAACCTGCGTGCTATACAGCGCCCAAGTGGCAGCCCGGATTCGGAGCGCAGAACGCTCGCCCGTCGAGACGCTTCGTTCGTGGCTGCACGACGAGAACGATCCGGGCTGGGCGATCACGCAGGTCGTGGTCACCATCCTGATCTTGAGCTCGGTTGCGATCCTGGGCGCCGAGATCTGGTGGGACGACGACTCGCTGCTGCTGGCCCGACTCGAGATCTTCGACAAAGTCGTGCTGTGGCTGTTGGTCGTGGAGCTGTCGGCGCGCGTGCTGACCTACCAACCGCCAGAGACCGTGTTCTACGCAGGCAGCCCGACCCAGCGGATCTACTGGGAGGTCGTGGGGCGCCTGCGCTTTCTCACCGGCCCGCTCAACTTGATCGATCTGCTGTCGGTCCTGGCGGTCGTGCCAGCCTTGAGGAGCCTGCGCGCGCTTCGGCTGCTGCGGCTGCTGCGAAGCACCCGCGTGTTTCAATACTCCAGCCCGTTCTCTGGGCTCGCGCGGGCGCTGACCGACAACCGGCTGCCCTTCATCTTCGCGCTCAGCTTTCTCGGGGTCGTCGTCGTGACCTTCGGGACCACGATCTACATGATCGAGCGCCATGCCAACGACGGCATCACCACATTGGCCGACGGGCTGTGGTGGTCGATCGTCACCCTCACGACCGTGGGCTTTGGCGACATCGCTCCGGTCACCTCGGTCGGACGGATGGTCGCGGCCGTGCTGATGGTGCTGGGCATGTTCACGCTGGCGCTGTTCGCCGGCATTGTTGGCAACACCATGCTCAACGTCGTCATGACGATGCGGCAGGAGGAGTTTCGAATGAGCGGATATGTCGATCACGTGGTCGTCTGCGGCTACGACCCTGCGGCCAAGAGCCTGCTCGCGGATCTCACGGCGGAGCTCGGGTCCACGTACGCAGATCGCATGGTCGTGTTCGCAAAGGGCGAGCGCCCGGCCGACCTGCCATCCGACTTCTCGTGGGTGTCGGGCGAGGCCGCCCGCGAGAGTGAGCTGGCCAAGGTCCGCATGGACAAGGCTGCGATCGCGGTGATCGTGGCTGAGCACGGGGTCTCAGCCCAGACCGCGGACGCGACGACGGTGCTCACCGCGTTCACGATCCGCAGGTATGTCGCGCGACATTGTGCCGATCGCGCCCGGCCGCTGTACTTGTTGGCCGAGATCCTCGACAGCGAGAACGCCGGGCACGCTCAGACCGCCGGCTGCGACGAGGTGATCGAGACCAAGCGGGTCGGCTACGCGCTACTGGCCCACGCCACCTCGATGCCCGGCACCGCCGAGGTGCTCTCGCGGGTGGCGGAGCGCGGTGCACAGAGCTTGTATGTCTCGCGCAAGGGAATCGCCGAGGCGGGGACATTTCTCCAGGTGCTCGAGGACCTGAAGCTGAGCCATGGGGTACTCGTGGTGGGCTACCGGGACTTGAAGACCGGCGCGCACCACGTGAACCCCGACGCCACGCAGATGATCCCCGCGGGGTCGAAGGTGCTGTACTTCTCGTCGAGGGCAGAGCCTGAACTCTAGCGAGGTTTCGCCTCAGACCGTCGAGCTTGTGGACCTCTGCATGGACATCGCCTCGGTGGGCGGCTTAGCGGGTGCGGGGGTCGATGTGCTGATCGGACAGCGCGCACGACCCGTGAGGGTCTCTCCGGGCACGGAGGGCTCAAGACGCTAATTTGCGTTGTCATGGATCGCTGTCGGCGAGGTCGGGCTGTGGCTTCGGTGATGCACTCGCAACGCCCTCTTATTGTGCCCGGAGAGACCCTCACGGGTCTTCTGTGCGCTTCTCGTTGTTCGAGACGGCGGCTACGTGCTCGGGATCGAGGGGCGTCTTGGGGTCCAACAATGCTGACTGCGTTGGTTGCACTCGATGCTTGCGGTGGTCGATCGAACGCTTTCGAGTGATCGAGCGGTGCACCGATCGCGCGCGTCCGAGCGCCGATGGGATTTCCGAGTGCTGCGGCCCGTGCTGCGGTCCGTGCCCCCCGAGCACGACGTCGACCCAGGCGCTGTCGCACGCGAGCATCCGAGTGGCGTCGCGTCGCGTCGCGTGGTGTCGCGTCGCGTCGTGGGGCGTCGCGTCGCGTCGCGTCGCGTCGCGTCGCGTGGCGGGGCACAATA
>NZ_JMCC02000072.1 GCF_000737335.2 Enhygromyxa salina | reverse complement strand
CATGGGCGCGCGTCAGGCAGCGCGCCGCGACGGCCCGCGAGCACGGCCGCGCACAGATCACGCAAGTCACCCGCCGCCCATGATCGACCCAGGCGCGCGCGCAGATCGATGTCGCCGAGCGACAGCGCTTGGCCTTCGGCTTCGGCGGCGTCGCCCTCGAGCACCGCGAGCACCCGGGCGCCCGCAGCCCGTGCCACGCTCAGACGCTGCACGACCAACGCCACGGCCGCGTCGCCCGGCTCGCTGGGTCGCCCCTCGATCGCAGCGATCGCGTGCGTGTGGACCTCCTGGCAGCTCAGGTCGACCGCGCAGACCACCGCGGTGTCGAGCTCGCCGCTGCGCAGCGCTCGGCTCGCGAGCGACAGCGCCCGCAGCCCCGAGGACTCGCCGTCGAACACCGTGCAGCTGTGGCCGCCAAGATCGAGCTGCGCGTTGATCCGGTTGGCGGGGATGTTGGGCATGGTCCCGACCACCCCAGCCGCGCTCAGCGGACCCACCAAGGCTTCGCCCGCGCCCTCGATCCAAGCCTGCGACGCGCCAGGATCGAGCCCCGCGTCGCGCAGCCGCTGGGCCAGGCGCCAGCGCGCGCCGTGCCGGCAGATCTCGGGATCCGGCTCGATGCCCATGAACACCCCGCTGCGCTCGCGCGCGGGCTCGAGACCCGCGCTGGCTTCACGCGCGGCCGCGAGCACCAGCAGCTGCTGCGCGAGGGTGTGGCGCAGATCGTTGGGCGGAAACCGCAGGCCGCCCAGGTCCAGCTCGAAGCTGCCGGTCCGCGGATCGAAGCTCTCGTCGTCCCCGAGCAGCGCCCGGGTGAACGCGTTGGCGCTGTGGGCCGAGCCCACGATCGCCCCGACGCCGATCACCGCCAGCGGCTCATCGCGCGGCCCTGGGCCCGCCCCCACGTCGATCCCCGGGTCGTCCTCGCTCACGACCAAGTGTGCATTGTTGCCGCCAAACCCAAACGCCGAGACGCCCGCGATCTTCGGCGACTCGGGCCACGACTCCGGACGATCCAGCACGCGAAACGGCGTGTCGGCCAGGGTGGGGTTGGGCGCGTCGGCGTTGACGTGGATCGTTGGCGGGCGCTGGCCGTGGCGCATGGCCTCGAGCACCTTGATCAACCCGGCGACGCCGGCCGCCGTGATCGCGTGGCCAAGGTTCGACTTGAGCGAGCCGATCGGGAGCGGCTGGGTCTGCCGATCCGCGAACACCTCGGCGCTGCTGCCCAGCTCGGTCGCGTCACCGACGACCGTGCCGGTCGCGTGACACTCGAGCAGCGAGACCGCACCGGGGTCCACGTCGGCGAGGGCGTAGGCCTGACGGATCGCCCGGACCTGCCCCTCGCGTGCGGGGGCCAAGAATCCACGCCCGCGCCCGTCGTTGGACAGGCCCACGCCGCGGATCACCCCGTAGATGTGATGGCCGTGGCGGCGCGCGTCGGCCAGGCGCTCGAGCGCGACGAAGCCCGCGCCCTCGGCCGGCAGCAAGCCGTCGGCGTCCGCGTGAAACGGCCGGCTGCGACCGCTGCGGCTGAGGGCCGAGAGCGCACAGAAGCCGACGTGCAAGAACAGATCGTCGGCCCGATTGACGGCGCCCGCGAGGGCCAGATCCACCCGCCGATCATGCAGCTGATCGCAGGCCAGCTTGATCGCCACCAGCGAGCTCGCGCACGCGGTGTCCAGACAAAACACCCCGGGCGCCAGACCCAGGGCGCGCTCGAGCAACCCGGCGGCGCCGCTCATGAACCGGTTGCGCGGATCAACCGGCTCGGCCTGCTCGAACCACAGCGACTCCGCGTGGCGGCTCATCTGCGCCATCGGAAACCCGAGGTTGCCGAACACCGCCCCCACCCGGGCCCGCGCGACCGCGCCGCGGCGGTCGTCCCCCGCGTCGGCCAGCGCCTCGCGTGCGCAGTGCAGCACCCACAAGAACAGCGGGTCCAGCCCACGCAGTGCGGCCGCCGGGACCGCGAAGCCCTCGGGATCCCACACGCCCTCGAACCCGCGCACGTAGCCGCCGCGATCGCTCCAGGTCTGATCCGCGCCCTCGCCCTGCACGTCGGAGCCCGCGAGCCGCCAGCGCCCCGGGTCGACCGCGTGGATCGACTCGACCATGTCGCGGCCCTCGATGACCAAGGTCCACAGCTGCTCGGGGGTCAGCGCGCCGGGCAGCACGCACGCGCGCCCAACGATCGCGATCGGCTCGAAGGCTGGCATTGGCGCGGGTTCCTACGAGCCTTGTTGGGTGAGCACCTGGTCGGGGCGCAGCACCAGCTCGGCGCCGCGCAGCTCGGACAGCCGCACCCCCGCCTGGTCGAGGAACATCACGTCCGCGGTCGCCCGCGAGTCGCTGGTCTTGCGGCAATTCGCGACCACCCGGATCGGCCCCTCGCTGACCGGCGCGGCGCCGATCCGCAGCTCACCGATCCCCATGGGCAGCGTCGCGCCGCCAAGCCGCTCGCGGGCCCACAGCACCGCGAGCTGAAGTCCGCCATCGAGGGCCGCGACGTCGACCTGCCACGGCTCCGAGCTCCACCCGGCCTGCCTGCGCACGCCCTTGAGGATGCCCGCGATCCCGTCGTCGCCCACGCCCTCGAGCGTCTCGATCACCTGAAAGTCCTGGCCGTGAAACAACACGTCGCCGTAGACCAAGGCGTCGCCCCACGAGCGCAGCGCGGGCTCTTGGCGCTGCTCTTGACCCAAGTCGGAGGATGATCCCGGGGCGTCGAGCTTGGCCTTGGCGCGGTAGTGCAGGGTGCCCTCGGCGCCCAGGATCTCGAGCTCGAGCACGACCCCGCGGCCGTTGCTGAACTGCCGGCAGCGCAGCATCAGGCGATCGCCCGCGGCCTCGAAGCCGTGCAGCTTGATGCCCCGCAACACCCGGACGTCGGTGATCGACAGCAGCTGCAAGTCGGGCCGGAACGCCCTCGCCATCCGCGAGAACCACTCCATCGCAAGCACGACCGGGACCACGACCGTGCCGGCGATGCTGTGATCCGCCAGATAGGTGTGGGTCCGACGATCGAGGTGGACCTCGAGCTCGAGCACCCGCGCCTCGCTGCCCTTGACCAGCAGCGCCTCGGGCCGCGGCTCACCGCCGAGCACCAGCTCGACCCGCTCGGGCTCGCGACCCGCGAGCTCGTTGGCCAGCATGTTGGCGCCCTCGGCCAGCGGGATCATGGGGACGCCGAGCGCCGCGAAGTGCTGCTCGAGCTGCGGGCTGACCATGCCGCCCTTCCACGGGCCCCAGCCAAGCGACTTGACCAGCGCCTGCGGCCGCAGCCGGGCCTGGGCCTGGGCGACCTTGTTGAGGATCTCGTTGGCCATCGCGTAGGCGCACTGGCCGTTGTTGCCGCAGCGGGCCGAGACCGACGAGAAGGTGCACAGGACCCGCAGCGGATCCTCGGCGGTCGCCGACAGCAGCGCGCGCAGACCCTCGACCTTGGTGTCGAATGCCCAGTCGAATTGCTCGTCGCCAAGCTCGGCGATCAGCTTGTCGGCCAGCACCCCCGCGCCGTGCACGAGCCCAACGATCGGCCCCCAGCTCGAGCGAAGATCACCGAGCGCCGTGGCCACGCCCGCGCGGTCGCCCACGTCGACGCTGAGGTACAGCGCCTCGCCGCCGGCGGCCGTGATCGCGGCCAGGGTCGCCCGAATCTCGCGACCGGCGAGCACCGCCTTGACCTGCCGAGACAGCGAGGCCGGGGTCACGCTGACCTGGTCGCGCTTGGCTTGCTCGAGCAGCGCGCGCTTGAGCTGGGCGTCGTCCTCGAGCCCCGCGCAGCAGTCCGGCTCGGGCTCGAGGGTGCTGCGACCGAGCAGCGCGAACCGAGCCTGGCTGCGCCGCGCCCACTCGATCACGCAGGCGGCCGTGACCCCGCGCGCGCCACCGGAGACCACGACGACGTCGCCGCGCCCGACCGCTTCGATCGCTCCGGTGGTGGTCTCCGCAGCGTTCAGGTCGAGCGGAGCCGCGAACGAGCGCAGCGTTCGGCGCTCATCCGTGGCCGAGATCGCAACCTCGAGCTCACCGCCGCCAAGCAGCAGCTCGTTGGCGATCACGGTGGCGAGCTGCTCGGCGGTCCGCGTGCCACGGGCGATGTCGATCGCCTTGAGGCTCGCGCTTGGCCACTCTTGCTTGGCGGTCTTGATCAGCGCTGGCAGGCCGCCGAGGTACGCCCGCGTGGCGTCTGCCGGCTCGCTGTGGCCAACCATGAACGCGCCGCCGGTGTCCTGAACCGTGACGAACAGCCCACCTTGCGCGGTGAACCGCGGCGCGAGCGTGCGGGCGACACGAAACGCCTCGCGGTTGATGGCGATCGCGTCGGCCTCGTCGGCGACATCTCGCAGCCCGCCAAGGAACACGACGGCGTCGGCGTCGGCCGGGACATGATCACCGCTGCGGGCCCGCAAGCCGCGAGCCTCGAGCACGCCGACCAACGCCGCCGCGAGCTCGGGCGCGCCCGTGATGAACACCCCGCTGGGTCCGTGCAGGCCCGGCTGCGCCAAGCCAACGGCCGGCGCGGGCACCAACTCGAGCGCGTAGCGACCGAGCGGCGGGGTCGCTGCTTGGCTAGACCCATCCGACTGCGCGCCAGCGACCACGATCGGCGCAGCCGCAGCCGCGACCGGGCTCAGCAGGCCCTGCATGTAGTTGACGATCTCGCCCAAGGTCCGCAGCGCGCCCATGTGACCGGCGTCGATCGCCGGCAGCCCGGGCGCCTGCTCTTGGACCGCGGCCAAGATCTCGACCCGCTTGATCGAGTCGATCCCAAGCTCCGCCTCCATGTCCATCGACAGCTCCAGCATCGACTCGGGGTAGCCGGTCTTGTCGGCCACCACCGCGAGCATCAAAGCCTCGAGATCCAAGCTGGGCGCCGCCGCAGCGACAGCCACCGGGGCCGCCGCGACCGGGCCCATCAGGCTCTGCATGTACGTGACGATCTCGCCCAGGGTCCGCAGCGAGCCCATGTGACCCGCGTCGATCGCCGGCAGTCCGGGCGCCTGCTCTTGCACGGCGGCCAGGATCTCGACCCGCTTGATCGAGTCGATCCCAAGCTCGGCCTCCATGTCCATCGACAGCTCCAGCATCGACTCGGGGTAGCCGGTCTTGTCAGCCACCACCGTCAGCATCAACGCCTCGAGATCCACACCCGGCGCGGCGGCGGCCGGCTGGGGTGCGGCGACCGGCCGCGCAGCAGCAGCCACGGCCTGCGCGGGCGTGGACACGGGCTGCACGGGCGCAGCCGCGACCGGTGCTGGGGCTGGCTGCGAGGGCGCCGTCGGCATCGCTACTGGGCTCAGCTGCGCGGCTGGGCTCAGCTGCGCGGCTGGGCTCAGCTGCGCGGCTGGACTCGGCTGCGCGGCTGGGCTCGGCTGTGCAGGCGCAGCCGCGAGAGGGGCATACGTGGGAGCAGGCGCATACACGGGCGCATGCGCGGGCGCAGCCACGGCCGGCCCCGCTGGCAGCGAGACCCCGGCCATCGCGGCCAACCCAACCAAGCTCGTCTCGGTCGCGCGCAGGTACGCCGCGTGCGAGCTCGCCATCGTTTGCTGCACCATTGCGTGGGTCTGCGCGGTCTGGCGCTGGGCCTCCTGCCAAGCCGCGAGCCAGGCGTCGCCAACCGGTGCAGCGGGTGCATGAGCGACGAGCGAGGCGGCAGCGGGACTCGGAACAAAAGTAGGCTTGGACATGGGCATCTCAGGCAAGGCAGCAGGAGTTGGCGCAGGCCGCTGAGCTTGCGGCGCAGCAGCGACCGGCGGCGCCGTGTTCGACGTCGCTCGCGGCGACGCAGGCGTGACCGCAGACCGCGGAGGTTGCGGCGTAGTAGCGGGCGACGGCGCCGGGTTCAACGTCCCGGCAGCGAGCGGCTGCGATACAGCCGCGAGCGGCTGCGATACAGCCGCGAGCGGCCGGGCGGGGTTTGGCGCGGGCAGATCCTTGGCCCCGCCAACGGGCGGATACGGCTTTTGCGGGTTCGACCCACACAGCGGCACCGCGAGCTTGGGCGCCGGCGTTGCGCTGTGATCCACGGGCTGCCGGTACCCCTGCCACAGCGCGTCCAAGCGCAGCGGCACGCCCAGCGCACACAGCCGGCCCAGCGCCCGCGCGAGCGCGGTCACGCTGCCGGTCCCGCGCCGATCCAAGGCGACCGCCGCGTGCGGCCGCCCCTCGAGGATCTTCCCGACCAGGTTGGTCAACACCGCGCCCGGCCCGACCTCGATGAAGGTGTGCACGCCCGCGTCGGCCATCGCCTCGACCACCGAAGTGAAGCGCACGGGCTGGGCGATCTGCCGACCCAAGCGCGCGCGCGCAGCCGCGGCGTCGTCCTCGTAGGGCGCCCCCGACTCGCCCGAGTACACAGGCAGCTGCGCCGATCCAAACTCGAGCTGGTCCAAGAACGCGGCGAAGGGCTCCACGCTCGCCGCCACCAACGGCGAGTGAAACGCCGACGCGACCGGCAGCCGCCGCGCGTCCAACCCGGCCCGCTCGAGCGCTTGCTCGGCCGCCTCGATCGCCCGCACCGGCCCGCTGATCACCGTCTGCTTGGGCGCGTTCAAGTTCGCCAGGACCACGTCGTCGAGCCCCTCGATCGCCGCGCGCACCTGCTCGGCCGAGGCCGTCACCGCGCTCATGGCCCCCGGCAGCTCCGCCGACCCCGCGGCCGCCATCAGCTCACCGCGACGCCGCGCGACCCGCAACATGTCCGCCTCGCCGAGCACGCCCGCGGCGTGCAGCGCCATGACCTCGCCAAAGCTGTGGCCCGCGACCGCGTCCGCGCTGAGCCCAAGCTCGCGCAGCATCGCCAGCAGCGACGCGCTCGCGCAGCCGATCGCCGGCTGGGCCCACTCGGTCTCGCGCAGCGCGAGCTCGTCTTGCTCGCGCGCCGCGTCGTCAAAGCGCGGGATCGGAAACACCAGCTGGTCCAGCCGCCGACGCTCGCCAAGACCCAAGCGCAGCTCGGCGGCGCGATCCCAGGCCCCGCGGGCGTGGTCGAAGCTCATCGCCAGCTCGGCGGTCATGCCCACGTACTGGCTGCCCTGGCCCGGGAACAGCAGCCCGATCTTGCCGACCTGCGGCCCGACCCCGTAGGCGCTCCCGTTCGGGCTCTCGAACGCGGCGCTTGGATCCGCCTCGATCTGCGCCGCCGCGCGCTCGAGCTTGGTGCGCAGATCCTGCTCGTCGCTGGCGACCACGCTCAGCCGCGCCTTGGCCGAAGCGTCGAAGCTGCGCTGGGTCTCCCACGCCGCTACTTGCAGCAGCCCGCGCTGATCACAGCGCTGCGCCCACGCCCGGGCCTGCTCGGCGACCTCGGCCCCGCTGGTGCCCGACAGCGCGATCAGCTCGACCGGCAGCGTGCGCAGCCGCTCGGCGACCAACGCTGAGTCTTCGCTGGCGTACTCCTCGAGCAGCAGGTGAAAATTCGACCCGCCAAACCCAAACGCGCTCACGCCCGCGCGCCGCGGGTGATCGCTGGCGCGGATCCACGGCCGGGCCTGGGTGTTCAGATAGAACGCCGAGGTCTCGATCTCCAGCTTGGGGTTGGGCCGATCCACTTTGATCGTGGGCGGCAGCACCTTGGTGTGCAGCGCCATCACGGCCTTGAACAGCCCCGCAGCCCCGGCGGCGGCCTTGGTGTGGCCGATCTGCGACTTGACCGATCCAAGCGCGCACCACTGGGCGTCATCCCGCACCCCAAACGCCTGGCGCAGCCCCTCGAACTCGGCCGCGTCGCCGGCCTTGGTGCCGGTCCCGTGCGCCTCGATCAGCTCGATCGTGTCGGGCTCGATCCCCGCGTGGCCCCAGGCCCGCTTCAGCGCCTGCGCCTGGCCGTCCGAGACCGGCGCGTACACGCTCTTCGAGCGCCCGTCGGACGAGGCCCCGATCCCGCGCAGCACGGCGTAGATCCGATCCCCGTCGCGCTCGGCGTCGGCGAGCCGCTTGAGCGCGACCATGCCCAGCCCCTCGCCGAGCATCGTGCCGTCGGCCTGATCCGAGAACGGCCGGCAGTCGCCCGAGGCCGACAGCGCCGGCGTCTTCGAGAAGCACATGAACATGAAGATGTCGTTGAGCGTGTCGACGCCCCCGGTGATCACCAGGTCCGAGTCGCCCAAGTACAGCTCTTGCGCCGCCATGCTCAGCGCCGCAAAGGTCGAAGCGCAGGCCGCATCGGCCACGCAGTTGGTCCCGCCAAGGTTGAGCCGGTTGGCGATCCGCCCGGCCACGACGTTGCCGAGCAGGCCCGGGAACGAGCTCTCTTCCCACGGCGTGTAGTGATCCGCGATCCGCTGACAGACCGCCTGGACCTCGTCTTCGCCCAGCCCCTGCTCGCGCAGCGACTTGACCCACACGGGCTTTTGCAGCCGGCTGATCATCGAAGCCAGCAGCTCTTGGGCCGACGTCACGCCCAGGATCACCGAGATCCGCGAGCGATCCATCGCGTCAAACTGGCCGCGCGCCGCGTCGCGCAACACCTGCTCGGCGACGATCAACCCCAGCAGCTGCGAGGTGTCGGTGGCCTTGATGATGTTGGGCGGCACGCCCCACGCCATCGGATCGAAGTCCACCTGCGACAAGAACCCGCCGCGCTTGGCGTAGGTCTTGTCGGGCGCCCGCGGATCGGGATCGTAGTAGTCCTCGGGCAGCCAGTGGGTGGTCGGCACGTCGCTGAGCAGATCCCGGCCAGCCAGGATGTCTGTCCAAAACCCGGTGGCGTCCTGCGAGCCAGGGAACAGGGCGGACACACCAACGATCGCGAGGGGACAACGGGGCGATTGAGTAGTCATGCGGACCTCGAGCGGTGAGTGGGAAGTCAAGCCAACGGCCGGGGCCGAAAGTCAAAGCCGGCCGCCGGAACCGGCACGCCGTAGCTGCGAAATTGTTGGGCGCGGGTGATCACCGCGGCGCCCTCCATCAAGTTGCGGGCGACCTGCACGACCGTGCGGGCCTCGGGGGCGGCCAGGAAGCTGCCGGCGGTCCAGGCGTTGAACGCCCCCATCGCCGGGCCGCACCAGATCTGAAAGTCGGTGCGGCGATCCGCTTGGCCGACGATCGCCCAGCGGCTGGACTGGCCCAGGTACGAGCGAAACACCAGCGCCAGCTTGTGGCGTGGATCGGCCTGCGCCTTGGTGATCTCGCCGGGATCGCGCTCGGCCCAGAACTGGTGGGTCGAAGCCCACGCTTGCTCGAAGCTGGTGCGCAGGTGCTGTTGCTCGACCTTGCGGCGGTCTTCGGCGGGGATCTGGTCCCAGGTCTCGTAGGCCCGGTACAGCTCGTAGAGCCGCTTGGCTCGCACGCCAAACAGCGTGCCGCGGCGCAGCACCTGGACCTCGACGCCAAGCTCGAACATGTCGGCGGCCGGGGCCATGATCACGTCGGCGATCCCAGCCTCGGCCAACATTTGCTTGCCGCTCGCGTCGAGCCCCGACTCCACGCACGCCTGGTTGACCGATCCCGTCAGCACGTACGCAGCCCCAAGCGCGAACGCGCTGGCGACCGCGCTCGGGGTGCCAATTCCCCCGGCCGCGCCGATCCGGATCGGGCGCGCGTAGCCACGCGCCGCCACGATCTCGTCGCGCAGCGCGAGCATGCTGGGCAGCAACGCAGCGAGCGGCCGGTTGTCGGTGTGGCCGCCCGAGTCCGACTCGACGCTGATGTCTTCGGCGATCGGGATGTGCCGGGCGAGCGCAGCCTCGTGCTCGGTGATGTGCCCGCGCTCGCGCAGGACCTGCAAGATCCGCTCGGGCGCCGGCTCGAGGAAGTGCCGCGCGACCTCGAGCCGCGAGACCTTGGCGAACACGTGGCGCGGCCGCACGATCTGGCCGTGCTGATCTTCGTGGATGCCCGCGATCGCGTAGCGCACGATCGAGGGCGTCAAGGCCATGAACGCCGCCGCCGAGACCCGCCGAACCCCACGCTCGATGTACAGCTGCGCGACCGCGTCCTCGAGCGCCGGCTCTTGCGGCGAGTGGATCAGGTTGCAGCCCCACGCCGCCGCGTCGCCAAGCTCCGCGCTCAGCTCGGCGACGGCCTGCTCGACCCGCCCGTAGGCCAGCCCCGCGGCCCCAAAGAAGCCCAGGAAGCCCGCGCGTCCGGCCTCCGCGACGAGCCGCGTCGTTGCGATGCCATTCGCCATCGCGCCGGTCACATAAGGAAAGCGGACGCCGTGGGTCTGGGTGAAGCTGCGGTCACCGAGCCACTCCGGGTACAGCGGCGGCAGGTGGCCCCACACCGGCCACGCCGGGCGGCCGAGTGCCACGGGCTCCGGGCCCACGCGCCCGCCCACGGCCACACCGATCGCGCCTGTCTCGGGGTGACGGATCACGTAGGCCGGCTCGCGGACCCGCGCGATCGCGTTGACGATCGGCGCACCCGCGAACCCTGGAGCCGTGTCCGCGTCGTGCCAGAAGCCCGCTGAAAAATCGTGTTCGGAGGACATTTGGGGAAGCCCGAGCGGAAGGTGCCACCCAGTGGCGGTTTCGTCTCCATGCGGGAATCACGAACGTCGCAATTCTCTGTCTTCGTTGTGTCACAGGGGCGTTCGTGCCGACTCCAGATCGTGGATACCGCGCAGAGATCACCCCCATGAACGCCGAATTCGGCCCTCGAGAACCGTCCCAAGGGCTCCGTGCCACCGAGTGGCACATCTCACACCCACTGCCGTATAAATTCGCCCGTGACCGGGTCCGAGCAGACGCGCGAACAGAAGAAGGCCGAGACGCGCTCGCGGATCCTGAGCCGCGCCCACGAGCTGTTCCACCAGCACGGCTTCGACTCGACCACGCTCGAGGACATCTGTGCCGCGGGCGACGTGTCGAAGCGAACCTTCTTCCGCTACTTCCCCGACAAAGAGAGCCTGGTGTTTCCCAACCGCGAGCGCAGGCGCGAGCGCTTCGTGGAGATCCTGAGCACGGCCCCGCCCGACGAGTCGCCGTTCGACACCTTTCGTCGCCTGACCCGGCTGTTCAGCGTCGAGTACAGCGAGCACCGCGACCAGCTGTTGGTCGCGCAGAGCTTGATCCAATCATCGTCGGCGCTGCTGGCCCGCGAGGCCGCGATCGATCGCGAGTGGGAGCAGGACATCGCCGCCGTGTTCATCAACCAGCTCCCGCCCGGTCTCGCGTCCGAGCGCCGCGCCGAGGTCTTGGCTGGCGCGATGATGGGCACCGTACGCGCGACGATGCGGCACTGGTACGCAACTGGTGGGGTCGAGGATCTCGACCAGCTCGGCCACGAAGCCCTCGACTCGCTCGAGGCTGGGTTTGGGGTCCGCTGATCACACGAGGTCGTCAACCACCGCATATGGAGCGCTGAGCAGCGAGGCGCGACCGTGCATGGACACCGCCGATTCAGCCCGGATCAACAGCGCGTCGTGGGTCCGCCGCAGCACGACCAACTCACCATTGAACACGACGACGGCATCGCCCGCGCAGCCGACCAACACCCGATCAATGTACTGAACCAGCGATCGCTGCGACTGATCCAGGTTGAACTTGTCGAGCCGAAAGTAGACGCTGACCCGCGGCTCGACGTGAAATTCCTCGGCGATGAACGAACTCGAGCGCGGGTCCGGCGGGACCACGACGCACAGAATTTTGTCACCGCCGTAGGTCGCCGGGCTATCTGAGAGCTTGGTGGCGCCAGCGTCGACGAGCAATTTCTCGAGGTGATTCGCCGGGCAAACAGCGTCGACGTGGAGGTCATACTCGAGGGCCATGCTCCGCTCTGACCGCGTTCAGGACCAGGTCACGCGCAGCTGGACCCGCGCGCGCTCCCGGTCGATCGTGGCGACCTCGATCGCCCCGTCGGCGTTGCAAAGATCCAACAAGCTGTGCAGCGCCGACGCGATCGCGTCGAGGTACACGCGACTCTCGAGGATCACGACCGGCACGTCTTCGTAGATGAGCGATCGATCTGCGCCGGAGCTGACCTCGTAGCGCATCCGCCCAGCGTCGCGGTAGACCGCGTTCCAGCCCAGCGGCACCTGCCGAAACATGCTCGAGGGCTCGAGTCCAAACAGCTTGACCACGCCGTCGATGAACGGCCGCAGCAGCGGCGTCCCCGTTGACTGACCCAGGCTCTGCCGCGATCGAGCGGCCGCGACCACGGGGCCAAACTCATCGGCGACCGCGTGGCTGAGCTCGACGTCGAGCGCGACCGGCAGCCAGTCAAACCGACGCGCGTCGCGGATCCGCGCGAGCGACTCCGGCCGCATCCGCCTCAGCGCCCGCTCGTGCTCCCCCCCGCTCACGAGCTCGAGCGCCCGCAGGCTGTGCACGACCTGAATCGCACGGATGCTGGGCACGAGATCCTTCTTATACCCCCACATCCGGTTTCGCACTTCGCAGGTCACTCGCTGCGCTCGCTCCCAACGGGTTGGCTGTCCGCGACCGCATGTGTGGCCCCCTAGAAGGGGGCTTGGGCGCGTTGAGCGGGCGTGCTGTTTTTTACCCCCACAGACGGTTTGGCACTTCGCAGGTCACTCGCTTCGCTCGCTCCCGACGGGCTGGCTGTGCGCGGAGGCATGTGTGGCCCCCTAGAAGGGGGCTCGGTGGCTTCGGCGGGCGTCGGCGGTCGGACGGTGCGGACCGTGGCTGGGTCGACACGGTACGTCGCTAGCGAGGCGGCCTTGCGGGCGAGCGCGCGCGCGCGACGAACGACCCCGAGACGCGAGTGACCTGCGAAGTGCGAAAGCGGATGTGGGGGGTCAAAACAGCCCCCCCGCTCAACGCGCCAAGCCCCCTTCTAGGGGGCCAATCATGCCCCCGCGCACAGCCAGCCCGTTGGGAGCGAGCGCAGCGAGTGACCTGCGAAGTGCGAAACCGGATGTGGGGGTAAAAACAGCCCCCCCGCTCAACGCGCCCAAGCCCCCTTCTAGGGGGCCACACATGCCCCCGCGCACAGCCAGCCCCTTGGGAGCGAGCGAAGCGAGTGACCTGCGAAGTGCGAAACCGAATGTGGGGGTCAAAACAGCCCCCCCCGCTCAACGCGCCCAAGCCCCCTTCTAGGGGGCCACACATGCCCCCGCGCACAGCCAGCCCCTTGGGAGCGAGCGAAGCGAGTGACCTGCGAAGTGCGAAACCGACTGTGGGGGTAAAAAAAACCCTTGCTATGCTACCCGCCCCACCCATGGCCGAGCTCAACATCCGCCTGCTGATCGACCCGGACACGGGCAAGAAGAACCTGATCATCGAGTACGAGTCGGACTCGGACATGCTCCCGATCGAGCATGAAGACGAGCACCGTCGGCTGATCAACGAGCTCGTCGAGGGCGGCGTGGTCAAGGCCGAGGAGCTCGGCAAGGTCATCGTCAAGCGCGAGCGCGAGGCCAAGATCCCCGACGCTCAGGTCGAGGACGAGCAGGCCGACGAGCGCGAGTCGATCGAGCAAGGCTCCTGATCCGCATGTCGACCTTGGTGATCGAAGATCACGACGCGCTGCGCGTGGCGCTCGACTCGGGGTTGATCCCGGCCGCCGTCCAGGCGGCGCCGGTCAGCTTCGAGCTCGACGAGGATCAGCGCCTGCTGCTCGAGCCGAGCGTCGAGATCGGCCGCAGCGAACGCAAGAAGCTGCGCGAGGTCGGGGTCGCGTTCTCGCGTCGGCGGATCCGCGCGGGCCAGACCCTGCGCTGCTGGGCCGAGCTGATCGATCCCGAGCCCGCCCCCGAGCCCCAGCTGCCGCTTGGCGAGGTGCTGTTCGTGAGCGAGGGGGATCACGGCTTCTTGCGCCTCAGCGGCGAGCTGCTGCGGCTTGGCAGCGAGGACCAGCGGCTCGCGTTCTTCGACGACGAGCACGGCCAGCGCCGCAACCTGTGCCGGGTCGCCGATCCGCCCTACTACGCGCTGCTGCGCGCGCTCGATCGTGACGATCCCCTGCGCGCGTACCTGCCGGCGCGACCGGGCGGGCGCGTGTGGGTGGAGATCGGCGCCCGTCACCCGCAGGCGGCCCGCCTCGATCTCGAGCCCGGTGAGCTGGTGCTGATCCCCCGCGGCCCTGCGGGCGCCCGCGCGGCGACGCCCGCTCCCACGCCCGGCTGCGTGCCATGGCTGCGCGCCCCCGACGGTCCGTGGCTGGATCTGCAGGCCGTCAGCGACGTCACCCTGCCCTCGCTGACCAGCTGGCGCGGGACCACACCCAAGCAGCGACTCGCCGTCGAGCTGCGACTGGTGCGGGCGCCCAGCAAGCGCCCAGCGGATCTGTGGGTGCTCCGAGAGCGCGCCCTCGAACAGATCGAGCAGCTGGTCTGCACGGTCCCCGACGAGGTCGTCGCGCGGCTCCGGTTTGCGATCGTCGAGCAGCCCACCCCCCACGGGGACGGCACCCACACCTGCGTGGTGCTTCGGGCCCGCCGCAGCGCCAAGGGGCCGCCCGCGCTCGATCTAAACGCCGAGGCCTACGTGCCCGCCGCCCAGATCCCCGATCTCTACCTGCCGGTTGGCGCGATGATCGATCCGCCGCTGCGACCGAGCCGGCTGCGCGAGCTGCTGGGCGACGACGCCCCCGGATCCAGCCTCGACCAGCGCGTCGTGTGGTTGGCGCCGCAGGGCAGCGAGGGCCGCCGCGGTCACAGCTTCTCGCGCGAGAGCCTAGACGAGACCGCGTTCGCGCCCTTGTCCGAGTGGGTCGACTACCTCGTCGGCGCGCACGAGCACGCGCTCGCGCCGTGGGTCCGCAGCACCGCGTTCGACCTCGACAGCTTCGTGTCGATCGGCGTCGAGTGGGAGGACGGCGAGGCGCCCAAGCCCAAGCGCGAGCCCAAGCCCAAGCGCGACCGCCTGCGGCGCGAGCCGGAGTTTGACGAGCACGACTTTGCCACGCCCGTGTCGGTCGAGATCGCCGATGCCGGCCCCGGCCCGCAGGTCGATCCCGAGCAGGAGCTGCGCCCGATCGACCTGCCCCGCAGCGAGATCGAGGCCCAGCTGTCGGCGCTCGAGACCGCGTTCTGCGAGCTCGACACCCCGCTCGACGATCCCGGGCGGACCGCTGCGTGGGCCGACCTCGGCAACCTCCAGGCCGCCCTGCACCGCTCGCGCGAGGCGGGGCTGTGTTGGTCGCGCGCGCTGTGGCCAAGCGCGAGCGCGAGCGCGAGCGCGGGAGGGCCGAGCCCGCTCGTGCTCGCCCACCGCTGGGTCGCCAGCGAGTGCGCGATGCTGGGCTACCCAGACGGCGGGCACATGCTCGGGATCGTCGACATCATCGACGTCGACCTCGACGAGCAGATGGTCCGAGCGCTGGCCGCCGAGGTCGTCTACGCCGAGCTCTACACCCGCGCGAGCCCGGCCGAGCGCGATCGCGCCGCCGCGTCGCTCGGCTCGCTCGCGCAGGTCCCTCCCCCGCTCGGCCCCGAGCTGCTCGCCCGACTGCAGCGCTTCTTCGCCACCCACGGCGCGCGCTTGGATCTGCGCACGCTGTGGCTGGCCCGCAGCGCGCTGGCCCGCCTCGCTGGCGACGATCGCCTCGCGCTGTTCCAGACCCGCGATCTGATCATGGGCTCGCTGCGCGAAGGGGTCGGGCTGGCCCGCAACATCCCCAACTTCGTGCGCACCCACGGGACCGACGGCGACGCCAGCGATCTCGGCCGCCTCGCCGACGAGCTGCAGCGCGTGCGCGACGAGTACCTCACGACCAAGCGCAAGCGCTCGACGATCGAGTCGACCTACCCCGAGGCCCGCACCGACGCCTACGTGCGCCTGGTCCTCGCGTGGGGCCTCGCGCGGCTCGGCCGGCCCCAGGTCGCCCGCCAGGAGCTCGAAGCTGGCGAGGCGCTGCTTGGGGACAGCATCGATCCCGCGCGCGGCGACCCGATCCACATCGCCGCCCACGCCAGCTACGCCGCCCGGATCCAGCACGCGCTCGAGGGTCTGCCGCCCGGCGCCCCGCTCTCGGCCGAGCCCAACGGGCCGATCGCCGCCCGCGAGCGGCTCAGCAACATCGACCGGTTCAAGTACGATCGCCTGCTTCAGCTCTCGCGCGTGCTCGATCCCCGCGAGGACACCGACGCCTTCGACAAGTGGAACCGCAAGGACGACGAGCCCTTCGCCGGGCTCGCGCTGCTGACCCACCCCGAGGATCTCGCCGCGCTGTTCGATCGCATGCTCGCGGGCATGACCACCCAGGGGCCCGAGCGCGTCGCCCGAGCGCTCGGCGAGCTGCTCGAATTCCTCGAGGCCCTGCCCGAGCCGCTCGCGGTCCCGCGTCTGCACGCCGCGCTGCCGTTCGTGAGCGCGGCCCCGCTGGAGCTCCGGCCCAAGCTGCTGCGCAACGCCCTGCTCTTGGCCGGCTACTACGACCGGCCCGCGCTGATCGACGACGCCCTCGCAACCCTCGCCGTCAGCGACGCCGAGCTGACCGAGCAGCGCCCCGCCGAGTACGCCGAGCTCTTGACCCGCTGCGCCGCCGTGCTGCGCCGCAGCAACAACGAGGCCCAGCTCAGCAGCCGGCTGACCAAGCTCGAGGAGCGGGTCGGCGACAACAGCGATCTCCCCGGGGTCGTCGCGCAGCTGCACATCGCCGCCGGGTTCGCGGCGCTCGGCCAGCCTGGCCGGGTCCAGGGCGCGTTCACGGCCGCGTACACGCTGCTGCCCGAGCTCGCCGCGCCGCCGCCAAAGCTGCAGGTCCTGCAGACCTTGCTGCGCGAGATCGCCGTCGCGCTCAGCCGCAGCACCCCCGGCCAGGCGATCGCGGGCGCGCGGGCGCTGATGCAGCGGCTGCCCTCGACCAGCGACAGCCTGAGCACCACGTCTCACTTCTGCCTGTCCGTGATCCAGCTGATGGAGGCCGTCGTGCTCTCGCTGGCCAGCGAAGATCTCGCGCTCAGCCAGTGGGCGCGACGCTGGGTCGAGGATGACGAGCACCTGCTGCACCGGCGGATCCACACCGACCTGTCGAGTCGCTGAAGCCAACCTGCGACGGCGTCGTGCGCCCACGGTTTCCCATGCGCAGCCATGCCGTTATGATCCCGGCCTCGCATGCGCCCCTCGGTGACCACTGATCCGTCCGTCCAACAGCTCGACGCGTCGGTCGAGGCCGTCGAGCAGCTCGACTACGAGACCCTCGCCGCCGAGGCCCACGAGCTGCGCGAGCGGCTCAACCGGTTTCGCGTCGCGCTGGCCCACTACTTCGTCGAGCGCCAAGAGATCGTCGATCTCATGACCGTCTGCGCGATCGCCCAAGAGCCCTTGTTGCTCGTTGGCGTCCCCGGCACGGCCAAGTCCGACCTCGTGACCAAGTTTCGCGACGCGCTGGGGATCCCGACCGAGGACTACTTCGAGTACATGCTCACCCGGTTCACCGAGCCCTCGGAGGTGATGGGCCCGATCGACATCAACCTGCTGCGAGAGGGCCGCTACATTCGCCGCGCGCGGGGCAAGCTGCCAACCGCGCGCATGGTGTTCCTCGACGAGATCTTCAAGTCGAACTCGGCGATCCTCAATTCCCTGCTCACGATCATCAATGAGCGCAAATTTTATCAAGACGGCCTGCCGGTCCCGGTCGCGCTCAAGGTCCTGATCGCGGCGACCAACGAGATCCCCGAGCACGCCGAGCTCGCCGCCCTCAAAGACCGCTTCTGCCTCAAGATCGTCGCGCACCCGGTGCAAGACGACCACTTCTTCGAGCTGATCGACGCCGGCCTCGACGCCCAGACCCAGCGCGACCTCAACCTCAAGCCTTGGGTCGAAGGCCACGCCAGCTTGGAGGATCTGCTCAAGGCCCACCGCTACTTGACCATGCAGATGGCGCGGCGCGAGCTGCTGCCCGACGGCTCGTCGCAGCGTGATCGCCACCGCTACTTCTCGGACGAGCTGCTCCGCGAGCTGCATCGCCTGCTCAAGACCCTCGCCCGCGAGGACGGGGTGTTCGTCAGCGATCGCAAGGTCGTCAAGCTCTACAAATTGCTGCGGGCGCGGGCGTGGCTGCTGCACGGCGGCAAGGTCGAGCGCGAGGACCTCACGGTGTTGGCCTACCTTGGTGAGACCCGTGAAGAGCTCGCGCTGCTCGAGGACAAGGTCCCCAAGCTGCTCGGCCTCGACTGACTGTTGTCAGGCCCTCGCGGCCGGCAGCGTCGATCACCTGGTCGCTGACACCTCAGCGCCAGATCCGACGGCCGCGCAGCAGATCGTAGAGCCCGTCCGCCAGCGCCCCCCGGATCCCGCTGAGGCGCGCGACCAACCGCACCAGCGGCGCCCGCGACTGCGAGATGTGGTTGAAGCGACCGCGCGCGCCCAGATCCACCTCGACCGGGTCAAACAGATGGTCGAGCTGATCGGGGGGCGCCGGCTCCGAGCGCTCCTCTGTCATCCGCACATTGCGAACGAGCAGGCGATCGGCGAGACCCGGCGCCAGCTGATCCACGAAGATCGCCCCGACGGTCGCCCAGCCCAAGTACACGTCACGACGGCGGGCGTGGGCCGCCCAATAGATGATGTCGGCCGCGAGCTCTGGCTGATAGACCGGCCGCAGCGGGACCGGCCGATACGGCAACAGGTTCCGGGCCCATGTATAAAATGGGGTGTTGATCGCAGACGGGTGCACCATGGTCAGGTGCACGTCGGTCCCGTCATGCAGCAGCTCGGCGCGCAGACCGTTGGTAAACCCCCGCAGCGCGTGCTTGGCCGCCGAGTAGCTCGTGAGCATTGGGACCGCCTGGTAGGCTGTGCCCGATCCGATCTGTACGATCGTGCCGCGACCGCGCTCGCTCATGCGGGCCAAGGCCGCCCGCGTGCCCCAGGCCGCGCCGTGATAGGTCACGTCCGACACCCGCCGAATCTCGTCGGGGCTCATGTCCATGATCCGGCCAGCTACCGCGACGCCAGCGTTGTTGATCCAGATGTCGATCGGCCCGAGCTCCTCTTCGATCTGGGTCGCGGCGGCCTCGACCGCCTCGGGATCTGCGACATCAACCTCGATCGCCAGGGCCCGCCCGCCCAATTCTTCCACCTCTTCTACGGTCGCCGTCAGCTTGAGGCCGCCGCGCGCGAGCAGACCAATGCTCGCGCCTTCCCGTGCGAATCGTCGAGCGAGCGCCCGACCGATCCCAGCAGATGCACCAGTGATGACAACGACTTCTCGGGCAGACATGTCCATCAATGCTGCAATGGCGGTGCCACACATCATATGTATCCAACTGGCAATCGCGAATTGAGCCCGGTGAATTCCGCCTAGTTGCGGCGCGGCGGCGCGTTGCTGCGATCTCTGGCCACGTTCGCGAGAATGCCCATTCACGCGGTTCGCGAGCAGGAATTGAGGTGACTTGGACGCTCGAGATTCAAGGCGTGAACGAATCCGAGCGTGCACACCTCGAGGCGCAAGCGCTGCGGCGGCGGCGTTGTGGTTGTCTGGTTTTGCGCGCACCTCGAGTTGGGGCGCGCCGCCCCACCTCCACGATCATCCGAGCTCCGCGCGCGCCGGCGCGTGGATGCGTAGCGACTGGCGACGCGTGTTGCCGCTCGCGCGCGCCCGCTAGCGGCCTGCGGTTGCCAGGATATCTGCGCGCTCGTGTCGGCGAAGCCGTACGTCCACGGCCTCGCTGGCTGCCGCCGCTCGAGGCTCGAACCAAGCGCTGCGCGCTCGACTCGGGCCTACTATGTCCTCGAGGGGGCTTTTCAAGAGCCCCCTCGCTTCGGCGGCGGATCCCCCTTCGCTCCCCCCAAACGCTCGCCTGTCGGCTTCAGCTCACCAGCATTGCCAGCCATGCTGTCCAGGGTCGCGTAGCGGCCGCGCTCGCAGCAGCGATCTCGCCTACCCGCGGAGCCGTGATCCTGTGGCCCCCCCCTGCGTGGCTCGCCCGCGCTGGGCCGGGACGTTGCCGTTCCAACCGCTGACGAAGCCGCAACAGCGCGCCGCTGCGAGCTCGCGCTCACCACGATCGATGCTGCTATGGTCCCCCCGCGTGAGCGAGGCGCGAGACAACGTCGACGAGTGGGCCGCGGCCGGGCTCTCGCTCCAACGTGGCGTAGCGCCGGGCGCCGAGCTGCTGACGCGCGTGCGTCCTTGGCTCGAGGCCACGCTCGAGCTGTTCGCGCTGCTGCCCCCGCTTGGGATCGTCGCGGATCTTGGCCGGCTGCTGGCGCGTGACCCCTTCGACATCGCCGCCTCGGTTGCGCTCGCCGATCCCGAGCTGCGCGCGGCCCTCGACGCCTACGAAGAGCACGTGCTCGGGCGGCTGTCGGCCGACTACCGGCTCGAGCACGCCCGCGACGCGCTGCTGCGGCTCGAGCTGGGCGTGCGGCCAACCGCGATCGCGGTGTTCGTGGATCAGATCCTAGGGCGGATCCGCCAAGCCCAGCGCCCCGGTGAGCTCGAGCTCGACTCGCCCGGCCCCACCGCGATCCGCCGGGTCCTGCACCGCCACGGCGTCGAGCTGCTCGAGCTTGGGGCCGCGGCCCTCGATGATCCGCAGTTCGCCCCGCTGCGGCGCGAGCTTGGCCAGGTCTACGCCGGCCTGGCCAAGGGCGCCCGCCAGTGCGGCGCGCTGATCGGCGACGTCGAGCTGTACACCCTCGAGAACCACGAGGCGCTGCACAGCCCCTCGCTGCGCCTGGCCATGGCCCAGATCGCCGACGCGGCCCAGGCGATCGAGCGCAGCTTGCCGGTTCGGGTCCGGCGCAGCGACGCCAGCCGCGGCCGAACACCAACCAAGGTCGAGGACGAGAGCGCCTACCCGATCGGCGGCTACGCATCGATCGCCACCGTCGGCGGGATCGAGAGCCTGGTCAGCTCGGAGCTGATCTACATGAACCCAGCAGACGAGCGCGCCGCTGGCCACGTCGATCTATTCGACGTTCGCTGGGCAGCCGGCGAGCTGCTCAAGTACACCCGCGACGAGAGCGTGCACACCCGCGAGCGCCGAACCATCTGCTTCGCGCTCGCGCCCGAGCTCGACGACGCGCGGCTCAAGGACGCCGACGTGCCGTTTCAGCGGATCGTCGTCGCGTTCGGAGCCGTGATCGCGGGGGTCCGCAAGCTGTGTGCGTGGCTCGACGAGGCCGAGCTGGATCTGCGCATTGTCACGATCGGCGTCCCCAGCCGGACCGGCGGCGCGGCTGCACAGCCGCTGCGGCCCGAGCTCGAGCTCGCCCGCTTGATCCTGCGCGAGTTCATCGAGTCGGGCGTCGTCACGCTGCTCGAAGTCGACGACCCCGACGCGGCCCGAGCCCACGCCAGCGAGGCCGCGGTGGTGGGCGGCAGCGATCTGGTCTGGCTGCTCGGCGCGCCCTTCGTGCCCTCCGAGCCCACCAAGCCCTCCGCGCCAAGCGGCGCCGGCAAGGCCGCCAGCTACACCGAGCACGCGCTGAGCCTCGAGCACGCGCGCCCCGGCGTGTGGGTCGAAGCCGCGCGGGGAACCGAGCCGCCCAGCTTGCAGGCCAACGGCTGGGAGGCCTGGCTGGTGGCGATCGGCCAGCTGCTGCAAGCGCTGGTCTGAGCTGCGCGCATCACTCGTTGGTGCACAGCCAGTGGACCGTGTTGCCGAGCTGGGGCCAGTTGCCGCCGCCGCCCCCGTCGAAGTTCATGCTGCCGGGGTTGTTGCAGGTCGTGTCGTTCTCACAGTAGCCGCACACGTTGCCACAGGTCCCGCCCCATTCAGACAGGGTGTTGAACCCCAGGAAGTTGCAGATCTCGTCGGCCTGGTAGGTCCCGCCAGTGTTGGCAGAAACCCACGCCCCGTCTTGATCGATCGTGCACACAACCCATGGGTCGCCGTTGTTGAGCACGCCAAAGTCCGACTCGAAACACGGCGCGTAACCCAAGCCCGTGCAGTCGTTCGCGCAGAAATCGTCGTCGATCATGTTGCCGTCGTCGCACTCCTCTACGCCTTGCTGCACGAAGCCGTCGCCACACACCGCCGGCTGACAGCTGGTCGGACACGCATCCGTGTTGATCAGGTTGCCGTCGTCGCAGGTCTCCATGCCCTCCCACAGCACGCCATCGCCACAAAACGACGCGGTGCACTGGGCCGTGCAAGCGTCGCTGTCAACCATGTTGGCGTCGTCGCACTCCTCGTCCTGGGCGTGCACGATGCCATCGCCGCAATAGGCCAACACGCACGCGCTCGTGCAGTCGTCGGTGTCGTCCATATCGCCGTCATCGCACTCCTCGACCCCCTCGTACACGAAGTTGTCGCCGCAGCTGGCGATCAGGCACGGGCCCACGCAGCCGTCATTGCTCTCCGAATTGCCGTCGTCGCATTGTTCCGACAACATGTTGTGATAGCCATCGCCACACATCGCATAGGTGCAGTCGCCGTCACAGAACATGGTCTCGTTGCCAACGTCGCACTCCTCGCCGGGATCGACCTTGCCGTCGCCACACAGGGGCCCTGGCTCGCCGTCGCCATCGCCGTCGCCATCGCCATCCCCGTCGCCGTCGCCGTCACCGTCACCTGGGTCGCCATCGCCATCGCCCGTCTCGGTCGAGTCGCTGCTGCTGCTCTCGGTGTCGCCGTCGCCGTCGCCGTCGCCGCTCGTCGTGGGGTCAATCGTGGTCAGGGTGCCATCGCTGCTGCCGTCGTCGGCGCAGCCGATCAGCGCGAGCATGCAAGCAAGTGTGAGCGACGTGGCAATGCGTGGCATGGGCCGATGATAGACCAGCGCTGCGCTGATCCACCAGTCACCCAACGCCCGGCTTCGGGGCCTCGTCCCCCCAACCAGCGCTAGGATCGATCCTGACCATGCGCCCCCTTGGGTCCCAGAGCCACGCCGAGCTCGCCGCCGAGCTCACGGCGATCCAAGCGCCCTTCGAGCAAGCGCGGACGCTGCCTCCGCACGTGTACACATCGCCAGAGATCTTTGCGATCGAGCAGCGCGAGCTGTTTGGCCGCATGTGGCTGTGCATCGCCCGTGAGCAGGATCTGCCCAGCCCCCGCAGCTACGTGACCCGTGACGTCGGCGATGAGCGACTCTTGGTCGTTCGCGACGAACGCGGCCAGCTGCACGCGTTCTTCAATGTATGTCGTCACCGTGGCGCGCGCTTGCTCGACGCGCCATGTGGGCGATTGCGCGGGGCGATCAATTGCCCCTATCACAAATGGAGCTACGCCCTCGACGGTCACTTGCTGCATGCGCCCCGCGCTGATCCAGGGTTCGCGGCAGCAGACTACCCGCTGCTCTCGCCGCGGCTCGAGACCCTCGCGGGCTTCGTGTTCATCAACTTGGATCCAAGCGCCCCGACGCTCGCCAAGGCGTTCGCAGATCTGCCCAGCCTGGCGCGCTACCAGGTCGGCTCATTGCGGCGGGCGCACCGGCACGAATACACGATCGAGGCCAATTGGAAGGTGATCGCGCAGAACTACGGCGAGTGCTACCACTGCCAGCTGCTGCACCCGCAGCTGCACCGAATCAGCGACTTCGAGACCGGCTCGTTCACGGCCGGGCTCTGCTTCAACGGCGGGCCCATGCGGCTGCGCGACGGCTTCACGACCTTGTCGATGTCGGGTACCACCGCGCTGCCGCCGATCCCCGGGCTGAAGGGCGAAGATCTGCAATTGGTCCGCTATGATCAGATCTATCCAAACTTCACCCTGGCCCTGCACCCACAATACCTGCTGACCCACGCGATCTGGCCGCTCACGCCAACCCGATCTCGGATTGTGTGCGAGTGGCTGTTCCCGCCAAGCAGCTTGGCCCTGCCCGGGTTCGACCCCAGCGACATGATTGAATTCTGGGATCGAACGAATCGCCAGGACTGGCAGGTGTGCGAGCGGGTCCAGAGCGGCGTGGCCTCGGCGGGCTGCGTGCCGGGGCCGTATCACTCGACCGAGCGCTGCGTGTATGCCTTCGACCAGTGGTATGCGGGGACCCTGGCCGCGCGGCTCGTCCCCCCGATGGGTCATGCGTAAACCGCCGTCGCGTGGTAGCCAAGCACCCTCGTGTCTGATCCACGCCCCGACCCCACCGCCTTGCTCGCGCTCCCTCTCGAGCTGTGTGCACGCATCCAGGCAAGCATGGACGCGGGCTTCAACGCCTCGCTGATCGCCCGCGCCGAGGCGATCGCCCCCAAGCAATTCGACGCCGTCCGACTCCCGCTCGTCCACGCGTGGCTGCAGCACCTGCCCGAACCCGCGGCGGTGTGGGCCCGGCTGTTCGCCTACCGCGACGCCGTTGACGAGCCGCTCGCCCGCTCGGTGCTTGGCGAGGCGCTGATCCAAGCGCTGAAGTCCGCCAACGCGCTGCAGTCCACCAACGGTCAGCTGCGCGCCAGCCTGCGCCTGATGCCGTTCGCGGGCCTGTTGCTCGGCTCCGACGAGGTCGACGCCCGCTTCGACCCGGTCATGGGCCCAGGCGCGACCACCTTCGAGCTGTGGCGGGCGGTCGAGATCAGCGACAGCCCGCGCGTGCTCGACATTGGGTGTGGCGCCGGCTCGCTCGCGCTGGCGGCCGCGCGGGCCGGGGCGCGCGAGGTCGTTGGCGTCGATCTGGATCCTCGCGCGGTCGCGTACGCCCGGTTCAACGCCAAGCTCAACGGCATCTCCAACGCGCGCTTTGAAGCGGGTGACCTCTCGGCTCCGGTCGCCGGTCAGCGCTTCGAGCTCATCGTCTCGCAGCCGCCCTTCGTGACCCAACCAGCTTCGGTCGCCGCGACAACCTACCTCCACGGTGGCCGTCGCGGCGACGAGCTGGCGCTGCGGATGCTGTCGGAGCTGCCCCCGCTGCTTGGCGAGCGCGGCCGCGCCATCGCGCTGTTCGACAGCGCCGACGACGAAGCGCTGATCGACCGGCTGACCGCAGCCGTCAACGACCCGACCCTGCGCATCATCGCCGTGGCCGCGAAGGGCCTCGGCGCGGATCAGCAAGCCCTGGGCTACGCCTCGACCTCGCACTCGAAGCTGGGCCCCGACTACGCCGCCGCCGCGATCGCCTACCGCGAGCACCTGCGCGAGCTCGGGATCGAGCGAACCCGCCACGTGCTGGTGTTGGTCGAGCGCCCGGACAGCGACGGGGCCCCACGGTTCTCAGCGCGGGTCGACACCGACGGCGCGCGGCTCCACGACGCCGCTGCTCTCACGCAGCTGCGTCGTGCGCTCGACGCCGCCGCCCTCCCAGACGCCGCGCTGCTGCAGCTGTCGGTGCGTCCCAGCCCCCACGCGCTGTTCGTGCACGAGCGCTCGCTGGCCGGGACCTGCGACGATCGTCTGCGGATCCGGTTCGAGGGTGGCCACGCGAGCGACCGCGAGCTCAGCGAGGCCGCCGCGGCCCTGATCGAGATCCTCGCCCAGACCCACACCCTCACCGAAGCCGTCGAACACTACGCGCAGATGTGCCGGGCCACGCCCGAGCAGGTCGCGGCCAGCGTGGCCCGCTTCGTGCGCGAGTCGCTGGTCAACGGGCTGCTGGTCCTCGAGCGTCAGTGAGCGGCCACGAGCTCAGAACAGCTCGACGGCGCCGGCGGTCGCGGGCGACTCGTCGTCGCCGATGTCGTCGACGTTCCCATAGCCAAGCCGCCCGTTGGCGCCGCGGCCCCAGCACACGACCGAGTAGTCCTCGAGCACGGCGCAGCTGTGCTCGACCCCCGACGAGATCGAGATCGCCGGGCCCCCAAGATCGATCGGGTCGATCGTGCTCGGGACCTCGTCCATGCTGTCACCAAAGTCAGCCTTGTTGGCAAGCCCGAGCTGGCCGCGATCGTTCTTACCCCAGCACCGCACGGCGCCGCCGTCGAGCAGCGCGCAGCTGAATTCATCGCCCGCGCTGATCGCCGTGGCCGCCCCCCCTAGGCTGATCGGCGACAAGGCTGCGGGCGGCTCGTCGGCGCTGTCGCTCCAGTTGTCTTTGCTGCCGCGCGCGAGCTGACCGCGGTTGGCGTGGCCCCAACACGTCACCTCCCCCGACGAGAACAGCGCGCAGGAGTGCTCTTTGCCGAGCGCGAGCTGGGTGATCGTCGCGTTGTCTGGCAGCGACATCGGGCGCACGTCGACGGGGCCCAGATCGTTGGCCGGCTCATTGTCGCCGATCGCCACGTTGCTGCTCAGGCCCAGCTGCCCCTTGCTGTTGAGGCCCCAACAATAGAGCTCGTCGGCGACCGTGACCGCGCAATTGTGGCGATAGCCCGCGGCCACGAACGCCACGTCGTCAGCGCCAAGCTGCACCAGCGCAGCCGCGCTCGCGTGCTCGGTGTCGCCGATCTTCACGGTGTCTCCGGCCCCGAGCTGGCCGCTGCCGTTGTCGCCCCAGCAGCGCACGTCGCCAGTATCCAGGCGCGCGCAGGTGTGGGCATACCCGCTGGAAAACTGCGTGGCCGTGCCGCCCAGCATGATCCCTGCGAGCATTTCCAGCACCTCGTCGTCACCCAAGCTCTCGTCCGAGCTGTTGCCGAGCTGCCCGACGCTGCCCTCACCCCAGCAGCGCATGGCGTTGTCCGCGAACAGACCGCAGCTGTGCAGATCACCCACGTCGAGCGAGACCACCGCGTCTGGCAACCCAACGTGACCCACGCTGGCCGGCGCCTCGTTGTCGCCGACGCTGTTGGTGTTGCCGTGGCCCAGCCGGCCGTCAGCCCCCGCGCCCCAACAGCGCACGTGACCGCCCTCGATCAGCGCGCACGTGTGCAGGGTACCCGCGACCACGGAGACCGTCGTCAGCGTGCAGTCGTCCTCGCAACCGTCGCCACCGACGATGTTGCCGTCGTCGCACACCTCACCATCTTCTTGGATCCCATTGCCGCACGGACTTGGCCCACACACACCGTCCTCGCAGATCAACCCCGGGTCACAGGCGTCGAGCGAGCCGTCGCACATGCAGCCCAGCTCCGTGCAGCCAGGGTCGCCGTCGCCGTCGCCGTCGCCGTCGCCCGTTGGATCGCCGTCTCCCGTTGGATCGCCGTCACCGTCACCGGACACGGGCTCACACATGTCGGCGACGCAGGCCAAGCCCGGGTCACAGCCGCCACCCGGCGTGCACGCGCAACCCGACTGGCCGATGCAGTCGCTCCCGGTTCCGGTCTGCGTCGAGCCCGATTCCGTGTCGTCGCCACCGCCGAGACCACCGGTCGCGGGGCTGCACGCGAGCAAGAGAACCAGACTCGGGCCGGTGAGACAGCTCAACCTAGGCATGCCTCTATCTACCAGAGTTGTCGTGGGCGACCACCTGCGGCCCGCGCAGTTGCGCATGGCTCCGTGTCATTGGACCCACCGAGCCAGCCCAACAACGATCGAGCGCCTGTGCAAACTATGCCGTGTGCGCGCTTGCTCTCGGTTCAACGCGACATCGGCCCAACGACCAGGGGCCCAGCGGACCCCCCGGTGTGATGTCGGTGTGATGCCGGTGTGATGCCGGTGTGATGCCAGGCTCAGCCGCGCTCGACCTCGAACATCAGCCGCGCACCCGCGACCGGCTCGGCCGACAACGCCGCCAACACGCCGCCCATCATCCCGCCAACGACCCCAACGGTCGACACCTCGCTGCCAGCAAAGAACAAGCCCTCGATCGGCGAGCGGGCCCGCAGCCAGGGGTTGCGATACCGCTCGGGGGTGGGCTCCAACCCGTAGATCGACCCGGCGAAGGGCCGCACGAAGTGATCGGTGGACAGCGGCGTCGACAGCTCGGCGTGGGCGATCATCGGCGCGAGCGCGGGCATGTACTCGAGGTACTGGGCCAAGATCGCGTCGTGCAGCTCCTGCTTGAACGCCTCGTAGTCGGCGTCGCGCCGCTGCCAGCGTGAGCCCTGCCAGCGCTCGAACGACGACCACGGCACGAAGGTCACGATCTCGCCTGTGTGGCGCTGCTTGGGTCCGGGATCGTGCTGGGGATCCTTGAGCGAGGGGAACGAGCAATACAGCACGGGCGCGCGCGGGACCGGCTTGCCAGGCGCGACATCCCAGCCGCCCACCTCGGTGTCCCAAGTCTCGTAGAACCACTTGTTGGCCGCGCCTGCGCCGGCCTTGGTGATGTCGCCCTCGAAGCCAAGATACAGGCACACGTGCGGCGGCGCAGGGTCGAGCTGCGCGACGGATCGCGCCCAGCTCTGCTTGGCGTGCTCGACCGGCAACAACCGCTCCACGGTCGACCAGACCCCGGCGGCGCTGACGATCCGATCGGCCCGGATGACCTCACCCGGCGCGCCGTCGCGGCCTCGCAGGCGCACGCCGCAGGCAGTCCCATGCTCGATGATGATGTGCTCGACGTCGGCCCGGATCTTGGTCCAGCCACCCGCGTCAGCCACGGTCTGCAACAGGCAGCGCGCGATCTGATCCGAGCCACCCACGGGATAATAGCCACCCCATTGAAAGTGACGGGTGACCAGCGCCTGCATTGCAAACGACGAGCGGCGCGGCGTCGAGCCGTAGTAGCCCCACTGCGAGACCAAGATCGCGCGCAGCCGCTCGTTGTCGGTCAGCTCGGCGACCACGTCGGCGGTGCGGCGCTCGAACCACTTCTTTGCGGTGCGGGCGAACACGGTCTCGGCCCCGCGCCCGATCCCCGGCGGCAAGGTGCGGCTCAAGTAGTAGCCGCGCATGCTGCCCGCGACCTCGCGCGCGAGCGCCAACCACGTGTCGATCGCCTCGCGCTCATCGGGGAACGCAGCGAGCAGGTTGGCCCTGAATTTCTCGGGCGTGTCGGGGAAGTCGATCCGAAAGTCGTCGGGCCAGTAGAACTCGTCGTAGACCGGACCCAAGCTGGCCCAGCGCAGTCGATCATCGGTCAGGTGCGCGAGCAGGCGGCCCGGCATCGAGCGCTTGGTGACCTCGCCGACCGCGTGCACGCCCACATCCCAGCGCCAGCCCTTGCGCTTGAAGGTGTGGGTGTAGCCTCCCGGTTCGTAGTGCTGCTCGAGCACCAGCACGCGCTTGCCAAGCTTGGCCAACAGCGCGGCGCAGCACATCCCGCCGATCCCCGAGCCGATCACGATGTAGTCGAGCTTCCCCTCCGGGGTCTGCGTACTCCAGGGCTTGTCTTGGGCCACGTGCTCAGGCTCCGTGGGCGGGCAAGACCGTGGTCGGGATGTGGATCGTGATCGCCGGCATCGTTGCCGGCGAATCCTAAGCGCCGGGTACTGGGCTGACAACCGCGCTCAGATGTCAGTCCCCGATCCACACCAAGCTGGAGTTGTAGCTGCTCGACGCGTCCATGCGAATGCGTGGCTCACAGACGACCACGCCAAGTGTCACGCCGTCGCTCATCGCCTCGGGGGAGATCTTGAAGTTGACCCGCACGCCCGAAGCCGCGACGCCTGACGCGGGATCGGAGCCGGCGTCGAGCGTGACGATCTTGCTGACGTTGGCCCTGTTCACGAGCACTTGGACTGTGTAGGTACCAGGGGGCAGCTGCTCGAACCGGTACGCACCGCTTGGGCCGGTCAAGAGCGAGCGCTCGCCCTCGAGCGCCACGCTCTGCAAGATCACGACCGCGTCCTCGATCCGCTGGCCCCCCGTGTCGCGGATGACACCTTGGATCTCACCGGGGCTCCCAGCCGGCAGCCGCGCGAGCTGGGCGTTGGGGGTCGAGCCGTCGCGCTGGGCGCCCGCCGTCGCGCAGCCGGCCAGCACCAGCGCCACGATGCCGGCAGCGAGCCCGCTCGCGAGCCGGAGCCGATCCCCGTCACGCTCGATCCGCACGCAGGTCCGGGTGGTCTCGCTGGCGTCGAGCAGCCGCGCGAGCTCGGGCTCGGTCATCGCCGTCGTGTCGGTCACCCGGTGCTCGCAACGCTCACACTGGCGGCCGCCAGCGACCGCGGGCATCGCTTCCCAGGACTCGGGGCAAGGCAGGATTTGGAGTCGTCGCGGGGGCCCAGGCACGCGGGGCAACGGGCCGCCAGCGTCCGGCTTTCACGGCTCAGATCGTCTCGCCCACGATCGCGCTCGAGTCCTCGGGCTGGGGCCGAAACGCGTTGATCGGGATCTTGAGATAGCGCTTTTGATTGCCGGCCGGATCCGGCAGCGCGCCCGCGTCGACGTTGACCTGCACGCTCTGAAACAGCAGCTTCGGCGCGGTCAGGCTGGCGTCGCGCTGGGTCCGAAACTCCACGAACTCCGCCCGCCCGCGGCTGGCTGGCAGCTGCTTGTTGGTGGCCTTTTGCTCGGCAACGGTGGACTGATAGGCGAGCGGGCGCCCCCCGGGCTGGTAGTCGTGGCCCACGAAGATCCGGGTCGCGTCGGGCAAGGTGTAGATCCGCTGGGTGATCGAGTCATACAGGTCCTCGGCGCTGCCGGCCGGGAAGTCACAGCGACCCGTGCCCATGTCGGGCATGAACATGGCGTCACCGGTGAACAGCGCGTCCTCGAACAAGTAGCTCACGCAGCCGGGCGTGTGGCCGGGGGTTGCGATCACGCGAAACCGCAAGGTGCCGGCTTCGACGTCCTCGCCGTCTTGCAGCAGCCGATCGAATTGCCGGCCGTCGGTTGGGAAGTCGGCGGGCAGATCGAACACGTCCTTGAAGATCGCCTGGACCACGGTGATCTTGGCGCCGATCCCCGTCTGCGCCGTTGGAAACCTGCGCTTGAGCACCTGCGAGCCCGACAGGTGATCCGCGTGGGCGTGGGTCTCGAGGATCAGCCGCAGCTCGAGCTCGTGCTTGCGCAGGAACACGCTGACGCGATTGACCGAGACATGCGAGATCTCGGAGCTGGCCGGATCGTAGTCGAGCACCGGATCAATGACGATCGCGTCGCGTGACTCGGGATCAAACACGACGTAAGTCAGAGTGCTGGTGGCTTCATCGTAGAAGGCTTCGATTTTCATGGTCGACCTGTGTCCGTGCTGGTGCGTGAAGGGGCTGTGCTGGCGTCGCGCAGCTGGGAGAGCAGCGTCCTCGCGCTGGCGATCGCGGCGCGCCAGGGCGCGATCGCGGGTTCGATCGCGCAGCTGCTGGCGATCTGGGCGAGCGCATCATCCCGCCGCAGGAACACAGCGTCCAGTGAGTCGAGCAGCCCGGTCAGCTCGCCATACTCGGCGGCGCTGCGCAGCAGGTTGTCGAGCATCAGCTCGCGCGGCCCAAACCCGCGTGGGACCTCGTGGCGGCGGCCGAGCGCGCCGATGTCCGCGCGGCTGAAGAACACGCCGACCTTGGCCGGCGTCAGCAGGTACCGCGCCAGCTCGCGCAGGCCGGTCGCCCGATCCTGCAGCAGCGGGTCGGCGGCTGGCAGGGCGACCGGGTCCAGCGTCCCTGGCAAGTGGCTGCGGTGCTCGGCGACCAATTCCAGAGCCCCCCGCGCGATCTTGGGCCAGAGCGAGTGTTCGCCATTCTCGGACAGATCTTCGCAGGCGCACACGAACGCGGGCAGATACGAGAGCACACAAGCGTCGAGAAACTTGGCAAGCACCGCGTCGCAGCGGGTCACCAGCTCGGGTCGGCCGTCGGCGTGGGCTTCCGCCTGGGCGCCGGTCACGAACGACAAGAACGCGAACTCGATGCCGAGGTGATCGGCGCTGAGCTCGTCGAGTCGCGGCGCGAACCCGACCTGCTCGTAGAAACTGCGGACCCGATCCGCGCACGCGCCTGCTTGCGCGGCGGGATCGAGGAACACCCCCGCGTAGGGAAACACCCCGAGCGAAAAGCAGGCGTGGTGCGCCGCGGCGAGCTCGTCGTGATCCAACGGTTCGGATTCAACCCACTCGAGCGCGCCAAGCTGGGCGAGCGAGCGGGCGGTCGCACCTCGCACGAACAGCCGGGCCAGCAGCGCGTACAAGCGGCTGCGTCCAAGCGCCTGCTGCTCCGCGTCAGCGCCCAAACGGCTCCTTTGGCAGGGCGTAGGCGGCGTCCACGGGCCGCAGCGGACGCTTGAGCCAGGCAGGTCGGCGGGTCCCGTCGGGGCTGTGGTCCACGGCGGAGCGGGTCAGCGCGTGCCACTTGCGATACACGTCCATCGACTTTTGGGTGTCTACGCGGACATCGCCGTGTTTGTCACCGGGCTGAGCTTTGCCAACACCGATCGCTTTTTGCAGCCAGCAGTGCGCGCCGCTGATCGGATCCGGGTGGACTGCGTGGGTCAGGTTTTGATGGACGCCGACATCCTTCCACCAGATCCGGCTGGTGTCCGGGTCGAAGCTCTTCCACGCCTTGCCGTGCTCGAGAATGTTGAGGGTGTGGCCCCCCAGCCCATCTTCGTCGAGCTGCGCGAGCGCGGTCATGCCTGGGTTGCCGCCGGCGTCATCGGCCAGCCGCCACCGACCCAGGTGATGACTCATCGCAATGATCCCCGGCTTGATCCCTTCGGTCACATAGATCTTGTCGACGAAGTAGCCGATCTCCGTCTCCACGCGCACGAGGGCGCCGGTCTCCACGCCGATCCGTTGGGCGTCGCTGGGGTGCATCCACACCGGGTTGGCGTGGCTAATCTCGTAGAGCCACTTGGCGTTGGCCGAGCGCGTGTGAATGAGCGTGGGCAGCCGAAAATTCGGCAGCAGCAGCATCTCGCCTTTGCTGCGATCGATGTTGCCCAAAGAAACGTGGCTCTCGAGCGGCCACGGCAGCACGTGCTCGCGCTCGGGCCAGCCCCAGTCGCGCAGCGTGGGGCTGAAGAACTCGAGCTTGCGGCTGGGCGTGGTGAAGCCAACTCGCGCGACCCCGTCGATCTCGACGCCGATCGCCGCGCCGTCACGCAGGATCACGCCGCCCGCCCCTGCGCCCTCGCTGCCGGCCAACGCTGCCTCGGACAGCTCCGCCTCATAGGGCACGTAGTTCTCGCGCACGACCTCGAAGCAGCCGTACTTGCGCATGTACTCGAGCGGCGTCAGCCCCTCGGCCTGGGCCGCAGCTGGCAACCCCGGCACGCTGTGCTCGAACACAAAGCCCCAGTACTCGTCTTGCGACACCGGCCGGCTCGAGTCGACGGGGCTCTCGAACCACTGGCGGATCCCCAGTGAACCATCCGGGTCCATCTGCCACGACAGCTCGACCCAAAACTCCGCCTCTTCCCAGACCTCGCCCGGGTTGGCCTCATGGGTGTGCTTGATCGGCTTGCCGGCCCGCTCGAGGGCGACACGCCTGACCGGCTGGCGAAACCCGATCCACTGCCCGGCGTGGGTCTCTTGGCTCATGAGATCGTGGCGCTCGCTGGCGTGGCCCATGGGCAGCACGTAGTCGGCGAACCACGCCGACTCGTTCCAGGTTGGCGTGAGCGCGACGTGAAATTTCAGCTTGTCGACGTTGCGCAGGGCCTCGAGCCACATGAAGCCGTCGGGGTTGATCCACATGGGGTTGTAGACCCGCGTGAAATACACGTCGATGTCGCCGCGGCCCTCGGCCAAGAAGTGCGGCAACAAAAAGCTCATCTCAAAGAACGCCAGCGGCCACTCGTGGGGCAGGTGCAGCTCGTTCCAGGCGTTGAACGCCGGCGGCTGCTTGAAGGGCTTGGGCACGAACTTGTTCCACGAGTTCATCGACGTGCCGCCGCGGGTGCCCACGCTGCCGGTCAGCACATTGAGGAACATCAAGGTCCGCGCGACCTGCCAGCCACCAAGGTTGCCGATCGACGCCGAGCGCCAGGTGTGGCTCGCCAGGCGATCGCCGGCAGCCTCGACCAAGCGCGCGGTCTCTTGCAGCCGCTCGATCGGCACTTGCGACTCGGCGGCGGCCCGCTCGAACGTGAATTCGGCATACAGCGCGTCCAGGCAGCGCTCGAAGTCCTCGAAGCGGCCCGCGCCAACCGGCAGCTCGGGCATGTTGGGCAGGCCCGGGGCCTCGGCCAGAAATTGCTCCCAGTTGACCCACCGGCGGACGAATTCGCGGTTGTAGCTGCGTCGACTGATCAAGTAATTCGCGATCGCCAGCAGGATCGTCGCCTCGGATCCTGGCCAACACGGCACCCACACATCGCTGCGCGCGGCGGTGTTCGACAAGCGCGGATCAAATGTGATGATCTTGGCGCCGTTTTGCTTGGCCTCGATGATGCGCTGGGCGTGCGGGTTGAAGTAGTGCCCGGTCTCGAGGTGGCTCGAGATCAGCAAGATCACCCGGGCGTTGGCGTGGTCGGGGCTCGGACGATCCGCGCCGGTCCACAACGTGTAGCCGGCCCGCGCGCCCGCCGAGCAGATGTTGGTGTGGCTATTGTGCCCATCCACCCCCCACGCCGAGATACAGCGATTGGCGTAGTGGTCTTCGCCGGGCCGGCCCACGTGATACATGATCCCATCGCGCCGCTTCAGCCGGCTGGCCCGCATGCGCCCGGCGATGTCGGCCAGGGCCTCGTCCCAGCTGACCCGCTTCCACTTGCCCTCACCGCGCTCGCCCACCCGTTTGAGCGGGTACAAGATCCGCTCGGGATCGTAGATCTGGTTGTGGGTCGCCGGGCCCTTGGCGCAATTGCGGCCGCGGCTGCCGGGGTGGACGGGGTTGCCCTCGAACTTGCGGATCTCGAAGGTGGTCTTGTCGACGTAAGCCAGCAGCCCGCAGGCGCTCTCGCAGTTGAAGCAGATCGTGGGGATCAGCGCGTAGCGTCGCGCGAGCTTGCGCGGCCAGGCCTTGGCGTCCCACTCGACCCAGTCTTCCCAGTGCGCGGGCGGTGGGTAGCGGCTCATCCGACCGTCGCCGTGGGCAACGTCGATCATGGTGTCGAGCCGGATCGGCTCGCCCGCGGCCGCGCCGTAGCTTGGCAGGGCCTGGCCGGCTGCGTTGGTCTGCTCCGTGCCGATCACCGGCTCGTCGTGCTGGGCGTACTCCGGGCGCAGGACCGCGGTGATCAGCCTGGCGATCTTGGCTGCGAGGGTGCTCATGAGTTGGGCAGCTCCTGCGGCGCCATCACAAACACGTACTCGTAGGCGTAGAGCCCGATCGCAGCGGTGGCGGCCGCGAGCAACACGACGACCCCAGCGAGCGCGGAAGGCAACGCGCCTGCGGGGATCAGCAGCAGCGCGAGCGGGACCAGGTGCCCAAGCACGATCGCGCCCCACCAAAAATTGCGAGCGTGGCGTCCATGGCGAATCTCGTGGGCGGCACGCGCCGCGAGCTCGCTGGCGTGGGGGATCGCGAACTCACCCAACAAGATCACGAACAAGTCGACGCCCAAGCTGACCCCAAACCCGACCCGCGCGGCCGCGACCAGATCGGGCCCAAGCTCGACGACGGCAGACAGGCCCAACAGCGCGCCAGTGCCCATCATGGTTGCTTGCACGAGCAGGTGCAGCGGCAGCAGCGGGCTCTGCCACAGGTCGCGGCCCTCGGCCTGGGCAAACAAGAACGCGGTGTAGATCGCCGCCCCAACAGCCAGCGGCAACGTCAGCCAGCCCAGCACGGCGCGCGCCAACGTTGGCAACACGAACGCGCCGCCGGTCCACGCCGCCGCCGCCTCACCCGCCCACCACGCGCCCGAGATCCCCGCGAAGCCGACCAGCAAGAACGCCCCGCGCGTCAGCCAGCTCTTCCACTGCGGACGCAGCAAGATCGACAAGAAGCGCTCGGGTCGCTCGAGATCCATGACCAGCAAGCCCGTCGTGGCGAGGGTGGCCAAGATCGCCAGCAGCCCGCCCCACACGATCGCCGCCTGATCAAACGCAAACAACCCCAGGCCCCAGCCAAGCGCCAAGAACCCGAAGATGCCGGCGCCGATGCCCTTGGTGACCAGGTACGCGGGCACCGGCCAGTGCCAGGGCAGCTCGTGCTGCGCGTTGTAGGCCAGCTGGATCATCTGCTCGGCTCGGGTGCCGCCAACGGGGGAGCCGGCTGGGAGCCCCTGGGCCGCCGGGACCCGGATCTTGGCGCCCGAAGCCGCGGTGCTGGTCTGACGCGGGGCCGGGGCAGCCTGGCTCGCCGTGCCCTGCTGCGTGACCACGTCCGCGAACATCAGCTGCTTCGGCTTGGCGGCGAACACCGTGGGATGCAGCGCGACCGCGTCACCGTCGATATAGAGCACCTTGGGGGCTGTCCCCTGTTCGGGCTTGCGCACGCTGACGCGGCTGGTTGCGACCAGCTTGGCGATCTTGCTCATGGGGTCGTCGAGGTCACCCGCGACGATCGCCTCGGTTGGACACACCACCGCGCAAGCGGGCTCGAGCCCGGCGTCGATCCGGTGCGCACAATAGTGACACTTCGCCGCCGTGTGGGTGTTTGGGTCGATGTGGATCGCGTCGTAGGGGCACGCCTGCATGCACGCCTTGCAGCCAATGCAGATGTCTTTGTCGAACTCGACGATCCCATCGTCGCGCTGGTACATGGCCGTGACCGGGCAAATCCGGACGCACGGCGGGTTCTCGCAGTGGTTGCAGCGCGTGACCTGGAACGTGCGCGTGACGTCTGGGAACGCGCCGTGCTCGACGTACTTGACCCACGTCCGATCGACCCCGAGCGGGACCTCGTTCTCGCTCTTGCACGCGGTGCTGCACGCGTGGCAACCGATGCAGCGGGTGTTGTCAATGACAAAGCCGTAGTTCACGATGGCCGCTCCGACCTGGCGCGTGAGTGCTTCACGAAGGCTCGTGTTTCGTCCCGGTGCAACGGCCCGGACAGAGCAATCGCCATGCCAGGCCGCCATGGCTACGCGACCCTGGTTCTGGGCGATCGGGCGGGCCTGGCGTTGCAGCCGTGTTGCATGGCGTTCCGTTTGGCGCGGTCGACCCAGTCTACGAATGCCGCCCGCAAGCGGGCGAGGAGCCCTCGCCCGAGCTGAAAGCAGACGGTCTCTACGAAGCCGCGCGGGCGGTGTAAAAAGCTGCCCGCGTCCAGGCCCCGATGCTGAAGCTGCAGCCAGTCACCGCCACGATCGGCGCCGAGGTCTTCGGCGTCGATCTGACCCAACCGATCGACGACGCGCTGTCCGACGCGCTGCACGCCGCGCTGGTCGAGCACCAGGTCCTGTTCTTCCGCGACCAGCACATCGAGCCGGCGGATCACCTCGCGCTCGCGCTGCGCTTTGGCGACCCGGTCGCCCACCCGGCCTACCCGACCGTGCCCGGCTACCCGGTCGTCAACGTGCTCGAGAACAACGAGGCCAAGCCGCCCAAGATCGACACCTGGCACACCGACATGACCTTCATGGAGCGGCCGCCGCTGGGGTCGATCCTGCGGGCGATCACGATCCCCGGCTCGGGCGGTGACACCCTGTTCGCCAGCTTGGGCGCCGCCTACCAGAGCCTGTCGGATCGCATGCAGCGCTACCTCGAGGGGCTCGAGGCCTATCACTCGTTCGCGCACGGGTTTCGCCAGAGCCTGGCCGAGCCGGGCGGGCTCGAGCGGCTTGGCGACGCGGTCCGCGACAACCCGCCGCGCCGTCACCCGGTGATCCGCACGCACCCGATCAGCGGCGCCAAGCAGCTGTTCGTCAACCGCTTGTTCACGACCCACCTGATCGGCGTGGGCGAGCGCGAGAGCGCGGCCGTGCTCGCGTATTTGTATGATCACCTCGAGGTCCCCGAGCACACCTGCCGGCTCCGCTGGCGCCCAGGGACCCTCGCGTTTTGGGACAACCGCTCGACCATGCACCGGCCGGTCAACGACTTTTGGCCGGCCGTTCGGATCATGCAGCGGATCACGATCGCCGGCGATCGGCCGATCTGAGCTGCCAGACCCCGGCGTCGCTGTCAGCTGACCTCGCGGGTCATCTCTCACTGTTGCATGAAGGGTCGCGCGCCGCTGTGGCGGAGCCAGGCGAGCGACGCGACGGCGCGTTCATCGACGTTGAGTATCCGCAGCGGATCGGCGCTGCGCCGGTGGAGCTCGCCAAGCAACGCGCTGGCGATCGAGCGGCGGCGGTGCTCGGGTGCAACGGCGATCTGCATGAGGTCGCTGCCACAAGCGATCGCCACGCCGCACGGATCGCCGCCCGCGTGGGCCTGCAGCACCACGCGAGGCTCGCTGCGCTCGATCGTTGCGACCTGGCTTGACCACGCCGGCTGCCAGTCCCGCAGCCGGTGAGTCTAGCGATCCGCACCGGGGCCAGCGAGTGTCACGCGGCTCTGTCAGACTCGCTTGCTCGCGCCCCAGCGGCGCGGGACACTGTGAATACGTGCGCGCGCTGATCCTCGACGCAGACGGCCGGCTCTGCCTCGCCACCGATCACCCCGAGCCAACTCCAACGAAGACCGAAGCGCTGATCCATGTGAAGCGAGCGGGGATCTGCGACACGGATCTGCAGCTCGCCCGCGGCTACGCTGGGTTTCGAGGGGTGCTTGGCCACGAGTTCGTCGGTGTGGTCGACGCCGCAGATCCCGAGCGCCCCGGCGAGCGCGTGGTCGCAGACATCAACATCGGCTGCGGCCGATGTTCAGCCTGCACGGGCAGCGACGGCCACCACTGCCTGGTTCGGACCACGCTGGGGATCCGGGATCGACCCGGCTGCTTCGCCGAGCGGGTGGCGATCCCCCGACGAAACCTGGTTCGGGTGCCGGACAGCGTGGACGACGTGCTCGCCGTGTTCGCCGAGCCCCTCGCGGCCGCCCTCCACGTGCTCGACGAGCTCGATCCCGAGCGAATCCACGAGCGGGTCGACGTGCTCGGCGACGGCAAGCTCGGGCTGTTGATCAGCCTCGCGCTCGCCGCCAGCGGTCGCCCGGTTCGCACGATTGGCCACCACCGCGCCAAGCTCGAGATCGCCGCAGCGGCCGGAGTCAGCACCGCGCTCGAGCACGAGCTCGCGCCGTCCGAGCAGCGCAGCGCGGCGGTCGTCGTCGAAGCGACCGGTCACCCCGATGGGCTCGCGCGCGCGCTGTGGCTGGCGCAGCCGCGCGGCCTGGTGATCCTCAAGACCACGACCGCCGCGCCCACTCCGATCGATCTCGCCGCGATCGTTGTCAACGAGCTGCGCCTCGTTGGGTCACGCTGCGGCGACATGCGTCGGGCGATGGATCTGCTCGCGCAGGGGCGCTTTGATCCCCGCCCCCTGATCGCCGCGACGCACTCGCTCGCGCGGGCCCCGGCAGCCTTCGAGCAGGCCCGACAGCGGGGTGTGCTCAAAGTACTGCTCGAGGTTCCGTGACTCGCTCGAGTGGCCCGCAGACGCCTTGGCACTTCGCCGACAGCGACCGTGGTCGTCGTCGGCGAAGTGCGAAGGTCAGCGAGAGTGCCAATCAGTTTGAAGTCACGACGACAGGCACACCTGACGACGCGACTTCAAACTGATCGGCGCTCTAGCGGTCTGTGGCCATGTCGATGCGGATCGGGCGGCCATCGAGCTCATGACCACCGAGCTCGCGCATCGCCTTCGAGGCGGCCCTGCGATCGGCCATGGTCACGAAGCCGAAGCCGCGTGAGTCGCCGGTGTCGCGATCCATCACGATCACCGCGTCGACAACCTCGCCGATATCCGCGAACGCCTTGCGCAGCTCGACGGCGGTGGTGTCCCAGCTGAGCCCACCGACAAACAAGCGGCACGGCGGTCCGGAGGACGCCCCATCGGGATCTTCGCCGGACAGGATCGTACCGTCGGCCAGCACGCCTTCGACCGTCGCGTTCACGGCCGCCGTCTGAATGTCTGCGACATTCGCAATCTCGACCTCGCCCGTCGAGTCGGCACGCCGCTGACGCGCACGCTCCTCTTTTTCACGTTGTTTACGCTCACGCTCGGCTTCACGCCTACGCTTACCTACCGAGTTACTACCGCGACCCATGCATGGACTCCCTGTGGCTGGTTGGACCCGTGCGACGGTGTTTTGGTCGCGCGGGCGAGTGAGGCGTGGACCAACTCGACGCAGCTCCACATGAGCCTGCGCGCTGGTCCCCCGCCGTGGATTCGACCCGAACGATCATCAACGTGCGCGCCCCAGCACACTAGACCAAGCACCGATGACGGGCTTGGCCTGTAGGAGCGCGCGATGTGTTCGAGCCGAAATCGGTCGTGTCTCCGTTGCGCACACCACGCCTGTGGGTGCCCAACAAGCGCGTACCCTAGCGCATCGCCGCTGCACTGACCAGGCTGGGGTCGGGCGCGGGGGCCAGCGGCGCTGACGCCTCCACGGGGATAGCGGCGATCGGCGCCAGCAGGCAGGATGGACCGAGGGCGCAATGATCACGGGGGAGATGATCCACGAGCGCTACCGGATCGAGGGGCTGCTCGGTCGCGGGGGCATGGGCGCGGTGTACAAGGCTCACCACGTGGGCCTGCGTCGCGACGTGGCGATCAAGGTCCTGCACGAAGGGCTCAGCCGCGACCCGTCGACCGCCAAGCGCTTCGATCGCGAGGCCCAGAGCGTGTCGCGTCTCGATCACCGCAACTGCGTGCGCGTGACCGACTTCGGCACGACCGAGGCCGGGGTCAAGTACCTGGTCATGGAGCTGCTCGAGGGCGCCGAGCTCGAGGCCTCGCTCGGCCAGCCATGGGCCCCGGACAAGGCGGTCGACACGATCGTCCAGATGCTCGAGGGTCTCGAGCACGCGCACCACTTCGGCATCGTGCACCGCGATCTCAAGCCCGAGAACGTGTTCGTGACCACCGACTTTCGCGGCGACGAGATCGTCAAGCTCGTCGACTTTGGGATCGCCAAGCTGATCGACGACGAGGGCGCCAAAGAGCAGCTGACCCGAGCGGGGATGGTGTTTGGGACCCCGCGCTACATGTCGCCGGAGCAGGCATCCGGCGGCAAGCTCGACGAGCGCACGGACCTCTACGCGGCGGGGCTGATCCTCTATCAGATGCTGGCTGGGCACCCGCCCTTCGTGTCGGACGACGCGGCCACCCTGCTGCGCATGCACATCCTGGCCGATCCGCCCGCGCTGCCGCCAAGCGTGCCTGCGCCGCTCGCCCAGGTCGTCGCCAAGCTGCTCGAGAAGTCGCGCAACGATCGACGCGCGAGCGCGCGCGAGGTCATCGACGAGCTCACGCAGCTGCGACCGGGGCTGGTTGGATCCGCGAGCGCGCCCGTGCCCGCGTCGCCGGCGGTCACCGGTCCCAGCGCGACGCCGTCGATGCAGACCCACGCCGAGGTCGCCGGAGGCTCGAGCGCTTGGCAGCCGGCCGCGCCGACCCATGCACCGGCCCCGGCCCATGCACCGGCCCATGCCCCAGCTCCGATCGCCCCGCCGAGCCCCGCCCCCCTCGCGGCGCCGGTTTCGGCCCCGGCCGTTGGACCGATCGCCGCACCCGTCGGCCCTCACAACCCTGGCCCGATCCCTCGCCCGATCCCCAACCCGATCGGACCCGGCGCGACGCCCACCCTCCAAGAACCCAACGCGGCCACACACGGTCACCAGCTCGCCGCGCACGGCGGCCACCCTGGTCATCCCCACATGGCCATGATCACCAACTACGAGCCCGCCCCGGTCAGGCCAGCCCCGACCGCACCGGCCCGTCCATGGCTGCCCTGGGTGATCGGTGCGGTCGCGGTCATGGTCGCGCTGATGGCGTTTGGTGCAGGTCAAGCCCTCCACCCCGGTCACAGCGAGCCAGCGCCGTCGGACAAGCCCGGCGCGGCGGGCTCCAAGCTGTCGGGCTCCGCGCTCGAGGGCGACGCCGCAAGCCCTGCGGCGCGCGCGGGCGACCCCGATGCGCCCGACATGGACTGCTCGGATCGCGTCTGCGCGTGTCACCGCACCCCGGAGTGCGAGCTCAGCTGCGAGCGCGACTGCGAGGTCCGCTGCATCGACGTCGGTCGCTGCGAGATCACCGTGGGCGACGACAGCGTGGTCGCGTGCGAGCGCGTGGGCAGCTGCGCGGTCCAGTGCCTTGGCGACTGCGAGGTGCAGTGCCCTCGCGGTGGCTGCGAAGTCGAGTGCTCGACGACCGACAAGAAGGGCAAGCAAAAGCGCAAGAAGTCCAAGAAGTGCGGTGACACCTATCTGTGCGGCCGCGACTGCGACGATGACGACTGACAAGCTGCGCGTGCGCGGGTAGGCTGGCCGCGGTGCAACTCCAAGACGCCCCCGAGCTGACTCGAACGTGGCTGGCATGCCCGCGCCCGCGCCCCGCGGCGACCGTACGTCTGGTGTGTTTTCACCACGCGGGCGGCAGCCCTTCTAGCTTTCGCCCGTGGCTCAACGACCTCCCCGTTCACATCGAGCTGCTCGCGGTGCGGTTGGCCGGACGCGAGGCGCGGCTGCGTCAGACCCCCGTCAACAGCGTGGCCGAGGTCGTGCAGCCCCTCGCCGAGGCCCTCGCGCCGCTGCTGCAAGCCAGCGCGGCCGGTTCGGCACCCCGCTTTGCGATCTTTGGTCACAGCATGGGTGCGCTGCTGGGGTTCGAGCTGGCCCGCGAGCTGCGGCGTCGCTCGCTCCCACGCCCGGAGCTGCTGGTCGCCTCGGGTCGCAACGGTCCCGGCGCCGGCCGCAAGCTCGAGCTCCACAAGCTTGGCGATCGCCAGCTGATCGACGAAGTCCAGCGGATCTACGGTGGCATCCCGCAGGCGATCCTCGATGAGCCCGAGCTGCTCGCCCTGACGCTCCCGGTCCTGCGCGCCGACCTGACGATCAACGAGACCCACGCGCTCACCGACGAGGCCCCGCTCGACACCCCGATCCACGCGTACGCGGGGCTCGATGATCCGCGTGTCGGCAAGGCCGGGCTCGAGCGCTGGGCCGCGTTCACCAGCGCTGGCTTCGAGTCGGCGCAGTTCGAGGGCGACCACTTCTACCTGGCCCCCGCGCCCGGGATGCGCTGGGTGCTAGAAAAGCTGAGCGCGGCGCTGCCGGCCTGACCTGGCGTCAGCCGCGAAACAGCCCGCGCCCAAGCCGCGAGAAGTCCCGGCGATCCCCCTTCGCTACCTCGTGCAAGAACACGAGCTGCGAGCGCGCCTCGAGCCACGGCATCAGCACGCTCTCGTCGCCTGGCGTCGGGGTTCCGGGTGGGTGACAGAGCACCAACTGCGACACGCCGCCGGGTGTGTCGCCGCCCTGCATCGCGCGCTCGACCTCGGTCAGCGCCGAGGCGTTGCCGCTGTCGGCGATCAGCACGACCTCGTCGGCCGCGCTCACGCACGCGCGCGTCCACGCGTTGAGCTTGTCGCTGACCAGCAGCAGCACCGCGTCGTGCTCGGCCTCGGCCGCCGACAGCCACTCGCCGAACCGACGGTTCGCCGGATCGTCGTCGAGCCGCACCGCCAGCGGGGCATCGGCCGCGAAGCTCTCGACCCCGAGCGCCGTCACGCTACTGCTGAGTTGCTCGATCAGCGCGTCCGCGAAGCCGCGCAGGTCCACGTCTGGTTGGGCCGGCACCAACGCCAGCGTGCGCGGCTGGCTGACGATCACGGGCTGCTGGCTGGCCTGGACCAGACGCCGCGCGAGGGTCCGTGCCAGACCCAGCGCCGCGCCGGGGTGACGCATCAGCAGCGCCTCGAAGGTTGGCGCCGTCAGCCCGCGCAGCCAGGTGTCACGCAGCGCGCGGACCGTGGCCGAGCGCTCGCCACCGATCAGCACCGCGAGCTCACCCACGGGCTGGCCCGGACCGACCTCGGCCACGCGCTGCTGCTGCCCGTCTCGCTCGACCAAGACCTCGAGCCGGCCTTCATCGACGAGCCATACATGACGCAGCGTGTCGTTGGCGTGGAACAAGACCTCGCCGGCCGCGAGGTGGCGCTGGATCATCTCGCCGTCGATCTCGACCAACATCGACAGCGGCAGCTTGCCAAACAAGGTGGAGAGCCCGAGCTCGAGCCGCGCGAGGTGGCGCTCGGTCACCGGGGTCAACAGCCCGTCAAACACCCGCCGCGTCAACAACCGTCGCACGTCGCTGTAGCCCAGCCCGATCAGGCGGCAGCTGCCGACGGCCCGAATGCTGCCAGAGCGCACGCGCTCGCCACCGACGACCAGCGGGAGCTCCCCCACGCAGGCCCCAGCCTCGAGCCGCTTGCGCCAGATCGGCGGCTCGCCCTGGTAGACGTCGAGCTGACCCGAGACGAGCACGAACAGCGCGTCGGCCGGATCATCTTGGTGAAACAGCCACATGTCGTGCTCGAGCTCGAGCTCGAGGGCCGACTCCGACAACAGCTTGCCGGCCGCTTCGGGCAGCGCGTCGAACGGCCAATAGCTCGAGAGGTTGCTCGAGATCTTGCTCGACGTGTCGTCCAAGCCGTCTGCGTGCCCCACCGAGCCGGTGCTGTCCTGCCGGCTCAATTGCTACCGATCTTGTTGCCCTTGAGTACGATGTTTCCGGTGCCCTTGAGCGTGAGGTTGTTGCCGCTGAGCACGATGTTGCCGTTGCTCTTCATCGTCATTGACGAGGCCCCACACTTGAGCGTGATCTTGTCGGCGGCCTCGATCAGCGTCTCTTTGTCGCTGGTGAAGCTCATGTTGTCGCCCGAGGTGACCGTGCGCAGCTTGCCGACCGACTCGCTGACGTTGTTGCCGATGCTCTCGGTTCGATCGTGGCCGACGTCTTCGGTCTGATCGTGCTTGATCACGTTGGTCTGATCGTTGCCGATCTCTTGGTACTGATCGTGACCGATCGTCTCGCGGTGATCGTTGAGGATCTCGACGACCCAGTCCTTCTCACCGTGGATGTAGATGTGCTCCTCACCCTTGGCGTCTTCGAAGCGCAGCTCGTTGAAGCCGCCGCCGCCCGGCGACGAGTTGGTTCGCCAGCCGGTCTGGGTCTTGTTGTCGGGCACCGCGAACGGCGGCGGGTACTCGCCGTTGTAGACGCAGCCGGTGCACATGGGACGATCGGGGTTGCCCGCGAGGAACTCGATCATGACCTCCATGCCGATCCGCGGGATGAACTGCGTGCCCCACCCAAGCCCGGCCCAGCTCTGCGAGACCCGCACCCAGCACGATGAACCGGCCGTGTAGGTTGGCGTCTCTTCCCAGTAAAATTGGACCTGGATCCGGGCGTGCTGATCGGTGTGGATTTCTTCGCCGTCGGGGCCGGTGACGATCGCCGTCTGCGGACCGTGCACGCGCGGCTTGGGCGAGACCGCCTCGGGCCGCATCACCGCGTCGAAGGGCACGCACTCGAATTCGTTGGTGTAGCTGGCCTCGGCGCCGCCGTCGTCCTGGGCCTGGTAGCTGTGACCGCCCGAGTGGGTCACGGCGGTGATCAGGTACTCGATCTCGATGTCGGGCCGCTCGGAGTTGGCCAGCTTGAAGCGCAGACCGGGGCGCATGCTCATGCAGTTGCTGCGGCCACGCCCAACCCGACCGGCGATCGTGGACGCGTGCTTGAGATCCGTCGCTTGGTCGCCAAGGTCGTCTTCGATGTAGCGGCGGCGGCCGTGGGTATAGACCCGGCGCTCGAGCCCGCGCGCGTCGGTGCCCGAGGCGGCCTCGCTCAGCAGGTTGCGGGGGGTCATCCAGTCGTAGTCACGCCGCAGCGTGCCGGTGGTCGTGAGCTGGTTGGACCACTCGAACGCCTGGATCGACTCGACGTCGGCCAGATCCGGCTGGGTGGCGATGATCGGCACGTCGGAGGTGCCGTCCAGGTTCTCGAGCTCGGTGTATTGATCGTTGGCGTCGCGAAAGGTCAGGGTCTCGAGCCCAGCGTCGCCGTCGTGGAGGTACTCGTAGCTGATGCCCTCTTCCTCGAGCAGCCGCGACACGTAGTCGAAGTTGGACTCGCGGTATTGCGTGCAGTAGTCGCGCGGCGCGGCCCCGCGGCTGACGCTGCCGAAGTCGATCGCGCGACCGTAGGCGCCCAGCGCCTCATCGAGCACCTCCGTGACGATCGCCTGGACGCTGAGCTCTTGCCAGATCTGCGACTTGACCTGCTGGCGCAGGAGCTCGAACGCCGGCACGACCTCGAGCCGGATCGTCATGTGGTGATCCACGATGCCGGTGTAGTCGACCCGCGCCACGACCCCACAGATCGCGCGCTGCTCTTGGCCGCCACGGACCAAGCGCAAGCCAGCGTTGCACCCCAGCAAGCTGTCGGTCTCGGGCTCGCCGTCGGTCTCGGCGTCAATCACCACCCGATAGCTGCGGTTGAGACCCTCTGCGATGAACACGCGAGTGACAGTCCACTGCGCGCCCTCTTCGGACAACGTCAGCTCGTAGGCGGCGGGCGGGAGACTGAGCTTGAGCATGATATCTCTCGGGGGCACGACCAGCGCCCAACAATCGCCGAGCCGCCGATGTGGCAGCGCCAGCGCTCGCCCACACCTGCGCGCGGACATGTGCAGAATACCGGCGCAAACGTGCGTACGGCAACCGTTCATCTGGTAGACTGGCGATCGGTCGTGAGCGAATCTGCCAACCCAGACAGCGATGCCCCCGCAGACGCGCCCCCGCCGTCAGACGAGGCCATTGACGGGACCCGCGACGGGCCAGGCGTCGGGCCAGCGGGCGACGCCGCACCAACCTCGCCCGGCCTGCTCGCCGAGCTGCTCGAGGGCGCCCGCGACCCGTCAAACCCGCAGGCCGGGTCGCAGCCGCGGCCTGCCACCGCCTCTGCACACCCGGTCTTTGGTACGCGCGTGGGGTGGTTGGTCGAGTGGGCGTCCGGTTCCGCGCCCACGGTCGACTTTCCAGGCAACGAGCTCGGTCCGCTCGCGGCTCGCAGCGTGATCCCGCTCGATCCCAACCTCGTGGCCACGGCGATCGCCGAGCAGCGCGGGGTCATGATCAGCTTCGAAGACGGCCGGCCGCGGGCGCCGATCATCACGGGGCTGCTACAACCGGTCGTGTTCGAGGTCGAGGCCGAGATCGCCACCGAGGCCGACGCCGACGCCGAGGCCGCGTCGGAGGACGCCGATCGCCAGACCAGCGAGGCTCTTCCGGCCATGCAGGCCAACGTCGACGGTCGGCGGGTGGAGATCGAAGCCGCCGACGAGATCGTCCTGAAGTGCGGACAGGCCAGCATCGTGCTGCGTCGCAACGGTCGCGTGGTGATCCGCGGCACCTACGTCGAGACCCGCTCGCGCGGGGTCAACCGGATCAAGGGCGGCTCCGTCCAGATCAACTGAGGCCACGTGGCAGCGCTGCTCTGGGACGTACAAGAGGAGCACCTCGGCGAGGCGGAATTCTTCTGGGAGACCTGGGAGCGCGCCGTCGACTCGCCGATCTTCACGATCGGCGAGCTGCGAACCGGGCCCGAAGAGCGGCTGATGGCCAACATCATGGGGCTCGTGGTTGGCGGGCAGGTCGTGCTCGACCGGCTCGTGCGTCCGATCCTCGATGAAGACCTCGACGATGATCGCTACCGGACCGCCGCCGCCGCGCTGGCGATCCTCGACGGCGGCGGGTTCGAGGGGCCCGACGTCGTGCTGGCGTACCTGCCCCGCGCGGGCGTCTTGGGTCAGTGGGGGTTGGTCCGCGCGATGCATCTGTCGCGCCGCACGGATCTGGCCCCGCGCCTGATCGCCTCGCTGCCCGACCACGATGGCCTCGCGCTGGCCGGCCGCCTCGAAGCGCTGACCGGGCTCGGGGTCGACGTCGGCAAGCGCTTGCGGGTGTGGTTCAAGCACGAGCTGCCCCGGGTGCGCCAGGCCGCGGCCTGGCTCGCGCGCTACTCGAGCTCGTCGAGCGTGCTCAAGCGGCTGCTCAAGCTCATGCATGACCCCGATCCCAAGCTGCGCGAGGCCGCGATCGAGAGCGCGCTGATCCGCGGGCTGCCCGGCTCGTGGCAGCTGGCCTGCGAGGCCGCGTTCGATCCGCGCAGCCCAACGGGCGCGGGCTCCCTGCGCCGGACCGCGCTCGGCTGGGTCGCCATGCAGGGCGACGCGGCCTCGCACGCGCGGATCTTGGACCTGCTGCGGGCCCGGCCCGACGCGGATCTGCTGTGGGCGGCCGGCGTCACCGGTCGGCCCGACGCCGTCGACCTGGCCGTGCAGCTGCTCGATCACCCGCTGCTCGCCCGGCTCGCCGGCGAGCTGATGACCTTCGTCGCCGGGCTGCCGACGCGCGTCGATGATTTCTGGCTCGACGAAGGCGCGCACGGGATCTACGGCGACGACGAAGACGAAGCGCTGCCGGTGCTCGGGCGCGACGATCTGACGGCGAACCTGGTCCCGCCCGACGAGCTGCGCCTGCGGCTGCCCAACCCCGAGCGCGCGCGCGCGTGGTGGCTCGAGCAGCGCAACGAGCTGTCCCCTGCCCTGCGCTACTACGCTGGGCGGCCGCTCGAGCCAAGCACGATCGAGCATGCGCTCCACACCGCGCCGATGCGACGCCGGCACCCGCTCGCGCTCGAGCTGGCGATCCGCAGCGCTGGCATCGGCATGCTCGACACCCGCGCACCCGCGCGGATCCAGCTGGCGCAGACCCGGGCGATCTTTGCCAGCCTGGATCAGCTGCGCGCCCAAGGCCGCGGCAGCGTCGACTTCCAAGGTGGGCTGCCGGTGATGTAGCTGGGCGCTCAGCCCTGACCGGCGACCGGCACCACCAGCGGCGCGACCCGATCGCAGCCGGGATCCGCGACCCAGCGTGGCAACCAATACAAGCCCGCCCCATCGGTCAGCAGCTCGAGTCCGCTGCCGTCGGCCCGCACCCGCGCGATGTCGGAGCGCTGATCCTGACTGCGCGCGAACACCAAGTGCTTGCCGTCTGGCGACCAGCTCGGCTGCTCGTCAACGGTCTTGGTGCCCGCGGTGCCCGTGCGCGCGACCAACTCCCCCGTCGCAGCGCGCACGATCACGATCGAGGCGACGCCGCCCTTGGGCACCAGCTCCGTGTAGGCCAGCAGCGACCCATCTGGAGAGTAGGCGAGGCCGCTAACGATCACCGACTGCTCGAGCGCGCCCTCGCGCAGCGCCGGCTGGACGTTGGTGCCCTCGAGGTTGGTCACGAACGCGTCAACGCCCCGCTCGCGCGCGCGGGCGCTGCAAAACGCCAGCGACTGTCCGTCTGGTGACCAGACCGGCGCCGAGTCGTCGCCCGGACTGTTGGTCACCCGCGTGGGTGCGCCGCCGTCGGCCGTCATCACGTAGATCTCGGCGTTGCCGTCACGACTCGAGACGAACGCGATGCGCTGACCATCGGGCGACACGACCGGCTCGAAGTTGCCTTCGGCGTTGTCGGTGAGCCGCAGCAGCGTGTCCGAGCCGAGCCCAAGCCGGTACAGATCCCGGAAGCTGTTCGCGTCGCTCTCGAACACGATCCAGCTGCCATCGGGCGACCACGACGGATTGCGCAGCCCCGCGTCCTTGGGCCCGATCGCGGCCGCCAACGCGGCCGGGCCCGCGTCGGCCTCGCCCGTCAGCGCGAGCAACCCAAAGCGATCGTGGGTCTTGCCGTCGGGCTGCGGCTCGGAGCGAAGCACCAACAGCGATCGAGCATCCGGCGAGATCGCGGCCGGAAACACCGAAGCCCCGGAGCGCAGCAGCTGGGTGCTTGGGCCGCCCGCTGCCGGTACCTGCCAGATCTGGTCGGGCCCGTGGTGGTCCGCAGACGAAGCCACGAACAACACCCGCCCGCACAGCTCCTCGGTCTCGGGCTGCTCGACGGGCGAGCCAGGCTTGCCGGCGTCAGCCTTGGCGGCCGCTTGGGCGCCGGGTTGATCCGCGCTGGGTTTAAAGCAAGCGCTGCCGACCCAAGCGGTCAGCAGCGCGAGCATGACGAGGCGATTGCGTGTCACGGGGAATGAACGCGGACCGCGTCAGCGATGACCACCGAACCCACCGGCGCCCAGACCGAGAGGTCGACGAAGTTCCAGCCGGCCTTGAACTGGTAGGTGCCCAGGCTGTTCCACTTGCCGCCGTTTTGCTGCTGATTGGCGTAGACCGTGTTGAGCAGGTTGATCGACGAGTCGTAGATCATGAAGGGCGCCGAAGCCGAGCGGTTGCTGCCCGAGGTCCACCACGCTTCAACGGTCAGCTGTGCGGGCGCGTCGAGGTAGAACGCGAACTCGGCGGCATCGGAGATGCTCTGGGTCGAGTGCCACCAGTAGCCGGTCTCCCAGTCGTTCGGTCCGGTCGCCGAGGTCCACGCGTTGGACACGTACATGCTGGCGTCGGGGCCGTTGAGGCTGTTGTTGCTGTCGATGACGATGTCGACCGGGTTCGGGTTGGGGTCCGGCTGTGGATCGGGATCGGGATCCGGCTGCGGATCGGGATCCGGCTCGGGCTCGGGGTCCGGCTCGGGCTCGGGCTCGGGATCCGGCGCGGGGCCGTCACCACAGTAGTTGTTGATCAGCGCGAGGTAGTCCGACCACGGCCAGTTGGGCCCCGGGTCCGTGCGGTTGTAGGGCTGCAGCCGACCGTGCGCGACGATGTGATACTGGTCGCGCGGGATGCTGTGGTCCTTGGTGATGTCGCAGACCAGCTCGGCCGAGGCGTCGATCAGGCCACCGTCCCAATTCGCTTGGTTGCCGTAGCCGGCGTGCTCGATCCCGATCGTGAAGTTGTTGCTGCTGCTGCCACCCTTGTTGCAGTCGGTGTTGCCATTGAGCGCGCAGTTGTAGGACGCGCCAATGTGCCAGGCCTTGCGGCTCTCATCGACCAGCTGGGTGATCTCGGAGCCGGTGTTGTTGACCACGTAGTGGGCGCTGACGCCAGAGTTGGCGTTCTTGAGCCAGCTCCAGCAGCCGCTGTACGAGCCCTCGCAGGTGTGGATGATGACCATGGAAGGATCACCGATCGCCCCGGCCGGCCGCGCGCTGTGGTTGGGCGAGGGCCGCCAGACCGAGCCCGCGTAGTTGGGCCCAGCCGAGAGCGCCGTCGTGGCCGCGCCGTTGCCCGAGTCGAGCGCGAGCGGAGCGTCGCCAACCTCGAAGCCGACCCCGCCGATCGCCTCGGGGAACACCTCGTCGTAGACATAGGCGTCGATGCCCTCTTGGCTCTGGATCCCGCTGTACTCGGCGAGCACGGGCACCCACGAGCCAATGTCACCGCGGTCTGCGAGGCCGTGCTGATCCGCGAGCGCGGACAGCAGCGCCGCGCCAGCGCGAATGTTGGAGAGCGGATCCCCGCTCGCCTGGACGATCGAGACCCCCGCCAGCTCGGCACCTTCGGCCAAGTCCTGCCCGCGCAGGGCCATCAACCCGGTCGCCACCGGCTGGCCTTCGAACTCCGACGTGCCCTGGACCATCTGCCACTGGGTCTCGACCAGCGAGACCGAGCGCAGGATCGCGGCGGGGACATCGAATTCCTCACCTGCGACATCGAACATCTCCGCCAACTCCTCTGGCGGCTGCTGTGGCAGGCTCTCTTCGTCGGGCTCGGTGTCGCCACCGTCTTGGATGCCCGACATGTCGCCTGGGCGACTCTCGGTGTCATCACACGCGGACAGCGCAAGCAGCGGGAGTAGCAGCGAAATCGAGGAGATGGAGAGGTTTTGGCGGAACATGACGGTCTCGTGGAGCACCCGAACCTACGTGTAGGTGCGAGTGGTTTCGTATCGTGTCCACCATCACGGCGTCAACGAAGATTTTAACTGCTTTAGTTTTCAGTGGTCGACCATACATGTTCAGCAGTGATCAAATGACCGTTCCCCTGTGCAGCCCACCAATCTAGTTCAGCAGCCGGCCCTGATCGGGCTCGTCGGGCTCGTCCTCTTCGCGCTCGAGGCTGCGCGCGATCAGGCCAGCGTGGTGATGGAGCATCCGCCAGCGGCCCTGCTCGAGCACGAACACATTGGTGGCGGCGAGCTCGGCTTCGGGCAGCACCTCGACGCAGGCAACCACCCCAACTTCGCCAAGCAGCTCGATCACCTCGTCGCGAAACCGGACCGGCGTGGGCCGGCGGAGGATGCCCCGCCAGCTGGCCATGACCCGCTCGCGCCCGCGCAGCAGCGTCCACCCCGGATGCATGCACAACACCTCTTGGTGGTCCGCCCAGAGCCGGTCCATACCCACGATGTCACCAGCCGCGAACGCCCGGTAAAACTCGCGGTTGGCCCGCGTCAGCTCTTCGAGGGCGGGTCGAGGCGCGTCGCTCATTCGCGGGGCAGCATAACAGCGCCGCACGGGTCGATTCGCCCGATTTCGCCTAGGTTGGCCAAGAGTCGCGCCACCTCTTGCTGGCACGATCTCGCCGGCGCTGCCCGCAGCCCGCGCTGGACTGGGCGTCAGGTCGCCAGCAGCAGACCGGCCACCATCAGGGCGATCAGCACGGCGAGCAGCACCACCACGATCACGGGCGAGCGCAACGAGGTCGCCAGCGGGCGGTCCCCGGGCGGGACGCTCGCGCTGGGTTTGGCGCGGATCCCCGTCAGGGTCTGGGTCTCCTCGTCCGCGTGACTTGGCTGCGGCGTGGACGGCCCGCCAGCGTCCGCGCGCGCCATGGCGGTGGCGGTGGCGGTGTGGTGGCGCGGGGCGCTGCGCATGTTGGCGTTGCTCCCGGCGATCTCCAAGACGACCTCCTCGAGCGCCTCGAGGTACGCGTCGGCGCTGGGAAAGCGCATCATGGGGAGCTTCGCCAAGCCGCGCGAGACGACCTCTTGCAAGCGCGGATACGCCACCAAGAACGGGGCGTAGTCGACCAACTTGGGCGGCTCGCGGCGGGTGTGCATGACCAACAAGGCGGGCGAATCCCGGGCATAGAACGGGCGCCTACCGGTGAGCAGCTCGAACAACATGACCGTCGTCGCGTAGAGATCCGCGCGACCGTCCACCTCTTCCCCAAGCGCCTGCTCGGGCGCCATGTATGCGGGCGTCCCAAACACCGCGCCCCGCATCGTCAGCTTGTAGGGCGTGCTGCTGTCGTCGGTCGAGACGAACTTGGCGAGGCCGAGATCGAGCAGCTTGGGCAGCCCGGGGCCATCCGCCTGCGCGACCATGAACACGTTCTCCGGCTTGATGTCGCGGTGGACCACGCCCCGCGCGTGGGCATGCGCGAGACCCTTCAGCACGCCCTGCACGATCTCCACGGCCCGCAGGCTGGTCAGCGGATCGTCGGACTCCATCACGTCACGCAGCACCGCCCCCTCGAGGAATTCCATGACCAGGTAGGGCGTGTGCGGCGGCATCTCGCCGTAGTCCAACACCTTCACGAAGTTGTCGTGATCCATGCGCAGGATCGCCTGGGCCTCGCGCTGAAACCGTGCCCGGGCCGCCGTCTTCACCGCCAGCCGCGGCAGCATGGTCTTGAGCGCGACCGACTCGCCAGAAGCGAGCGACGTGGCCTTGTAGACCGTGCCCATCCCCCCGGCACCGAGCAGCGCGTCGATCCGGTAGCGCTCATCCACGATCTCATCGCTGCCCAGGATCGGCTGCCCGCTGTCTTCGGGCTGGTCGGCCCACGCGTGGCTGAGCTGCCGATCGATCTGCGTGGCGCTGACCTGGATCTGTTCGTCGAGTCGGATGCGCACGGTCGACGAGAGCGGCTCCGAGCCGTGCGATGGAGACTCCTCTTGACCCATGACCGCGGCCGCAACCATAGACGAAACCCCGATGGCCAACACCACCGCCACCGCCAACGTGCGTTCCGTCGCGGGCGGCGTGACCGGCGGCGCATGTTGCCTGGCTTTCCCGCGCTCGGCGCGTGCCGGGGACGCGACGAAACAGAGAAGCTGAGGGGGTGCGTCTGTGGGGCCCAACGAACTCGCGTACTCTCCGGCCGTGTCCGTGACCCGTGCGAGCGCGCCGCCGTTGTTCGGTCGGCGAAAGTACTGGGCGCATCGCTTCGGCGTCGCCTCGTTCCTTCCCACGTCCCGCGCCGAGATGGACCAGCTCGGCTGGGATAGCTGCGACGTCATCATCGTGACCGGTGACGCGTACGTCGATCACGTCAGCTTTGGCGCGGCCGTGATCGGCCGGGTGCTCGAGCACCAGGGCTTCCGCGTGGGCGTGCTCGCGCAGCCCGACTGGCAAGACCCCGAAGCGTTCACGCAGCTCGGCGCGCCCAACCTGTTTTGGGGGGTGACCGGCGGCAACATGGACTCGCTGGTCAACCACTACACCTCGGATCGCAAGCACCGCTCGGACGACGCCTACACGCCCGGCGGCTGCTCTGGCTCGCGCCCCGATCGCGCGGTCATCGTCTACACGCAGCGCTGCCGTGAAGCCGCGCCCGAGGTCCCCGTGATCATCGGTGGGATCGAGGCCAGCTTGCGCCGCATCGCCCACTACGACTATTGGTCCGACAAGGTCCGGCGCAGCGTGCTGCTCGACGCCAAGGCCGATCTTTTGGTCTACGGCAACGCCGAGCGCTCGATCATCGAGATCGCCCATCGCCTCGGTGAGGGTGAGCTCGTCAGCGATCTTCGCGATATCCGCGGCACCGCGACGGTCGTCCGCGAGCTGCCGGCTGAGTTTGTCGAGATCGACTCGAGCGATGTGGATCAACCGAAGGGCTTGGTCAGCCTGCGGCGCAAGGTCAACTCGCGCACCGGAACCATGGCCACGCCGCGCGAGCGCACGGCCGTGCGACTGCCCGCGTTCGAGACCGTCCGCAACGACAAGGTGCTCTACGCCCACGCCTCGCGCGTGCTCCACCAAGAGGCCAACCCCCACAACGGTCGGGTCCTGATCCAGCGCCACGGCAACCGCGACGTGTGGATCAACCCACCGCCGATCCCCCTGACGACCCCCGAGATGGACGAGGTGTTCGAGCTGCCCTACGGCCGGCGCCCGCACCCGCGCTACGAAGACGCCAAGATCCCCGCCTACGAGATGATCAAGACCTCGGTCATGATCATGCGCGGCTGCTTTGGCGGCTGCTCGTTTTGCTCGATCACCGAGCACGAGGGTCGGATCATTCAGAGCCGCTCGCGGGCGTCGGTGATCCGCGAGATCGAGCAGATCCGCGACACGGTCCCCGGGTTCACGGGCATCATCTCCGACGTTGGCGGCCCCACGGCCAACATGTGGCGGCTTGGCTGCAAAGATCCCAAGATCGAGGCCGCGTGCCGGCGGCCCTCGTGCGTGTACCCGGGCATCTGCGACAACCTGAACACCGACCACAGCGATCTGATCGATCTCTACCGTGAGGCCCGCGCGCTGCCCGGCATCAAGAAGGTCCTGGTCGCTTCGGGCCTGCGCTACGACCTCGCCGTCGAGTCGCCCGAGTACGTGCGCGAGCTGGTCACCCATCACGTGGGCGGCTACCTCAAGCTCGCCCCCGAGCACGTCGCCCCGGGGCCGCTGTCCAAGATGATGAAGCCCGGGGTCGGCACCTACGAGCGCTTCAAGCAGCTGTTCGAGCGCTACAGCGAGCAAGCTGGCAAGAAGCAGTACCTGATCCCCTACTTCATCGCCGCGCACCCGGGCACCACCGACGAAGACATGCTCGAGCTCGCGCTGTGGCTCAAGCGGAACCGGTTCCGCCCCGATCAGGTCCAGGCGTTCTTGCCTTCGCCGATGGCAACCGCCACGGCCATGTATCACAGCGGCCGCAACCCGCTGCGCAAGCTGA